>NZ_PVRB01000006.1:0-313667 GCF_002998575.1 Bacillus sp. LNXM65 | reverse complement strand
ATCAGGTTGATAGGTCTGAGGTGGAAGCGTGGTGACACGTGGAGCTGACAGATACTAATAGATCGAGGACTTAACCTATATTCTAATGTGAAGCATGAACATTGTTATCTAGTTTTGAGAGAACATTCTCTCCATCAGGTTTGGTGGCGATAGCGAAGAGGTCACACCCGTTCCCATACCGAACACGGAAGTTAAGCTCTTCAGCGCCGATGGTAGTTGGGGGTCTCCCCCTGTGAGAGTAGGACGCCGCCAAGCTTGTCATATTTATATCATCGCGGGGTGGAGCAGTTCGGTAGCTCGTCGGGCTCATAACCCGAAGGTCGCAGGTTCAAATCCTGCCCCCGCAACCAAAATGGTCCGGTAGTTCAGTTGGTTAGAATGCCTGCCTGTCACGCAGGAGGTCGCGGGTTCGAGTCCCGTCCGGACCGCCATTTTTATGACTTGTAAACGAAAACGTATAGTTTCGTTTTTTTTTATGTCTTTTTCTTTTCGTACGTATCCAAGATGCAATGAATTGGTTTGTGTTTGGCTACACGTTATGTGAAAAGAAAAAGATAGATCACTTCAACCCAGCCTGGTTTTTTCATACCAGGCTTTCTTTATATCATTTTTAATTGGAATTGAAACTCATATTGGCTTACACTAATACTAATTATGTCTGACATCGTGTCTACTCAATCAATTGATTGCATGAAGGGGCTGCTTTTTATGGATGAATTTGATCTTATTCGCCGAATTACACCAAAAGAAACACATCAGCGTTCTTTGGTTATGGGCATCGGTGATGATGCAAGTGTTTATCAACCTCATTCACATTGTGAAGAGGTCGTTTGTGTTGATACAATGGTGGAGTATGTTCATTTTCGCTTTGATTTTTCCACACCTTTTGATATTGGCTTTAAAGCACTAGCGGTCAATGTCAGTGATATCGCCGCAATGGGAGGAACCCCAAAGTATTATCTTGTATCGATTGCGATCCCCCCTCATGGTGATGAGACGATCGTCTCAGCTCTTTACGAGGGAATGAAAGCATTGGCTGACACCTATCATATGGATTTAATTGGTGGAGATACAGTCGCCACTCGCAGTGACTTTGTCATTACAGTGACGGTCATTGGCGAGGTTCCCAAGGGAACAGCTTGTTATCGTCACAGTGCTCAGACAGGAGACGTCGTCTTTGTCACAGGTGAGCTTGGTTCATCAGCTGCTGGCTTATCACTTTTAATGAACGAAGTAACCCCTACCAAGGCAGTCGACAAAGCCTTTTTTCTTGATCGTCATAAAAAGCCTCAGCCTCACATTGCTGCTGGACATATTTGCTCAAGCTTCCCACGGGTCACCTTGAATGATGTGAGTGATGGATTAGCGAGTGAGCTGAATGAGATAGCCGAAGCGAGTCATGTGACGATAGAGATAGAAGCAAACAAGCTCCCCGCACATCCAGATTTACCAGTGCTGCGTAAAGACTGGCTGGAATGGGTGTTATTTGGCGGGGAAGACTTTGTATTAACTGGTACGATTCCAGAGGCTGATTGGGAAAGCTTTGAAATGCAATGTAGAAAAGAAGACATTCAAGTCAAACGCATTGGACAAGTCAAAGGTGATCAAGCAGCAAGCGTTATATTAAAAGACAATGAACAGCAAACAATGTTAATGAAAAAAGGATATAATCATTTTAAGAAATGAGGTGACATAACTGTGAAATTAACATGGACGACAAAAGGTGCGGATGAGACGAAACGAATTGCCGCTGCTTTGGCCAAACTTGTGATGCCAGGCGATGTTTTGACATTAGAAGGGGATTTAGGTGCAGGCAAAACTACTTTTTCAAAAGGTTTTGCAGAAGGCTTAGGGATTACCCGTATCGTCAACAGCCCTACCTTTACGATTATTAAAGAATATACCGATGGCAGACTGCCACTTTATCATATGGACGTGTACCGCATGGAAGATGCGGAAGAAGATATTGGGCTCGAAGAATATTTTGAGGGCGAAGGTGTATGCTTGGTTGAGTGGGCACATCTCATTGGACCTCAATTGCCTTCCACCTATTTGAAAATAGAAATGCTGAGAACAGAACGTGAAGAAGAACGTCATCTCACGTTTAGTGCAAAAGGGGAACGCTATAAGACCCTTTGTAAGGAGATGAAAGAATTTGACCATACTGGCAATTGATACGTCTAACCATACACTAGGAATTGCCCTTGTAAAAGATTCCACAGTGATTGGTGAGAGCATCACGTATTTAAAAAAGAACCATTCCGTCCGAGCGATGCCGACTGTTGAGGCATTAATGAAAGAATGTGGTGTAGCGCCAAGTGAACTAAGTAAAATCGTTGTAGCGAAAGGACCTGGTTCCTACACTGGTGTCCGAATTGGTGTGACCATTGCAAAAACACTCGCGTGGACGCTGTCTATCCCGATATCGGCTGTTTCAAGTTTAGAAACACTTGCGGCAAATGGTCAATACTTTGATGGATGGATCTCGCCACTATTTGATGCGAGAAGAGGACAAGTTTATACTGGGCTATATACGTTTGAAGAAGGAAAAATCAAAGAGATCAAACCAGACCAAAATATCTTGCTCACGGATTGGCTTCATGAGCTGAAGCAGACAGGAAAGCCTGTCCTATTTCTTGGGCAGGATGTGCATCTTCATGAAGAGAGCATTCGCTCCATTTTAGGAGAAACTGCTGTGATAGCAGAGGGAGCTTTTCATAACCCAAGACCTTCAATGCTTGCGTTTTTAGGGACAGATCGTCCTGCTGAAGATGTTCATCAGCTTGTTCCTAACTATATTCGTTTGGCAGAAGCGGAAGTGAAATGGCTTGAAGGACAAAAATAATCTCAACATAACAGAGATTCGAAAAATGACGGTAGCGGACATTCCAGAGGTGTATACGATTGAAGTGCATTCGTTTACTGCACCTTGGAAAAAAGAATCATTTGTCTATGAGATTCTCCATAACCAGTACAGCCATTATTTCCTCATTGAAGAAGATAAACTGCCTGTTGGGTATTGCGGGGTCTGGATCGTCATGGACGATGCACAAATTACGAACATTGCGATTCTTCCTGAGCATAGAGGAAAAGGCTACGGGGAATCATTGCTGCGATATGTCATGGAATTTTGCAAAGAAAAAAAGACAGATCATCTTTCTTTAGAGGTGCGGGTTTCGAATACACCTGCACAATCCCTTTATGAAAAGCTTGGTTTCAGACCAGCTTCTATTCGAAAGAATTATTATACGGATAATGGGGAAGATGCTTTGGTCATGTGGGTGAATATAAATGAGTGAACAAACAGATCGATTCATATTAGGTATAGAGACAAGCTGTGATGAAACAGCTGCATCCATTGTAAAAAATGGGAAAGAAATTGTGGCGAATGTTGTGGCCTCGCAAATAGAAAGTCATAAACGATTTGGCGGTGTTGTACCAGAAATCGCTTCAAGACATCACGTGGAACAAGTTACCATCGTATTGGAAGAAGTGATGACACAGGCCAATATGAGCTTTCAGGATTTAGATGCCATTGCTGTCACAGAAGGACCGGGCTTAGTCGGTGCCCTTCTGATCGGTGTCAACGCAGCCAAGGCACTAAGCTTTGCTCATCAGATTCCTCTTGTTGGTGTACATCATATTGCTGGGCATATTTATGCAAACCAGCTTGTAGATGAATTACAGTTTCCATGTTTGGCTCTTGTTGTCTCTGGTGGACATACTGAACTTGTGCTAATGAAGGAGCATGGATCTTTTGAGGTCATCGGAGAAACATTAGATGATGCGGCTGGAGAAGCCTACGATAAAGTGGCTCGGACGATGGGTCTCCCGTATCCAGGTGGACCTCATATTGATCGGTTAGCACATGAAGGAGAGCCAACGATTAAACTTCCTCGTGCATGGCTTGAAGAAGGTTCCTATCACTTTAGCTTTAGTGGATTAAAATCAGCTGTAATTAACACATTACACAATGCATCTCAAAAGGGAGAAACAATTGCTCCAGAGAATTTGGCAGCAAGTTTTCAAGCAAGCGTCATTGAGGTGCTTGTTGGGAAAACATTAAAAGCGGCTGAGGCCTATGGCGTAAAGCAGGTTGTCCTAGCTGGTGGAGTCGCTGCCAATAAAGGACTGAGAGAAGCTTTGACGACAGCATTCACAAAGCTACCTGACGTGAAGGTCATTATTCCGCCATTATCTCTTTGCACAGACAATGCAGCCATGATTGCTGCTGCTGGAACTATTGCGTTTGAAAAGGGAATAAGAGGCGATATGGCGATGAATGGCCAGCCGGGCTTACCGCTTGTCTCATATGAATGAAAACTCCTGTGGATACACAGGTTTTTTTCATTTTCAATGAAAGCGATTTATTCACATGTAAACGTTATATATCCACAATTATTTGAAAATTTTGTTTTAAAATGAAGAGAATGTGTATAAAAAAGAAATTTTGTGTGGATATGTGATTAAAAACCTGTGAATAAAGTGGATAAGTCCAAAATTTTTAAGAATAACAAAGAAGTTTTTGTGGATATTAATGTGGATAATAAATTTTCACTGAAAGAGAAAAGAGCACCCATTTGGGCACTCTTTAAGATTCGGATAGCTCTTCCCACTCCGCGAAAAGTGATTCAAGCTCTTGATTAAGTGTATCATTTTCTGTTTGAATGTCTTGGACCTTCTCATGATTTTGGAAAATAGCAGGATCACATAGAAGCTCTTCATTTTCACCAAGTTTCTCTTCAATGACAGCAATCCGCTTTTCAATTTCCTCGATTCTGCGGTGCTTTTGTCTTTCTTTCTTTTTCAGTTCTTTTTCTTCTGCATAAGAAAGCTTTGCTGTTTCTACTGGCTTTGCTGCTTGTTTTTTAAGCGGTTCATTTTCTTGAAGCGCCTCAAGCTCTAATTGTTCATTTTTCTTTTCAAGGTAGTAGTCATAGTCCCCAAGGTATTCTTTTGTTTCCGCTCGCGACAGCTCGAATACTTTCGTTGCTAGTCGATTAATAAAATAACGGTCATGCGAGACAAATAAGATGGTTCCTGGATAATCGATCAGCGCATTCTCTAAAATTTCCTTACTATCTAAGTCCAAATGGTTCGTAGGCTCATCAAGTATCAGGAAATTGGCTTTTTGGAGCATCAGCTTTGCCAGGGCAAGCCGGGCTTTTTCTCCACCGCTTAATGCATGAACGGGCTTTAAGACGTCATCACCAGAAAAAAGGAAATTCCCTAAACATGTCCGAATTTCTTTTTCATTCATATGAGGATAGTCATCCCAAAGCTCATTGAGCACTTTTTTGGATGATGTCAGTTTGGCTTGTTCTTGGTCATAGTAGCCGATCGTGACATGAGATCCAAAGGTGATGTCGCCTTTTACAGGCGTTAATGTGTTCGTTAACGTTTTTAAAAGGGTTGATTTCCCGATCCCGTTAGGACCAATGAGTGCCACGCTATCCTCACGTTTGATCTGAAAAGAAAGGGAGGATAGGAGTGGTGTTTTTTCATCATAACGAATGTCGAGATCATGTACCTTCAGCACATCATTGCCGCTTTGTCTCGTAATATCAAAATGAAAGTTTGCGGATTTTTCATCACCTAATGGCTTATCTAAACGATCCATCCGTTCCAGCTGCTTGCGTCTGCTCTGAGCGCGCTTTGTGGTTGAGGCTCTTGCCAGGTTGCGATCTACGAAGTCTTGTAGCTTTGAGATTTCTTCTTGCTGCTTTTCGTAGAGCTTCATATCACGCTCTAGCTGCTCAGCTTTCAGTTCAAGATACTTACTATAGTTGCCTGCGAACTTTTTCATGGCAGTTCTTGAGACTTCATACACATGGTTCACCACTTTGTCTAAGAAGTAGCGGTCATGGGACACGATCAGAATGGCGCCTGTATAATTTTGCAAATATTGCTCCAGCCATGATAAGGTATCAATATCTAAATGGTTGGTCGGCTCGTCCAGAATTAAGAGTTCTGGTTTCATTAATAAGAGCTTTCCAAGCGCTAGACGGGTTTTCTGGCCGCCGCTTAAGGATTGAACGGTTGTCTCATCTTCAAAGTGACTAAAGCCCAGCCCATGAAGAATGGAGCGGACATCTGCTTCGTATTGATAGCCGCCTTGATCTTTAAATTCCTGCTGCAGTCTGTCATAGGTTTTCATGAGGGAATCCAGCTCAGAACCTGTGGAGGAAGCCATTTTCTCCTCAATGATTCTCATCTCTTGTTCCATCCCTTTTAAATGATCAAAAACCGATAATAATTCGTCTTTTAACGTACGTGTAGATGTCACATCGGTATGCTGTGCTAAATAGCCGATCGATAGGTCTTTCGGTTTGATGATCTCACCTTGCTCGTAAGACAATTGACCGGCAATGATTTTCAAAAGCGTGGATTTGCCTGCGCCGTTACGACCTACAATGGCAATCCGATCCCTTGCTTTGACTTCTAATTTTATATTCGTTAAAACGGTATCAGCACCAAACGATTTGGACAGCTGATTCACTTGTAGAATCATCATGTAACTTCACCTCTGCTATAATATGTTAAGTGTAGCTTATCAGCAGTAAACCGGCAAATGTTACATACAATCGCCATATTCAAATGAAAGACAGATAGGAAAAAATAGTGTATCATTTGAGTGAGGGAGCGTTGAAAGATGAGTCAATTTAGCCACTTTAACGAACAGGGAAGAGCAAAGATGGTCGACATTAGTGACAAATCGTCTACAGTGAGAACCGCCGTTGCTGCTTCAAGCGTTCGTATGATAAAAGAAGTGTTTCATAAAATACAACAACGTGAAATTGGAAAAGGGGATGTGCTGTCTGTTGCACAGGTTGCTGGCATCATGGCAGCAAAGCAAACATCTACCATCATTCCAATGTGTCATCCGCTTGCACTAAAAGGCGTGGATATCTCCTTTGATTGGGAGGAAGACGGAAATGCGCACATTCTGAACATACAAGTACAGGTGAAAACAAAAGGAAGTACGGGTGTGGAGATGGAAGCGCTCACTTCTGCTTCAGTATGTGCACTGACCGTTTACGACATGTGCAAAGCGATTGATAAAGGCATGATCATCGGTCCTACCTATTTAATTGAAAAGACAGGCGGGAAAAACGGTGATTTTCACAGAGCATCTGATATTTAAGTTGGAGGACCTTATATGAATATAGATCAGTCAAAAATTCCACAAGCGACAGCCAAACGTTTGCCGCTATATTACCGTTTTTTAAAAAATCTGCATGCATCAGGAAAACAAAGGGTGTCATCGGCAGAGCTTAGTGATGCAGTCAAAGTGGATTCTGCCACCATTCGCCGAGATTTTTCGTACTTTGGTGCACTTGGGAAGAAAGGGTATGGCTATAATGTCGATTACCTCTTGACCTTCTTCAGAAAGACACTTGACCAAGATGAAATGACCAATGTCATGCTCATCGGTGTCGGGAATTTAGGGACTGCTTTTTTACACTATAATTTCATCAAAAATAATAATACAAAAATTTCAATGGCTTTTGACGTCAATGAGAGTAAAATAGGAAGTGAGATAGGCGGCGTGCCTGTCTATGATTTGGATAAGCTTGAAGAGCATGTTCAAGAGGTAGGAGATATTCCTGTTGCCATTTTGACAGTACCTGCCGTAGCAGCTCAATCCATTACAGATCGTTTGATTGCCCTTGGCATCAAAGGAATCCTTAACTTTACGCCGGCTCGATTGAATGTGCCGGAACACATTCGAATTCATCATATAGATTTGGCGGTTGAACTTCAGTCTCTTGTGTATTTCTTAAAGCATTACTCTGTTACACAGGAGGATTGACGAAAAGGGGTAAAGGGGGTGGAGCAAATGGGTCCGATCGGTCCTGGAAGTTTGGTTCTGATTGCGATTGTTGCGCTCATTATTTTTGGGCCGAAAAAGCTTCCTGAATTAGGAAGAGCAGCAGGAGATACATTACGTGAATTCAAAAATGCCACAAAAGGTTTAGCTGATGATCAGGAAGAAAAAAAGAAAAAAGAAGATCAGTAGAATAGGATGAGCTTCATGAATGTCAAAGATATGCCGCTTATGGAGCATATTGTGGAACTGCGAAAACGTTTAGTGATCATTGCGATGTTTTTTGTCGCCTTTATGGTGGCTGGTTTTTTTCTTGCTAAGCCGGTCATTGTGTATTTACAAAATACCGATGAAGCGGCCACACTGACACTGAATGCATTTAAGCTCACAGATCCGCTGTACGTGTTTATGCAGTTCGCATTTGTCATTGCTTTGGTTTTGACGTGTCCCGTGATTTTATATCAGCTTTGGGCGTTTGTCAGCCCCGGCTTATATGAAAAAGAGAGAAAGGTGACACTTGCTTATATTCCGATTGCACTGCTTTTATTTTTGAGCGGTGTGGCTTTCTCTTATTTTATTTTGTTTCCGTTTGTCGTTGATTTTATGATGCGAATGTCGAATGATTTAAATGTAGAGCAAGTCATTGGGATTCATGAGTATTTTACATTTCTGATGCAGTTAACACTTCCATTTGGCTTTTTGTTTCAGATGCCCGTTGTGTTGATGTTTCTCACAAGACTTGGCATCATCACACCGATGTTTTTATCAAAAATACGGAAGTATGCCTATTTTGTCCTCCTTGTCATTGCCGCACTCATTACACCGCCAGAGCTTGTTTCTCACCTCATGGTCACCTTGCCGATGCTCGTTTTGTATGAAGTGAGTATTGTCATTTCAAGAGTGACCTATCGCAAAATGCAGCAAACAGAGACAGAGGAGAAAAAAAATTATGATGTCTCATAAAAAAGCATCGTGATCCGAATAAGGGTCACGATGCTTTTTCTATTGTAAAAGGAATTGATTGATCGCTTGAAATAGATGCTGATAATAGGCAGGCTCATGCGGTACAAAATCTTGTATACAGACTACTCTGCTTTCTTCACATCGTTCTCCGGATTCATCAACTTCAAAGCCATCAAGCTGCATGTTTTTACATTTTCTTGTGAAAAGCTGCTGTGCATCCATTAGCTTTGCTCTGTAAAGTCCAGCGACTTCTTCTTTTTGTAATTGAATGTTCATCTGCTCTTCTTGATGGACGTAAAGATAGACATGGCAAAATTCACGATCAGTAAAATCGGGTAGATGAATTTCATCCTGTATAACACCTGCAAAGGCTAGATCTTCAAAGGGACAGTAAGACCAAGCTCTTCTTCTACCTCTCTCACACCGTCAGAAGGCTGTTCATTTGCTAGAAGGTGACCTGCCGCGGTGATATCAAAAAGAGAAGGGAAATCCTTTTTTGCGGGGCTTCTTAGCTGAAAATAGAGATACACGGTGTCAAGTTCCTTTTTGAGAAGCCAGAAATGAAAGGTTTCATGCCAAAGGCCTTGCGCGTGGACATCTGAACGGGGTGCAACTCCAATCGCTTCATGCTGCTCATTTAAGATGTTCAGTTTTTCTTGTTCCATGAAAACTTGTCCTCCATAAAAAAACCATTTTCCAGAGATTAGAAAATGGTTTTTGATTTATTTTTGCTGCTGTTTTTTGAGTTTGACAGAGAAGGCAAACATTTTAAACGCGATATTGATATTATAGGCTGCAAACACCATCAGCAAAATGCTGTAAAATGACCACATGTCACCTGGATTTTGAATGGCCATATAGGTGAAAGCAACACCTACGGCAAAATAAATGACGCCCCATACGACAGGGTTTCTCATGAGAAAAAGCCTCCAATAATCATTTGCATTGTTTGAGATTGTTCTTCAATCATTTTTCTTACTGGCTCAATCTGCACAAGAATGACGAGCGAGTTCATCAGCATATGTGCACCGATTGGAACGATGATACGTTTTGTTTTCGCATATAAAAAGGCAAAGGTAAAGCCCATCGCAGTATAAAGTAAGATATGAGCAAAATCATTGTGTACAGCTGCGAATACCACTGAACTGACAAGCGCTCCAATAAAGAAGTTCGTTTTTTCATAAATCACACCAAAAATGATTTTTCGGAAAATGATTTCCTCTAATATCGGTCCAATCAGGGCGATGACAATCACAAGCCATGGAACTGCATCCATAATGGATAAGATGGCTTGAGTATTTTCGGATTCACGGCCAATGCCAAATGCATATTGTTCAATCGCTCCTGCAATCGATTGTGCAAAGAGGGAAAGAAAGAAACCGCCAATGATCCAGGCGATAGCTAAACCGACTGAAACCGGTGCTTCATTTCGAAGTGAAGCTTTTGGTACAGTCCGAAGAATGAGCAGAATAATGATTAATCCGATACAGAAGCTGATGATTGTCCATGTTCCTGACAATTTAGAGAGCTCTGCTTGTGTCATCGGTGTTTGAATGAATCCTAACCATTTCATAATGATCACATAAGGAATTGCAGAAACCTGTACCAATATATACGTTAAGATGATGTACCAATATTGTTTTTTCAAGTAACGAAAACCCCTTTACTAAAAGAACTAGATTTATTGTAACACAAGTCTTCTTTTTCGATGAAAAGGAAAGAATCTGAGTTGAAAAAAGATCATGAAAGCGTAAAAATTTTTAAAGGTTTTTACTTGAAATTACAGAAGACATTCTTTATTATAATAAATGTGTTAGCACTCACTGGTGATGAGTGCTAAAAAAGACTACATATAAAAATTGAGGAGGTTGTTTCTTATGTTAAAGCCATTAGGCGATCGCGTAATCATTGAACTCGTTGAATCTGAGGAAAAAACCGCTAGCGGTATTGTGTTACCGGATTCTGCAAAAGAAAAACCGCAAGAAGGTAAAATTGTTGCAGCAGGTTCAGGCCGTGTACTTGAAAGTGGTGAGCGCGTTGCGTTAGAAGTAAACACAGGCGACCGCATTATCTTCTCAAAATATGCAGGCACTGAAGTGAAATATGAAGGCAAAGAATATTTAATCCTTCGTGAGAGCGACATTTTAGCTGTTATTGGTTAATCACATAAAAAAACATTGAGATATATTTTTAAAAAGACTGAGGAGGTTTCGTTATTATGGCAAAAGATATTAAGTTCAGTGAAGAAGCACGTCGCGCGATGTTACGTGGTGTAGATGCACTTGCAGATGCTGTAAAAGTAACTTTAGGACCTAAAGGACGTAACGTGGTTCTTGAGAAAAAATTCGGTTCTCCACTTATCACAAATGATGGTGTAACGATTGCAAAAGAAATCGAATTAGAAGATGCATTTGAAAACATGGGTGCAAAACTTGTGGCTGAAGTTGCAAGCAAAACAAATGACGTAGCTGGTGACGGTACAACTACTGCAACAGTTTTAGCTCAAGCAATGATCCGTGAAGGTCTTAAAAACGTAACAGCTGGTGCAAACCCTGTTGGCGTTCGTAAAGGGATCGAAGAAGCAGTGAAAGTAGCACTTGAAGGCTTGCACGAGATTTCTAAACCAATCGAAGGCAAAGAATCAATTGCTCAAGTTGCGTCTATTTCTGCAGCAGATGAAGAAGTAGGCAGCCTAATCGCTGAAGCAATGGAGCGTGTAGGTAACGACGGCGTTATCACAATCGAAGAATCTAAAGGGTTCACAACTGAGCTTGAAGTGGTTGAAGGAATGCAGTTTGACCGCGGATATGCTTCACCATACATGGTGACTGATTCTGATAAGATGGAAGCGGTTCTTGAAAATCCTTACATCTTAATCACTGATAAAAAGATCACGAACATTCAAGAAATCCTTCCTGTACTTGAGCAAGTTGTACAACAAGGAAAACCATTATTGATCATTGCTGAAGATGTAGAAGGCGAAGCACTTGCAACTCTTGTTGTGAACAAACTTCGTGGTACATTCAACGCAGTGGCAGTCAAAGCACCTGGATTCGGTGACCGTCGTAAAGCAATGCTTGAAGACATCTCTGTTCTAACTGGCGGAGAGTTAATCACAGAAGACCTAGGACTTGACCTGAAATCAACTGAAATCGGTCAGCTTGGCCGCGCGTCTAAAGTTGTTGTGACAAAAGAAAACACAACCATCGTAGAAGGCTCAGGAGATTCTGCTCAAATCGCAGCACGCGTCAACCAAATCCGTGCGCAAGTAGAAGAAACAACTTCTGAATTCGATAAAGAAAAATTACAAGAACGTCTTGCAAAACTAGCTGGCGGCGTCGCTGTCATCAAAGTTGGGGCTGCAACTGAAACAGAATTAAAAGAGCGCAAACTACGCATCGAGGATGCACTGAACTCAACTCGTGCAGCAGTTGAAGAAGGTATCGTATCCGGTGGTGGTACAGCACTTGTGAATGTATACAAAAAAGTTGCTTCAATCGAAGCAGATGGTGACGTTCAAACAGGTGTCAACATCGTTCTACGTTCTCTTGAAGAGCCAATCCGTCAAATCGCTCACAACGCAGGTCTTGAAGGATCAGTCATCGTTGAGCGCTTGAAAAACGAAGAAATTGGCGTAGGCTTCAACGCAGCAACAAACGAATGGGTAAACATGATCGAAAAAGGAATCGTTGACCCAACAAAAGTAACTCGCTCTGCACTTCAAAACGCAGCTTCTGTTGCAGCAATGCTTCTAACAACTGAAGCAGTCGTTGCTGACAAACCAGAAGAAGGCGGCTCAGGCGGCGGAATGCCGGATATGGGCGGTATGGGTGGTATGGGCGGCATGATGTAATCAGGGTTTCAAAACCTTGTTATATCAACGTCTGAAATAATAATATGCTTTTCTTGTCGTCGTATTTGTCCTTGTGTTATTAAAAACAAGGCAACCTGTGACAAATAAGTTAACTATAGAAGAAGGCCTTTCATCAGTTTGCAAAACTGTTGGGAGGCCTTTTCTTCCATATTAACAGTCATATGAACATAGATATTCCTTGTAGTATGACTAACCTTTATGTCCACTACGCTATTGTTTTTCATTAATGACGATTCGATCTCAAGCAGTATGGTATGACCAACCTTGTTGATTAAATGGAACCTCGGAACGGGCCCGACTTTATGCTGCAATTGCAAGGACTATAATAGAGAAAGGTTACTCTCGAAGTTTTTACCACTGGTTAGTTGCTATCAATGTTTAAAGAACCTATAGTAATAGGAGCTTTTAAATCTGAGGAAGATATTTTTAGGTATATTAAAGGAATTGATCTTCTAGTGCTGATGATGTTGGCTCAGAGGCAATCGATGGGAATGGCAAAATATAGTGACTGTAAAGAGAGTGAAGGAGAGTTTTCAATTTGTAGAAAGTTTAAAGCTTAGCAAGAAAAGAGTAAACCCTAAAGGTCTACTCTTTAATGTTTAATCATCTTATGATTAGCAATCTTCTGCTTTGCTATGATGAAGAGGTGGTGGAATTAACCATCCTTTTTCTTTGTTAAGTCTAAGGACTTTTGCTCCAAGTGCTGTCTTTTGAACATGAAACTGTCCAAACATCATAGCTATGTCTTCTCGAATGGATTGCCCCATAATTGTGCTACACGATACTAAGCCTGCCGCAATGTTCGCCGAAAGACCAGCGGCTATTTCTGGATCTTGAAAACGTGCCCCTACTGGAATATCGTCTATACAAGCTTTAGGTCGTTCAGGAGGTGTTGGAGGTAAGCCAATTCCATTCTCTTTTAATAAAGTTTCAATTTCTTTGATTTCTTGTTGCCCACCCTGAATAGCTTCTTCAATTAATTTTTGTAAGTCTTCGTCACCTGCATGGTTTAAGTGGGTTTGATAACCAGCAACTAAACCTTTAGCTACCATCAAGTAAGACCATGTTCCAAACACTTCACCATAGTGCATAGGTTCATCCGTTGGATTTCCACTTAAAATTCCCATTGTCATCCTCCCTAATTGTAAAATATTCATTAAGCGACCTTCCTTTCTTGACGATTGGTCACCTTTTTATAGTTCCTAAATTAAACCATTATATTCATCATTTTAATGATGGTTGTTAAAGGTAAAAATTCTAATTTTAATCTATGTGGACTCTTACGAATAATGGCTAATAAAACTGGAGAGATTATGTTATAAAAAGAGGCGGCTGCATAAAGGGAAATTATCTTCTAGCAACGAATATATATGATAATAATTTGAAATCTCTTCAATATCTTTTTTCTGTTACTTTCAACTCGGTAAGCACAAAACATGCTCAAAGACGCTCAGAATGGCATGTAGTGGCATATTATGAGGCTCTCTTCTTCTTTTTCCCATTGCCTAACCACCTTCGTTCGCGATGATCAAAGATCGTTATTTTCTGTAACGATTACCACTATTAAAGAAACGAGCGAAATAAAGAAAATGAAAAAAACACTTTCTCAATGAAGGTGTTTTTTTATTGTGTTTACAACAAAAATAAACTATACTGTTGTTATGTTTTATGTTGTAAATGCAACAAAAGGAGTCGTGATAAATGAGAGAGATTTTGCGAGAGATTGGCGTCATCGCTCGGGCGCTTGATTCTATAAGTAATATTGAATTTAAAGAGTACGATTTAACGAAGGGGCAGTATTTGTATCTTGTGCGTATCTGTGAAGAGCCTGGCATCATTCAGGAAAAGCTGGCGGAAATGATCAAGGTGGATCGAACAACGGCTGCTCGTGCTATCAAAAAATTAGAACTGCATGGTTTTATTGAGAAGAAAGATGATCGAGTGAATAAAAAAATCAAAAAGCTGTTTCCCACTGATAAAGGGGAAGCGGTATATCCAATGATCAAACGAGAAAATGATTATTCGAATCAAGTAGCGCTGGATGGATTTTCTGAAGAGGAAGCAGAACAGATATATGAGTATCTTCTAAGGGTGAGAAAAAATATCGAAAAAGATTGGGATTATGTGAAAAAAGGAAATAAGAGACGCTACTAAATGATAAGGAGTGATGACTTCAATGACCGTCACTTTTATTCCATGTAATGAACAGCATATAGAAGAGCTGCAAAAAGTCGGTATCGACACATTTATAGAAACCTTTCAGAATCAAAACAAAGCGGAACATATCGATGCTTACGTAAAGACAGCCTTTCATCCGAAACAGCTGTTAAAAGAATTACATCATCCATCTTCACAGTTCTATTTTGTTCAAGTGAATGGCGAAGTTGCTGGTTATTTGAAGGTCAATATGGATGATGCGCAGTCAGAAGAGATGGGAAGTGAAGCGTTAGAGATTGAAAGAATTTATATTAAGCAGTCCTTTCAAAAACAAGGATTAGGCCGATATTTAATCAATCAAGCCTTTGAGATCGCGAAGAAATATCATAAACGTGATGTTTGGCTTGGGGTGTGGGAGCACAACAAAGCGGCCATCGCATTTTATCAAAAGCTAGGGTTTGTTCAAACAGGAGTGCATGCATTCCTTATGGGGGACGAAGAGCAAATGGATCTCATTATGACCAAAACACTGAGCTGATCTAAAAGGGGGAAGAGAACATGCATGTTCCATCATTTTTTCAAATGAAAGATATGGAGAAAATCAAATCATTTATTCAATCAAATTCATTTGCAACAGTTGTGACCACAACGGATGAAAAACCCATTGCGACACATATTCCAGTGAGTTTTCATCAAGTTGAAGATTCGTATGTGATTACAGGGCATATGGCGATTGGAAATCCACAGTGGAAAAGGTTTGAAGAAAATGAGAAGGTGCTCGTCATCTTTCAAGGACCGCATGCCTATATATCCTCTTCATGGTATGAAAAAGAAGCCGTACCGACATGGAATTATCAGGCTGTCCATGTATATGGAAAGGCTGTGCTGTTAGAAAAAGGGGAACTGGTAAAAGAATTAACCACGATGCTGGAAACATACGAAAGCCACAGAGAACAGCCTGTTTTATGGGATACATTGTCTGATGAACTGTTAGAGAAACAAATGAAAGGGATTGTGGGCTTTAAAATCATCATTGATGAAGTTCAGGCTGCTTTTAAACTAAGCCAAAATCGCCATGAAAGGGATTATGCTCACATCATTGAAAAGTTGGAAGCAGAGGGTGACCTGGAAATGGCTGAGGCGATGAAGAGAGAGTAAAGGATGTATGAGAAAAGCACTCTTATGATCAAGAGTGCTTTTTTTTGTTTTGAGAGAAATGAGATATCTTGGCTTATAATGTCACATTTTCTTTAAAATTACATAAAAAAATCCACTATTTCCATAAAAAATCAGATCAATTCCTTATAATAAAGGTATCTGAGAATGGGGAGTGAGTCGAGATGGACCAAAACTTGCTGCAAATGAATCAAGTGAGATCAGAGGATGAATTAGCGGTTGTTAATATATCTTCTACAGAAATTGGGGCGCTGTCAAAGGAAGCGGCTGAGCGGATTTTACAAACGAAGGATACGGATGATATTCATTTACTGATGTATGTCCCGATTGAAAAGAAAGCAGATTTGATTTGGTTGATTGAAAGTGTTGGACAGGCGTTAGAAGATGAGGATGACGATAACGTTGCACTTGAATTGGCTGATTTGCTCTATTTCTTTGTCATTCCATTTTATAAGGAGTATATTTTGAGGGAACATCATTTGTATGAGTGTATAGATGATTTGTTGGTACGAATAGCATCAAGGACTCACTCAGATATTCACACACTAGTCGATGCGATGAGAGACGATTTGACTGAATAAACATGAAAAAAGGCTTGTAGAGAAGTCCTCTACAAGCTTTTTTCATCGTAAAAAACCATAAATTATTGGGCTCTTTCCCAGGTGATCTTTGTTTCATTTGTTTTTTTCTTTCCTTTTGCCAGTACTTTGCCGTTTTCTTGTTTTACGGTGATGTTTAGGTCGTAAAAGGAATAGAGGGCGCCAAGGCTGTCATTTTCTGGTTTGTGCAGGTTGTTTTCTTTTTCAGTTGATGCCCCAATGGCCAGCGTCTTGGCAAAGTTTAAACCGATGACTTCAGCGTAATCACTATTGGTATCAGGTGAAGCGGTTACGTTTAAAGAAATGACTTTTTTCTTTTGATCAACGGTGATGGCTGTGTCTTTCACGAGCTTAGACTGCTCCATGACTTCTTTCGTTTCATTTTGAATGCGGTCATTAATCGTTGGAAGTGCCTTAGATTCTGTTTTTTGTTCTTTCGTCGTATTCGAGCAAGCTGCTAGTATGAAGAGGCTTGCAACTAGGCTCATGAAAACAAGTAGACTTTTTCTCACGTTCGTTCTCCTTTTTTCTGCGAAGTATGTATGCTTATGTTACCACGAATCCTTGTTTTGATAAAAAGAGAAGTGTTGATAAGCTGTGAACAATAAAAAGCACCCAAAATAGGGCGCTTTTTTCTTATTGTGCTGATAGGCTTGTACTTAATGGAACAGAAGAAATGACGGTGAATTTAGGAGCCGCAGCACCAGACTCTAAATTTTTACGTAAAAGCGATGATTTGATTGTTCCATCCCATTTTTTATAGACACTTCCTGAAGTATTCGCACGAAGCTGTACATTCGAGAAACTTGCTTGTGAGTAGCTGTTTGTTCCATTATCTTGGACGCCGTGAACCATTTTGACGACATCGAGGTTTTTCAGACGACTAGGGTTGAAAACAGGCTGCTTATAGCGCAATTTCCCATTGACGTATAGTGACACTGTGCCATCACCATTGTTGATGAGCTTTAAGTTGACACGTGCACCATCCGTAATGCTCTTATCGTACTCACTGTTCCAGTATTGACTGCCGCCTTGTGAGCCGCTGCCAAGAAAGACCTTATAGCCAGAAGACGTTTTTGAAATACCGCTCTCTACAACGGCAGAGCCGAGACCGAGGTACCAGTCCGCATAGCCATTTTTAATAGTGGCTGTTTTCGGCAGCACAATATCAGCAGAGATACCTGACCATTTGGCTTCATCCGTTTGTGTCACAATCGCACCGTGACGGGGACCAGCTGCTGAGGCAGGGATACTTGATAGCATCAAAACGAAGGCCAAACTTACACTCAAAACGATGAACCACTTTTTCATAAAAATTCCTCCTTAAATTGGATTCACTTTTATTATATAAAATGAAAGAGAGGGGCTACTTACATTGTTCTGGCCGATTTTGGTATTTTTTGTGAACAAAATCGGTCATAAAGTGGTCAACTTGTATTCGAATTGTAATGTGACTGTAAAATAACTGGGGGCATCTTCATGTATAATAAGTGCAGAAACCAAATACGGAGGATTTTTTAATGAATAAAAAGCTTATCGCGACAATCGTAACAGTAGCTAGTTTATTTTTGGCGTTTAGTTTCTCACATGGAGCAAGTGCAAAAAAAGTAAGCGGCAATATTACTTGGTATAATGGTGTCGGTAAAAAGGGCGCAGATGGAAAAAAACTCGGTCATTGGGATGCAGCAACTAAAATGGGATTTGACGTACCGAAAAAAGGTACAAAACTTAGAGTGACAACAAAAGCGAAACCACATAAAGTGATTACAGTATATAAATATGATGTAGGCAGAATGCCAAACGCTGTATTAGACGTCAGTCCAAAAGCATTCAAAGCACTAGGGTATAAAACAAGTAAAGGTGTCGTAAAAGGGCATTACACTTATTAATACATAGGCATGCAGAGAAGCGGGAAAAGTTCATTTTCTGGCTTCTTTTCTTGTAGAGAGGGTCTGAAAGGCAATGAAAAAATCAACATGGTGGATCATCACGGTCATCGGAGTCGCAGTGATTGCGGCAGTCATTTTCTTCATGATGAAGCCGGGGCAAGAGGCAAAGCATGCAGGAAAAGTGAAAACAAATCAAGATGCAAAAGACGAATTACTCGTTTCATTTACAGATCAACAGTTAAACAATACGTATTACCTGCATGACCGGGCGCTTCATACGGAGAAACTGACAGCATATCCTTCGATTGCTTATGATTCTACGAAACAGCTTTTATATTACACGTATACGGATGAAGACACGCAAAAAGTGAGTATTCGAGAATTGAATGTGAAAACAGATGAAGAAAAAACGCTGTTTACGAGTGATGATTCCATCGACAGTATGAGGCTGTCTGGGGACGGGAAGCAGTTATATCTCAGGTATAATAAGGATTCTGGGGAACAATTTTATGTCGCTATGTTTGATGTAAACACACACAAAGTGAAGGTATTGTATCCAGAAAAAAGCAAGGATGATACGGTGAGTTCTTTTGCTTATGATCCGATGTCAAACCTTCTGGCAATCCAGCATTATTCCTTAAAAGAAGATTACAAGAAAACCGATGAAGCGAATGAACAGGGAAGAGACCCTGAACCCACGACCATGAAGATCACCCTTCAAACAGGTGCGAAGGGGAAGCGTATTACACGTATCTCGCAAACGATCAATGATATTTCATTTTCACCAGATCATAAGACATTGATTTATACAGAAGTGAAGGTGCGAAACGAAAAAGAAGTATCCTCTATTAAAATGCTTGATGTAGAAACAGGAAAACAGGCGACACTCGTTAAGAACAGTGAGGATGTGCATATTTTAAGTGCCGCACAGCCGCAATTTTCTACGGACGGATCTTCTGTTTATTTCTTAGGTGTTGCTAAAAACGCAAAGGAATTAAAGGATGACACCGGACGAAAAGCAAAGGTAAGAACGATATTTGAATACAATATCAAGAAGAAAACAGTGGAAGCCGCTTGGGAGAAGGATGGCGGAATTGTTAACAATTTCACTGTCAATCGATAAAGGGTACGTTCAGTTATTTGATATAACTGGACGTTTTTTTATTTTGCCGCTTGAAATGATGGTGAAATTGAGGAATTCATGGAAGGGAAAGCAATTTTTAAGCAGGAAACGTGTGGTATTTTCGTATTTTGCTTATGTGACAGAGGAAAAGAAAGAGAGTAATATGAGTGTACATAAAAAACGAGAGGACAGATGACTTCTCGTTTTCACTGATTTATTTGGTGTTATTGTCTAATAAATTTTGAAAGATAAACAGGGCATTAATGGAGTGAGGGAATCCAGCAACTTTTGTACAGTGCTTAATAATCTCCATGATCTCTATGACAGAAAGTCCGATATGTAATGCTTGTTCAAAATGAGTCTTTAATTCTTCATCACAATCGCCTTTTGTAATGAGGGCAGATAATGTACTGATGGCCTTTTGTTTTTCATCTAAAATGAAGTGGTTGAATTCTTTTTGTTCACCGAGTTCAATTGTTAGCTGTTCAATATTTGACCAAATGCTCTCGTTTTCCTGAATTGAAAGCTTTTCTATGTTACCTGCCGCTGTTTCTTGTGTGACCTGGCAAGTCTCTTTTTCTTCATTCAAATTGAACTCCTCCGTTTTTTATCGCAATTTTCCATTTGTTCGTTCATTGTGGCTTATGTGCCTTTTGATAGATGCAATGGGTATATAGTAGTATTATCGGTTTGCTGCGTCAACATTTTAAGTGTTGAATGCTCAAAGAAACCATTCATGCGATTTATTATTCCATTTTGAAAGGGCTAATGAATGGATGTCCGTTAGCCCTTTGGTGTATCAGAAGTTTTATACAAGTTTCTACGCATTTACGGGAAGAGTGGTTTCATTTTTATTAAATGATATCCATCGGCCTCATCATGTCATAATCTTCATGCTCTAAAATATGACAATGCCACACATATCGGCCGCTGTATGGAACAAATCGAGCAACGATCCGAATGACTTCACCAGCATGCGCCTGAATGGTGTCCTTGTAGCCTTGTTCATGTAAAGGAGGCGCTTCGTTTGGTCCTGTATACACGATTTCTCCTGTCGATTGATAGACTTCTGTATCAAATGGTCTTCTGTCTAAAACCCTAAATTGAACAAGGTGCAAATGAATAGGGTGTGTGCCCCTGGTTGGATTGACGATGGACCAAACCTCTAGACTGCCAAGACGAGGATTTTCGGTGACAGGGTCATTCCAAAATTGATTATCCAACAATAGGATAGGGCGGCCGTATTTATCCTGCGTGCCGCTAAGTGTGAGTGTACGCTCTCTATCAGCTTGACTTGGCCGAAGCGTTGGCAGCGGTTTGAAAATCGGACGTAATGTTTTAGGTACTCTCCCTTTTAGCGGACGTGTGACTTTGAATTGCATAATGTTCGCATCTGTTTCAGGATTCACATCCTGTCCGCAGCCGGCTGTATTTTTGAGAGTGATCGTTTTGTTTTCGTAAGCTGAAAAGTCGATGATGACATCGAAACGTTCAGCAGGTGCGATGCTAAAGGATTGATGGCGAACAGGCCTTGGCAAAAAGCCCCCATCGGAACCAATTTGCAAGATTGTGGCGTCGTTATCTAGATGCAGCTCGTAAGTTCTAGTATTGGACGCATTTAAGATACGAAAGCGGTATTTTCGCGGCTCTACTTCTAAATAAGGCCATACTTTTCCATTGACTAAAATCGTTTCTCCACAAAAAAAGGGCACGATGGATGGGTCTGGTAGGTCACTGTCTTCTGGCGTGTCGTTTGGTCTGCTAGGATAAAACAGTGAGCCATCCTCCTGAAACGTACGGTCCATGATCATTAAAGGAATGTCATAGTCATCTTTCGGCAGCTCTAAGGACTTTTCAAACGCATCAGAGATCAAATAAAACCCAGCTAAGCCGGCGTACACATTTAATCGTGTCAATGCCATCGCATGATCGTGATACCACAATGTGCAGGCTTGCTGATGATTTGGGTATACGTATACCTCTCGTTCAAAGAAGGGGCCGGTTGCTTCAAAGTCTCGTGAAAACCAAGCCTCTGGATAGCCGTCACTGCTTGCTGGTGTGACGCCGCCATGTAAATGAACGACGGTTTTGACTTCTGGTTCGTCATGATGGCCTTCGTGAATGGTGTGATCGACCGGCAGAAAATGCTTAAGTGGCAATTTGTTCATCCATTTCACTTTGACCTTTTCATTTCGATTCGCTTGAATGGTTGGACCAGGCAAGCTGCCATTATAGGTCCATAGCTTGGTTGGGGGCAGGTCTCTATGAACTTTTAGGAATACCTCCTCCATAGCAATTTCATAATACGTTTGTCTTGGGTTCTTTTTGACGGGCTTCGCGACTTCTGGAATTGGAAGCTCGTCAACAAATTTTTCTAGGTTCATGTCGTCTAATCCTCACTTATAATCCAATTTGATACAGTATAAGTGCGGACATGAAAATAGGTGAATAAAATAAAAAAACCCGCTTTTCAGCGGGAGCATTACGGGTGTTTATTTTCAAGCGCTGCATTTGCAGGCACTTTTTTATTCGGTTTAAAGACGAAATAAGCGGCAAGCACACCGAAGGTAATGATACTTGTCAAAATGAGCTGTGGTCTCATTGATTCGATAAACAGCATCGATGCCAAGATGGCGCAAATGACCAAAATGGTAAAGTACGTGAGATATGGGAACAGCCACATTTTGATTTTGAGCTGCTCTGGATTTTCTTTTTCGATTTTACGGCGCATTCTTAATTGTGAAACAGCAATGACCAAGTAGACAAGAAGGGCAATGGCGCCGGATGCATTGACTAAGAACAAAAAGATGGTTTCAGGATAAAAGTAGTTCATCATGACGGCAATGTAGGAAAAGAAGGTGCCTGCGACTGTAGCCGCTACAGGAACACCACGTTTGCTGATTTTCATAAAGCGTTTCGGTGCTTCGCCTCTTTCCGCTAATGAATAAAGCATTCTGGACGTTGTGTACAAACCGGAGTTTAAGCAAGATAGAACGGCTGTTAAAACAATGACGTTCATGACTTGAGCTGCTGATGGGACGCCGATGTATTCTAATACCGCAACGAACGGGCTTGTTAAAATACTCGCTGAATTCCATGGAAGCAAGGTCACAACGACAGCGATGGATCCGACATAGAACACGATGATACGCCATACAACAGAGCGGGTAGCTGTTGTCACAGACTTGACTGGGTCTGCTGATTCTCCGGCTGCTATTGCCACAATCTCGGTTCCCATGAAGGAAAAGATGACGACGACAATTCCGAGTAAAACAGAGCTGAATCCATTTGGAAGGAAACCACCGTTCTCCGTTAAATTGGCAAGTCCTGCAGTATGATGACCGCCAAAACCAAAGATAAATGCAAAACCGATGAGTAGAAAGAGAATAATGCTGACGACTTTTATTAATGAGAACCAGTATTCAAATTCGCCAAAAGATTTAACAGAAAAGATATTCGTTAATGTTAAGAGGATAGTGAGGATAAGACTTGTGAGCCAAACAGGTGCATCTCCATACCAATACTGAATAATGGCAGCACCGGCAATGGCTTCGATGGCGATGACGATGACCCAGAAGAACCAGTAAAGCCAGCCAATTGTAAACCCGGCCCAAGGACCGATGGCATCACTCGCATATTGTGAGAAGGAACCGCTTGTCGGATAGGCGCATGCCATTTCTCCAAGCATTCTCATAATAAAGATCACCAGAAGTCCGGCAAAAGAATAGGAAAGAATGGCTCCAGGCCCTGCAGAATGAATGACAGCGCCGCTACCAACAAATAGCCCTGCGCCAATAACCCCAGCAATGGAGATCATTGAAATATGTCTTGTTTTCAGATTTTTTTGAAGACCGTTTGTCATGTTGGACATGTCTTTACCTCCAAACATTTCTCTTCATAGAGAAATTGTTTTTAGAATATTTTAAATTTTATCATACTGAATTGTCATTCAGCATTGGACAGGTTATCAAACTGACATTTCAAACCTCTTAACATGATGTTAAAAAGTATAAAGGATTTGAGAGATTATGTTCCCTCTTTTTCCTCTGTTCATTCTTAAAAATAGCATAAGATAGGATGGGGAGAAGTTGTCTCTCAAAATAAAATTATTCTGACAATTTTCCAGAAAGAGTGATATTGCCAGATGTTCATCACAGAGTGAATTGGAAAAAGGTTGATGGGAGTAGGTCTTGAGGTCAATTGACCTTATAAAAATAAGTTTACTTAGGTCAACACATTTCTATGTATCCTATTTTGCTGACACAAGCGAATCATGTTGCTGTAGACCCACACGGGCTTTGCTTTGTAAGATAAATAATAGAAAAGTGATGTGTGAGGAGGCGCGGTTCGACATGGAGCGCTATAACGAATTAAGACAAGGTGAAACAGGTGCTTGGGTCAGCATCATTGCCTATGTGATCTTATCAGCGGTGAAACTTCTAATTGGGTATGTGTTTCATTCAGAGGCTCTTTCGGCAGATGGATTGAATAATACGACGGATATTATTGCATCCCTTGCTGTGTTGATTGGGCTGCGTATTTCTCAAAAGCCGCCTGATGAAGATCATCCATACGGTCATTTTCGAGCAGAGAATATTGCGTCTCTTGTGGCGTCCTTTATTATGATGCTTGTTGGACTTCAGGTTCTGCTGAGTGCGGGCCGGTCGCTCTTCTCATCTGAGCATCAAACGCCCGATATGATCGCAGCTTGGACGGCAGCAGGAAGTGCTGTGGTGATGTACGGCGTGTATATTTACAACCGCAATCTGTCCAAACGGATCAATAGCCAGGCTCTTCATGCAGCAGCAGCTGATAATAAATCAGATGCGTATGTGAGTATTGGAACATTTGTAGGGATTATCGCCTCTCAATTTCAGCTGGCATGGATTGATACGCTTGCAGCGTTTGTCATTGGCCTCATTATTTGTAAAACGGCGTGGGAGATTTTCAGAGATGCTTCTCATTCGTTAACGGACGGTTTTCATATAAAAGATATGTCCAAATATAAAGAGACCATTGAAGCAACACCTGGAGTGGGCGATTTGAAAGATATTAAGGCACGGTATCTCGGAAGTACGGTCCATGTGGATGTAGTAGTGGAGGTCGAGCCGCACTTGAACATTGCAGAAAGCCATGATATTGCAGATGAGATCGAACGTAGAATGAAGAAGGAACATGATATTTTACACTCTCATGTTCATATGGAGCCAGCAGGTGAGACAAAAGAAGAGAAGAAGTCTTTTCCATCGTGAGAAGGCTTCTTTTTTCTACATGCTGATGTTTTATGCAAATGCGCGTTGTATGGTAAAGTTAGACTATATGAAATTTAACGGAAACGTGATAGGAGGATCAGGATGGCATTTGATGAACCGATGCATTCAGATTTACAAAAAATCGTAGATAACATCAATAAAGTCATGGTTGGGAAAAAAGACATTGCGATATTAAGCCTTGTTGCGATTTTGGCGAAGGGGCATGTGCTACTAGAGGATGTGCCTGGTGTTGGGAAGACGATGATGGTTCGTGCTTTGGCAAAATCGATTGGCTGTGAGTTTAAGCGAATCCAATTCACTCCTGACCTTTTGCCTTCAGATGTAACAGGTGTGTCGATTTATAATAAAAAGACAAATGAATTTGAATTTAGGCAAGGACCGATTATGGGGCAGATTATTTTGGCTGATGAGATCAACCGGACCTCTCCTAAAACACAGTCGGCATTGCTCGAAGCGATGGAGGAAGGCAGTGTCACAGTGGACGGAGAAACCATGCCGCTTGCGGATCCTTTTTTCGTCATGGCGACGCAGAATCCAGTGGAATATGAAGGGACCTATCCGCTCCCAGAAGCGCAAATGGACCGGTTTTTATTCAAGCTGCAAATGGGGTATCCGACCATGCTGGAGGAGCTGGAGGTGCTCAATTTGCAGGAAAAGCAGTCCCCGATTAATACGCTCCAAGCAGTGATGACAAAGGATCATATCCATGCGTTGCAGCAAGCTGTTCAGACCATTCATGTGGATGCATCCATTAAAGAATATATTGTGGAAATCGCTCAAGCGACGCGTCAACATCCATCTGTTTATTTAGGTGTGAGTCCAAGGGGATCGATCGCCCTCATGAAAGCGGCTCAGGCGTATGCACTGTTGAATCAGCGAGATTATGTGATTCCTGATGATGTACAGTATTTGGCGCCATATACATTGCCGCATCGAATGATTTTGACATCAGAAGCGACGTATGAAGGGAAGAAGGCGGAGACACTGCTGCGACAAATGCTTGAGCAAATTGGCGTGCCAGTTCAAAAGTCGATGACTCAATGAAGTCACGTCATCGTTTCGCTGTTTCATTATGGTTACGGGTAATGATGCTCATCATCCTCACTGCGGCAGTCTTTTGTTATGCCATGTTTCAGGGGGGGTTTGTGAGTTGGTTCCTTTTTTATGCATTTTTACCATATACTTTGTATGCTTTGCTGTTTGCGCTCATTCCGCTGCGAGCGACAGCCAAAAGGACATTACAGCAAACCCGCTTGAAGGCGGGAGACGTGCTGTCCGTTGACCTTGAAATCAAGCGGACAAATCCATTTCCATACGTTTACGTCTTGATTGAGGATGATCCGCCGGACACCTTTCATTTACAGGAACAAATTGAAATGAAGCAAATGCTGTTTCCTTGGTTTCGGAAAACGTGGCGTTTTTCCTATCAATTGAACGATGTCAAGCGCGGGGAACATCATTTGTCAGCGGTTCGAATCAAAACGGGTGATATGTTTGGTTTTGTGGAGAAAGAAGTGATCATTCTGTTAGAAAAAAAGCTGCTTGTCTATCCGAAAATGCTGGATCTTCAGGTGGAGTCAGCTGAGTCAGCGAATGAAAATGGAGGCAAAGCGGTTCACTCGTGGTTCAATGAACCGACCCATGTGACAACAGGCGTGCGGGAATACCAGCAAGGAGACCGTTTTGCTTGGGTGGACTGGAAGACGACGGCTAGAAGGGATCAGCTGATGACGAAGGAATTTGAACAGAATCAAACAAAGGATCTTGTCGTGTTTGCTGATTTTACAGATGAAGCGGTTTTTGAGACCGTCGTGTCTATTACAGCTTCTGTTCTCCAAACGGCAGTGAAAAAAGGGGTGCCTTCAGGTTTTGTACCTCTAGGAGATCAGCGTGCCTTTCGAGTGGATCAAGGAGAACTTCATTTACAGGACATGCTCTATTATTTAACAAGGGTGCAGCATCAACCTTCTCGCGCACAAGAATATAAGGCGTTAGCAGCGAGTGAGTACCAGCACTCTGGAAAATATGTCGTCACGGGTCAGCTGCAAGAAGAGCTTGCTGCGAGCCTGCTTGGAAATCGAAACAGAAAGAACATCACTGTTCTTTTAGTGAAGAGAGCCTTGGATCGATTCACGACAAAAGAAAAACAGCTTGTAGACCGGCTCAAGGCATCTGGAATACGCACGACCCTTTTATTTGAAGACCGGCTGCACGAAAGAACTGTGAGGTGACAAACATTTATGCTGCATACGCATCAGCGGCAAAGCCGTTTTGAGTTGTTCATCTATTATGCTGTAGCATTTCTGCTGCTTTGGGAGTGGCTTCGTCCGCTTCAAGATTTTACAGAGACGAGTCATACGTCTTATTTCATCATTTTTATAGGGCTTACGTGTTTGTTTACATTCTTTCGTTTGAAGTGGTATGTGACGTTTCCTATTTGTACTGGCATGATCTTGCTCGCCTTATATTTGATCTTTTATCAAGCAGAGCCAAGCTATCCGGCTGCATTATTTGCTGATATCAAAGATAATATCACCTTCATGAGCACAGGCATGTGGAGTGACATGTACCCCTCCTTCCGCACATTATTGTTTTATATTTTGCTGTGGCTGCTTGTCTACTTGCTTCATTATTGGGTGGTCTATCAGCAGCGTATCTTTTTCTTTTTACTCATGACGATTGTGTATGTCACGATTCTGGATACGTTTACGCCATATAATGCTGCCTTTGCGATCGTTCGCATTATGGTGTTTGGTTTTTGTTTGCTTGGGTTGCTGTATTTCGATCGACTGCGTTCGGCTGAAGGCATCCGGGTGTCACAGAAGGCGCGTCTAAAATGGTTTTTGCCCATGTTGGCGCTCGTTCTTCTATCAGCGGCACTCGGCGCTTCTTTGCCAAAGTCTGATCCGAAATGGCCTGATCCTGTCCCGTTTTTTAAGGCGGTCACGAATCAAGATGGTACAGCCGGGCAGAATAAAGTGGGATATAGTACAGATGATTCATCGCTTGGCGGACCGTTTAGTGAGGATCGCACACCGGTCTTTAAATGGAGCGGAAAGAAGCCATCTTACTTTCGTGTCGAAACAAAAAGCATCTACACAGGAAAGGGCTGGGAGGATGCCTCAAATGATACAAAGCCTACTCGGCTAAAGGACGACGATGTGCCAAATCGGTGGTTTACCGAGCGTGTAAAAACAGAGGTGCACGAAACGAGAGTCGATATGGAATCTGACTATCGATTTAATCATGCTGTCTATCCGATTGGGACGATCACTCTGATGCCAATGGAAAATATTCCGCTGCAAATGATGGGGAAAACGGAAAAAATTGTCCCATCCAGTCAAAATCCGCCGAAAAATTTAGGGAACTACCAAGTCACCTTCTTATCTCCTACATTTATCCTTGAGGATTTGCAGAGGATTAAAGTGCCAACAAAGAAGCAGGTAAATCAGGAGGTTGGCCGTGAATACTTGCAGCTTCCTTCCTCATTGCCAGAGCGTGTGAAGACGCTGGCAAACAGCTTAACGGAAACGAAGGATAATATGTATGATAAAACCAAAGCGATCGAGGATTATTTAGGATCTGCGAAGTTTTCATATGAAACGCAAAATGTCGCTGTGCCTGGTCGTAATGAAGATTATGTAGACCAATTTTTATTTGATACGATGGTCGGCTACTGTGATAACTTTTCATCCTCTATGATTGTGATGCTTCGTTCGATCGGGATTCCGGCGAGATGGGTGAAAGGGTATACGTCAGGTCAGTTATATGAAACACAGATGGATGGAGACAATGTGTATGAAGTGACCAATAACAATGCGCATTCATGGGTAGAGGTTTATTTTCCAAACAGAGGCTGGGTCACCTTCGAACCGACAAAAGGATTTACGAACCCAGAGACATTTACGAATGAAGCCGTTTCAAGCGATCAAACGGATGATCAAAAGAAAGAAGATCAGCCTAGCTCTGATGCACGCGAAGATCAGCCGGCAGAACAGCCGCAGCAGCAGGAGACAGAGCAGCCGGCAGAACCAAAGAAACAAACAGCACAAGCAAAGCCAAGTATGGTGCATGTTGGTTCGATCTTGGGATTTGCGGCAGGATCTATGGTCCTTCTAGGGTTGATGAGCTGGCTACTTTATCGATTCAGAGCAAGATGGCTGCCATTCTTTATTGTGAGAAAGGTGAAAGGTCTGCCAGAGGAGGAAGCATTCTTCTATGCGTATGCTGCTCTATTAAAGCAGCTGAAGCGCAGGGGAATTGAGAAAAAACCTGGCATGACGCTAAGAGAATTTGCTTCATTGATCGATGACAAGCATGGAGATCATCGCATGTCAGAGCTGACGCAGTTCTATGAGCGGGCACTCTATCGACGAGAGGATGCGTCGGTGCTTTGGCGGCAATCGGCAAAGTTATGGGAAAATTTAATAAACAGGAGATAGTCTTGACCCCGTACCTTCCTGTTGTTAGAATAGGTGAATATTAAAACCTTCTAAAATACATGAAATTGAAGCGTTCGGATGTGAGTCTGGGCGCTTCAAAAGCGTGATTCACACTGAGAGCAGGTTTTCTCCTCTCATTTTTTCTGTGCGTTTATAAAAAACTATATTGGACATAGAGGTGACACCATGACAAATTTAGTAAATGAAATGATTTTGGTTCTAGATTTCGGCAGTCAGTACAATCAGTTGATCACACGCCGTATTCGTGAATTTGGTGTGTACAGTGAGCTTCATCCGCACACTTTAACTGCTGAAGAAATTAAAGAAATGGCGCCTAAAGGAATCATCCTTTCTGGCGGACCAAACAGTGTTTATGATGAAGGATCTTTCCGCTGTGATGAAAAGATTTTTGATCTAGACATTCCGGTTCTAGGCATTTGCTACGGCATGCAGCTCATGACTCACTATTTAGGCGGGAAAGTAGAAGCGGCAAGCCAGCGTGAATATGGAAAAGCAGATATCCACATTAATGGAACGCCTGCTTTATTCAAAGATCTTCCGACTGATCAAGTCGTTTGGATGAGCCATGGTGACCTCGTTGTTGAAGTACCAGAAGGCTTTACAGTTGATGCAACAAGTGCACATTGTCCAAACTCAGCGATGAGCTTAGCTGAGAAGAATTTCTATGGTGTTCAGTTCCACCCAGAGGTTCGTCACTCTGAATACGGAAATGACCTATTGAAAAACTTTGTCTTTGGCGTGTGTGACTGCGATGGCAAATGGTCAATGGAGAACTTCATTGAAATCGAAATGCAGAAAATCCGTGAAACAGTAGGCGACAAACAAGTATTGTGCGCATTAAGCGGCGGTGTGGATTCATCTGTTGTGGCGGTATTGATCCACAAAGCCATCGGCGATCAGCTGACATGTATTTTCGTTGACCACGGTCTTCTTCGCAAAGGCGAAGCAGAAGGGGTTATGAAGACATTTAGCGAAGGTTTCAACATGAACGTGATTAAAGTAGATGCGAAAGATCGTTTCTTAAATAAGCTAAAAGGTGTATCTGATCCTGAGCAAAAACGTAAAATCATCGGTAACGAATTCATCTATGTATTCGATGATGAATCGGACAAGCTAAAAGGAATCGACTACTTAGCACAAGGAACGCTTTACACAGATATCATTGAGAGCGGAACAGCAACGGCACAAACAATCAAATCTCACCACAACGTAGGCGGTCTTCCAGAAGACATGCAGTTCGAATTGATTGAGCCTTTGAATACGCTATTCAAGGATGAAGTCCGTGCCCTAGGTTCAGAGCTAGGCATTCCTGACGACATCGTCTGGAGACAGCCATTCCCAGGTCCAGGACTAGGTATCCGTGTACTAGGTGAAATTTCTGAAGAAAAACTAGAAATCGTCCGTGAATCGGATGCGATTCTACGCGAAGAAATTGCCAACTTCGGTCTTGAGCGCGATATCTGGCAATACTTCACGGTTCTCCCAGACATCCGCAGCGTAGGTGTCATGGGTGACGCAAGAACATATGACTACACAATCGGCATCCGTGCTGTTACATCTATTGATGGTATGACGAGTGATTGGGCAAGAATCCCTTGGGACGTGCTTGAAAAGATCTCAACTCGTATCGTGAATGAAGTGAAGCATATTAACCGTGTGGTGTATGATATTACGAGTAAGCCGCCTGCTACGATTGAGTGGGAATAGTTATAATAGAGCTAGAAACCTTTGTGTATCAAGGGTTTTTAGCTCTTTTTTATTTTTAACTGCACTTTTTCCTTCCATTTTAATGTGTTCATTCATCATTCCATCCCTTACACACATCAATCCATTGTGAATAACCGGAGTATTTTTCTAATTGTTTTATTGTTAGTTCAATAGCACTGTTACTGCTCCCGCAGGCTGGATAGACTGTCTCAAAACGTTTTAGTGACATATCTAAATAAACAGAAACGCCATTCTTTATAGCAAAAGGACATACTCCGCCAATTTCTTGGCCGACCAAGTCAACGACCTCATTAGGAGAAAGCATTTTAGCTTTTGTTTTAAAATATTCCTTGAATTTTTTGTTATCAACTTTTGCATCGCCAGAGGTAACAACTAAAATAGCTTGTCCATTTACTAGAAAGGAGAGTGTTTTTGCGATTCTTTCAGGTTCGCAGCCCAATGCAGAAGCAGCCAAGTCTACGGTTGCACTAGATACTGAAAATTCTTGAATTCGAGTATCCATATCATATTGTTTAAAATAATCTTTTACTTTTTTGATTGACATGATGATTTCTCCTTTTTATTAGTATTGATTTGACATTTTTCGATTTTAAAATGGTCCTTTTAAGATAAGCGTCATTCATTCTGTTAATTTTTAAGTAATCTTTTTTTTCAAAATAACAAGTACAGTCTCTCCAAGTGCTAATACAATAGAGTCATGATTATCATTATCTATTATTTAAACGATATTGATGTGGTGTTAGGTGATACTTTCTCTTAAATAAACGAATGAAATGCTCTACATTCTGATAACCAACGGCTGCCGCAATATCATCTATTTGTAAATGGCTACCAGTGATCATTTCGCAGGCTTTTTCCAATCTTATTTCTTGTCGAATCTCACTAAATGATTTGCCAAGCTTACGAGCTATATATTTAGACAGATAAGATTGTGAAAGGTTAAATTCCTCTGCCATCTCCTGAATTGTTATATGCTCACAACATTGCTGAATATATTGGAGCATTTGAATAATACGTATATCACTATATTGTTTGACCTGATTTACGTTTATATGACTTGGTTTGAATCTTAATAAGAGACATAATAATATCTCAAACAAATTATTCATAATCAACTGGTATCCAGGAAACCGATTATAATTTTCTGTAAATAGTTGAAGAGAGCAGTCTAGCAAATTTTTATCCAAGCGACTATGGAAAATAAGAATATTTTTATTTTCTTTTATATACAATGCATTCAAAAAGAACTCTGAAATGACATTATTTCCTTTTAACATTTTAAAAAACACTTTTTGAAAAGTACTTTTACGGATCATGATTTGTATTGCGATTGTATTCTCCATTACAATTGGCTTGTGTATTGTGTCAGGTGGAATAAAGGCAATATCTCCTGATTGTAAAGCCATTTTTTTATCTTCCACTTCTACATACATCTCATTTTCCAGAACATAGATCATCTCAAAGAAATCATGGATAGCCGACAATTGAGGCATAAAACGGCTATACTTTCTCACTTCGATATCATTCTCCTGACCTAACCACATGGTATCCTCTTTTTCAAATTCATTCTGCCCTTTTAGCAAAAATTCTTCTATATATATTTGCTTATGCATGAAATTGTTTTTATCATAATCCTTCAAAAATAATTGCAACGATTGATTGTCATGCTTTTTCTGTTGGTATTGTTGATAAAAGATTTCTTGCTCGTTATATTCTCTTAAATATTGCATCGCTTCATGTTTTTCAAGTTTATCTTTTTCCATCTACATCCAAACCTCTAGTCTATTTACTGCAACCACCAGGGCCTTCACTGTTGCTTCTATAATATCTTTATCAATTCCAGCACCCCAATGCATTTTTCCTTGATATGAAATTCCAATCTGTGCACAGGCTTTTGCTTGAGAATCCTTGCCCAAAGAATTCTGTTCATAGACTTCCAAAACATACTCGAGATGAAAATATGCTTTTAACGCATTACTGATAGCATCTAAACTTCCAGTCCCAGTTCCTTGTATTTCAATTTGTTGATCATCTCTCAGCAGAGTTAAGGTGACTTCCTGCTTCTCTCCTTTATTGAATTGATAATCAAGCAGCTGGAAATGAGGGTGAAAATCAACATACTGCTTTTCAAAAATATGATATATTTCTTCGACAGACAATTCCCTATTTGTCTGATCAGATACTTTCTTCGCTTCATATCCCATGGCTTCATTCATTTTATAAGGAAGTTGAATGCCATAATTTGTTTCTAGTATATAGCCTATGCCACCTTTTCCAGACTGGCTATTGATTCGAATCACATCCGTTTGATAATTCCTCCCCAAGTCAACTGGATCTACTGGGATATACGGAACGTCCCATTTATCAACATGATTTTCCTTTCTATATTTCATACCTTTAGATATAGCATCTTGATGTGACCCAGAGAATGCGGTGAATACCATTTCGCCAGAATATGGCTGTCTCTCATGAACAGTAATTTTGGTTAGTTTTTCATATTTTTTACGAATAGCTTCTAGGTGATTGAAATTCAATTTTGGATCATAACCTTGTGAGTACATATTCATCGCCAAGGTAATCAAGTCTACGTTCCCTGTACGTTCACCGATACCAAATAATGTACCTTCGACTCTTTCTGCGCCAGCTAGCACGCCAAATTCTGCATCACTCACCCCAGAGCCACGGTCATTATGAGGATGAACAGATAATGTCACACTGTCTCGGTAAGACAGATTTTTGTGTATATACTCAATCTGACTTGCAAAGATATGAGGCATTGAATATTCAACTGTTGTCGGAATATTGATGATCGCTTTATGATTTGGTGTCGGTTTCCAAATATCTAAAACACTCTTACAAATATCTAATGCATAATCAACTTCTGTTCCTGGAAAGCTTTCAGGACTATATTGAAAATAAATATCGCTTTCTGTTTTTTCGGCCAGTTCTTTTACTAAAATAGCTCCATCAATTGCAATTTGTTTAATTTCATCTTTTGATTTCTTAAATACTTGTCTGCGCTGCGCTTCTGAAGTCGAATTATATAAATGAACAATCGCTTTCGGTACCCCCTTAATTGCCTCGAAGGTTCGGCGGATAATATGCTCTCTCGCTTGCGTGATAACCATAATCGTTACATCGTCTGGAATCATATTATGATCAATCAGTGTCCGTAATAGCCTAAACTCCGTATCAGAAGCAGCTGGAAATGCGATTTCAATTTCTTTAAAACCTATCTCTACTAGTAACTGAAACATTTCCAATTTTTCTTCTAAGTTCATAGGAATAGGTAATGCTTGATTTCCATCCCGTAAATCCACACTGCACCATATCGGAGCACTTTCTAATGTTTCTTTCTTCACCCAATCATAAGTAAGGTTCGGTGGCAAAAAGTATTTCTTTTCGTATTTTTTGTGGTTAAACATCATCGATTCCTCCTGTAATTGGAATATAAAAAAAGCCTATCATCTCCAAGATTTAACTTGGAGACGAAAGACTTCTTCTTACGCGGTACCACCCCTATTTCATGATAACCATACATTATCATGCCCTTATTCGGATACAGATTGTTTGATCTTATATCCTTCCCATATAACGGTGGGGTGCCGACCTTAACTACATCAATCCTTTTCATTTCACTAAGGCTACTCTAAGGTGAGTTCCCTACCGTTATGTTATTGCTTCTCATCAACCAGCAACTTTCTGAAAACATTTCGGCAAGTACTATTCCTTATCATCGCATTCTAATTTTTCTGATTTTTTCTATTATACCAAGTCTACAAAAAAGAGATAGTGATAGGGATATCTTTTTTAATTGATTTTTTTTGTTCTATGGGTGCTTATCTTTAATCCTCTTCACCAAATAAAATTCCAAGGCCACAAATAAAGGTGAGTGAATTCATAGCGAACAATAAAATCGCACCAATTTTTTTCATGGCAATTAACCTCCTCTTAAATTCAGTCTGCTAGCCTTCAAAATTTAAATTCACTGGTTCATCCTCTAAATGATCCACGGTATTTTGTTCTGTCACTGGCACACTTTCATCTACAATTTTAAAACTAAGTTCGTCCATCCAAATGTGACCTGGACCATGTAGTAATATGCCAAACGCAATGACTTCACTTTTGACTGGAACATCCAATACTACACTAAAATGATTCCAGCCGTTTGTTCCTGTAATGGGACGGTTCATCATGTTGTCAAACGCAAGAACTTCACCTGAAGAATGGTCAATCCTCATCCATAAACCAGCTGAACCTTTCACATCTTCGCTTTTGACAAAAGCAGAAAATTGAAGGCGTTCTCCACGGTAACGATCAGACTTAATTTGCTGCATCAAGGTCGCAAATCCTCGTGCTTTTTCATCCTTTGACTTCAGGTAAGCGGAGTACGTACCACTGTGTACAATTCTGTCATCCAAACCTGTTTCATAGTCAGATGGTGTTTCTCCCGTCATAATCCAGCCGGTAGGTGTGTTCTTATTTGCAGCCATATTCATTTCCTCCTTATCAATGACATTCCTTAGTAATCTCCGATAACGTGCGGGTGACATATCATAGATCTTCTTAAAGGCTCTAGTGAAGGATTCCTGTGAACCAAATCGATACTGCAATGCAATGTCAATCACCCTTTGGTCCGTATGAATTAAATCCTTCGCCGCTTGGGTCATTCGACGTTCCCTTATATAATCGACAACTGACTTCTTAATCACTTTTTTGAATATACGGTGAAAGTGAAACCTAGAATAACCAGCGTGTTTCGCTAGAGTTTGAAGTGGTAAATCATTTTTCAGATGCTGTTCAATATAATTCAATGTTTCTTGAATCGTTTTCTCATGTTCTTGATAGGACAACCGAGCACCTCCTTGCCTTACGAGTTTAGTATAGCGGAAATGCTTTGTAGGAAATTTGACTTTTTGTGCTATGTTGTAATTTTAGAATGGACCTTCTAGTCCTAGGTTTAGGACTGGGTATCCGTGTACTGGGTGGAGTTTCTGAAGAAGAACTTGAAATCGTACGGGAAGCGGATGCGATTTACACTAAGAAATCTTTCTTGAACATAAAAAAGAGTAGTCGATAAAATAAATGGAGAAGTATTTACTTTTTGCTTTATATTTTAATTAGTATTAGTAGGAGGAATTTATATGAAAAGAGAAAGTAGAGCTGGAAATTCATTCAATACATTAATTCTTTTTATTTATTTGTGTATACTAATTTTTTTATTGTCAAAAAAATTGTATTTGTTGTCTAGTATTTATGTTGTATTAATTAGTTTATGGCTAATTTGGGTGAATAGAAAACCCATTACTAGAAACATCAATACTCTCTTTGTTGAGCTGAAAAAGTTAAATCAATTAAAATATTATTATATTACAGATGATAATAAATATATTGATTTAGAGAAGAGACAGTATATCTTTAATTTATTCCGTGATGCAGCGGTGGGGACATTTTTTATTTCATTAGTTAACATCATAGCAATACGAAGTTTACTTGAACATTTTTTAGGTAAATCAGAAATTGTGAATTTATTCACTATCATCAGCATCAGTTTTGTATTAATTATTGGTTATGGGGGTATAATAGCAGGTTTAGTTTATAAATATACAACAGCTACATATGTTTTGATACCAATTATTAATGCTTTCATCTACTTTTTCTTTTTGCATCCAATAATTAATTCTTTACCTTATTTCGTTGGATTTTTGACTTACTTATTTACTACAGTGATACTGTATTCTGCGTTAACATATGCTTTTCCAGTTCATATTTTAAGGAAATTAAATGGAAAGACAGTATTAATTAGTTCATTTACAACAATTTCAGCTGCACTGTTAAGTCCAATTTTGTTGTTCTATTTTTCTAGTTATATCAAATCCGGAAAATATTTATTAACTATTGAAACTGTAAAAAAAGAGACTGACATCTCGGATACATTAAAAAACATTATTTTGGATAATCCTGATCTAGTAGATGTGATTAATCACTTTTTGTTGAAAGAAGTTTCGAGTCAGTTGACTTCAATGATAAGTTTAGGAATAACTGCATTTACAATATCTTATATTATAGGTGGTTTATTAATTAATAGAAAAATAACGAAAAATAAATTGAAAGCAAAATCTATTTATAGAAAATTAATTAAAGAAGAATACCCAATGGAATATAAGAATTTAGTTGCATGCTCGTATTACGGCGGAGAAGATTATGAAAACCTTTTATTAAATAATGATATAACTTCAAAAATAATCAAAGATAACGAGGTTAAATTAGATATTCCAAATTATTCAATAAAAACACAGTTTACAGCTTGGTTGAAAAGAAAAATAATTGTATACTCTATTTTCTCCTCATATAAAAAAATATTTAGTGAATTAAGGAAGTAGTTCAAAATCACTTGAAGTTACAAAATAGTTCTTGAAATCTCCCAATGACGCCCTTTTTCTTGACTCTAGTGATTCTCCAAGCTGTTGAATCACACTCTCGAACCGATGACAAGAACTACTTTATATTTCTGATTGATATGAACGTATATGTTTTGCTACTGGTTTATTTCTCGATTATTTACTTATATAGGTTACATGCCATTCAGTATTGGAGACATTTGTTACTTTAGGGTTTTATCGTTCTATAGACACTTTTTATATATAAAATTTCGTTGTAATAGCACTTTAGCACACCTTTCTTCTCCGAATCTTTCCGAGGGAGAAAGGGTGCTGAATGTTCAATTTGCTAGACAAGTTTTCAATATATGGGTTTAGCTCGTAAATGTGACGGAGCATATTCGGGTTGTGATTTTGAATGAAAAAAGTATTTGTTTTTCCTTGGTCCGTTATGACTTTATATAGTATGATCAAATGAATATGCAAGACTTAATGAATTCTATTTTGTTTCAAAATCCCTCTTCAAAATCGAATACATAAACACATCATCAAACCCATGTTGACCAAGATCATACTCCCTCAATAAACCTTCTCGTACAAAATCAAACTTCTCCAATAATTGAACAGAAGACGTGTTTGCTGGATCAATGATGGCTTCAATCCGGTTCAGGTTCATCTCCTGAAATCCATATCGTAACACCGCAGCAATGGCTTCCTTCATAATGCCTTTTCTCCAATGATCGTGATGTAATTCATAGCCGATTTCCGTGCGGCAGTTCTGTTTTTCTAGATTGAGAAAGCCGCAGCTGCCGATAATGGCTGGATTGTCTTTTAGAGAAATGCCCCACCGGATGCCTGTTTGTTCTTTGAAGATATTGTCATACCACTTGATTTCTCCTTTTGTGTCTTCGATTGTTTTATGAACATCAATGCCCATGTAGCGGCACACGGTTTCATTGGATAAATAGATATGCATATCCTCAGCATCTTCGCTTGTTGCTTGTTTTAAGATTAGTCTTTCGGTATGTATTGTTGGAAATGATTGTGGAAATATCAATTTATGTCTAGTCATATTTATCTCCTATTGTTTATTTTATTTAAATTATACCTGTGTTGGTCGGATTTGTTGAATGCTTTGGTATAATATGAAATTATCATCGTGGGAATCAATTACATGCGAATTATACTAAAGAGGAAGAGGATAAGAGAAATGGGTATATTTCTAATCACATTTGTTTTCGTGATGATCGCCGTAACTTTAGTGATCTATTTATTTAAAAAGGGAATCATTCGTTCTAAAGTGTTAGTGATAGTAGGTTCTGTTTTAGGAGGAACCGTACTAGTTGTTTGGATAGCAATGTTTTTTAATTTTTACTCTATCGCTTTAACAGATGAATCAATAGGTCATTTTAAGATCGGTCAAACATTCAAGGGAGATCATAATTTTGTGGAGAATTCTCAATTCTCTCATCCTAAACAGACGGTCTATATGGAAAAAGAAAATCAAGATTTTGTCGTATCAGTTGATCAACATGATCGAGTTATAACTATTTACAATCACTCAACACAAAAAAATCTTCAAACATCTAAGGGAGTTAAAATTGGAGAAGATTATTCATCTGTGATACAAACATATGGAGATCAATTCAAGAAGCTCTGGTTTGTCGAAGGGTATAGCAAAGGTATACAATATCAAGATCAATCAAACGGTATCATTTTGGAGTTCTTTTTCAATGACAATACACTAGCACTCATTGAACTTCGTAGTAAGCGGAAATAAAAAAGTAGATCGACATACTCCTTTTTGTAGATATTTCTTCCATTATATCAAAAGTTCAAGTTGCTCTTTCGACTCCATTTTTCACTACGCTAGTCAATAAATAAAAGAGCGAACATGGTTATACATGTTCGCTTTTTGTCTGCTTTTGGACCAGCCGATTACGATGGAACGAGTACCGAATCAACATGAATGCAACAAAACTGGCTAAACCGCCAATCCAGCTTAAGTTCGTGACATTTGTATATTGAATCATCACACCGCCGATTGACGATCCGAGCATCATGCCAATATTCATAATCGCTGTATTAAAGCTCAGCACGGTTTCTGATGCTTGGGGTTTTAGAGAGATGAGGTAAAACTGCTTTGCTGGCGTTGTCGTCCATGTTGCGATGCCCCATATGGCTAGTGTGATCAAGACGCTAATTGTAGAGAATTGTGTGAAAAATAAGGCGAAGAGAGCGAGCATCTGGATCATGATGCTGATCGAGATGGTTCGGTTTGGTCCCCATTGATCAACAGCGAAGCCGCCAAATCGTGAGCCTATAAAAGCAGCGATTCCTAAAATGAGTAAGGCGAAACTTGTCATTTCAAGAGAGAAGCCAGCGGTCTGTCGTAATAAAGGTGAGATATAAGCGAATACCATTGTGTAGCCTAAAATCCAAAAGACGGTCGTAGCTAAGCCGCTGATCACCCTGCTATCTTGAAGGAGATGTAATTGTTGCTTCAATGGCAGATGTGAATGTCCCTCCATGGGTGGCAGTAATTGATAAAGCAGTAATAAAAGACAAGCAGTACCTAGTGCAATGATGAGAAAAATATAGTGCCAATCCACATGACCTGATAAAAATGTGCCAATAGGGACACCAAGTACGAGTGAAATGGTAAAACCAGTAATGACCGTTGCCATCGCGCTTCCCTTTTTTTCTGGAGGGGCGATCTGCGCTGCATAATTCGTGGCGACGACAATATATAAGCCGCCACTCATCGCCATGATAATTCGGGATAGCAGGAGCAGCACAAAGTGATGGCTAAAAAAGGCGACCACATTGCCTAAAATAAACACAAAAATCGCCGATAACAGAACCTTTTTTCGGTTCAATTTCGATGTTGCCATCACTAAAAAGAGAGCACCTACTGCATAAAAGAGAGAGTAAACGGTAATAAGCTGCCCGGCAGCAGGAATGGAGATATTTAGATCAACAGAAATAATATCTAGAATGCCTGATACGACGAATTCTGACGTGCCTGTGACGAATGAACCGACAGCTAAAAGAATAATCAATAGCTGATGTGATGTGTTTTTCATTTTTGAACCCTTCCTTCAATTTGATACGTTGTATTTAGTTTAAATTCCGTGCTAACATAAGTAAAATTGATGTTTTTCATGAAGGAGATGAGTGAATACTCATGAGCTTTGTTCGCTTTGATATTATTGCAAAAGTGGTCGAGCTTGGCAGTTTTACCGCAGCAGCTGAAGCATTAAATATGACGCAGTCCGCGGTCAGTCATGCGGTGGCAAGTTTAGAAACGGAGTGGGATGTGTCTTTATTCATTCGTGATCGAAAAAAGGGCATCATGCTGACAGATATCGGTCAAACGCTTCTCCCGCATATTAGAGAAGTGTTAAATAGGGTGGAGAAGATCCAGCAGGAGATTGCGTTAACGAAAAATATCGAAACGGGCTTGATTCGTATCGGAACATTTGCCAGTGCATCAGCTTGTTTATTGCCTAAGCTGCTTGTGAGCTATCAGAAAAAGCATCCGAAAATCGAATTTAAATTTTATGAGGGGACGTATGAAGAAATATTGGAGTGGCTGGACTCTGGCATCATTGATGTTGGATTTGTTGTGAAAGGCTATGCGGATGAAGCCTTTGACTTGTTGCCGCTGATCAAAGATGAGATGGTGGTCGCCTATCATCCAAATCATCGATTCCACCAGCAGCCCATTGTAGACATAACAGATTTGGCGGATGAACCATTTATTATGCCGACTGGCATGTATCAATCACATGTAGAGGATATATTTTCTGAGGCTCAATTGAAGCCAGCTACTTTATTTGAAGTACACGATTGTACGACCATTGCTCGTATGGTCGGAGAAGGGCTTGGTGTCACGATAGGTCCTGAGCTGTTTTTAAAAACGCAGCAGCTTGTGCACATTCGAAAGTTGAATGTCTCTCATCACCGCGAGGTTGCGCTCGCCTGTCCGTCTCTCTCCCAAGCTTCACCAGCTGTGAAAGAGTTTTTCCATGTAGCCGCAGCGGTTTTTGCAAAAGAGAAGGATTTGGAGAAGGGTGTATAAAGAACTAGATGTGATTTTCCAAATTCGTGTAATAAGACGAATGAAGCGGACATTTCTTTGAAAATTGTTCGCTTTTTGTATTGTGTTTTAAAAATGAAGTTGGTACAATAGACACAGAAATCAAATAGATAGAAGTCGTATAATCGCGGGGATATGGCCCGCAAGTTTCTACCAAGCTACCGTAAATGGCTTGACTACGTCAATTCACACTCGTTTGATATAAATCATGCATTGTTCTTGTTTTATGTCACGGTCTGAATTCACACTTGTAGTCAAGCGTCCCAAAACTGTTGGGGCGTTTTTTATTTGACTTGTGAATGGGACAGACTAAAGCAAAAGGACATGAAGGGAGTCAGTTGGCTTTGAAACAGTTTTTTCAGTTTGATGAGTTAGGAACGAATTACCGCAGAGAAATCATCGGTGGTTTAACCACATTTTTGTCGATGGCTTACATTTTGTTTGTCAATCCGATCACACTTGCTTTAGTGTCTGTACCGGATTTTCCAGATAAATTACGAATTGATCAGGGCGCTGTCTTTACAGCGACGGCGTTAGCCTCTGCCGCAGGGTGTATTCTGATGGGGTTGATTGCCAGGTATCCGATTGCAATTGCACCAGGTATGGGTTTGAATGCCTTCTTCGCCTTCTCGGTTGTTCTTGGCATGGGCATCACATGGGAAGCAGCACTTTCTGGTGTGTTTGTTTCAGGATTGATCTTTGTTGCCCTTTCTTTAACAGGTTTCCGTGAAAAAATCATCAATGCCATTCCGGCTGAGCTGAAGCTGGCGGTTGGTGCGGGTATTGGTTTGTTCATTACGTTTGTCGGTCTGCAAGGCTCTGGCATTATCGCCAATAATGATAATACACTCGTTTCGATTGGAAACATTCATAGTGGTCCTGTTCTATTGACGGTGTTTGGTATCGTAGTGACCGTTATTTTAATGGTTCTTCGAGTGAATGCAGGTGTCTTCATCGGGATGCTTGTGACAGCTATTGCAGGAATGATTGTTGGTCTTGTCCCAGTACCGACGCAAATTGTGGGAAGTATTCCAAGCTTATCTCCAACCTTTGGACAAGCCTTGATTCATTTGCCAGAAATCTTCTCGATTCAAATGCTTGTCGTGATTTTAACGTTCTTATTCGTTGGGTTCTTTGATACAGCAGGAACGCTTGTGGCTGTTGCAACCCAAGCTGGTTTAATGAAAAATAATGAGCTGCCGCGTGCAGGAAGAGCACTTCTGGCGGATTCATCTTCAATCGTTGTAGGTTCTGTCCTTGGAACATCGACGACAACGTCTTATGTTGAATCCAGCTCTGGTGTAGCTGCTGGTGCGCGATCTGGATTTGCAGCTGTCGTAACGGGTATTTTCTTCTTGCTTGCGATGTTCTTCTCGCCGCTATTATCCATCGTTACATCGAATGTGACAGCACCTGCTTTAATCATTGTCGGTGCACTGATGGTGGCTCCGCTTGCGAAGATTGCCTGGGATCGTTTTGAAATTGCAGTACCAGCCTTCTTAACGATGATTATGATGCCACTCACATACAGTATTGCAACAGGGATTGCGGTTGGCTTTATTTTCTACCCGATTACGATGATCTTTAAAGGGAAAGCCAAAGAAGTACATCCGATTATGTACGGATTGTTTGTGATCTTTATTCTCTACTTTGCTTTCTTAAATCATTAATTGTTGACAAAGGGTTAAAATGATCTTTATTTTAACCCTTTGTCTTCTTTTTTCAGTGTGATAGAAAACCTTTGCAGTCTAGAAAGGACGAGCACTGACGCGGAGCGAATTTGACATTCGTGAGCATCAGCGCGCAGGACTGACAAAGAATGCGAGGGTTTGTCTACACGCTGAAGCAGTAGCTCATGGAAGCTGCTGTTTTTTTGTTTTGTCTAATTTTCTTACCATTTTAAAACCTCTGCTGCCCTTTATCCGTCTATTCGTATGAACGTCAAGGCATCTTGACTGAACAGAGAGACTCCGCTACTTTAAGAGGAGTCATCCGAACAGGACATTCGTATGAGCCTGTTTGGATTGTGCTGGATAGGAGTTGATATGAATGTTAGAAAAAGATCAAGAGCAAAGTACATCAGACTTAAAAAATGAAGAGCCATCAATAGATCAAGAAACGAGGCAATCCCGCCTCAGCAGAAGTGCCGCAAAACGTGGAAGAACCTCGAAAGCAAAAGCAGCAGCGGCTGATGAGCGTTCTGCCATTCAGCGTATGCTGCAAGGTGTAGGAGGCGCGTTTAAGCGCTATGGCTCATATGGACTTGCGATGTTAAAATCACCGAGCCGGGCCATCAATCAAGCGGAAACATTACGGATGAAGTACGCCTGGATCTCGATTGTGTTATTCAGCGTGTTTTTTGCTTTAGGCAACTATGTTCAATTAAAGGCGTCAAAGACCCGTTTATTAGGCTTTGGCATTCATTACTCTTTTGGTGACGCCTTTTTGAGGGTAGCGGTCTTTACACTCATCCTGTTGACATTGATGATGCTTACCGTCTGGTTACTCGGAAAGTACATGCTAAAAGGAAACATATCACTGAAAGAAGTGATCATGAAGTTTGGTGCCGCCCTTGTGCCGGTTTTGGTTTTATCCATCCTTTGGCTTGTATTTGCCATGATGAATATTCCATATGTGACGGTCATTTTATCTGTGATGATGTTTTTTGGTCTCCAGTTGATTGCGATCGTACTCTTTCGCTCGATTCAATCGGAGCATGAAGCGGTGCGCGGTGATTTGATGTATGCGGGCTGTATCTTTTTATTGGTGGAGCTTGTCATCATTGCACTACTCTGGAGCATTGTCGGAGAGTATTTGATTCCTTCACTTGTTCCTGTTCGATTTGGATAAACACACTGAAAGCCTCCTTTTTTGAAAAAGGAGGCTTTCATGTTGAGAAGAGGAAAAAACGGGTAAACTCTTGGTAACAAAGACCACCTTTGTTGTCGAAAGATATATGTGTTTTTCTCGCGCAAATTTGATTGTATCAAGGTATGTTCTCTAGTAGAATATGGGGTGCTTTATTTGATTTTTAGTGCAGGGGGTTCGAATCGTGCTTCAACAACTTTTATCCAATGCGTTCACCATGGTTTTGATCATTTTAGTGATTAATATTGTCTATGTTTCTTTTTCCACTATGCGTTTGATTTTAACAATGAAAGGCAGACGGTACGCAGCTGCTTTTGCTGGTACGATTGAAATGCTTATTTATGTCATTGGGTTAAGTATCGTACTTGATAACTTAGATCAGATACAAAATGTCATTGCGTATGCGCTAGGTTATGGGATGGGAATCATTGTCGGGATGAAAATTGAAGAGAAGCTGGCACTTGGCTACACAACTGTTAACGTGATCACAAAAGAATTGGATGTCGATCTCCCAAGACAATTGAGAGAAAAAGGATATGGTGTCACCAGCTGGGTAGCAGGCGGTCTTGAAGGAGACCGGACAGCATTGCAAATTTTAACACCGAGAAAATATGAACTGCAATTATATGAAACGATTAAAACGCTGGATTCAAAGGCGTTTATCATTTCGTATGAGCCCAAATCGATTCACGGCGGCTTCTGGGTGAAGGCTGTGAAGAAAAGGAGAATTAAAGAATGACCGCAAAACCAAAGAAGAAGAAATTCTATGTGGAAGACAACATGACGATCGATCAAGTGTTGTCCCAGATGGCAGCGGAAGGCTACTCGCCTGTCCGACGAATGGAGGAGCCCATTTTTCAGGAAAAGAAGGAAAATGGGTCGATTCAGATCATTCCGATTGGGAAAAAAATCGTATTTGAAGGAAAAATAGTCTAAATCCGAACATTAAAACGACGACTTCATAGATTGTTCGATAAATCCGTTGACATCATGAACATCCGTTGTTAAGATAAACATGAAATCAAAACACGAGCCTCATATAATCTTGGGAATATGGCCCATAAGTTTCTACCCAGTTACCGTAAATGACTGGACTATGCAGGATAGTGAACAAAACTGACATGGCGTTTCAAAAGCGAACAGCGCTTACCATGGCCCGGTTTGTGTTGCTTCCTAACAATGCAATGCAAATCGGGCCTTTTTGTTCGGCGTTTGACAAGCTGCTTAGGTTTGGGAAGCGTGTCAAACGATACAAAATCGAATATCAGCTTAAAGGTGGGGACAAAATGAAGCCGCTTGTAGGTGTCATCATGGGAAGTACATCTGATTGGGAAACAATGAAAAATGCGTGCGATATCTTAGAGGAATTAGACATTCCGTATGAAAAACAGGTGGTATCCGCACATCGGACACCTGACTTGATGTTTGAATATGCGACAGAAGCAAGAGGTAAAGGACTAAAAGTCATCATTGCCGGTGCTGGAGGCGCAGCACATTTACCGGGGATGGTCGCAGCAAAAACGACACTGCCGGTCATTGGTGTGCCCGTACAATCAAAAGCACTAAATGGGCTGGATTCCTTATTATCCATCGTTCAAATGCCAGGCGGTGTACCGGTTGCTACAGTGGCGATTGGCAAAGCCGGTGCAACAAATGCAGGGCTTCTTGCCGCGCAAATGATTTCAGCATTTGATGAAACAATCGCTGCTCGCCTTGAAGAAAGAAGAGAGCAAACAAAACAGACTGTACTAGAAAGCAGTGATCAGCTTGGCTAAGCAGACCATTTTTCCAAACGCAACCATCGGTATTATCGGCGGAGGACAGCTTGGCAGATATATGGCCGTCAGCGCAAAACAAATGGGATACCGGGCAGCTGTGTTAGATCCAGTCGCACAATCTCCTTGTGGACAGGTTGCTGATACAGAAATCACAGGTGCATATAGTGACCTCGAAGCGATTCGACAGCTGGCAGAAATCAGCGATGTCGTGACATATGAATTTGAAAATATTGATTATGATGCACTTAATCAATTGAAGGAAGAAGCCAATTTACCGCAAGGAAGTGAACTTCTTCTTTTAACTCAAAATCGTGAAACGGAGAAAAAAGGGATTGTAGACGCAGGCTGTGAAGTCGCGCCTTATCGCATCATTCATGATGAAAAAGAGCTGGAAGACGCAGTGGCCGTGCTTGGTTTGCCAGCCGTTCTGAAAACGTGCAGAGGCGGCTACGACGGAAAAGGGCAGTATGTGATCAAGGAAAAAGGACAGCTTCACGAAGCATCTGAATTGCTCACACATGGAACTTGTATTTTAGAAAGCTGGGTCCCATTTCAAATGGAGCTCTCGGTGATCGTCACTCGTTCTATTCATGGGGAGATTGCGGTATTCCCAGTCGCTGAGAACATTCATAAGCACAACATTTTGTTCCAAAGCATTGTGCCTGCAAGGGTAGAGGAACGCATTCAGGAGAAGGCAAAAGAGCTGGCAACGACACTGGCTGAAAAGCTGGGGCTAGTCGGTACACTTGCTGTAGAACTGTTCCTGACAAACGAGGGAGAGCTGCTCGTCAATGAACTGGCGCCTCGCCCGCATAATTCTGGTCATTATACGCTCGATTTATGTGAGACGAGTCAGTTTGAGCAACATATTCGCGCGATATGCGGTTTGCCGCTTGGCGGTACAGCCCTTTTATCAGAGGGCATGATGGTGAACTTATTAGGCGATGAAGTAGACATTCCAAAAGAGCATCCTGAGCTTCTCAAAGAAGCGAAACTTTATCTATATGGAAAGCATGAAGTAAAAGCCGGCCGCAAAATGGGGCATATGACATTTATGAAACAGCTTGATGATGAATGGATGACAAACATCACAAAGATATGGACTGAAAGAAATGGAGGAAACGGGAAATGATCGAACGTTACGCACGACCAGAAATGTCAGCAATCTGGACAGAGGAAAATAAATTTAATGCATGGCTTGAAGTAGAAATTCTCGCTTGTGAAGCATGGGCAGAGCTTGGTGTTATTCCGAAAGAAGACGTTGTGACCATGCGCAAAAATGCAAGCTTTGATATTGATCGTATTCTAGAGATTGAACAAGACACGCGCCATGACGTGGTAGCCTTTACGCGTGCTGTATCTGAATCTCTAGGAGAAGAAAGAAAGTGGGTTCATTACGGGTTAACATCTACAGACGTAGTGGATACGGCGCTTTCATATCTATTAAAACAGGCGAACGATATCTTGCTCAAGGACATTGAGAGATTTGTTGACATCCTAAAAGAAAAAGCAAAAGAGCACAAATATACCGTCATGATGGGCCGTACACACGGTGTACACGCTGAACCGACAACATTTGGCCTGAAGCTTGGTCTGTGGTACGAAGAAATGAAGCGTAACCTAGAACGTTTTAAACAAGCAAAAGCTGGCATCGAGTACGGCAAAATTTCTGGTGCTGTTGGCACATATGCGAACATCGACCCGTTTGTTGAGCAATATGTATGTGAGAAACTTGGCATCAAAGCTGCACCAATTTCCACCCAAACCTTGCAGCGTGATCGTCATGCAGATTACATGGCTACTCTTGCACTCGTCGCAACAAGCATTGAGAAATTTGCTGTTGAAATTCGTGGACTTCAAAAGAGTGAAACACGTGAAGTAGAAGAGTTCTTCGCAAAAGGACAAAAAGGATCATCAGCAATGCCGCATAAACGGAACCCAATCGGCTCTGAAAACATGACGGGAATTGCCCGCGTCATCCGTGGATATATGCTGACAGCTTATGAAAATGTACCGCTTTGGCATGAGCGTGATATTTCTCATTCGTCTGCTGAGCGCATCATTTTACCAGATGCAACGATTGCACTGAACTACATGCTAAACCGATTCTCAAACATCGTGAAGAATTTGACGGTCTTCCCTGAGAACATGAAACGCAACATGGACCGCACACTTGGCTTGATTTACTCACAGCGCGTTCTTCTTGCATTAATCGATACAGGCATGGCACGTGAAGAGGCATATGATACGGTTCAGCCAAAGGCAATGGAAGCGTGGGAAAAGCAAGTGCCATTCCGTTCATTAGTAGAAGCGGAGGAAAAAATCACATCACGCTTAACACCTGAACAAATCGCTGACTGCTTCGATTACAACTATCACTTGAAAAATGTCGATATGATTTTCGAACGTCTAGGTCTTGCATAAGAAATGGGTCGCCTGCTCGTCAGGTGCCCAATCCTGAAAATTGCCAACATTCAAATTAGGAGGCCAACCTGAATGACTGTGAAACAAGAACTTCTCTACGAAGGCAAAGCGAAAAAAATCTATCAGACCGATGACGAGCATATTCTATATGTCGAATATAAAGACTCAGCGACAGCATTTAACGGCGAAAAGAAAGCTGAAATTGAAGGCAAGGGCAGACTGAATAACGAAATTTCAAGCTTAATCTTTCAAATGCTGCATGAGAAAGGGATCAACAATCACTTTGTGAAACGCCTTTCTGAAACAAAGCAGCTCATTCAAAAGGTGCAGATTGTGCCGCTTGAAGTCGTTGTACGAAATGTGGTGGCAGGCAGTATGTCAAAGCGCCTTGGCATTCCAGAGGGAACAAAACTGGATACACCATTGATCGAGTTTTACTACAAAGATGATGCACTCGGCGATCCGCTCATTACAGAAGATCATATTCGCATTTTACATGCAGCGACACCAGAGCAGGTCGAGGAAATGAAACAGATCACAAGACAAGTGAATGAAGAGTTAAAGCAAATCTTCTCAGACTGCCATGTAAATTTAATTGATTTCAAGCTTGAATTCGGAATAGATCACGAGAATCGTATTTTGCTAGCTGATGAGATTTCACCTGATACGTGCAGGCTTTGGGACAAAGATACAAACGAAAAGCTTGATAAAGACGTGTTCAGACGAAACCTGGGCGGCTTAACGAATGCATACGAAGAAATTTTCAAAAGACTTGGAGGCCAAAAACATGTATAAAGTGAAAATTTTTGTCAGCTTAAAAGAGAGCGTTCTTGATCCACAAGGAAGTGCCGTGCAGCACGCCTTGCACAGCATGTCTTATCAGGAAGTAAAGGATGTCCGTATCGGGAAATACATGGAGCTTGTCATTGAAAAATCAGATCGTGATTTAGACACAGTCGTCAAAGAAATGTGTGAAAAATTACTGGCCAACACGGTGATTGAAGATTACCGCTATGAGGTGGAGGAGGTTGTCGCACAGTGAAGTTTGCAGTGATCGTCTTGCCTGGCTCTAACTGTGATATCGATATGTACCATGCGATTCAAGATGAGTTAGGTGAACAAGTTGAATATGTATGGCACGACGAAACGAGTCTAGACGGATTTGACGGTGTACTCGTACCAGGCGGTTTCTCTTATGGGGATTACTTAAGATGTGGTGCGATTGCTCGCTTTTCAAACATCATGCCGGCGGTGAAAAAAGCAGCTGCGGAAGGAAAGCCTGTTCTTGGTGTTTGTAACGGGTTCCAAATTCTTCAGGAGCTTGGCATTCTTCCGGGTGCGATGAGACGAAATAAAGACTTGAAATTTATCTGTCGTCCAGTTGAACTCATTGTAGAGAACAACGAAACGCAATTTACAAGCGGCTATCAAAAAGGCGAATCCATTTCGGTTCCTGTAGCGCACGGTGAAGGCAACTTCTACTGTGATGAAGACACTTTAGCAAAGCTTATTGAAAATAACCAAATCGCTTTCACTTACGGAGACGATATTAACGGCAGTGTCAATCGAATTGCAGGTATTACGAATGAAGAGGGCAATGTACTCGGCATGATGCCGCACCCTGAGCGCGCGGTGGATACATTACTAGGCAGCGCAGACGGACTTAAATTGTTTCAATCTATCGTGAAAAATTGGAGGGACACTCATGTCACTACTGCTTGAACCAAGTCACAAGCAAATTAAAGAAGAGAAATTGTATCAGCAAATGGGATTGAGTGATGAAGAATTCGCTTTAATCGAATCCATTATTGGCAGGCTGCCAAACTACACAGAAACGGGTATTTTTTCTGTCATGTGGTCAGAGCATTGCAGTTATAAAAACTCAAAGCCTGTTTTAAGCAAATTCCCGACAAAAGGAGAGCATGTTCTTCAAGGTCCTGGGGAAGGCGCTGGAATCGTTGATATTGGAGACAACCAAGCGGTTGTATTTAAAATCGAATCACATAACCATCCATCTGCGATTGAACCGTATCAAGGAGCGGCAACAGGTGTCGGCGGAATTATCCGTGATGTATTCTCCATGGGTGCGCGTCCAATTGCTGTACTAAACTCTCTTCGTTTTGGTGAATTGACTTCACCGCGCGTGAAGTACTTGTTTGAAGAAGTAGTGGCAGGGATCGCAGGCTATGGAAACTGTATCGGAATTCCAACAGTCGGCGGAGAGGTTCATTTTGATCAAAGCTATGAAGGCAATCCGCTCGTAAATGCGATGTGTGTTGGATTAATCAACCATGAGGACATCAAAAAAGGGCAGGCCAAAGGTGTCGGCAACACGGTGATGTACGTTGGTGCTAAAACGGGACGTGACGGTATTCACGGTGCAACATTTGCGTCTGAAGAATTTTCTGATGAATCAGAAGAAAAACGTTCAGCGGTTCAAGTCGGCGATCCGTTCATGGAAAAGCTGCTGCTTGAAGCGTGCCTTGAAGTCATCAAAAACGATGCGCTCGTTGGGATTCAAGATATGGGAGCGGCTGGTTTAACAAGCTCAAGTGCGGAAATGGCGAGTAAAGCAGGTTCTGGTATTGAGATGAATCTAGACCTCATTCCGCAGCGTGAAACAGGCATGTCCGCATACGAAATGATGCTGTCTGAATCGCAAGAGAGAATGCTTCTGGTCATTGAAAAAGGCCGCGAGCAAGAAATCATTGATATTTTCGAAAAATACGATCTTGAAGCGGTATCAGTCGGTCATGTGACAGACGATAAAATGCTTCGTTTACTCCATCAAGGTGAAGTCGTATGTGAGCTTCCTGTTGACGCTCTTGCAGAAGAAGCACCGGTTTATCACAAGCCGTCAAGTGAGCCTGCATACTATCGTGAGTTTTTAGAAACAAAAGTTGAAGCTCCAGCCATCACAGATGCAGCCGAAACGTTAAAGCAGCTCCTTCAGCAGCCAACAATTGCAAGTAAAGAATGGGTTTATGATCAATACGACTACATGGTTCGGACAAATACGGTTGTTGCACCAGGCTCTGATGCGGGCGTACTAAGAATCCGCGGAACGAAAAAAGCCCTAGCGATGACAACAGATTGTAACGCACGCTATCTCTACCTTGATCCAGAGGTTGGCGGGAAAATCGCAGTCGCTGAAGCAGCACGTAACATTGTCTGCTCAGGCGCGCGTCCGCTAGCAGTGACAGATAACCTGAACTTCGGTAACCCGGAGAAACCAGAAATTTTCTGGCAAATAGAAAAGTCAGCTGACGGTATTAGCGAAGCATGCCGCACGCTAAGCACACCAGTTATCGGTGGGAACGTCTCTTTATATAACGAATCAAATGGAACAGCGATTTACCCAACTCCAGTCATTGGAATGGTTGGTTTGGTTGAAGATACTGCTCATATTACGACTCAATCGTTCCAGCAGGCTGGCGATGTGATTTTCGTCATTGGTGAGACGAAGGAAGAATTCGCAGGCAGTGAGCTTCAAAAGATGACAGAAGGCCGTATTTACGGAAAAGCACCAGACATTGATTTGGATGTAGAGCTGACGCGTCAAGAAGCTCTGCTAGCCGCGATTCAAAACGGTCTCGTTCAATCAGCACACGATGTATCTGAAGGCGGACTTGGTGTAGCACTTGCTGAAAGTACATTTGGAACAGACGGTCTTGGCGCTGATATCCAAATCGATTTAAACAGCGAAGCTTCCTTATTCAGTGAAACACAGTCACGCTTTGTTGTCACAGTCAGACCAGAGCACCGCGAAGCGTTTGCTGCGGCGGTCAAAGATGCGAAAGAAGTCGGAACGGTTACAAATGATGGTATATTTACTGTCAAAAATCAAGAAGGACAACAATGGATTCATGCAGCGGTCAACGAGCTTGAACGTGCATGGAAAGGAGCGATCCCATGCTTGCTGAAATCAGAGGCTTAAATGAAGAGTGTGGTGTCTTTGGGGTTTGGGGACACGAAGAAGCCCCGCAAATCACATATTACGGATTGCATAGCCTTCAGCACCGAGGACAAGAAGGTGCGGGAATCATTGCAACAGATGGTGAGAACCTGACGTCACACAAAGGCCTTGGACTGATTACGGAAGTCTTTCAAAACGGTGAGCTAAAGGATTTGAAAGGAAAAGGGGCGATCGGACACGTTCGGTATGCGACAGCAGGCGGAGGCGGCTTTGAAAATGTGCAGCCCCTCTTCTTCCGCTCGCAAAACAACGGCAGTCTTGCCCTTGCTCATAATGGAAACTTAGTGAATGCAACGCAGTTAAAGCAGCAGCTAGAGAACCAAGGGAGCATTTTCCAGACCTCTTCTGATACCGAAGTGCTGGCTCATTTAATTAAGCGCAGCGGGCATATTGAATTAAAAGAGCAGATCAAAAATGCGCTGTCCATGCTGAAAGGAGCATATGCTTTCTTAATCATGACGGAAACAGAAATGATCGTGGCGCTTGATCCGAACGGCTTACGCCCGCTTTCACTTGGTATGCTTGGAGATGCTTATGTCGTCGCTTCTGAAACATGTGCATTTGATGTCGTCGGTGCTACGTATTTACGTGATGTGGAGCCTGGCGAAATGCTGATCATTAATGATGAAGGCTTGAAATCTGAGCGCTTCTCGATGAACATAAACCGCAGCATGTGCAGCATGGAATACATTTATTTCTCAAGACCTGACAGCAATATCAACGGCATCAATGTGCATAGTGCGAGAAAGAATCTTGGCAAAAAGCTTGCCGAAGAAGCGCATGTCGAAGCAGATGTTGTGACAGGTGTACCAGATTCCAGTATTTCTGCAGCGATTGGATATGCCGAAGCAACAGGTATTCCGTATGAGCTCGGTTTGATTAAGAACCGTTATGTCGGCCGGACGTTTATCCAGCCGTCTCAAGCATTGCGTGAGCAGGGCGTACGGATGAAGCTGTCTGCTGTGCGCGGGGTTGTCGAAGGAAAACGTGTCGTGATGGTGGATGATTCCATCGTACGCGGTACAACGAGCCGCAGAATTGTCACGATGCTAAGAGAAGCGGGTGCGACGGAAGTCCATGTACGCATTAGTTCACCGCCAATCGCGCATCCATGTTTTTATGGAATTGATACGTCCACACACGAAGAGCTGATTGCTTCTTCTCATTCAGTGGAAGAAATTAGACAGGAAATCGGTGCAGACTCCATTGCATTTTTATCTGTAGACGGTTTAATGGACGGGATTGGCAGGAAGTATGATGATCCGCAGCGCGGTCAGTGTTTAGCATGCTTTACTGGTAAATACCCGACTGAAATTTATGAAGATACAGTTCTTCCGCATGTGAAGGAAACGGTCCTGACGAAATAATCGAATAAAGGAGCAGCAGTCAAGATGAGTTGATATGCTGCTCTTTCATTCTGCCGAAAATACATGGAAAGCAGCAGCTAAAAGGAGTGAATGGGATGTCAGAAGCATATAAAAACGCCGGTGTCGACATCGAAGCAGGGTATGAAGCCGTCAAACGAATGAAAACACACGTAGAACGTACAAAACGAGCAGGTGTCATGGGCGCTCTAGGTGGATTTGGTGGTATGTTTGATCTATCTGAGCTGCCATATAAAAAGCCCGTTCTTGTTTCAGGAACAGATGGTGTCGGAACGAAATTAAAGCTTGCCTTTTTAATGGATAAACACGATACGATCGGCGTCGATGCCGTGGCCATGTGTGTCAACGATGTGCTTGCACAAGGGGCAGAACCGCTCTTTTTCTTAGATTACTTAGCCGTTGGAAAAGCAGATCCGCTAAAAATTGAATCCATTGTCAAAGGGGTGGCTGACGGCTGTGAGCAGTCTGGTTCAGCACTTGTCGGCGGTGAGACAGCCGAAATGCCAGGTCTTTACACAGAAGAAGAATATGATATTGCTGGTTTTTCGGTAGGTGTCGTTGAAAAGGACGAAATCGTGACAGGAAACAGCATCAAAGAGGGACATTTGCTCATTGGACTGAGCTCAAGCGGAATTCATAGCAATGGCTACTCTCTCGTTCGTAAAGTTTTGCTGGAAGACGCTGGTCTTGACCTGCATCAAACGTATGAACCTTTTACAAGACCGCTCGGAGAAGAGCTTCTTGAACCGACAAAAATTTATGTGAAGCCCGTTCTTAAACAAGTGAAAGCCGGCAAAGTTGACGGCATGGCACATGTGACAGGCGGCGGTTTTATTGAAAATTTACCACGTATGCTGCCTGAAGGTCTTGGCGTTGAGATTGATAACGGCTCATGGCCAGTGCCACCAATTTTCTCCTTTATTCAAGAAAAGGGTCAGTTGAAGGCAGAAGAGATGTTCAACGTGTTTAATATGGGCATTGGCTTTGTCTTAGCTGTAAAAGAGGACGATCTTGTGGATGTGATTAGTGAACTTGAACAAGATGGAGAGAAAGCATTTCTCATCGGTCGTGTTCAAAAAGGAGAAGGTGTCACATTCGGCGGTGGAAGCCTCTCATGAAGAAGTTTGCGATCTTCGCCTCTGGAAGCGGGACAAACTTTCAAGCCATTATAGATACGTTAAAAGAAGAACAGTGGCAGGCAGAGGCCGCCATTGTGATTTGTGATAAACCGGGTGCGAAGGTGCTGGAGCGTGCTGAGAAAGAGGGCATTGCCTCCTTTGCTTTTACCCCGAAGGCTTTTCCGAATAAAGCCGCTTTTGAACAAACGATCATCGAACAGCTTAGGCTTCATGAAGTAGAATGGGTTTTCCTTGCTGGGTATATGAGACTGATCGGTCCGACATTACTTGAAGCGTATAGAGGGAAAATCGTGAATATTCACCCATCTTTGCTGCCAGCCTTCCCAGGTCTTGATGCCATCGGACAAGCCTATCAAGCAGGCGTCAAAGTGGCAGGCATCACCGTCCATTTTGTCGATGAAGGGATGGATACAGGTCCGATTATTGACCAAGCCGCGATTTATATTGAACAAGGCGAAGAGCTTGCATCGATTGAAAAAAGAATGCATGAACTAGAACACACACTATATCCAAAAGTGATCAAATCACTTTTAGAATTATCTTAATGAGGTGACGAAGGCATGACGATCAAACGCGCATTAATCAGTGTTTCCGATAAAACGAATCTAGTACCTTTTGTGAAAGAATTAACAGAACTTGGTGTTGAAGTGATTTCAACTGGAGGTACTCATAAGCTTCTTCAAGAGAATGGCATTGATGTCATTGGGATTTCTGAAGTCACTGGATTCCCTGAAATCATGAACGGACGACTTAAAACGCTTCACCCGAACATTCATGGTGGATTATTGGCAGTGAGAGAAAACGATGAGCATATGGCACAGATTGAAAAGCATGGCATTCAGCCGATTGATCTTGTTGTCGTGAATCTCTATCCATTCAAAGAGACGATCTCAAAAGACGATGTGACGTATGAAGAAGCGATTGAAAACATTGATATTGGCGGACCGGGAATGCTTCGTGCGGCATCGAAAAACCACCAAGACGTCACAGTGATTGTCGATCCTCGTGATTATGGTACAGTCGTTCAGCAGATCAAAGAAGGCGGCGTGCCGCTAGAGAAAAAACGTGAGCTTGCGGCGAAAGTATTCCGTCATACAGCTGCTTACGATGCCCTCATTGCGGATTATTTAACGAACTATGTTGGCGAAACGGAGCCAGAGCAGTTCACCGTCACGTTTGAGAAAAAACAATCCCTTCGTTATGGAGAAAACCCGCACCAAGCAGCGACTTTCTATGAAAATGCTCTTCCAAGCAAAGGCTCTTTGGCTACTGCAACGCAATTACACGGAAAAGAACTTTCTTATAACAATATCAAAGATGCAGATGCAGCTCTTCAAATCGTACGTGAATTTACGGAGCCAGCGGCTGTGGCTGTAAAACATATGAATCCGTGCGGCGTTGGTACAGGAGAAACAATTGCTGAAGCCTTTGACCGTGCATTTAAAGCAGATGAAACCTCTATTTTTGGCGGCATTGTGGCGCTGAACCGTGAAGTAGACAAACAAACGGCTGACGTGCTGCATACGATTTTCTTAGAAATCGTCATCGCCCCATCTTTTAGCCAAGAAGCACTTGACGTGTTAACAACGAAAAAGAATCTTCGTCTATTAACACTAGATGTAGAAGCGAATCTTGAGAAAAAAGAAAAGCAGCTGACAAGTGTCCATGGCGGACTGCTCGTGCAGGATATTGACACGTACGGCTTAGAGGAAGCAACCATCTCTATTCCAACGAAAAGAGAACCAACAGAAGACGAATGGAAAGATTTAAAGCTTGCATGGAAAGTCGTCAAGCATGTGAAATCAAATGCCATTGTCCTCGCGAAGGATCAAATGACAGCAGGTATCGGCGCTGGTCAGATGAACCGTGTGGGCTCAGCGAACATTGCGATTGAACAAGCAGGTGAAAAAGCGAAAGGAAGCGCACTAGGCTCTGATGCATTCTTCCCAATGGGCGATACAGTGGAAGCTGCTGCGAAGGCAGGCGTCACAGCGATCATTCAACCAGGCGGTTCCATTCGTGATGAAGAATCGATTCAAAAGGCAGATGAATACGGCATCGCCATGGTCTTCACTGGCGTTAGACATTTCAAACATTAAGGGGATGACAGTGTGAACGTATTAATTATCGGCAGAGGCGGAAGAGAGCATACCATCGCATGGAAAGTGAAGCAAAGTGAACTTGTCAGCCAAGTATTTGTCGCACCCGGCAATGATGGAATGACAGATGCTGCGAAGCTTGTACCAATCGATGAAGGTAATCATGAGGCATTAATTCGTTTTGCAAAAGATAATGAAATAGGCTTAACGATTGTCGGCCCAGAGGTTCCTTTAATTGCAGGTGTAGTGGATGCATTTGAAGAGGCAGATCTAAAGGTATTTGGACCAAATGCAAAAGCTGCGGTTATTGAGGGCTCAAAGGAATTTGCAAAAGACTTAATGAAAAACTATGATATCCCGACCGCCGCTTACGCTACCTTCACATCGTTTGAAGAAGCGAAGGCTTATGTGGAAGAAAAGGGTGCGCCAATTGTCATTAAAGCAGACGGTCTTGCAGCAGGAAAAGGCGTGACAGTCGCTATGACACTTGAAGAGGCGATCAACTGTCTGCACGACTTTTTGGAAGATGAAAAGTTTGGCGATGCAAGTGCATCTGTCGTCATCGAGGAATTTTTAACAGGCGAGGAATTTTCACTGATGGCCTTTGTCAATGGAGAAAAGGTGTACCCAATGGTGATCGCGCAGGATCACAAACGGGCATTTGAAGATGACAAAGGACCGAATACCGGCGGGATGGGGGCTTATTCGCCAGTTCCGCAAATTTCAGATGAAGTCGTCCAAAAAGCGGTTGAAGATGTCGTCAAACCGGCGGCTCGCGCAATGGTGCAGGAAGAGCGTCCGTTTACAGGCATTTTATATGCAGGCTTAATGCTGACACCAGAAGGCTCAAAGGTCATTGAATTCAATGCACGCTTTGGCGATCCTGAAACGCAGGTTGTTCTCCCTCGTCTTGAATCAGATCTAGTCCAAGTATTCCTCGATATTCTAGATGGAAAAGATGTGGACTTACAGTGGAAAGACACTGCGGCTGTCAGTGTAGTTCTTGCTTCAGAAGGATACCCGGAGGACTACGCAAAAGGCACACCAATCGGGGCTTTGCAAACAACTGTGTCTGATGTCGTGACCTTCCACGCAGGAACAAAAAAAGAAAACGATCAATTCGTCACAAATGGCGGCCGTGTAGCAAATGTGACGGCATTTGACGACACATTTGAAGCGGCAAGATCAAGAGTGTATGAAGCGGTTGAAGAAATCATTCAGCCAGGTCTATTTTATCGCCGTGACATTGGCGCTCGTGCACTGAAGGCTGCGGGGAAATCCGTTTAATTAAAACACCTTTCTATCTGATGAGATGGAAAGGTGTTTTTTGTTCATGAGAAGGGATGCCGATAGAATATGAAGAAGTAGTATGGGATCACGAATAGATATAGGGAGGAAACATGGAAATCAAAGCATTTATCATCTTTGCAATCGTCATGCTTATTTTATATCTCATAACTATAAATAACATCATGTTGACTGCCATTAAGCAGAATAAATTGAAAAAAGGCTTAGCCATTAGTTATATGATCATTTCAATTGTTTCTGGCATTGCTATTTCTTCATTTTTAATTTGGAAGTTTTTCATTAGCTAAGAGAGGATGAGTATATGGTGCAATTGAAGAAACTTGCAAACGAGCGTTTTTCTGCCTTGATCTGTATTGATTCATTTAATGAGCGAATCCGTTTGGATGACTATAGCGGCAGGGTGCGGGATGTGATTCAGTCGGTACTTCAGGAAGCGGCGGACTGTAAGGTTTCTAAGGTCATTGTGAAAGTAAGACGTGAGCATGTACCTCTTTTTTTAGAAAAAGGCTTTCGGCTTGAAGGGGTGTTTTCTCATTATTTCCTCGGAAGTGATGCGTACGGCATGTCGCTTTTTCTCACTGAGGATCGAATGAACAGTTCGTATTGGCTGGAGGAAGATAAGATCGTCGCATCCATTCAAGCGAAGGAGATGAAAAAAGACCAAGGCACGTGGCAGGATGAGTATGTGATGAGGAAAGCCGATCCGAAGGATATTCACAAGCTGGCAAAGCTCTATGATACGGTCTTTGAAACGTATCCTACGCCAATGAACGAGCCAGATTATATCCAAAAGGTAATGGCGGAAGGGACTGTCTTTTATGTTGTTGAACATGACGGACACATTGTGAGTGCAGCATCCGCTGAAATCAATGCGTTATATGGCCATGCGGAATTAACAGATTGTGCGACCCTTCCATCATACAGAAAACTAGGATTCATGCATCATTTGATTCTAGCACTTGAAAAAGAACTCCAGTCGATGCATATCTATGTCTTTTATTCTCTTGCACGTGCACTGTCCTATGGGATGAATCAAGTGTTTTATCAGCTCGGGTATACGTATACCGGGCGCTTCCAAAACAACTGCTATATTTTTGACAAAATTGAAGATATGAATCTATGGGTCAAAACGCCGAATGAATCATGAAATGGTTCTCATCTGATCAAGCAGACCAGATAGGCGGTACGCCATGATACTGAGCTGCAGCTTCATCCGATCATCAGTGGATTTGAGGCTGCAGCCTGTTCTCGTTTCAATTTGTTTCAGCCGGTAGCTTAATGTATGTCTGTGAATAAACAATTCTCCCGCAGATTTTTGAATATTTTCATTGTGTGCCAAATACACTTCGAGTGTATGGATCAGGTCAGCCCCTTGTTTTTTCGTATAAAGCAAAGGACTTAACAGCTCCACGTAAAAGTCATGCAAATTCATACCCGCTTCATTCATTTCAAGAAGCATGCCATATAAGCCAAGCTTTTGATAATGAATGATGCTTTCGTCTGTTTTTAAAAGCGGAAGAAGTCTTGCTGCATACTGCGCTTCCTTCGCGCTTTTTGCAAAGAGACTGATCTGGTCATAGGCTCTCCCGATGCCAATGACAATCGGATGGACAGGAAAAAAATACGACCAAGTGCTCCGGCACTCCTCTGCTGCGCGATACCACTCCGCTTCTTGAAACGCTTTTTTTCCTGCGGGTGTCAGGACAAAAATGGAATCGAGTCTCGTCTTTAGTAAAAAGGGAATATGTCTGCGTTCAAATATCGATGTGAGTAATTGAGAGAGGCGCTGCATCATTTGATGATCGAGCTGTGTGTGCTGATGCTGAAATTGAAAGTAGATCACCACCTGCTCCTCGCTCATATCATATTGCAGCTTTGTTGCTTGTTCGACCACGTAGCTTTCTTCTGTATATTGCTGCTGCAAAATATCATCTAACAAATGTCCCTGCATTTGGTTTTCTGTATCTTGAATAGCCTTTTGCTTCAGCCATTCAATCGCATACACTGCCCCGGCATGCTCAATGGCAATCGCGTCGAGATGATGCCACGTATCCTTTTTCTTTAAAGACACAATAAACCCGAAAATATCCCCCATCGCAATCACCGGACATGCGGCGAGGACAAACGCTCCGCACGTGTCATAGACGAGCCGCCCTTTTTCCTCTGCCTGCTTGAGAAGGGGCATGGTTTCAATTGGTTCATGATCTGTCAGAAAGCCAAAAGCAGGAGAGTACGTCACTTCATCTTTGATGAGATGAGCCGCTGTTTGATGTAAAAAGACATCGAGAACGACAATATTCGCTGCAGTGAGATGTGCCAGTTCCTCTGTAATTTGCGTCACATTTTTATTCCTTACATTTAATTGGGTCAGTCTTTGATGAATCGCCGATGAATATTTAAGCTGATGGAGCTGACTGCTCACGATTTGTTCTAGGACGGCTTTTGTAATGTCTGAGAAATTGATGTGCGGCGGAATTTCGATGAGCGGAATGCCGCTATTTTTCGCTGCTTGAATGAGTGATGCTGGAATGTCGCTTAAGTATACACCTTTATAAATAGCGATGGCTGATAGCCTTTGAGATTGAATCAATTCCTCAAGCCGGTCGCGTCTTTCTTGATTGTCCGCGAGTCCGAATCCGGTTGTGACGAGCAATTCCCCTTCGGAAAGTCTTGACGTGTCTTCGATGATTTCGACGATGGTCACCCATTGAATGAGTCGGTCCAGTCCATTTTCTCCAGCGAGCAGCTTTGTTCCCTTCATGATATCGAGCGAAAGTGCATCTTTGACGAGAATCGCCATAGACTCATGACCTCCTTTTGAACACTCTTATACACGATGTATAAAAAATGCGTGTGAAATTCGGGCATGTGGCGAATGGAGGATGACTGCCCTCTTGATTAAGCTAATCTTATAACAAGTATACAAAATTTTCTTGCGATTCATGAAAAAAGAAAGATGCAGCTGCTGACAAGAGAGGGAGGAATGGCAAAGTGGAGACCCGGGATTACTTAATCAAACCGATGTTGAATCAGCATTATCCTGTGGCTGTGAAAGGAGAGGGGATTTATTTATATGATCGGGACGGGAAAAAATATTTAGACGGCTCTTCGGGGGCTGTCACGGCAAGTATTGGACATGGCATACGTGAGATCATTGATGCCATGACAGAGCAAGCGGAAAAAGTGAGCTTTACGTACAGATCGCAATTCACAAATGAACCAGCAGAAGAACTTGCCTATGAATTGAGTACGCTTTGCCCAGGTAACCTGAACTGGTCTTTTTTTGTCGGAAGCGGATCAGAGGCAACGGAAACGGCTATGAAAATTGCTATTCAGCATTGGCAGGAGCAGGGGAAGGCTGAGAAAAATCACATTATCTCAAGATGGATGAGTTATCACGGCATCACACTCGGTGCGCTGTCGATGTCAGGACATATTGCAAGGAGAGAGCGCTTTGAACCATTGCTCGAAAAGCATCCGGTGCTGTCTCCGCCATATAGCTATCGTTCATGGCTGCCAAAGGAAGAGGTCAAGCAAGTCGAATGGTATGTCCAGGAATTTAAAACCGTCATTCAGCGTATAGGAAAAGAGAGGATTGCCGCTTTTATTGCAGAGCCGATTGTTGGAGCATCGGGAGCGGCGCTTGTACCGCCAGACGGATATTTTGAAGCGATGAAGCGTGTCTGTGAGGAAAACGGTATTTTAATGATTGCAGACGAAGTCATGACAGGCTTTGGACGAACTGGGAAAATGTTTGCGATGGAACATTGGGGCGTCGTACCAGATATTATGGTTCTCGGCAAAGGCATGAGTGCCGGCTATTCACCGATTGCGGCAGCCGTCTCAGCAGATCATGTTATCGCACCGATTCTGAGCGGTTCAGGTTCTGTGATGGCAGGTCACACCTATAGCGGCAATCCGCTTTCAGCAGCCGTCTCACTAGCTGTCATACGATATATGAAAAAACATCAGCTTCCTGAACGAGCGGATCTGTCTGGCCGATATTTAATGAATGCTTTAAAGGATTTGCAAACAAACCATTTCATCATAGGAGATGTGAGAGGAAAGGGACTGCTCATTGGCATTGAGTTTGTCGCAGACCGCTTATCGAAAACACCATTTCCTGCCCATGCTCAAATGACGCATTTAGTCGTTGAGACGGCCAAGCAAAATGGCTTGCTTGTTTACCCAGCAAGCGCTGGAGAGGATGGAGTGGGAGGTGCAGCGGTCATGATTGCACCGCCGCTTTCCATCACGCAGCAGGAGATGGATGAACTCATTCAATTATTTGAGCAGACAATCACGCAGGTCGAACAAGAAGTCATCAACCGAGGGTTTTTCCCATCTGCGATGTAGGGAGGAAAGATGATGAACAAAACAGCGAATGTTGATGAAGTGATCACGCATTTTAGGGACGGCATGACCATCATGTTTGGCGGGTTTGGCGGCGTAGGGTCCCCGCCATCATTGATCGACGCCATCCTAGAAGCGAATATCAAAGATCTGACATTGATCGGAAACGATGCAGGCTTCCCGCAAATAGGTGTTGGCCGGCTGATCACAGAAGGAAGAGTCAAGAAGATCATTGCTTCTCATATTGGCTCAAATCCAATAGCCGGACAGAAAATGCAGGCAGGTACACTAGACGTTCATTTTTACCCGCAAGGCATTCTAGCAGAAAAAATTCGAGCAGGCGGGATGGGCTTGGCAGGCATTGTGACAGATGTCGGCATGGATAGCCTCAATCTCGATGAGAAGCAGCTCGTTCCGCTAAACGGGAACACATATATCCTTGAGCCTGCGCTAACAGCGGATATTGCCATTGTGAATGCCCTCAAAGCAGACGAAGCAGGAAATCTGATTTTTGATAAAAGTGCACGGAATACAAACCCGATTGTGGCGATGGCAGGAGACTGGACCATTGCGGAAGTGGAAGAGATCGTGCCTGTGGGCAGTCTTCATCCAGAAGAAATCGTGACACCAGGGGTATTTGTGAACCAGATCGTGCAATCAAAAGGAGTGAACTGGACATGGGCATGGGAGACATCGATTTAAGACACCGCATAGCCAAACGCGCGGCGCAGGAAATTGAAGATGGTATGATCGTCAATCTAGGGATCGGCATCCCGACACTTGCGGCTGATTACATTCCAGCGCATTACAACGTATGGCTTCATGCAGAAAACGGCATTATGGGGGCAGGAGCCTCACCAGCACAAGGAGAAGAAGATCCGAATTTGTGCAATGCAGGCGGTTTTCCCATTACATTAACAAAAGGCGGTTCATACATGGACAGCACGACAGCTTTTGGCATCATTCGAAAAGGCATGCTTGATATGACCATTTTAGGTGCACTTGAAGTAAGCAGTCAGGGTGATCTTGCGAATTGGATTGTGCCGGGCAAACGAGTACCGGGGATGGGCGGAGCGATTGAGCTTGCGCAAAAGGCGAAAAAGGTTGTGGTGGTGATGAGCCACCTTGATAAACACGGTGAGTCAAAGGTGAAATCTGCCTGTACACTGCCCTTAACCGCTAAGTCTTGTGTGGATCTGATTATTACGGATATGGCAGTCATTGAGGTCAAATCACAGCTGCTCATTTTACGTGAAGTCATGCCGCCGTTTCAGCCGGAAGATGTCATAAGGGCGACAGAGGCCCCATTAATTTTAGCGTCTGATGTCAAATCTGTTGTGTAGAAAGGATGACTGACTTGCAGCCAATTACACGGATCAGAAGCTGGATGAGAGAGCACCAAGATGAAGCGATTGCGCTTCTTCAGCAAATGGTGCAATGTGAAAGCACCCAAGGGAATGAACAAGATGTGCAGCAAATTGTAGCAAATAAGCTTTCCGCAATTGATTTTGATGTAGATGTATGGGACATTGGCGGAGAAGACCTGCTGGAACATCCGTATTTCTATTCCCCGAGGCGTTCCTTTAAAGGAAGTCCCAATGTCGCCGGACGATTGAAGGGGAAAGGCGGCGGCAAATCCATTTTATTAAATGGGCACGTGGATGTTGTTCCAGCAGGAGATACGAAACAATGGACATATCCGCCCTACAGCGGGCATATCATAAACGGGAGACTTTATGGACGCGGGGCAACAGATATGAAAGGCGGAAATGTTTCTTTACTCTTCGCACTAGAGGCACTGCATGCGCTTCAGATTCCGCTGAAAGGAGATGTTGTGTTTCATAGTGTCGTCGAAGAAGAAAGCGGCGGTGCAGGCACCCTTGCAGCCATACTGAGAGGGTATACAGCAGATGCGGCCATCATTCCAGAACCAAGTCATATGAAAATCTTTCCGATTCAGCAGGGATCTAAGTGGTTCAGACTGTATATTAAAGGAAGGGCAGCTCATGGCGGAACAAGATATCACGGTGTTTCCGCTATTGAAAAGAGTATGATCGTTCTTACGCATATAGCGGCACTTGAAGAAGAACGAAATCAGCGCATCACCGAGCCGTTATTTCAGCATATCCCAATTCCGATCCCCATCAACATGGGGAAAATTCAAGGCGGTGATTGGCCGTCCTCTGTAGCAGATCTGGTCACAATGGAGGGCAGACTTGGAGTGATGCCAGGTGAGACGGTTGAGCAGGCAGAGAAGGAATTAGAAAATTGGATGACGGGACTTGGGGAAAAGGATGAATGGTTCAAAGATCATCCTGTCGAGGTCGAATGGTTTGGGGCAAGATGGCTTCCAGGCTCAATCGATACGGATCATCCACTTTTATGTCTATTGAAGGAACAATATGAAGCAGTCAAGAAGGAGCCGCCAAAGATCGAAGCCGCTCCTTGGGGAACAGACGGCGGATTACTGTCACAGGCGGCAGGTATTCCGATCATCGTGTTTGGACCTGGAACAACAGAGCTTGCCCATTTTCCGAATGAATCCATCGACATTGAGCATGTGATTGAAGCAGCAGAAATTATCGCAGGTACGATGGTGGAATGGTGTGAAGCAGCGGAGTGATATGAAAACGATCACAAAAAAAGAAGGCTGTTCACTCAGCCTTCTCTTTATGTGTGTCCTGCTGCTCACACATATATGTCACTGGACAAAAACGAAGAATGCCAGATGCCAGTTTCATCCCGCCGCACATGATGCTGAAAAGCAGCATTTTACTCCATGGTTTTCTAGCATATAAAGAACCAGCCACAGTACATATTGTCATTCCGCAGGCAATTCGAATGAGCGCTTCCATTAAGCCGAGATTAGGTTTCATTGAAGGTGAATCTCCTTTTTTAAATATTTTAAGTGTGATTTCAAGAAATTGTAACGTTTCATTAATGCGTAACGTGGTTCGTTATGTTACGATAGTGCTAATACAAATGAAGGAGAGTATGTGAATGTCCGAACGTACTTTTAATTGGAGAAACAATGACATCCGCACACAAATCGATGTAGTCGACTCAAAAATAGTTCCAACACTCCTTTTAATGAATGGACTCGTGCTAAACCCATTTTTGAAACAATGGGTGAAGGCAAATATTTGGATACATGATGATCGAATTGTTTATGTCGGAGCAGAGCTTCCTCAAAATAAATCAGCTAAACGTGTGATTGATTGTGAAGGGAAATACATTGTGCCTGGGTATATAGAGCCTCACGCACATCCGTTCCATATTTATAATCCCCAATCACTTGCAGAATATGTGTCTCAATTTGGCACAACAACGATGGTCAGCGATAACTTATTTCTTCTTTTGCAGAGCAATGAAAAGAAAGCGCTTTCCACTCTGTGTGAATTAAAACAGCAGCCATTTCAGTATTTCTGGTGGTCTAGATACGATCTTCAGACTGAAGTCAGATATGAAGATGAGATGCTTCCTATCAACTATCGCAAGGAATGGATTGATCATCCTGATGTCCTTCAAGGCGGCGAATTAACAAGCTGGCCAAGATTGATGGACGGTGATGATCTCATTTTATATTGCATGCAAGAAACGAAGAAGCAGAGAAAACGAATTGAAGGGCATTTCCCCGGAGCTTCCGAGAAAACGCTAACAAAAATGAAGCTGTTTGGCGCGGACAGCGATCATGAAGCGATGAATGCGGACGATGTGCTAAAACGCTTGTCCCTTGGCTACCATGTCTCACTTCGTCATTCTTCCATCCGCCCAGATTTAGTGAACATTTTAAGAGAACTGCACGAGCGTGATTTTAGACACTATGATCACTTTTTCTATACAACAGACGGAGCTGCGCCTCATTTTTATGAGGAAGGTATGATTAATCGTTTGATTTCAATTGCCCTTGAAGAAGGCGTGCCTATCATTGATGCGTATAATATGGCGACATTTAACATTGCAAAATACTATCAAATTGATGACCTATTAGGTGTTGTCGGTCCCGGCCGGCTGGCTTCTTTGAATATTTTAGATGATCCGATGAACCCAAATCCTGAAACGGTGATATCTAAAGGGGTTATTCTCAAATTGGATGGCGAGAACCAGCATCAATTTCAAGAAACTAAATGGAAAAATGGCGGGCTTGTTCCATTAGATTTATGCTATGATCTGACGATGAGTGATTTGCAATTTTCCATGCCGCTAGGTGTCAAAATGAGAAATGCTGTCATCATGGAGCCTTATACAGTGGAGATTGATAACTCGGTGAACCAGCTGTCCTGTGACCATGATCAAAGTTTCTTTAGCTTGATTGACCGAAAAGGCGAGTGGCGTGTGAATACGATGCTCAAAGGTTTCGCAAACAAAGTGCAAGGCTTTGTCAGCTCATTTTCGCTCACGGGTGACATTTTAGTGATTGGGAAAAATAAAGAGGACATGATGCTGGCACATAAGAGAATGAAAGAAATCGGCGGGGGGATCGTCCTCACAGAGAACGGGAAAATTTTGCACGAAATCCCGCTGCAATTATCAGGCTGTGCATCGGCTGAACCGTTTGAGACTGTTCTTCAGCAGATACAAACATTACGCGAGCTGCTCATTGAGCGAGGCTATCCATTTGATTGCCCAATTGATACACTTGTCTTTTTCCAAAGTACACATTTGCCGTATATTCGAGTGACACCAAGAGGAATATTTGATGTCATGAAAAAAACTGTACTCTTTCCGTCTATAATGCGTTAAAATATAACAGAGTGGAGCTGTATCATCTTTGCCACATTTCTGACAGCTGTTATAGGGCAGAAGTGAGCAATGGATCTCTTCTCTGCCATGTAAGTGAATATGCTTATGTGGAGTTGTTGAAGCAGAGGGCTTTGACATGACGAGTGAAATGCCCTAATTGAAAAATGAATCTGTCGGTTACGCTGGCCGACCAACATATTTTGAATAATTGAGCGAGGCGGGGCGCATGTTTGTGGTCTCGCCGAGCTTTCCGCACAACCTGTATTTTAGGGCATACCTAATCAAGCAGAAGTGATCTTGATATCGGAATCAAACAAGTTTGTCAGATTGTCGTACAAGGAAAATGACAGAACTTGTCGAATTTGTATACGATAAAGAAGCTTCGGCTTACGAAAGAACTGACGGCATTTCCAGCGTAGAACCAAACCTGTCATGATTCGTTCAAAGCTCATTGCTGAGGTTGAAAAAAATTAGTCAGGAAAGATACCGCTTTTCTTCATAGAATGTCGTGCGAAGCGGTGTGCCAATAGTAAAGGAGAAGATGTATAAAGATGCAAATTGATAAATTAAGGGGCAAAAGCTTAGATCAGTTATTCAACTCCATCTTATCCCTTAAAGACCTGGAAGAATGCTATCGATTCTTTGATGATTTGTGTACCATCAATGAAATCCAATCTTTATCACAGCGTCTTGAAGTAGCGCGTATGCTTCGCGAGGGGAACACGTATCATAAAATTGAGACGGAAACAGGTGCGAGCACTGCAACCATCTCACGTGTCAAACGCTGCTTGAACTACGGAAATGATGCCTATACGATGGCACTTGACCGCGTAGCAGAACAGCAGGCAAATGACGAAACAAAATAAAACAGCCTTCACTGTAAACAATCCTTTTCAACAAGAATGGAGTTGTTTACAGTTTTTTTATGGAGAGCGCTGAAAAGACAAGCAAGGACTGGCTGAATCAAGCGGTCCTGTTTTTTATTTTAGCTCGCCTATAACCTCACGCATCCTCCATCTCCTATCATTTGTCTAAGTTCTTTATACGCGATTGAGCCAAAATGTCAACGAAAAAAAGGTGCGAAAACGCACCTTTTCTCAAACTAGACAGATGGCTGTGTCCCTGAAAACATCGGCACTTCACTTGTCTGGCCATTTTCTTGTCTGTAGATAATATGTTTTTCATTAAAATGAATGGGAGATTCAATTCCAGCGGCTGCGGATAAGTTAAACAAACCTTCTCTTAGAGAAAGGATATAATTGCAGACTCGGTATTTCTTTTCTTCAATTGATAAACCCTTTTGCAGCTTTGGATCCGTTGTGGCGACCCCGACTGGGCATTTATTCGTGTGGCACACTTGTGCGCGAATGCATCCGACTGAAAACATGAGTCCCCGTGCGATATTTACAAAGTCAGCACCCATGGAAAGGGCAATCGCAATTTTATCAGGTGAGAGAAGTTTGCCGGAAGCAAAGAGTTTTACCTGATCTCTGACACCGTATTCTTTCAATATTTGATGAACCATTGGGAGCGCCGTGAAAATGGGCAGCCCTGCGGAATCTGCCAATTCATGAAAGGATGCGCCAGTGCCGCCTTCTCCGCCATCCACTGTAATGAAATCAGGATGCTTTCCGCTTTTTTTCATATACGCTGCAAGCTCTTCAATGTTTTCTTTATGTCCGACAACAAGCTTGATGCCAACAGGCTTTCCGCCTATACTTCGCAGCTGTTCAATGAAATCAAACATATCAGGAATGGAGTGGAACATCTCAAATCGGTTTGGGCTGTCAATGGATTGATGGGGCGGCAATTTACGGATATTCGCAATTTCTTCGGTGACCTTTTTCCCGTCAATATGGCCGCCGCGTGTTTTTGCTCCTTGTGCCAGCTTCAGCTCAAAGGCTTTGACTTCCTCGTGCTCGCTTTTTTTCTTAAATTCTTCAAAGGAGAAAGCACCATCCTCTGTTCTCACGCCAAATAGACCGGGCCCAATCTGGCAAATGATATCGGCTCCGCCTTTGAGGTGATATGGAGAAAGCCCGCCTTCACCTGTGTTCATCCACGTACCGCCGGCCATTTTTAATCCAGAGGATAGTGCTGTAATGGCCCTGTCGCCTAAAGAGCCGTAGCTCATGGCAGACTGACCAATCAGGCCTTTTACACGGAAAGGCTTTTGACATGTGTGTTCGCCAATCACTTGTACATCGTCTTGATGGAGATAGTAAGGTTTTGCTTCGACCTCTTTGGTATGTTCACTTCTTCGCAGTAAATTGTCTTGATCAATCTGATACACTTTTGTATGGATTTTTTCAGATTGATCGATGCGTAATTCATCTCGCTGCTTTGGAAATAGGACGTTGCGAATGTAGTAACCAGGCTTGTCAAAATCACGTTTTGATCCAAAGCCCATCGTCCGGCTTTTGTACTTCCCAGACATGACAGCTTGCTCATATTCTCTTCTTGAGAAAGGAAGCTCCTCCCGATCATTCAGAAAAAGATATTGACGAAGCTCAGGTCCTATTTTTTCAAAAATAAACCGCAGCTTTCCAATGACCGGATAATTTCGCAGGACAGAATGCTCTTCCTGTTTTTCATCTCGCATCCAAATCCAGATGAATAAAATGATTGGTAAGATGAAACAAATCACTAATAGTGCGCCAATGACAATGAAAGTTGTTGTCACGAAGATCCCCTCTTTTCTCTATCATTGCTGTTGTTATTCCACTTTTCATTGAAAGAGAAACCACTTCAACAGATTGTGACGTTTAGAAATAAAAAGGCGGGGTAACTTACAAATAAGATCATAAGGGGAGGGAACATACATGAATAAGCGTCCAAATGCGTATGTACTTGCAGGATTAGGGGTTGGTGGTGCTGTGTTATTAGCGGTAAAAAATAAACAGCATCTCAAAAAATGGGCAAGCATGTTCCGCTCAGATGAAAAGATTCCTGAAAAAGCCGGACACCCTGATCCATTAGATATTCAAGACAACAAGATGGTCGATGAAGGGGCCATGACATCCGTCCATTATTTCAATGAAGTGAGACAATAGTTTGAAAAAACCGTTTTGACCATTCAAAACGGTTTTTTCTTGTCTTTCTTTTGACGTTATATCGAAGAGGATCGACAATCGTAAAACCGATCAGCCCTTTGTGATCAGGCGTCGAGAATTGAAATTCAATGCCCGATAAATGATAGGTTGAGAGAACTTCCTGATCCGTAAAACGTAACGAAAGCACGTCCTCATAAACGGGTGCATGCTTCAGAACCTCTGCTTCTTCTGCAAATAACTCCAGACCAGCCACTCGGCCCTCTTTATCAATATCTGCATTCACACATTCATTTACGTCAAATTCAATGGTTTCTTTGATTGTTCCGATTCTAGGCGGGATGAGATCAATGTATCCGATGTCGATCGTTTGATCATATGTGATGGTTCTTTTCAAATCATTCACCTGCTTATTAGATAGTAAAATGTTCCTTTATTGTATAATATCATGTGATGAGACGAAGCAGCTCGCATTTCAGTTCAGTATTAATATATTTATCTCCCTTAGTCCTCTTGAAGTGGATCTTTTCACATAGTCTCCATTAGCCTCATTTAGAGTTAAAATCGTCCATTTTCAAAAGAATGAAACTTTTAGCTGAAGGAGGTTACCCATTTTTTGCGGTCACTGATTTTGTTATAATATTTAAATGGAATGAAACGAATGGAGGAACGTTTTTCATGTATGATGTTACCGAGTGGAAGCATGTCTTTAAACTCGATCCAAATAAAGAAATATCCGATGAACAGCTGGAGGCGATTTGTGAATCTGGTACGGATGCCATATTGATTGGCGGCAGTGACAATGTGACAGAGGACAATGTGCTCCAATTGATGTCAAAGGTCCGCCGATTTCTTGTGCCATGTGTGCTCGAAATCTCAACACATGAGATGATTGTGCCGGGCTTCGATCTGTATTTCATCCCGACCGTCTTAAACAGCTCTCATCCTGATTGGATTGTTGGGCTTCATAAGGACGCGATGAAGGAATTCGGTGATTTGATGTCAATGGAAGAGATTGTGCCTGAAGGCTATGTTATTTTAAATGAAGAGTGTAAAGCGGCCAAGCTCACAGAGGCAAATACAGCGCTGGACATCGATGACGTAAGGGCATATGCAAGAGTGGCAGAGCATTTGATGAAGCTGCCCATTTTTTATCTAGAATACAGCGGAACGCTTGGAGATATAGAGCTTGTGAAAGAAACAAAAGCAGTGCTTCATGAAACGGTCCTTTTTTATGGCGGGGGCATTGAAAACGCGAAGCAGGCAACAGACTTTGCACAGCATGCAGACGTGGTTGTTGTAGGAAACGTCATTTATGACAATTTCAAAGAAGCATTAAAGACAGTGGGCGCAGTCAAAAAGTCATCATAGTCAAACAAGACGAAACGGGTTAAAATAGAACATAAGTTCGAATTGGCGGTGAATGGAATGAATGAAATATCGAATCATCTATTAGAAGGGCTGAATGACGCGCAGAAAGAAGCGGTCAAAGCAACAGACGGTCCCCTCCTCTTGATGGCAGGAGCAGGAAGCGGGAAGACACGGGTGCTCACACATCGAATTGCCTACTTAATGGCCGAAAAGCATGTGGCTCCGTGGAACATTTTAGCGATTACGTTTACAAATAAAGCAGCACGTGAAATGCGTGAGCGTGTACAAGCCATTTTAGGGCCTGGTGCCGATGACATTTGGATCTCTACGTTCCACAGCATGTGTGTGCGCATTTTACGACGCGATATTGACCGTATTGGTGTAAATCGCAACTTCTCTATATTAGACACATCTGATCAGCTTTCAGTCATAAAAAATATTCTGAAAGAACGAAATATCGATCCTAAAAAGTTTGATCCACGCAGCATTTTAGGTTCAATCAGCAGTGCAAAAAACGAACTCATAGACGCAGAGGAATACGCCAAAACAGCTGGTGATTTCTATGATCAAGTGGTCAGCGACGTCTATACAGATTATCAAAAACGGTTACTCAAAAACCAATCACTCGATTTTGATGATTTAATTATGATGACGATTCGTCTGTTTGAGCGCATCCCTGAAGTATTAGAACACTATCAGCGGAAATTCCAATACATTCATGTCGATGAGTATCAGGATACGAACAGAGCGCAGTACATGCTTGTGAAACTGCTCGCTCAGCGTTTTCAAAATATATGTGTTGTCGGTGACTCGGATCAGTCCATTTACCGCTGGCGCGGAGCGGATATTACAAACATTCTCTCCTTTGAAAAAGATTATCCGTCCAGTGAAGTGATTCTGCTTGAGCAAAATTACAGATCGACTAAACGTATTCTAAATGCCGCAAACACGGTGATCCAAAACAATTCAAACCGTAAGCCGAAAAATCTTTGGACAGAAAATGATGAAGGAGCGAAGATTGCCTATTACCGTGCAGATAATGAATTCGGTGAAGGTCAATTTGTTGCTGGAAAGATTCATCAGCTTCATCAGAGCGGTAAGCGTAAATTATCCGATTTTGCGATTCTTTATCGAACCAATGCCCAGTCTCGTGTCATAGAGGAAACATTATTGAAGTCAAACATTCAATACAACATTGTCGGCGGCACGAAGTTCTATGACAGGAAAGAGATCAAGGACATTTTGGCTTACTTACGCCTAGTAGCTAACCCAGATGACGACATTAGCTTTGCACGTATTGTCAACGTACCAAAGCGTGGAATCGGTGCGACATCTGTTGATAAAATCGCAGCATATGCGGAGATGAATGACCTGTCTATGTTTGAAGCGCTTGGTCAGGTAGATTTCATTGGACTCAGTGCAAGGGCAGCCAATGCGCTTGATGAGTTCAAACAGCTCATTGATCAAATGACGAACATGCAGGATTATTTATCTGTCACAGAATTAACAGAAGAAATCCTAGAGAAAACAGGCTATCGTGAAGCACTGAAGGTTGAAAAAACGATTGAAGCACAAAGCCGTCTAGAAAATATTGACGAGTTTCTCTCCGTGACTAAGAACTTTGAAGAACAAAATGAAGACAAGTCTCTCGTGACTTTCCTGACAGATCTCGCCCTCGTCGCAGACATTGATAAGCTGGATGAGAATGAGGAAGAAGATCAGGATGCCGTCATCTTAATGACTCTTCATGCTGCAAAAGGTCTAGAATTCCCTGTTGTTTTCTTAATGGGCATGGAGGAAGGTGTTTTCCCGCACAGCCGTTCATTAATGGAAGATGCAGAGATGGAAGAAGAGCGCCGCCTTGCCTATGTAGGCATCACACGGGCGGAAGAAGAGCTCTATTTATCAAGTGCCAAGATGAGAACACTCTTCGGCCGGACAAACATGAACCTTGAATCAAGATTCATTCGAGAAATACCAGCTGATTTATTGGACAACCTAAATGAGAAGAAAGAAACGAAAACACCGTTTGGCCAAACAAGAGAAAGACCGCAAAGACGGGGACCTGTCTCACGTCCGCAAACTCAAACCATTCAAAACACAGGCGGCGGAAGTATTGGCTGGGCTGTGGGTGATAAAGCGGCTCATAAAAAATGGGGCGTTGGAACGGTTGTGAGTGTAAAAGGCAGTGGAGACAGCACAGAGCTTGATATTGCCTTCCCAAGCCCTACAGGCATTAAGCGTCTTCTCGCAGCATTTGCGCCAATTGAGAAGCAATAAACCGATAGCACTTATAAAACGGATGAATTGAAAGGAAGAAGCAGATGGATAAAGAAGCAGCGAAACGCCGGATCGAGGAACTGCACCAGATTTTGAACCAATACAACTACGAATATCATACACTTGATCGTCCAAGTGTTCCTGACGCTGAATATGATGCGCGGATGCGTGAGCTGATCTCTTTAGAGGAAGAGCACCCTGATTTAAAAGCAGCGGACTCCCCTTCACAAAGAGTAGGAGGCGCTGTGTTAGACGCCTTCCAAAAAGTGCGTCACGGCACACCGATGCTCAGCCTCGGGAATGCGTTTAATGAACAGGACCTTCTTGATTTTGACCGACGGGTTCGTCAAGCAGTTGGTGACGATGTCGCATACAATGTCGAGCTGAAAATTGACGGACTCGCTGTTTCTCTCCGTTATGAAAACGGTGTGTTTGTCCGAGGTGCCACGCGTGGAGATGGGACAACGGGTGAGGATATTACTGAAAACCTCAAAACCATTCGTTCCATCCCGCTCAAAATCAAACGTCCTCTGTCGATTGAAGTGAGAGGCGAGGCATTTATGCCAAAACCTTCTTTTGAAGCATTAAATGAAAAAAGATTACAAAACGAAGAAGAGCCGTTTGCGAACCCGCGTAATGCGGCTGCAGGCTCGCTTCGTCAGCTTGATACGAAAATTGCGGCGAAACGAAACCTTGATATCTTCGTCTACAGTATAGCGGAGCTTGATGAAATCGGTGTTGAATCGCAAAGCGAGGGACTTGATCTTCTCGACGAACTTGGCTTTAAAACGAACAAAGAAAGACGGATGTGCCACACGATTGAAGAAGTGATCGACCTCATTGAAACATTGAAAACGAAGCGTGCCGATTTTTCATATGAAATCGATGGAATTGTGATCAAAGTCGATTCGTTAGCTCAGCAGGAAGAGCTCGGCTTTACAGCAAAAAGTCCCCGCTGGGCTGTTGCGTACAAGTTTCCGGCTGAAGAGGTCGTGACAAAGCTGCTTGATATTGAACTAAGTGTAGGACGTACAGGCGTCATCACACCAACGGCGATTCTTGAACCTGTCAAAGTAGCAGGGACGACAGTGCAGCGTGCTTCTCTTCATAATGAAGATTTGATCAAAGAAAAGGATATTCGCCTTTTTGATCAAGTGATTGTGAAAAAAGCGGGCGATATTATTCCGGAAGTCGCAGGCGTACTGATCGATCAGCGTACAGGAGAAGAAAAGCCGTTTCACATGCCGACTGAATGCCCAGAGTGTCATAGTGAGCTGGTGAGAATTGAAGGCGAAGTGGCTTTGCGTTGCATCAATCCAGAATGCCCTGCTCAAATACGTGAGGGACTCATTCACTTTGTTTCCCGTAATGCAATGAACATTGATGGGCTTGGCGAGCGGGTCATTACACAGCTTTTCCAAGAACAGCTTGTCTCTCGTGTGTCCGATCTCTACCGATTAACGAAAGAAGAGCTCATTCAGCTTGAGCGAATGGGCGAAAAATCTGTCGACAATTTACTGCGTTCGATTGAGCAATCGAAAGAAAACTCTCTAGAGCGTTTACTATTTGGACTCGGTATTCGATTTATTGGCTCTAAAGCGGCAAAGACCTTGGCGATGCATTTCGGCGACATCGATCAATTAAAGCAAGCGACGAAAGAACAATTACTCGAAGTCGACGAAATCGGTGAAAAAATGGCTGATGCCGTCGTCACGTACTTTGAGAAAGAAGAAATTCTCAACCTGCTAAATGAACTAAAAGAGCTTGGGGTCAATATGACCTACACAGGGCCAAAGCCGGTGAAGGCAGAAGAAAGTGATTCCTATTTTGCAGGCAAAACCATTGTGCTGACAGGGAAATTAGAAGAAATGGCCCGAAACGATGCAAAAGCAGCGATCGAAGCATTAGGCGGCAAACTGGCAGGTAGTGTGAGTAAAAAAACAGATTTAGTCATTGCCGGAGAAGCAGCGGGAAGTAAGCTGACAAAGGCAGAAGAACTCAATATTGAAATTTGGGACGAAGCTAAAATGCTCGAGGAGCTAAAGAAATAAGAGGAGTGTTTTCTATTGAAAAAGTTGTTATTGCTGCTGACAATGCTCACACTGGTATTGTCAGCGTGTGCACCTTTTGGGGGAAAGGAAGAAGAAGAGGTCACACAAAAAACGGATGAAACGAAGGAAACAGCCATCATCCCGATGTACAATATCTCTGACTCCTATTACAAAATGGTGCTGCCGTTTAAACAAGGGGCTGCGCGAGGATTAACAGCAGAGCGTCTCAACACACGCCTGGACATCGATGAATTTGAAACAGGACTTATGCGCCTTGCAACAGAGTCATTTAATACAAACGACTATCTTTTCCAAGAAGGACAGCATTTAGATGAGGACACCGTTCTCAGCTGGCTGTCGCGCAAAAAAACAGGCAGTGATCTGAAAAAGGCAGAAAAAGAAGATAAAGACTTTAAGAATCTCGGCTTAAACCCAGCTCTTCCAAACTCAGGTTCAACAAAGTCTAAAAATGAAAATAGTCCAATTTACTTAGCTTCGATGCTAGAACATAATTACTTAATTCGAAAAGATAAAAACAGCTTACAGCTTGGCGGAGTTGTCATTGGTCTTGCACTGAACTCTGTTTATTATTACCGTGAAAATATCGGTGATCCGCAGCAAGAGGTGACGATCGATTCATCGAAAAGTTCAAAGAAACTTTTGGCAGAAGGTGAAAAAATCGCTGAACAAGTGATCAAACGAATTCGTCAAATGGATGGACTGCAAAAAGTGCCTGTCATGATTGCACTTTATAAGCAAGCACCAAAATCATCTATCGTTCCAGGAAACTTTATCGCCAAAACGGATGTGAAAGCAGGCTCAGCTGATATCGGTAATTGGGATACGATCAAAGAGGAGAATGTCTTCTTCCCTTCAGATAATGCGAAAGGCAACTACAAAGATGATTCCGAGCGATTTGACCGCTTCAAAACAAAAGTCGAAGACTACTTCCCGAATTACACTGGTGTCGTAGGAAAAGGCTTTTACAAAAACGGCAACCTGCAAAAAATGAAAGTCGAAATTCCAATGCAGTTCTACGGAAAAACGGAAGTTGTAGCCTTCACGCAATATTTAACAGGTGAAGTCATGGATTACTATAAGAGTACCAATATCGAAATTAACATCACATCTTCTGATCAACAAGAAGCCCTGATCACGAAAAATGCTGAAGACAAAGAACCAACCGTTCATATATATGACTAAATAAAAACCGCCTTTTGGCGGTTTTTTAAATTAGGTAAAATGTATCAAGTTATGAAAATATTGTTATAAAAAGTAGAAGTGTAGAAAATAATGTATTATTATGGGTGATAATGAAGAGAAAATGGAGATCACTATGAAAAACAAATCATTTTACTTTTTATTAGGGGGACAATCCCTAGCTAATTTTGGGGATTCGCTATATGTCCTCGTTCTGACCATCCTGACATATCAATTAACAAATTCTACACTGATTGCTTCAATGGTGGCTGTTTCACAGTTTGTTGGACAAGCCCTTGGAGCGGTACTCATTCCTTTCTTTATGTATCAATTTAAGCTGAAAAGACTCATTATCTATTTGCAAATGTGTCAAATTGCTTTCTTCGGTTGCTTGATTTTCATTTATATTCTACAACTATCAACTTTTACTATTCCTTTCTTTTTTATCATTGTATTTTTCCTGTCTTTGATAGATGGAGGAACCATTCCTGTTCGAAATTCGATGATCCCGCGTTTAGTAGAAAAGAACTTTTTACTAAAAGCCAATAGTTATATCTTAACTTCTGATCAAATTGTTCTTTTACTAGGCTGGCTTTTAGGAGGGCTGTTTATTGGTATTCTTGGACCGCAGTTTCTCCTATTGACGACACTTGTTTTATACAGTTTGTCGCTCATATCTATGCTCTTTATGATTGATACTGGGGCTGCAGCTAAACATGAGCAACAGTCTGAATCATTTGCTACAAGGGTCTTTTCAGGGTGGAAGCTCATGTATGAAAAGCCAACTATTCGAACATTAACGGTTTTAGAAATGCTATCCATGAGCGGTAGAAGTATCTGGACTGGAGCCATTATCCTTGTGTATGTCACAGAAGTCTTACACCAGCCTGAAACATGGTGGGGCTTTATTAACGCAAGCTATTTTGGCGGAACCATTCTAGGCGGCCTGCTCGTGCTGCGGTTCGCAAAGCATGTGGAACAGCGTTTGTTTGATCACATTTTTTACAGTTCGGTGATCGTAGCTGTGCTAACCCTTTGCTTAGGATTGAATCATTCAGCATGGATGAGTTTGTTGTTTGTCTTTTTATTAGGGCCAGCTTTTCAGCTTCGCAGCATTTCTATTCGTACCTATGTACAAGATACACTGAGTGAAATTGAATTGCCCAAAATACTGTCAGCTCAACATACACTATCAACTTTTATATACGGAATGTCCATCCTTGTTATGAGCACCATGACCGATCTCTTTGGGGCAAGAGTCGTCTTTTTTATAAACGTTGCTCTGTTTACTGTGTCGGCTTTCCTAGCGTCTAGATTAAAAAATGAACAAATTTAGACATTTTATCTCAATTATTTACAAAAATACCGTTATATGATTTAATATGTTCGTAGAAATGTTAACTATATGAAAAGTAGAGGTGGCGTAATTGACTAGTAGTTTAGTATATTGGCCATTAACACATCCGCAGCGGCGCGTGATGAACATGGAAACATTTTATCCAGAAACACCGATCAATCATATTGGCGGTATCATTTTCGTCAATGGGCCGTTGCAGCTTGATAAACTGAAGCAGGCCATTGCATCTTGTATCATGATGACAGAATCTCTTCGTCTCAAGCTAGTAGAGAAAGATGGTGAGACGCTTCAATACGTTGATCCAAACGCCGATAATCCAATTCCTGCCTATGAGTTTTCCACACATGAAGACATGCTAGAATGGGCCGAAAAAGCCTTCAAAACACCATTTCAATTAACAGAAACCCCTCTCGCCGAATTTGCTGTATTAAAAGTCGGTGAACAACAATCCGGTTATTTCATCAAATGCCATCATACAGTAGCAGATGGATGGTCGATGAAAGTAATCATCGATAAAATTAGCCAGCTTTACACTGCTCTTACCCAAAGCTCCTCTATCGAACAAGAAGCAGACAATCATTCTGTATTTATTGATAAAGAATCAAAATATATGAACTCCCCAAGATTTAAAAAAGATCAGCAATTTTGGAAAGAAACATTATCTGATGTGTCTGATAGTTATTTGGTACAGGGAACTGACCAAATCAAAGGCCATCGGCACAGCCATTACCTTGATCGACAACTCTCAGAACGAATCTATGAATTTATAGATACCCATCATTGTTCAATCAACTCTTTATTTACTTTAGGACTCTTCGTTTACTTGCATAAAAGATACCAGCAAAAAGATTTTATTATTGGGACGCCAGTTCTCAATCGTTCCGGACAAAAGGAAAAAGCCACGTCCGGTATGACCGTCAGTACAATGCCATATCGAATGAAGATCGATCCTCATCTATCTTTGTTAGAAAGTCTGACAGACGTTCAAAAAAGCTATAAGGCTTACTTTCTGCATCAGCGTTATCCTTATGATGCACTTGTCAAAGATTTAGAGCTTGCAAAAGCAGGATATGATCAGCTTTTTCAAATCTATATCAACTCCTACAGCACAAATATGGTGCAGGAGATGGAAGGATACAAAGTTGAATACATAGAGCTTTACAATGGCTTCCAGCCATATGGCTTACAAGTTGCTGTGAAAGAATGGGATGAAAAAGGGCAAATCGAACTTCAATATGACTACAAGATCTCAGATTACAGCAATGAAGACATCGGCTTTCTACACGAAAGAATGCTTCTCTTTGTCGAAACCATACTCGCTCAGCCAAAGCAGCTGTTAAAAGACGTACTTCTCATGACAGAAGACGAGGAACATCGAGAGCTATATCAATGGAACGACACGGGCGTACTATTTCCACAGAAACAAAAAATCCATGAATTGATCACAGACATGTCAAAGTCTTCTCCTGATCGAATCGCGCTTCAGGACGGATCTCATATCATGACATACGGTGAACTTGAGAGAAAAACCAATCAAATGGCTCATTTCCTACAAACACATGGCTTACAGAGGCATGACTTTGTTGCAGTATGTATGAATCATTCACCAGAACTTATCGTGCTGCTGCTGGGGATTTTAAAGGCTGGAGGTGCATATGTGCCGATTGATCCTGAGTATCCGCAGGAACGCATTCAGTTTATTTTGGATGACAGCCAGGCAAAGCTGTTTTTCACAGATGACGCATCTGCATACCATTTTAATGGCGGTACGTACAATATCTACAACGTGTGGGATCAGTTGGATCAGTATGATGCGGTACATCCATTCAGTGGGGATGCTGAAGACGTCGCATATATGATTTATACGTCTGGCTCTACAGGCCAGCCAAAGGGAGTCATGATTGAGCACCGAAGCTTAGTGAACTATATCATGTCTGCCAAAACACACTATACTGATTCATCGGATGATCATTTTGCCTTGTATTCATCTATTGCGTTTGATTTAACCGTGACATCCATTTATACGCCATTGGTCATTGGCAGTACAGTGGTGATCTATCGTCAAGAGGATCAGCCAGGCTTTTTATTAGAACATATTTTGTTTGATCAAAAAGCAAAGGTCATCAAGCTGACACCAGCTCATATGGCACTATTAACAGATGCTGCACTGTCTCAATCAGTTGTGAAACGGATGATTGTGGGAGGAGAACAATTATCGACCGCTTTGGCCAAAAGAATCACAGAGGCAAGTGATGGAAGGATATCCATCTTTAATGAATATGGACCAACTGAAGCAACCGTCGGCTGTATGATTCATCAATTCCATCAAGATGATGGGGGGACATCGGTGTCAATTGGTGTGCCAATGCCAAATACAGAGATTTACCTTTTAGATGAGAATCAGCAAGCCGTGCTGCCAGGGACAGTAGGAGAAATCTATATTTCAGGCGCGGGTGTTGGAAGAGGATATTGGCAAAGACCTGATTTGCATGAATCGCGCTTTCTGCCCAATCCATTTGTAAACGATCGCCGCATGTATCGAACAGGTGATATAGCCAAACGAGCAAATGATGGAAAGATTGATTACATTGGCAGGATTGATCATCAAATCAAGCTGCGAGGCTACCGGATTGAGCTGGGAGAAATTGAACTTGCACTTATGGCACTTGAAGAAGTTGATAAAGCAGCTGTCATTGATCTAACCGATGCATCTGGAGAAAAACAGCTGGCTGCATATATTGAATTAAAAGAAAAAAAGATGACGTCCTTTTTACTTAGAAAGAAATTATCAGATCAGCTTCCAGCTTATATGGTACCTGCCTATTTTGTTGTACTAGATGAGCTCCCGCTTACTCAAAACGGAAAAATCAATCGGACAGCACTGCCTGATCCATTGCTGTCTCAAGTGGAAACAGCCGTTGAATGGTCCAAGGAAACAGCGGACATTGAAGAGATCATAGTAGATACAGCAAAAGACATCTTAGGGCATGAAACGATCGAACCGGCTGATCATTTTTATCAGCTTGGCGGTGACTCCATTAAGGCGATTCAATTTATTGCGAAGTTAAAAGACAAAGGACTCTATTTAAAAACCAAAGATCTTTTTACGTATCCCATTTTTCGAGAAATGGCACAAGTCGTTCAGCAGGAACCAGTCTTACATATTTCACAAGAGCAGGCTGCGGGCGATGTGAAATCGATCCCAATCATCGAATGGTTCTGGTCCCAGCGGTTAAAAGATGAACATTTTTGGCATCAATCCATCATTGTTCATTCAAATAAAAAGATGGATGAAAGAATCGTGCAGGATGCTTTCAAAGAGCTCGTCATTCATCACGACGGACTAAGGTTAAAAGTACATGAGGCAACAAACACGCTTCATTATGATGAAGACATTCAGGGTATTCCGCTGATGATCCACGATTTTACGGCATTGTCAGAAGAGAATGTGGAAGAAGCGCTACAAGAAGTAGGGTGTCAGGTCAAGCAAAGAACTCATCTTTATCAAGGACCATTGATTCAGGCAGCGCTTTGTCAAACTGCTTTTCAATCACATCTCATTTTTGCCGCCCATCATCTTTTAGCTGATGGTATGTCATGGCAAATTCTTGTGGAGGACTTGATTCAATTATTGCATGCAGAGAAGGTCACAGCTGAAGTGCTTCCGCCTAAAACCCATTCCTATCAAACATTTACAGAGCGGGTGAACGAGTATGCAGTATCAGAGGAGGTAAAAGAGTCGCTCAGCTATTGGCAAAAAGCGGTGCAGGATATTCAGCCTCTGTATCCAGTTTCTTCAAATGAGGGATATGTCAGAGACGAAGTCAAATTAACCAAGGCATTATCAGTGGAGCTCACGGATCAATTGATCAATCAAGCGAATAAAGCGTATCAAACGCAGCCTCACGAACTGTTAATTTCAGCCTTAACGCAAGCCTGTTATCAGCAAACGAATCAAAAGAGGATTTCTTTGGAATTAGAAGGTCATGGCAGGGATGCTGTGGAGGAAGATATTGATGTATCTAGAACGTTCGGCTGGTTCACCACCATGTACCCTGTGAATGTTCATGTGTCTGAATCTCTCTCAGATCACATACGGGCTGTCAAAGAAACGATACGTGAAGTGCCAAATAAAGGTGCAGACTATGGGCTGCTCTCACTCATCAATAGGCAGCTTCCTAATCATTCAGCGCCGCAATTACGCTTTAACTATCTAGGTGAAATTGATCAGGTGCTGAAACAATCATCTGATTATGAGATGTCTTACTTTACATCGGGGATTGATTCGTCATTGGATAATCCGTTAACAACCGTCATCGATATGGTCGCTACCATCAAGGGTGGTCAGCTGATATTCCATCTTTCTTTTAGCGCAAAACAGCTGTGTGAAACAGACATGACGCAGCTATTACAAGAGGTAGAGCGGCAAATTGAGCGTTTGGTACAGCATTGCTTAGAGAAAGAAGGAATCGAATTTACACCGTCTGATTTTGAAACAGTGGATATGTCTCTTGAAGAAATGGATTCATTATTTACATGAGGAAAAATCAGCATGTTATCTACATGTCATGTTTATTAGCGGTCTTATGGATAAGCAGCTTTGCCGGGGGGACACATGCAAAAGCAGTGATTACACCTAAAGCCATTGATCAAGTGATAGAGGAACAGATGAAGCTTGGGCGCATTCCAGGCATGTCCGTTGTGGTTGTGAAAAAGGACGAAGTGGTGTACCAAAAAGGCTTTGGTTATGCGGATCGAAAGAAAAAGGAGCAAGTGACAGCCAGTACTTTCTTTGAAATTGGTTCTACATCAAAGGCGTTTACCGCCCTTGCTATTTTGGAGTTAGAGAAGCAAGGAAAACTTCATATAAAAGATCCAGTGAGCAGCTATATTCCAGGTTTTTTTCCGACATACAATGGAAAGCCTCAGCGTTTAACGGTGGAGCAATTAATGCATCACACAAGCGGCATTCCCTTTCAATCCATTGCGCTTATCCAGCCTGATACGACAAAGGATGCATTGAAAAAAACAGTTGATCAGCTGAAATCAATCGAGCTTAATCGTAAGCCAGGCAGTTCCTTTGAATATGCGACCATCAACTATGATGTCCTTGGTCTCATCATTGAAAATGTAACAGGAACGTCGTATGAGGCTTATATGAAAGAACTGTTTAAAAGGCATCATCTTGACCAAACGGAGGCTGGGCTAAAACGCATGAAGTCCGGTGTTGTCTCAGAAGGATTTAAACTGCAATTCCTTGCTCCGCATGCTTATGAAGCACCAGAATATCGAGGCAACACCCCTGCAGGCTATATTGTGATGAATAGTCAGGATGTGGGGACTTGGCTGCAATATCAATTGACCGATTCAACTTGGTCTCGTTTTGTAAAAAATCCTGATCATTTAACTGTGAATGTCCCAGAAGAAGGGAAGCATGTCTATTACAATGCCGGCTGGTATATAGAAAAGGCGCATGGGCAGGTGGACTCGCTTTTTCATGCAGGCTCTAACCCAAACTATTCATCATTTTTTCTGATCCAGCCAAAAGAAGATATTGCTATCGGAGTGTTAGCAAATATGAATAGCAGCTACACCGAGCAAACGGCACGTCTTATTGCCAATACGATCGCGGGTACAAATGAAGAAGCAGAGTCATCAATAGATCCATTTCAGCTCATTGATCAATTGAGTTTAGCAGCGACATGTCTTTTTATTTTGCTGCAAATGGTGTCTATCGTTCGTTTTATCAAGTGGAGGAAGCGTGTAAGAAACGGCGCTTTAGTTCGCAGGGACATGTCACTTGGCGTCTGGCTGAAAAGCATCGGCTGGGTGCTGCTGCTAATTGGGATATTGCTCCTGCCAATGATTCTTTCGCAACTAGCCTTTAATGGGCTGCCTTGGAAAATGACTTTTGTATGGGGACCTTCCTCTCTCATTGAATTAGCGATTTCTTATTATTTGTTTTTCATTTGGTTTTGTACGATTGGTTTCATCAAAGGATTTATGGTGACATCTACTGCTGGAAAGAGAGGAAAAAAAGATGACCGTCAAACAGATTTCGGGCATTCATCCTTATAATGATTTGTTTTATCGAAGCTGTTTCTTCAATTGCTTTTTTCCAATTGTGAAGCTGCATGATCAAGAAGTCGCTCCATACTTATTAAATGATCAATTTGCCTATGGGCTTTCAGAGGACGGCTTCCTGCAGATTGACTGGATGTCGGCACACGATCCAGAAAAGATTATGAATTTACAAGGCATTCAAGTTGAAAAAATGACGTATTGTGTCAATCTCATTGAAAAGGTCAAACAAGATGTGATGCGGGACCGCCCCGTCATTGTGTGGGTAGACCCTTACGTTCAGAGAGGCAGAAAAGAGTATTTGACAACCCATAGCCGTCATTCAATTTTAATTACGGGTTTCGATGAAAATCAGCAAACCTTTCAAGTATTAGAGAATCGGCATTTAGATAATTTGTCTTATGAGCATCAAGTGCTGTCATTTAAAGATGTACAGAAAGGGTATGACACCTTTCATGATCATTTTCAGCCGAATGATCAATTTCATTCTTATGCGTCCTTCTACTTTGAACCGGACAAGCTCTCGACTGAATTATTTGATCAAAAAACGACTTATTTCCTGAGAAATATGCATGGTCAGATAGACGTAATCGAAAAAGGAATCACAGCTCTTGAAACATTTTATGAGCAGTATCCGCAATTGGATGATATCGAGAAGCTCGTGGCGTCTTTCAATCAGATCATCAATACGAAGAAAGTGGAGCTGTATCGGCTGAATCTCATCAAAGGCGATCTACCTGAGCTGGTGGAATGGATGGAACGTATTGTATCAGAATGGGAGAAAGCGAGGCATCAGGCAGCAAAACTCCTTTTTTCAGGTGAGATGTCTAGTAGGTACCAAGCCAATATCAAAGCTTCTTTAGAACAAATCATCGTTGATGAAAAACACTGGCTGGAAGCGTTGGCAATCAAATGCAAAAGGGAGTGTGGCGTGTCGTGAAGTTATTTTGCTTACCGTACGCAGGTGGGGCAAGTACCGTATTCAGTACGTGGAAATCTTATATAGACCAGTCGATAGAAATTCATGCCCTTGAACTCCCTGGGCACGGGACAAGAATGACAGAGCCTGTTCTAACCGATTTACAGCAGGTCGCAGATGATCTTTATGTACAGGCGTCCTCCTCTTTAAAAGAAGGAGAGCCCTATGCCATTTTTGGTCATAGCATGGGAGCCGTCCTTGCGTATGAATTACAAAAAAGAATGAAAACAAGGTTAAACAAAGAGCCTGTCCATGTCTTTTATTCTGGGCGCTTTCCACCACATATTCCAGAAAAGAAAGTCTATCATCAACTGTCAGATTCCAAACTAAAAGAGGCGATCATTGCGATGGGAGGCGTTCCTGAGGAACTTGCCGATAACCATGCAGTGCTTGATTTCTTTCTGCCGATTTTAAGAGCAGACTTTCAGCTTTTGGAGACCTATCTGTGTGATGAAGTCGTTCCAGCTGCTTGTCCAATTTCTATTTTTTATGGTACACGTGATTTGCCTTCTGTGCTGTTCGATTTAGACGATTGGGATCAATATACAAGCGAAGATTGTGCGTTTTTTGAATTCGATGGAGATCACTTTTTTATTCATTCATTAACAAATGAAGTCGTAGAAAAAATCAATGTCATTTTAAAGCGAATTGGAGTGTTGGAGAAATGAACACGAAGCACGTAGGTGTGATTGGAGCAGGTGTGATGGGGGCTGATATGGCATTAGACCTTTCAGCAAATGGCTATCAAGTCACATTAGTTGATGTCACAGAAGAAAAACTAAATGAAGCGCTGGAAAAAATCAAGAAGACCTATCAACTGGTTCAATTTGTGAGAAAGAAGAAAATCTCATTGTCTTTAGAAGATGTATTGTCTCAAATCCAGCTGTCAACTTCACTTGAAGGCTTACATGACGCGCATATCGTCATTGAAAATGTGACGGAAGATTGGGAGATTAAAAAACCCATTTATGAAGAGCTGCGAGATATTTGTGCGAAAGAAACCATCTATTTTGTAAACACGAGCTGTATTTCGATTACAAAGGTAGGGTCCCTTATGCATCACCCTGAGAAGGTCATTGGGGCGCACTTTATGAACCCTGTTCCTCTTAAAGCGTTGGTTGAAGTGATTAGAGGAAAAGCAACTTCTGATGACACAGTTGAAACCGCAAAAGGTTTCTTGAAATCGTTTGATAAAACACCTGTTGTGGTGCATGATTTTCCGGGATTTGTTTCCAACCGTGTGCTTATGCTGACAATCAACGAAGCGATTTGGGCGGTGCAAGATCAAGTCGCCACACCAGCGGATGTCGATAAAATTTTCCGCGGAGGTTTCGGCCATAAAATGGGACCACTTGCGACAGGGGACTTAATTGGACTTGATACGATTTTGAATTCATTGCTTGTTTTATACGAGAGCTACAAAGATCCGAAGTTCCGTCCATGTCCTCTACTTGTCAAAATGGTCGACGCAGGCGAGTACGGCAAAAAATCAGGTAAAGGCTTTTTCCAATATGACATGTGAGAGGAGAAAAACAAATGGCTAAGCAAATCAAGTGTGTTGTCTGGGATTTAGATCATACATTATGGGATGGAATTTTACTTGAATCAGATGAAGTGATGTTAAAGCCTTCGATGAAGGAAGTGCTAACAGAATTAGATGAGCGCGGTATCCTTCTTTCTATTGCAAGCCGGAATGATGAAGCAGCCGTGAGGGAAAAGCTCTCCGCCTTTGGGATCGAGCATTTCTTTCTCTATCCAGAGATTCATTGGAATGCCAAATCTAGTTCTTTAGAGAGAATCAGCGAGCGCCTAAATATTCATAAAGATACCATTCTCTTTATTGATGATCAGCCATTTGAACGAGAGGAAGTGAAGGCTGTTCATCCAGAGATTACGTGCTGGGATGCAGTGGATTATATGTCATTACTCACTGATGATCGGCTGCGTCCAGTCTTTATCACAGAAGATGCCAGACGACGCAGAAGAATGTATTTAGAAGCGGACCAAAGGCAGCAGGAAGAAGAGAAATATGAAGGGCCGCCTGAGAAATTCTTGGCGTCTTTACATATGAAATTCGTGATTTCAGAAGCAGGAGAACAAGACCTCCAGCGAGCTGAAGAACTGACCGTCCGTACCAATCAATTAAATGCGAGCGGGAAAACCTATGATTATGAAGAACTTGATTTCTTCCGTCAATCAGATTCTCACTTGCTGCTTGTCTGTGAACTTGAAGATAAATTCGGTTCCTATGGAAAAATTGGACTCTCATTAATAGAAGAAACAGGCGACACCTGGCATGTCAAACTGCTGCTTATGTCTTGCCGCGTCATGTCTCGTGGTGTCGGGACCATTTTACTCACAACGATTTTGCAAGAAGCGAAAAAGCGAGGAAAGCGGCTTGTGGCTGACTTTAAACAAACCGACCGAAACCGCATGATGTATATCACATACAAGTTTGCTAATTTCAAAGAAATCGAGAAGGGGGAGGATGGCTATATCTTGTTTGAAAATGATTTAAGCATGATTCAGCCTTTCCCAGAATACGTAGATGTCAATATTGAATTAAATCAGAAAGATCCAGCCAAACAATAAAAAAGCGAAAAGCGAGGAGATTAAATCATGAACCTACACGAACAAGTAAGAGCCTATATCGAGCAAAACCTAGTGGTATTTGATGAGGAAATTGAGCTTGGAAATGATGATCATATTTTTGAACAAGGCTTTGTCAATTCTCTATTTGCGATGAAACTAGTGAACTATATCGAACATGATTTTCACTTCCAATTAGATAACGAAGACCTCGACATTGCTCATTTTAGTACGGTCAATCGCATTGTCGCTTTAATTGAGAGAAAACAACAGGGGGCCGCTCTTCATGAAAACAGCTGAACAAACGATCGATGCCATTGAAGAAATACGACAGTATTGCAATGAACATATCCGTCCGTTTGCCAATGAATTCGATGAGACGGAACATTTACCAGAGTCGCTCATTCGAGATATGGCGAAAAGAGGCTACTTGGCAGCAGGTATCCCGTCTTCCTATCAAGGGCTGGGGCTTGATCCAATAGCATATGGACAGTTCACGGAACAAGTGGGAAAAGCTTGCTGTAATGTACGGACATTATTGACAGTGAATTCACTTGTAGGAGAAGCCATTCTTCGTTATGGAACAGAAGACCAAAAACAAGGCTGGCTTGTTGAATTAGCTAAAGGAGAAAAAATCGGTGCCTTTGCTTTGTCAGAGCCGAATATTGGTTCAGATGCCAATCATGTTGAAACAAGCTATCAAAAAGAAGGACAATCCTATGTATTAAATGGGAAGAAAAAGTGGATTTCCTTTGGAGCGATTGCAGATTTCTTTATTGTGATTGCAAGAGACGGTGAACAAGTCACGGCATTCCTTGTCGATCGAGATCAGCCGGGTGTAGAGATTGAGAGAATTACAGGAATGATGGCCAATCGAGCATCATATTTAGCGGAAATCACTCTAGATCATGTCCAGGTGCATGAAGACTGTGTCTTAGGACCTGTTGGGGGTGGATTTAACCACGTGGTGTCACTCGCATTAGACCATGGAAGATACAGTGTCGCTTGGGCAGGGCTTGCCATCGCACAAGAAGCCGTTGATTCTCTTGTCACGTATTCACGTAAAAGAACACAGTTTAATGAAAAATTGTACAAGCATCAAATGATCAAAGGCATGATCGGAGATGCGGTTACCCAGCTCCATGCAGCGAGAGCCTTATGCCTAAAGGCTGGAGAAATGAGAGAAGCGAATCACCCTGATGCGATCACAGAAACATCCATTGCAAAATATTTCACCTCTAAAATCGCCGTTGACATTACAAATACAAATGTCCAAATCCATGGCGGAAGTGGATTTAGCCGGGAAAACTCAGCTTCAAGACTATATCGTGAAGCGAAGGTGCTTGAAATTATTGAAGGAACTTCGCAAATTCAGCAGCAGGTTATTGCTAACTATGGTTTACGCCATTATTTCGTGAAACATTCTTAGAGAGAAAGGAGATGATCCCATGGCTTTACAGCCGCAGAAGCTGGATAAACAGAACATTGAAAATATGTTAGGTATCACTACGATCCAAGAGGGACTGCTGTTTCATCATTTAATGGAACCGAACGGAACGGCTTATTTTGAACAACTGCTGATCGAAATAGACGGACCGATAGATCGAGACATTTTTGAACAATCATGGACGAATGTCACCAAACAGCATGAAATGCTTAGAACATTGTTCAGATGGCAGGAACTCGCAAGACCAGTACAAATTGTGCTGAAGCAGCACCAGCCAGACATTCGATATCGTGATTTGACACAAGCGAAGGAGCCTCTTCATGTGCTGAAAGAGGAGGTGACGGCACAGAACCGAGAAGAACGCTTTGATCTGCAGGAAGTCCCATTTCGCCTGACGTTATGTGAAGTGAATGATGAAGTCAGCTGGGTTCTCATTAGCTTCCATCACATTTTATTGGACGGATGGAGCCTTGGGATTGTATTAAGCGATTGGATGAGTGCATATGAGCGCTTATCGAATGGGGACAAACCCCTTCTTGAACAAAGACCGTCCTACCAATCATTTGTCAAATGGCAGCAAAAAAACCTTCAACAGACAGAAGCACAAGCCGCCTATTGGAAAAATGTTTTCAATGGCTGGAGTTATGCAGAACTGCTTCCGAAGTCAAGCGGCGCATATGAAAATTCAGAAGTTTTTCATCAATATGAACATCAAGTGGATACTTCCATTGCGGAGAGCCTGAGCAAATTCACGAATCAATATGACGTGACGCTCGCATCTGTGATGTATACGCTGTGGGGAGTTTTGCTATCTAAGTATGCCAACCAAGATGATATTGTCTTTGGGACAACAGTATCAGGGAGAAATGCGGATGTCCCTCATATTGAAAAGATGACAGGGCTGTTCATTAACACATTACCGCTGCGGGTCTCATTCGAACAAGAGCGGCCGATTCTTGAACAGATGCAGGAAGTGAGTCGTGAGATAGCTGTAAGAAATGAATATGAACATACACCGCTATCTGATTTAAAGAAATATGCAGGAATGACGGCAGAGCAATCGTTATTTGATTCAATCGTCGTCATTGAAAACTATCCACTAGATCAAATGCTCACGAAAAACGATCAGCCTATTCGTATTCGTGGATTTGAGATGACTGAGCAGACAGAATTCGATCTCACGCTTAGTGTCCAGGCGTTTGATGATCAGCTGCACTTTTCATTGGTGTATAACCCCGTCAGCTTTTCAGCTGAACAAATCGAAAAGTGGTGTCAGCATTTTCTTCATCTCCTGTCTGATGCCTGTGCTCATCCGCACAAATCTGCTGCTCAGCTACAGCTGCTATCAGAAGAAGAGAAAGAAAAGCAATTAGCGGTCTTCCGGCAGTATGGCGGGGCAACATCTAGCAATGAACCAACGGTGATTGACCTTTTTGAAGCACAAGTGGAACGAACGCCAGCGGCAGCCGCAGTTGAGTTTGGCGATACGACGGTTACATATGAACAACTCAATAAGAGAGTGAACCAGCTCGCACATTATTTACAAAACAAAGGAGTCAAACAGGAGCAGCGTGTCGGCATTTTAGCAGAGCATTCCATTGAAATGGTGATAGCATGCTTAGCGATCTTAAAAGCTGGCGGTGCATACGTACCGATTGATCCTGAATACCCGCAGGAACGAATAGAATATCTATTAGAAGACAGCGGAGTAGAATGGCTCTTAACTCATCCAATTAAACGGCTCACCTATGCTTATCATGGAGAAAAAATTGATATCACACAGCCGGATCTATACACCGGACCATCAGACAACTTGGCAGAAGCCATCACCTCAGACCAAACAGCCTACTGCATTTATACATCAGGTACGACCGGAAGACCTAAAGGTGTACTCATTCATCATCTTGGCTTAGCCAACTATATTGATTGGGCGAAGCAAGTATATGTTCGAGGAGAAACAAGGCATTTTGCTTTGTATACTTCACTGTCCTTTGACCTGACGGTTACTTCTATTTTCACGCCGCTCATTTCAGGAAATACCATCATGATTTACCACCATGAAAACCGGCAGCTGCTTGTCGAAGACATCATAAAAGATAATCGCGCACATGTGATGAAACTGACACCATCTCATTTACAGTTTATTAAGCATTTGTCTTTCCCAGACAGCCAAATGAAATGTTTCATTTTAGGCGGAGAACAGCTGGAAACATCTCTAGCGAAATCCATTCAGCAGTCCTTCCCGCAGCCAATTGAAATTGTGAATGAATATGGACCAACTGAAACGGTGGTTGGCTGCATGATTCATCGATATGACCAGGATTTTGATCAAGACGTGTATGTACCGATTGGAAAGCCTGCACAGCATACAGATATTCTTCTTTTTGACAGACATATGAATCTCATGCCGGAAGGAACCGTCGGTGAATTATATATTGGCGGGAAAGGTGTCGCAAAAGGGTATTTGAATCGACCGGAACTCACCGAAGAAAGGTTTGTCGATCACCCTTTCCAGCCAGGTGAAAAAATTTATAAAACAGGTGATGCAGCCCGCATTCTGCCTAATGGGCTCATTCAATTTTTAGGTCGAAATGATGATCAAGTGAAGCTGAGAGGCTATCGTATTGAAACAGGTGAAATTGAATTTTGGCTGAATGAACAGCCAGGTATGAAAGCAGCAGCTGTTGTTGTAAAGCCAGATGCTTCTGGTACACCATGTTTGGCCGCATATGTTGTCACGACAGCCAGACTTGATCAAGCTGCAATGAAACAAGCGTTGGCTGATCAGCTGCCGGATTATATGATCCCAACTCACTTTGTTCAATTGGACGATATGCCGCTGACTGCCAATGGCAAACTAGATAAACGGGCATTACCTGCTTTGAAACAGGCGCAGCTAACGAATAAGCAGGCGGGCGCTGCCAATCTTTCTGATACTGAGAAAGTCATTCAAGACATCTGGAAAAAAGTCCTTGGCTTAGATGAGGTAAGTGTTCATGACAAATTCTTTGACATTGGCGGGCATTCACTCAACTTAATCCACGTCAATCAACAGCTCGCTAAGCAATTGAAACAAAGCATTCCAATGGTCGAAATGTTCCGCCGTCCAACGATTAGAGAGCTTGCCGCATATTTAAGCGGCGATTCAGAGCAGGTAGCGGCAGGCACGCAGCCTGTGAAACAAAAGACAAGAAAAGCCAATGAGCCGATTGCCATTATTGGAATGGCTGGTAAATTCCCTGGTGCGAAAAATGTTGAGGCATTTTGGCGAAACTTGAAGAATGGAGAAGAATCAATTTCCTTCTTTTCCGATGAAGAACTGCTTGAAGCTGGTATTGACCGTCAGACCTTCGAACGACCCGATTATGTGAGGGCAAAAGGTGTGATTGATGGACCTGATTTATTTGATGCATCCTTCTTCGGCTATTCGCCAGGTCAGGCAGAAATGATGGATCCTCAAATACGCCTCCTGCATGAGTACGCCTATAAGGCGCTGGAAGATGCGGGGTATGTGCAAGAAGATTATACGGGTAAAGTTGGGTTGTTTACTGGGTCCACATCGAACTTTCAATGGATTCAGCGTTTTGCAGCTTCCCTTGATAGCAGCATGTCAGAGCTGTTTGAAGTGGGTTCACTCAATGATACGTATACCGTGAGTACAAGAATTGCCCATAAATTGAATTTGAAAGGACCGGCGCTCACGCTGCAAACCGCTTGTTCGACTTCTTTGGTCGCTTTGCATTTGGCCTGTCAATCCATTGCAAATGGTGATTCAGATGTAGCACTTGCGGGAGGTGTGTCGATCCTGCACCCAGTGAAATCAGGCTACGTTTATCAGCAGAACATGGTGAAATCAAGCGATGGCCATTGCCGCGCCTTTGATGATCAAGCAGATGGAACGGTTGGCGGAGATGGTGTTGGTCTTGTTGCTTTAAAAGCACTGAGTGAAGCCATAGAAGATGGTGACCATATTTATGCGGTCATTAAGGGCTCTGCTATTAACAATGATGGTGATCAAAAGGTTGGTTTCAATGCTCCAAGCGTTGAAGGACAGACACGTGTCATTCAGGATGCCTTACATCAAGCAGATGTTTCACCAGATACGATTGAATATGTAGAAACACATGGAACTGGAACATCACTTGGTGATCCGATTGAAATAGAGGCGCTCACAAAGGCTTTCGACACAGAGAAAAAACAATTTTGCCGTATTGGGTCTGTCAAAACCAATATTGGACATTTGGATGCAGCGGCAGGAGCAGCTGGCTTGATCAAAGCTGTGCTTTCGCTTCAGCATCACACATTTGTACCTAGTCTTCACTTCAAAAAAGCCAATGAAAACATTGCATTTGAGCATAGCCCTTTCTTTGTAAACACTGAGCTGACTGACTGGAAGCAGCCAGCTTCACATTTGCGGCGGGCTGGGGTGAGCTCATTTGGAATGGGTGGAACCAATGCACATGTCATATTAGAAGAAGCACCACAAAGAGATCGTCAGCAAATGCCTCGTTCTGCTGAGCTGCTTGTTCTTTCAGCAAAGAGCAAAAGGAGCTTGGAACGAATGAAAGACAAACTCGTAAACCAAATAGAAAACACGCCTTCTATCAATTTGGCAGACGCAGCTTATACTCTGCAAACAGGAAGACAGTTCTTTGGTTTCCGTCAGGCATTTGTTGCGGCAAGCAGAGAAGATGCTTTGCGAGTATTAACAGAAAAGCAAGGCAAGGGCATTGGAAAGCTCATGCATTCGCATGTGGAGCAACAAAAGATTATTTTTATGTTTTCTGGACAAGGCAATCAATATCTCAATATGGGATTAGATTTGTACCGGGAAGAGCCTTACTTTAAGAAGCAAATGGATGCTTGTTTTCAAGCATATGAAGAAGCAACGGGGCGAAGTCTTGCCCGTATTCTTTACCCATTAGCGGCTGAAACAGAAAAGGCGCGTGAAAAATTAGCAAGTACTCAATATGCACAGCCGGCCATTTTTGCCATTGAATATGCCTTATCCATGCTCTTCATTGAATGGGGCATTCGTCCTGATGCAATGATCGGCTATAGCTTTGGCGAATTAACGGCGGCCGCTATATCAGGGCTATTCAGCTTAAAGGACGCAATGTCCATGGTCGCCTATCGTGCGAATGCGATGCAATCGTCACCAGCTGGCGTCATGATGAGTGTTCCATTACCTGAGGAAGAGCTAAAACCGATGCTTCCAAAAGATATTTCTCTCGCGGTTGTCAATGATTCCTCATGTATCGTGTCAGGTCTAGAAGAGGCGATAAGTGAATTTGAACAAGAGCTGAAAAGCAACAGATTGATGTGTATGCGGTTAGGTGGAACCATTGCTGCCCACTCACATGTCATGAAGGAGGCAGCGGAGCAATTCGGAGAAAAATTAAAGCATATGAAAGCCAAAACACTTCGTATTCCATTTATTTCGAATTTGTCAGGAGATTGGATGACAAATACGAGTGCGAAAGATATGTCTTATTGGAAAAGGCATATGACCGATACAGTTCGCTTTGCTGAAGGCATCACCAATATTTTACAAGAGGACAATATTCAATTAATTGAGATTGGACCAGGACAAGATTTAAGCGTGATGGTCAACAGGTCATTGAACGGCCTGAATCAGCATGTATGTCATGTGCTCAGACATGCAAAACAAGATTTGACGGATACAGAATTTTTACTTGGGCAGATCGGACGTCTATGGACAAACGGATTATCCATTGATTGGAACAGGTTCCATCTAAACCGTCAGCCGCGGAAAATGCCACTGCCAACGTATGCGTTTGATCAAACTTCCTATTGGTATGATGCAGCAGATCGTGTAAAGCACGAAAAACCAAAGCAGTCTGGACGAAAGCAGCAAATGGATGAATGGTTCTATACCCCTCATTGGGAAGCGGGTCTTTTACCTTGCGTGCCATCAGATGATTCGTCTGCCGGAGCCTTGCTTTTGTTTGCAGAGCCATCTGCTTTCGGAGAGAAGATTGCGGCTGAGCTCCTGACGAAACGGAACGAGTTCGTAGTGGTTCGTAAAGGAAATGAATTTACGAAGCATGACGAAAAAAGCTATACCATTCGGTCACATGAGCCATCTGATTACGAAAGGCTCATATCAAATCTGGCAGATGATGAAATCAACGTGTCAAAAGTTTGTCATCTATGGGGGCTTTCAGAACGACACTCATCTCACACGGAAGAAGAATGGGTGAAGCAAACGCAGCAAGATGCTTATTACTCCTTGCTTTATATCGGCCAGGCACTGAAAAAATATGTTTTGGACCAAAAGGTATCGATTACCGTTCTTTCCTCATTGACATATGCCGTTGGCGGTGAACCTGTACTTTATCCTGAAAAAGCGATCCATCTAGGACCTGCCATGGTTATATCACAAGAAACACCGAACTTCCGTTACCGCATTCTTGATATTGATCGCCCGGTGGAAAATGGGGTTCAAGAAAAGCGATTGCTGAAGCAAATAAGCGATGAGCTAGATCGAGCGTATGGACAGCTTCTCACGGTCTATCGACGAAATAAGCGATATGTGAAAAAGTATGCGAAAGGTTCAGTTCCCGAAACAGGACATGCTCATTTGGCTAAAAAAGATGGTGTCTACATTTTAATTGGCGGACTTGGGTTTATTGGATTGAATATCGCCCAGACTTTGGCTGAGCAAACGAAGGGAACCTTAATCTTAACGAGCAGGTCTGGACTCCCTGATAGAAGCAAGTGGCAAGAATGGCTGTCTACGCATGATGATCAGGATCCAACAAAGAAAAAAATACAAAAGGTAATGGCACTGGAAGAGACAGGCGCAGACGTTCTCATTCAGAAAGTAGACGTTCGTCACAAGGAAGATATCCAGCAATTGATCAACACAGTGGATGCGTCATATGGACAGATCGACGGTGTGATCTATGCAGCTGGAGTGACAGGCGACCAATCTTTCCAGGTGATGGAGCAAACAGATGTCACATTTTCAGAGCCGCATTTTGAAGCGAAGATGAATGGTGTGCTTCATCTTGATGCCGCCTTAGGTGATCGATCCCTTGATTTCTGTTTTGTCCTGTCATCTTTGTCACCGATCTTGGGCGGACTCGGTTTTACAGCCTATACAGCTGTGAATCATTTCATCGATGCGTACGTGTATGAACGCAATCTGCGTTCAGAAACACAGTGGTCTGTCATTAGCTTTGACGGCTGGGAATTCGAGCAGGGGAAGCAGCTCGATCTTCCAATCGGAGATGATGTCACCGAAACGTTAATTACAGAAAAAGAAGGAAGAATGATCTTTGAACGATTGCTTTCACTGGATCAAGTGGAACAAATGGTTATTTCGACAACATCTTTACATGATCGTATTCACAGATATGTAGACCGTTTATCCCGTGAGGAAGAGAGCGGCGAAGAGCATGTACAAGATGGAAACTTGTATTCTCGGCCAGCGCTTTCAACGAATTATGCGGCACCTGAAACAGAGCTGGAGAAGGAATTAAGTCAACATTGGCAAGCATTCTTTAAGATTGATGAAATTGGCATAGATGATCATTTCTTTGAAATGGGTGGAGATTCTCTTAAGGCGATTACCTTCATTGGCATCATTCATCGTGCATTTAGTGTAGAGCTGACACTGCCACAATTTTTCCAAATACCTACGATACGATTAATGGCAGCATATATCGACCAAGCAGATACTGCTGCTTATCATGCGATTGAAAAAGCCGAAGTGAAGGAGCATTATCCTCTGTCGTCTGCGCAAAAACGGTTGTATCTCATGCAGCAAATGGATGTAAACAGCACAGGATACAACGAGTTTAAAGCGGGACGAATCAAAGGAAAACTCGATATCAGCAGGTTGGAATGGGCATTTCAGCAGCTCATTAAGAGACACGAAAGTTTGCGGACAGCGTTTGTACTAGAGAATGGCGTCCCTTATCAAAAGATTGAAGAAGAGGTACCATTTGCAGTCACATTGTTTGACCTCACAAAGGGATCGACACAAGGATCTGAGGAAGATCAAAAACAAGTGATTGAACAATTTTTGACTGCCTTTACGTTAAGTGAGGCTCCATTGATGAGAGTCGGTGTGATGAAGCTGGCAGAAGAGGAATTCGTGCTCATGCTGGACATGCACCACATTATCTCAGACGGTCTTTCTCAAGATATTTTGGTCAACGACTTTATGCAGTTATATGACGGCAGGACGCTTGAGCCTCTCGCTCTGCAATATAAAGATTTTTCAGAATGGCAAAATGACATGCTTGCGTCTGAAGCACTGAAAGAATCGAGTGATTACTGGAAAAACCGGTTAGAGGGTGCCCCGCTACTTGATCTGCCAACAGATTTCGATCGGCCAGAGGTGAGACAATTCCGCGGCGGACATTATACATTCCGTATAGAAGAAGCGGAGCTGAACGCGTTTAAGCAAATGATTTTAAAAGAAGACGCCACTCTGTTTATGGGTCTGTTAAGTGTGTATCAGATTTTGCTTCATAAATTAAGCGGACAATCAGATATCACGGTCGGGGTTCCGGTAGCAGGCAGAAAACAAGAGGAGCTGCAGCAAGTCATCGGTATCTTTGTCAATATGCTGCCACTTCGTTTATATCCTAAAGCAGAGCTGACGTACCAGCAATTCCTTCAGGATGTGAAGGCACATGTCATCGGCGATTTCGGACATCAAGAATATCAATATGAACAAATGGTTCAAGACCTCCAGTTAAGCCGGAGTGTCAGCCGGAATCTATTGTTTGATGCTGTGTTCGCTTTGCAAAATATGAATCAGCCAGAACTGAAGGTAGGCGGTTTAACCTTTAGTGATTATCCGTATGAGACAGGAACGTCGCGCTTTGATTTACTCTGGATTGCGTATGAGCAGGAAGACGGTCTTTCTTCAACGATTGAATATAATACTGAGCTATTCAGTGAGGAAACCATTCAGCGGATTGCAGGCTTGCTGAAAGACATCATGCGGGCTGTTTCAGCAGATGCGATGAGAATAGAAGAGATCGAACTGACTTCTTCATTCAAGCAATTAGACGACGTATCTCTTTTCGAATTAGATGACTTAAAAATATAAGTAAAGAGGTGAATGGAAGAGTGATTGAACATGATGATTTTCAACTGAAAGCAGCGGCGAAGGAAAGGGCGTTAGAAAGAGTCTACTGGACATCTGTCTTATCAGGTGTACAACTGGATGGCCGGATCCCTCATACGGTTTCACAAGCCCATTCTGCTGCAATGAACCGATCGCTTCATTCGTCCTTCCCTGTGGCTATGAACCATTCGTTAAAGCAATTATGTGGAGATTCTGATTTGCGCCTGTTTATCGTGCTGACCACAGCTGCTTTTGGCTTGCTTCAACGTTATAGCGGAAAAACTGAGTTGATGGTGACTGTTCCTACAATGGAACAGTCTGCCAATCAATCAGCCATTAATCATATGCTGCCGCTTAAGGCAGAGATTGAGCCTCATATGAGCTTTAGCGCAGGGCTAGAGGCAGTGAAACAATCGTTTCAGGAGGCAGTGCGTCATCAAAACTATCCTGTTCATATTTTAATGGATGAGCTTTGGCATTCAGTAGGAGAAGACAAGAGGCGTGTCAATCTGGCATGTGCGTTTGAGACATTGCATGGGCATGCTGACCGAGAGCAGCTGCATGCAGATGTGCTCATTGTTTGGAAGAAAGAACAAGATCACCTTCATGCTGAAGTTCACTGGGATGCTTCCATTTATGACGATCAAATGATGGAGCAGTTCTCCAGACATTTCATGACACTCACAGAGCAATGTCTCAAAACGCCTGAACAAGCGATGAGCACACACTCATTTTTATCTGATATGGAGAAAAGTCAGCTGTTTGATTCGTTTCAAGGAGAGTCGCTCGCTTATCCAGTGGATCGTGATATTGTGTCGTTATTTCAAGAACAAGTCCAATTGCATCCAGCACGAACGGCTGTTGTGTTTGGCACCACCTCCTATACATATGAAGAGGTTGATGATTTATCGAATCGCATTGCACTTAGACTGTCTCAAAGTGAGATGACACGTGAGACTCCTGTTGGACTCAGAATGAATCGGTCTGCTGAACTGGTCATTGCCATTCTTGGCATTTTAAAGGCTGGCTATGCTTATTTACCGATTGATGTCCATCTGCCGATCGAAAGAATTCGGTATATGCTCAAAAACAGCGGTGCTGCAGCTATTGTCTCGGATGCAGAAGGATATGAAGGATTGGATGTCGAGGTTCATGTGATTCAAGACATGCTTCAAGAATCGCCAATAAAAGAGAATCTGACTTGGTCTATTTCGCCTTCGGATATGGCGTATGTCCTGTATACATCAGGAACGACAGGGCATCCAAAAGGGGTCGTTATTGAACATCGTCATGTCATTAATTTGGTATATGGAATGAAAACGCGCTTTTTTGATCTGCTCCCTGATCCTTTGCAAGTAGGGATGCTGGCTTCACACATTTTTGATGCGTCTGTTCAAACATTGTTCCCGGCATTGCTCCTCGGGCATACGCTGCATATTGCCAAAGATGAAGTCCGTATGGATGGGCATGCGTTATGGTCGTTTTACCAAGAAAACCACATTCAGCTGTCAGATGTGACCCCTTCTCACTTAAAGCTGATGAACAAGGCAGCAGCGCAATCAAAACAAGACCTGCCTGCTTTGAACATGCTGCTAGTGGGCGGAGAGGTGTTCACAAAAGAGCTGATGGATCAATTTTTACAGCATATATCAGGTGAAAAACCAATCATGATTAATGCGTATGGACCGACTGAATGTACGGTTCAGTCATCATCCTTTTTGATTCCCCATGACTGGGACGAGCAGGTCATTCCTATTGGGCAGCCGATGCCGAATGAGCATATTTTCATATGTGACGCGCAAGGGGAGCCAGTTCCGATTGGCGTCTTTGGCGAACTATATATAGCAGGCGATGGTGTAGGTCGTGGGTACATCAATCACCCTGATCTGAGCAAGGAGAAATTTATCAAAAAACCAGAGCTGAGCAGCGGGATGTTATACGGTACGGGAGACCTTGCAAGATGGCGGTTTGATGGGTTGATAGAATTTGCTAAAAGAAACGATGGCCAAGTGAAAATCAGAGGGTATCGAATTGAGCTCGAGGAGATTCGCAGAGCGATTCTTGATGACCCGCATATGCAAGGGCTGATTCAAGATGTCATTGTCATTCCTAAGGAAACGAAGGATCAGGACCAATACATTTGCGCATATATGATGGCAAAACAAGCGATAGATCAGCGTGCGCTTCGTCAGTCTTTAAGTGAAAGGTTACCAGGTTATATGGTGCCGAGGCATGTCATTCAAATAGAACAATTTCCTTTGAATCTATCAGGGAAATTGGATATCCAAGCACTGCCGAATCCAGAAGATCAGGCGGCAGCCAATCAAGAGCCGTTGACCATTCAAGCACATAATGAAACAGAGCAGAAGCTTGTTCGCATTTTCGCATCTATTTTACAAGTCCCTGCTGCGCAGATTCGTATAGATGAACCGTTTTTCGATTTAGGCGGGAACTCTTTTAATATCGTTGAGCTGTCCAATAAAGTGAAAGAGGAATTTCAGCAGGAGCTGACAGTGATGGAGCTGTTCCAATATACAACTGTTTCGCAAATAGCCGCTCAATTGAGAAACAAAGTCTCAGGGCAAGAGAAACAGATCGAAAATGATGGAGAAAATGAAGCGGATGACTTAGAAAGTGCCGCTCAACTGTTAGGCGGGATGATAGATGAGTAAGTTCACAGGATTAGAGGTTGCAGTGGTTGGGATGGCCTGCCGTTTTCCGGGAGCAAAGAATATTCATCACTTTTGGGACAACCTTGCAAATGGAAGAGAGTCCATTACGTTCTTTTCGAAGGAAGAGCTGCTGGAGGCAGGGGTTGAGAAAAAAGCATTAGACCATGAGCAATATGTACGTGCTAAAGGAGCAGTCGATCAGCATGATCACTTTGATGCAGATTTCTTTGGTTATTCACAGCGTGAAGCAGAAGTAATGGACCCGCAAATCCGCATGTTTCATGAGGTGGCATGGGAATCCCTTGAAGATGCAGGCTATAACCCTGAAACCTATCAGGAACCGATTGGTTTATTTGGAGCTGCTTCTGCTAATTTATATTGGCAAGCTGCTTCCATGCTGATGAGAACGAATCACTCATCTGAACAATTTGCGGCTGTTCAATTAACAGATAAAGATTTCATGAACACAAAGGTATCCTACAAATTGAATTTGAAGGGACCGAGCGTAGCTGTTGATACAGCTTGTTCTTCCTCTTTGACTGCCATTCATATGGCGGCGCGCGCCCTGATTACTGGAGAATGTAAAATGGCACTCGCAGGCGGCGTCACCATTACGACCCCTCACAAAAAAGGATACATGTATCAAGAGGGCATGATCATGTCGCCAGATGGGCACTGCCGGGCTTTTGATGAACAGGCAGAAGGAACCGTTGGCGGCGAGGGCTGTGGAGTTGTTGTGCTCAAATCATTAAAGCAGGTACTAAAGGATAAGGACCATATCTATGGCGTGATTAAAGGTTCAGCCTATAACAATGACGGCGGGCGGAAGGTTGGCTACACAGCACCAAGTATAGAAGGACAAAGCGAAGTCATTAAAAAGGCACTCAACATCAGTCGTGTAGAAGCTGAGAGTATATCTTATATTGAAGCACATGGCACAGGTACAACTCTTGGAGATCCAGTTGAAATTGAGTCACTAAAGCAAGCTTTTCAAACGGATAAAAAACAGTTTTGTGCGATTGGGTCTGTGAAAACCAATATTGGTCATCTTGACTCAGCCGCAGGGATTGCAGGTTTTATCAAGACAACGCTTAGTCTGTACCATCAGATGCTGCCGCCTAGCCTTCATTATAAAAAACCGAATCCGAAAATTGATTTTGAATCAAGCCCATTTTATGTAAATACAACACCCGTACCATGGACGAAATCAGAGCAGCCGCTGCGTGCCGGTGTCAGTTCATTTGGAGTCGGCGGAACGAATGTACATCTGATCATGGAAGAGGCACCCGCCGCCGACAAACCGTCAGTAGAAAGAGATCATGAACTAATGGTGATTTCGGCAAGATCGAAGCAGGCGGTTCAAAAGTCTGCTGAACAAATGACCTCTTATTTAAAAGAACATAAGCATGTCACACTATCCGATGCTGCATTTACCCTGCAAGAGGGACGAAAGCATTTTCCTTATCGACAAGCTTTTCTTGCAGGTCCGGGCCGCACATTCCAGTCAGCCGGCCAGCCGCAAAAGGCCTTTCAACAGCCTGCGATCGTTTGGATGTTTTCTGGTCAAGGTGCTCAGTATGTGAATATGGGCAAGGATTTATATGAGAAAGACCCTGTATTTAAAGAAACGCTTCAGAAATGTTTTGCCATCATTTTATCGTTATCAGGTGTTGAGATCGAGAACGTGTTATATCCAACAACCGAAGAAGAGTTCATAGAAGCAGAACAACTTATGCAGCAAACATCATATACACAAATCATCTTGTTTAGTTTTGAGTATGCGCTCGCATCGAAGCTGATGGGACTAGGCATACGTCCGCATTATTTCATTGGTCATAGTATTGGAGAAATCACAGCTGCCTGCGTGGCCGGTATGATCAACCTTGAAGATGCCATCCGGATCGTTTTAAAAAGAGGCAGTTTGATGCAAAAAATGCCTCCAGGTGAAATGGCCGGTGTGTCACTCCCTGCCGATGAGATTGAACATGATCTTCCAGAAGGTGTCGAGCTTTCTGCAGTGAATAGCTCACAATTATCCGTTGTTTCCGGTTCTTCAGAACGGTTACAGATTTATCTCGAACAAGCTGAAAAAAGAGGAGCTTCTGTCCAAAAGCTGAAAACCTCTCACGCCTTTCATACGAGTATGATGGCTGAAGCGTCCGAACAGTTTAAGAACGTTCTCTCGGAGATCACCTATCAGCAGGGCGAGGTTCCGATCCTTTCGAATGTGACAGGGAGCTGGTTAACAAATGAACAAGCCGCATCACCTGATTACTGGGCATCTCATATCAGGCAGCCTGTTTTATTTAGTCAAGGAGTAGAGACGTTACTTGGACTTGGAGAAGTGGTTTTCATTGAAGTGGGGCCAGGTCATACGTTAACTCAATTTGTGAGACGACATGATGACTATGATGTGAACAAAGCAGCGGCTGTTTCATTGGTGAGACATCCAAAAGAACAAGCTGCTGATGATGAATATATGAAAAAGGCTATAGGGAAGCTGTGGAGTTTCGGAGTGGAACCGAACTGGAGCACTGTCAGAAAAGAAAAGGCCCCATATCGAGTGTCACTGCCAACATATCCATTCGAGCATCAAATATTCCCCTCTCCGCAGTTTAAAGCGGATCAGCTGATGACCGCTTTAGCGCCATCAGAAAAGGGGGAGAAACTCTCAGCTGATTTTCAAGACTGGTTTTACATCCCGGTATGGGAGCGCTCTGCACCTGTACTAAAAGAGCAGCATCATCAAGGGAAGCGTATCTTGGTTTTTGAGAAAAATGGTCATATTGGCGCTTATTTGAAAGAACGGCATGCAGAGGTTGTCAGCGTATGTCAAAGTGATCATACGATCAAAGAAAATGACCAGTTGATGAAGGCTGACGTTCATATGCTGTCACATTTAGAGTGGGTGATGGCTGAACTGCAGCAATCTGAATTTATACCGGAAGAGATCATCTGGATGCATGATGAACTAACAGAAGATACCGATGATCAGCCAAACTACTTATCTGTGCTCGATCTCGTCAGGCTGATCAGCCAGTATCATAACACAGCCATCCGTCTTCATCTTGTGACAAACCAAGCGCATGATGTAATCGGGATGGAGAAGGTCAATCCTCTTCAAGCAACATGTACTGGGCTGGCTCTGACCATTCCTCAAGAATATCAGCATATTGCGTGTCAGCACATTGATTTATGTCAGGAAACAAAGGCGGACTGGCCGCTATTTCTTTCATACGAGGTTGCAATGCACGATCAAGATGCGGTCGTGGCGTATCGCGTGAACAGCAGGTGGGTTCGAAAGGCTTCAAGCACCCCTTTAAACAAAGAGGAATCGTCTAAGCAGCCTTTCAGGACTCATGGCGTTTACCTCATGACCGGCGGTATGGGGGGCATTGGCTTCACATTAGCTAAACATTTAGCAGAAACGTATCAAGCGAAACTTGTGTTCATGAGCCGATTACAAATACGTAAACGCTCTGCATGGCATGAGCTGCGTGATGCAGATGGGAAAGAAGCTGAGACCGTGAAAAAGCTGATGACTCTTGAAGAGTTAGGAGCTGATGTACAAGTTGTACACGGTGATGTGTCAGATCAAGATGCTGTGCAGAAAGCGGTCCAGCTGGCTCATACGTCATTTGGTGATTTACATGGTGTCATTCATGCGGCAGGAGAGGCAGATGGGAAGATCATCCAAGCAAGAACAGCAGACGATGAAATTCGCATGTGTCAGGCAAAAATCAACGGGACCTATGTGCTGGATGAAGCACTCAAGGATGAAACGCTCGACTTCTTTTTACTTTGTTCATCCCTAGTGTCCTTTCTTGGAGCGGCTGGACAAGTGGCTTATGCGGCTTCCAATGCTTTTATGGACAGCTTTGCTCATGCGAAGAGGCAGGAAGGAAAGCCAGTGATTTCTTTAAACTGGGATCGGTGGGAAAAAGTCGGTATGGCACACGACTCAGCATTAGCGGCCAAAGTCAATGACATGATGGCACTTGAGGAGCAGGCGGGAATTTTGCCAGAACAAGGGATAAAGGCCTTTCAGGAAGTGCTGCGTCTAGATTATCCGCAAATTCTTGTTTCTGTTCGAGACATGGGTGAGAGAATGAAACATCGATTAACACCTATGCAGCAGGAAGAAGAGCCGTCTCAACAAATATCGAAGGTCATAGATGATCGTCTAGAAGCATCATTGAGTGATGTACTCAGCTCCTTTTTTCATCATGAACCGGATGTGAATGAGAACTTCTTTGAAATGGGTGCGACATCCCTTGATTTGCTGCAGATGAGCGGTCATATCAAATCAATTTATGGCATAGAGGTTCCGGTAGTCATGATGTATAGCCACCCGACGATCGCGTCATTGGCTGCAGAACTGAAGAAGATACATGGGGTAAAGGAAGAAAAGCAAGCTGTCACTGAATCATCTAATCTCCGTAAACAGGCGATGGCAGATGGGAAAAACCGCCGTAAACAGAGATTAAAACGAAAATAGATGGGAGAAATGCAGCGTATGTCTGATCAAGAGCAATGGACCGAATCTGGACTTGAAATTGCAGTCGTAGGATTAGCAGGTACGTTTCCCGGAGCACCGAATGTGCAAACGTTTTGGGAAAATGTATCGCAAGGGAAAGAATCCGTTACGTTTTTCACTGATGAAGAATTAAAGGCAGCGGGTGTAGATGAGACGCTGCTAAAGCGTTCTGATTATGTGAAGGCAAAACCATTTTTACAAAATGCATCATCATTTGATGCAGACTTTTTTGGCTACTCTCCGCGAGAGGCATCCATTATGGACCCGCAAATTCGATTGATGCATGAATGCACATGGCATGCGCTAGAGGACGCAGGCTATGAGCCTGAGCAATACGAAGGATTAATTGGTCTTTATGCCGGGGCATCTAGCAATCTATCGTGGATGGGGCAGCATATGTCGTCACTTGAAAAGAACGAAGATGTATTTCAAATCATGCATCTCAATGACCCGTCCTTTGCTTCTCGGATTGCTTATAAATTAAATCTAAAAGGTCCAAGCGTATCGGTACAAACGGCTTGCTCCACGTCGCTTGTTGCTATTCATATGGCCTGTCAAGGATTAATCGGAGGTGAATGCGACCTTGCGTTAGCAGGAGGTGTCACACTCCATCAGCCGCAAATCACAGGCTATCAATACCAAGAAGGAATGATTTACTCTCCTGATGGCCATTGCCGTCCGTTTGATGAAAAAGCAAAAGGAACCATTTTTGGTGAGGGTGCAGGCGTGGTTGCGTTAAAACGATTGAAAGATGCGATAGAAGACGGAGATTTTATTTATGCCGTCGTAAAAGGATCTGCAACGAACAATGATGGAAGCAATAAAGTCGGCTATACAGCCCCAAGTGTGAGTGGACAGGCAAGTGTCATTGAATCTGCGTTAGAAATGGCTGAGACAGAACCAGAGACGATTTCTTATATCGAAGCACATGGAACGGGTACGCCTGTTGGAGATCCGATTGAGATTGAGGCGCTTACTCGTGCTTTTCAAACAGATCAACAAGGCTATTGCCGGATTGGATCAGTTAAAGCCAATATTGGGCATTTAGATGCCGCAAGCGGCGTGGCTGGTTTTATCAAAACAGTCATGATGCTGCATCATCGTCAATTTGCCCCGATGCCGCATTTTGACAAGCCGAATCACCGTATTCCGTTTGATCAAACGCCATTTTATGTTGGGACAGACAAAGAGGAGTGGAAGACGTCTCATTTGCCAAGGAGAGCTGGAGTCAGTGCCTTTGGTATAGGGGGAGCAAATGCTCATGTCATCTTAGAAGAGGCGAAGCCGAGAAAAGCAAACGGCACGGCCTCGTCCAAAGAATTAATTGTGCTTTCAGCTAGATCAACGCATGATATGAAGAACATGACAAAAAACTTGAAGGAATATGTCTCCTCACATCATGAACTCTCACTTGGCCAAGCAGCTTACACCTTACAAAGTGGAAGAAAAGCCTTCAAATATCGAAAAACGTTTGTCTGTTCGTCGCGGGATGAATTATTAGAGCAACTGCAAGTGCAAGATACAGCAGGTAGAGAAAGTCTTCTTTATAAACGGATCAGCATGAGGCTGACGGGGTATCATGAGTCAGGTTTACGTGATTACATCAAGCTGTATGAGAAAGATCATTCTTTCAAAACAGAAGTGGATCGATTAATGAGCCTCGTCCAATCTGCGGTACCTATCAAAAAAGACGAGCTGTTCCATTCCAAACAAAGCAGACAATCAGAAGTGGCTATGCTGATCATGACATCGGCTTTTGCCAACGAGCTAAGGTCACTCGGAATTGAACCAGATGGTTGGATTGGAGAAGGCAGCGGAGTCTGGACAGCTTTATATGCAGCAGGCGGGCTTGAGCTAAAAGATGCGGCATCTATTGTGTACCATCTTCATGACATCGAGACGGTTAATCAAAGGCTGGCTTCCCTGTCTCAGAGGACACTCCAACAGCCTGTTTACTTGCAGCAAACCGGGGAGGAACTAACCACTTTCCATCCATCGTCTGCAAAGCGTTTTCTTGATATGGATCAGCCTGTAAAACCGCCTTTGATTGAGCAAGAATCAACAGCCTTGATCATTGATCTTTCAATAAAACAAAGCATTGTGGTTGAAAAGGGAGCAGAAAAATCAACCGAATCACTTGATGGAGACATTCTTCAAATCGCCGGTGTTCTTTGGGAAATGGGGGTCGGCTTATCCTTTCCTTTAACAGAGGAGAAGAACAGGCAGCGCATTCCGCTACCTGGGTATCCATTTCATAAAACCGATTTTTCTGCACAAACAAATACGATGGCAGCCATTGAGCCACAAAAGCCGCAGGATGTAAAGCGTGTTTTTACTTCGCTCGCTTCTTTACAAAAAGATATTCACGACATTGTTCAAACTCATTTTGGGTTTGATCAAATGGATGATGAATCGCCATTTTTTGAATTTGGTGCGACATCACTTGATATATCTCAGCTTGCAGCGAAAATATCTGAGCGAATGGATCAACAAATTGACACTGTTCAATTGTATCGGTTTGCTACAGTGGCAAGCCTTGCTGAATATTTGTTTGAAGAACAGATGGAACGTGATCAAACATCTGCTTCTCTCCCAATAAAGAACACGTCCCAGGAGCATACGGATATTGCGATTGTCGGAATGGCAGGAAGATTCCCAGGGGCTTCGTCGCTAGAAGACTTTTGGCAGCGTCTTGTGAATGGCGAGGAAATGATTCACTTTTTCACAGAAGAAGAACTCAAGAAAGCAGGGCTGGATGCGTCTGTTTATCAGCATCCGAATTTCATTGGAGCAAAAGGCCGTTTACAAGAGATCGAAGGCTTTGATGCAGACTTCTTCAACTATTCTGCTAGAGAGGCAGAGCTCATGGATCCGCAGTTCAGGCTCTTGCATGAATGTGCTTGGGAAGCGCTGGAGGATGCTGGCTGTGACCCTGATCGAATGGCAGGGAAAATTGGCGTTTATACAGGAACGAGTCCAAATCATGAGTGGCTGACGCGCTTTGCACATCAAATGGAAGCAACCGAGCAATTCAGCGCAATGCTGTTAAATGATCGTGAATTTTTTAGTACGCAGCTTTCTTATAAATTGAATTTACACGGGCCTAGCGTGACCATGCAGACAGCTTGTTCGACCTCACTTGTCAACATTGGCATGGCCTGTCAAGCATTATTGAATCAAGAATGTGATGCAGCACTGGCTGGCGGTGTGACGGTCAGTTCTCCAGAAAATATCGGCTACATCTATCAAGATGGGATGATTCAATCAAAAGATGGACATTGCCGTCCGTTTGACCAAGAGGCGAGCGGAACCATTTTCGGAGATGGAGCAGGGATTGTTCTGCTAAAACGTTATGAAGATGCGATGAGAGACGGCAACCCGATTCATGCGGTCATCAAAGGGGTTGGTGTGAACAATGATGGCAGCCGAAAAGCTGGTTTTACCGCTCCGAGTGTGGAAGGACAGGCAGAGGTTTTAAAAGAAACGTATGAAAAATCAGGTATCGATCCCGCATCCATTGGTTATGTAGAAGCACATGGTACGGGGACAAAAATGGGAGATCCAATTGAGGTATCTGCCCTTAGTCAAGTGTTCAAAGGGACAGATCCGCTGACGATTCCGATCGGTTCTGTGAAAAGTAATGTCGGCCACTTAAATAGTGCGGCAGGGATTGCAGGTCTGTTTAAAGCCATTTTGGCCCTCCAGCATAAAACGATCCCGCCAACCATTCATTATGAATCACCCAATCAGGAGATCCCTTTCAAAGATACACCGTTTTATGTGAATCAAAAGGCGTTGTATTGGAAGGAAGCAGATGGCCCGAGAAGAGCGGGGGTTAGCTCTTTCGGTATCGGTGGAACGAACGCCCATATGATCATAGAAGAGGGCATACAGGCGAAGCAAAAACCAGCTTCTAACCAAAAGCAGCTGCTCGTCTTATCAGCAAAAACGGATACTGCTTTAGCGAAAATGACAGAGCAATTAAAGCAGTATGTGATCCAGCACCCTCAAGTTCCGCTTGAAGATATTGCTTATACATTGCGGTATGGCAGAAAGCAATTTCCATACCGAAAAGCCATCGTGCTCGCGTCTGCTGATGAATGGATGCAGCAGAACCAGCTTGAAACGAGTGTGTTCCGAAGCAAAAAATGGCGTAAAGCGACCTTTATGTTTTCAGGTCAAGGCGCTCAGTATGCTGGTATGATGCGCGGATTATACGATGCAGAGCCAGTGTTCAAATGGGAAGTAGATAGATGCTTTAAATATGTAATGGAAACGGAGCAAGTTGATTTAAAGGGCTTTGTTTTTTCCAAGAATGAAACGAACGAAGACATCACAAAAACGTCAAATGCTCAGCCGCTTCTCTTTATATTTGAGTATGCATTAGCCAAATTGCTTCAGCATAGCGGTGTTGAGCCAGAATCAATGATTGGACACAGTATCGGCGAATACGTTGCCGCTTGCTTGTCAGGGGTCTTTTCTCTGGAGTCTGCATTAACACTCGTGATGGCAAGAGGAAGATTGATGCAAGACATGGAAAAAGGCGCCATGCTTAGTGTGCAATTACCCGAGGTAGAGCTGACTTCGATGATTGATGAATCGCTTTCTGTTGCTGCTGTCAATGCAAAAGACCTTTGTGTCGTTTCTGGAAGAGAAGAGCATATCACTGCATTTGAAAAGAAACTGCAAGACAAAGGAATTGTCACAAGACAGCTCCATACTTCTCATGCCTTTCATTCCTATATGATGGAGCCGATGCTTGAGGCGTTTCAACAATTCGTAGAGAAAGTAGAATTGCATGAGCCGACGATTCCGTTTATATCGAATGTGACAGGCACTTGGGCGACAAGTGAAGAGGTGATGACAGCATCTTATTGGACGAACCACCTGCGTGGAACCGTTCGTTTTCATGAAGGTCTATCTCAGCTGTTAACCGATGAAGTACGAGCGCTCATTGAAGTTGGACCTGGAAACAGCTTGACGGCATTAGCGAAACGTCATGAAAACAAAGAGTCTCATCATGATGTTCTGAATATGGTGAGGCATGCAAGAGAACAAGCGGATGACCATGCATATTTCTTAAAAAGAATAGGAGAGCTATGGGCAGGCGGCTACGAGGTCAAAGCGCAGCAACAACCAACTCAAGAGGAACGTCAGCTCGTATCGCTGCCGACCTATCCATTCGAACGGAAACGATATTGGATTGAAGCAGGAAAGCCGGCTTCTCCGCAGCTATCCGCTCCTAAGGAAACGAAGAAGAAAGAGATGGAAGAATGGTTCTACCTGCCTTCATGGGAGCAGCAGCCGCTAAAACCTGTTTTCGAAAAAGAAACAGAAGAACAAACGTGGCTCATTTTCAGGGAACAGGATGCTTTTCATGAACTGTTTACCCATTCATTTAAGCAACAAGGTATCAAGGTCATTTCTGTCACAAAGGGTGAAGCTTATCAAGAGCAAGATCAGTCGTTTACGATCAATCCGGCAGAAGGCCAGCACTACCGTAACATGCTAGATTCATTGTCTAATAGAGGTGTCAATATCCATCGGATTCTGCATTTATGGGAAGCTGCGAAAGAAAATGACAACTCGAATCGTCAATCCGCTTTTCAGGCGCACATTGAAAAAGGCTATTACAGCTTAATTTTCTTATCTCAAGCGATTGCTGCCCAAAAAAATATTCGAGAATGCCGTCTGTTTACGATCACTAGCGGAATTCAGCCAGTCACAGGCAATGAGACGATATGTGCAGAGAAAAGTGCAATGCTTGGACCGTGTAAAGTGATTTCACAGGAATACCATCATATCAAATGCTGGAATATCGATGTGGAAGATGTGCCAGAAGTCATGTCTTGGAAGGAACAAGTACTTGTCGATCTTATTGTGCAGGAAATCATGCAGCCTGGAAAGGACCAGCTTGTGGCGTATCGCAATCGTCAACGCTGGGTGCAGAGCTACAAACGTTTGCCGCTGCAAAAAGAAGATGGACTTCCGAAGATGATCAGGCCAAATGGTGTGTATCTGATCACAGGAGGTTTAGGCGGCATCGGATTTGTTCTATCAAAGATGCTGGCGAAGGAAGGAAATGTACATCTTTATTTAACTGGAAGAACGGCATTGCCGCCGAGAGATGAATGGGCGTCATACGTTCACCAAGTAAATGCCGATGAAGCGCAGCGTACGAGAATTGAGAAGGTGCTTGAGCTCGAACGATTAGGTGCAACAGTAGAAGCGGTGCAGGCGAATGCAGGAGATCTGGATCAGATGAAACGTGTATTTGATGCCATTCGCAAAAAGCATGGCGGCGTTCATGGTGTATTCCATGCGGCAGGATTACCAGGAAGTACATCCTTCCGTGCAATCAAAGATATCCCTTCTACACTGGCGCAGGGAGAGGATCAATTCCAATCAAAGGTGAAAGGGCTCGATGTGCTAGAGCAGCTGCTGGAACAAGAACAAGCAGATTTTTGTCTTCTCTTTTCTTCCATTAGTGCATTGCTTGGGGGCTTAGGATTCTCCGCTTACTCAGCGGCTAACTTATATATGGATGCATTTGCAGCTAGACTTAATCAACATAGTCAAACCCCGTGGATGTGTGTGAACTGGGATGCGTGGAATTTCTGGGGTGAGCTAGAATCCACAATTGGTGAATCGATAAATGAGCTTGCGATATTACCAGAAGAGGGTGCTGAGCTGTTCCAGTATGTTCTGTCTAACCGGCAGAATCGACACATGCTCGTGTCCACGGGAAATCTTGAAGAACGAATGGATCAATGGCTGTCACTAGAGCCGAAGGCAGCAGCGAATGAGGATTCATATGAGGTGTCTAAGCACGAAAGACCAGAGCTCGGCAATCCATATGTGGCTCCTCGAAATGAAACTGAAAAAGCGATCTGTCAAGTTTGGCAGGATTTTATGGGCATGGAACAAGTGGGCATTCACGACAATTTCTTTGATCTCGGCGCAAGCTCGCTGGATATTGTTCAAGTCACCAATCGGTTAAATCAAGCACTTCAAACAAATGAAGCGGTTGTGACCTTGTTTACGTACCCATCTGTTGCTGAGCTTGCGAAATATATCCAGCCTTCTGAGGACTCGCAGGAAGAAGCGATGGAAGAAGAACTAGCCGTCGTCACTTCAGGTGATCGAAGAGCTCGTTTTAAACAGCAACGGAATAAAAGATTGAGAGGCGGAATCGAGAATGAATGATACAACGAATCACTATCATGGCGCAGAAATTGCTGTTATCGGTCTTGCAGGTCGTTTTCCAGGGGCCAAAAATGTAGAAGAGTACTGGGAGAATCTGAAAAAGGGAAAAGAAACCATCTCTTTTTTTACAGAGGAAGAATTACGGCGTGAAGGTACAGATGAAGCCTTATTGAAAAACCCCCGTTTTGTTAAAGCAAAAGGGATGCTAGATGATGTTGATTTATTTGATGCGGATTTCTTTGACTATACACCAAAGGAAGCGGCTATGATGGATCCGCAGTTCAGACTGTTTCATGAATGTGTGTGGACGGCGCTTGAAGACGCTGGGTACGATCCGTTTGAATATAAAGGGCAAATTGGTCTTTATACAGGTGCAGGAATCAATACAGAATGGGTCATGAGAGCACTTCAAGGGGCGGCTCAAGGTGAGGATTCGAAAACACTGGAAGCTGCCGTTCTGAATATGCGTGATTATTTAGCGACGATGATTTCATATAAATTAAATCTGAAGGGACCGAGTATGGTGGTGCAAACCGCCTGCTCGACCTCAATGGTGTCGATTCATTTAGCCGTTCAGGCTTTATTAAGCGGCGACTGTCATATGGCTGTTGCAGGCGGCGTGTCCATTCGCCTGCCGCAAAAATCGGGCTATCTTTATCAAGAAGGCATGATCCATTCATCTGACGGACATTGCCGCGTCTTTGATAACAAGGCCGATGGAACCGTTTTTGGTGATGGTGCAGGAGCCGTTATTTTAAAAAATTTAGAGGATGCCATTGAAGACGGCGATCACATTTATGCTGTCATTAAAGGATCATCTATTAATAATGACGGAAATAGAAAAGTAGGATATACAGCGCCGAGTACGAAAGGTCAAGTATCAGCGATTAAAACAGCACTTCGAATGGCTGAGGTGGAACCTGAAACCATTTCGTACATTGAAGCACATGGAACCGGAACAACCCTCGGAGATCCGATCGAAATTGAAGCGCTCAAGCAAGCGTTTGATACAGATAAAAAAGGCTTTTGCCGCATTGGTTCTGTCAAATCAAATGTTGGTCATTTGAATGATGCGTCAGGTGTCGCCGGCTTTATTAAAACCGTTTTAAGCTTAAAGCATCAAGTGATTCCGCCGACGATTCATTTTGAAACGCCGAATGAAAAAATTGAATTTGCCAATTCGCCTTTCGTTGTAAACACAGACTTGACGCCATGGAGCAAGCATGAATCTCCTCGCCGTGCAGGTGTAAGCTCATTTGGGATTGGTGGAACAAATGCTCATGTCATTTTAGAAGAAGCACCTGCTACACGTGTCGCCGCAGATAGCCCTGAGGATAGTGAACTCCTTTTATTATCTGCCAAAACACCAGCAGCTCTTGAGAAAATGACCGATCGCCTTGCGGACTATTTACTTCAGCATCAGCAGCATGTTCGTCTAAGTGACGTTGCCTATACGCTGCAAACAGGGCGCCATCATTTCCCGCATAAACGTGTCATTCTTGGAAGTAACACGGCTGACATGTTACAGGCGCTGAATCAAAGGTCAAAAGAGGTGGTCAAGACGGCAAGCTCCCAAACATCGAGCCGGCCAGTCGTCTTTCTTTTCCCAGGTCAAGGATCTCAGTATGTAGACATGGGGCGTCAGCTTTATGACAAATATCCAGTCTTTAAGGAAGCGCTGGATCAATGCTTGAATCAATTCAAACAGCATATCTCAGTTGACCCATTCAGCATTTTATTCTCAACAGAAGCAAGTGATGATCCTCAGCTGATCAACCAAACAGAATATACGCAGCCGCTTCTGTTTAGTGTGGAATACGCTTTGGCTAAATTGCTGATTCATTTTGGCGTCAAACCGCAGGCACTGATCGGCCACAGTATTGGAGAATACACAGCTGCTGCCGTATCTGGTTTACTATCTGTTGAAGATGCCGTAGATCTTGTGTCTTATCGCGGACAGCTCATTAGCAAGCTTTCAAAAGGCTCTATGCTGAGCGTTCCTTTGAGTGAACAGAACGTGCTGCCATATTTAACAGATGATCTTTCACTTGCAGCAGTAAATGGTCCTGAGTTATGTGTAGTGTCAGGGGAGACCGCAGCCATTGATGCACTTGCTGAGAAGCTGGAGGCTGCTGGACATGGGTGTAGAAAGCTTCACACCTCTCATGCCTTCCATTCTAAAATGATGGATGACATCCTGCCTTCATTCAAAGAAAAGGTAGCTGAGTATCAATTGAATGCACCGTCTATCCCGTATATTTCTAACGTCACAGGTACGTGGATTGACCATGAAGCAGTGCAAGACCCGGCATATTGGGCTGATCACTTGCGGCAAGCGGTCCGTTTCCGTGATGGAGCGGAGACATTATTAACGGAGCTTGATCCTATTTTCGTTGAAGTCGGGCCGGGGAATACGTTAAGTGCCTTTATTCGCCAAGCCTCAAAGGAACACCATCAGCAGCCGATTCCATTGATGCGTCACCCGAAAGAAGAGGCAGCAGACGACCGCTACCTGCTGGGCAGGCTTGGTGACATCTGGCTTCAAGGGGTGCCGGTTGACTGGACAAAATGGCGAAATCAGACATCAAATCAAAAAGTATCCTTGCCGACCTATCCTTTTGAACGACAAAGATATTGGATTGAAAAGGTAGATACATCCGCATTATCTTCATCCTCAGGTGTGCAAATGGTGGTGCCGAAGGAAAACAAGGCACAGGGAATAGAAAAAAACAATCAAGTCCATTCCGCCGCAGCGAATGATATTGAGGCAACGTTACAGCGGATGTGGAAAGACATTTTAGGAATTGAAAAGGTGGAAAGAGACGACCACTTCTTTGAGCTTGGCGGACATTCGTTAAATGCGACCGGTCTGATTTCTCAAATTCACAAAGAGTTTGGTGTAGAACTTACGCTCACAGACATGTTCAACAATCCGACGATTGAAAAGCTCCAAGCATTCATCGAAAAGGCAGAGAAGCATCAATATTTCAAGATTGAACCAGTGGAAAAGAAAGACACGTATCCATTATCTGCTGCTCAAAGACGGACATTCCTCATTCATCAGCGTATTGGTCAAGTGACCTCATATAACATGCCGATGGCACTAAGATGTAAAGGTGAAATTGACGTCGAGCGCTTTGAGCAGACCTTCAAGCAATTAATTGATCGTCATGAAACATTGCGAACGACCTTTGAATTAAAAGATGGAGAACCGGTTCAGCGGGTCCATGATGATTTCCACTTTGCTGTTGAAATGACAGAGGCTGATGAAGAAGGATTAGAAGCACAAATCGATGAATTCATTCGTCCATTTGACTTAAAGGCTGCACCATTGATCCGTGTGCGTTTTGTGAAAATCGCAGCACATGATCATCTCTTATTAGTCGATATGCATAATATTGTGGCGGATGGAGCGAGCATGAACATCTTTATTAAAGAATTTACTGAGCTCTATCGAGGGGAAACCTTGCCGGAACTGACCGTTCAATATAAAGATTATGCAGAATGGCAAGACAAATATTTCCGTAGCGAGATGTTTCAAAAGCAGCAGGATTATTGGAAGCAGCAAATTGGCTCAAATGTGCCAACTTTGACAATGCCATATGATTTTGAACGGAAGGAACAATCCTTCTTAGGAAGAGCGATTAAATTTAATATTGAACCGCACATCGTTGAGAAAATTGAACAGCTCGCTGAACGGTATCAACTGACAAATAACGTCATCTTGTTCCAACTCTATGGGCTGCTGCTCTCACGTTATGCGGATCAGGAGGAATTGATTGTCGGTTCACTTGTGGCTGGACGACGTCATGCAGATATCGAGCATACAATTGGCATGTTTACGAACTTCCTGCCAATTAAACTAGACATGGTACAAGAAGCAACCTTTACAGAGCAATTGGCGCAGACAAAGCAAGTACTGCTGGATGCGTATGACCATCAAGAGTACCCATTTGACCAAATGGTTGAGCATCTGAATCCAAAAACAAGACCGCATCGCAATCCATTCTTTGATACGATGCTCATCTATCATAATGAGTACGATCCGAATATTAAAATTGAAGCCGATGGACTGACATTTGAAACACATGAGTTTGCAAAGGGGATTTCCAAACTTGATATGAAAATGGATGTTGTCAGAGAGGTAACGGGGGAGTTAAAGTGCGTCCTTCAATACAATCTGGCTCTGTTTAAACATGAGACGATGCAAGCTTTCGTCAACCACTTCCAGCACTTGGTCGAACAGGCTGTTCAAACACCTGATCAACTGCTCAAGGATTTCGCTGTTCTTTCACAGGAAGAAGAACAAGCAGCAAAAGAGAAAAGGGAGCGCGCAGAGGAAAAAGCACCGCTCGTACTGACAGTCAGCTCGACATTTACAGCCGATCCAGTCGCACCTTATATTCAGTACTGGACCAAGCAGTTTGATGTGCAGCTTGATGTTCAATTTGCACCGTATGGGCAGGTATATCAGGAATTACTAAATGAGCGCAGCCTTATTTCACAGAAGAAAAACGGTGCGAATCTTCTGCTCATTCGTTTAGAGGATATCACTGGTCCAGCTCATCTTTCACTGGAAGAAAAGAAAAAACTGGCTTCAGAGCATGCTGAAGAACTTGCTAACGTTCTGAAATCAAAAACGAAACATAACCTATATTTTGTTGGGATTCTGCCGATAAGTGCTGCTCTTAAAGACACCCTGCAAGACGTGGAACAAGAGTGGATTGCTCAGTTATCTGAGATAGGCGGTGTTCAGTTGATCGATTGTCGTCAGCTTGCTCAGCAATATCAGATGGATGACATCTTTGATGAAAAAGGAGAGCAAGCCGCACACCTCCCATTCACTGAAGTCTTTTGTGGAGCTATCGGTACAAAAGTCGCACGCGAGATCATTGCATGGCAAGGTGCACCATTTAAGGTAGCGGCCATTGACTGTGATCATACGCTTTGGAGAGGTGTCGTTTCAGAAGACGGTGTGGAAGGCATCGACATTACGCCAGAACATCAAATGCTTCAGCGCTTTTTAAAACAAAAGCAGCAAGAGGGGCTCCTGCTTGTCTTGAGCAGCAGGAACAATGAAGAAGATGTGTGGCGCGTGTTTGAAAACCACCCAGATATGATCTTGCAAAAAGACGATATCGTCGACTGGCGGATCAATTGGGAAAGTAAACCGGCACATCTAAAAGAGATGGCAGATTCTCTGAACCTTTCATTATCTCAGTTTATTTTCTTAGACGATGATCCAGCTCAGTGCTTGCGTATGAATGAAGAGCTGCCTGAAGTGATGACACTGCTGTTGCCTGCCAATGAAAAAGCGATTCCATTATTCGTCCAGCATGCTTGGGCATTTGACCGCTATGATGTCACAGATGAAGATAGAGGGCGAACAACGAGCTACAAGGCTGAAAAAGCTCGTCAAAAAAAGAAGGCAGAATCGCCGTCAATGGAGCAATTTTTACAAGATTTGAATTTGAACATGAGTGTAACAGAGTGGGGAGAAGAGCACCTTGCCCGCGTGGCGCAAATGAGCAGCCGTATTAACCAATTCCGCTTAAATGAGCAGCGCTTTGATGAACAGCAGCTGAGAGAGCGGATGGAAAATGAGCATGTCCAGGGCTGGGTCATTGAGGCAGCGGATCGCTTCAGTCATGAAGGGATTGTAGGGGCTATCTTGGCTCATCATGCAGACGGCACCTTGAAAATTGATGCATGGATGCTAAGCTGCCGTGCTCTAGGGAAAGGGATTGAGCAAAAATGTCTGACATGGCTTGCTGAATACAGCCGTCTGCACCAGCTTTCTTCCATTGAATTTACGTTTGCATCGACTGGACGTAATGAGCTGTTCAAGTCATTTATGAAAGAGCACCAGATGCAGGAGGTTGAGGAGCAGCAAACATATCGTATACAAGTGGAAGAAATTGATTCACTGAGCAATCACATTCAGATCGTCGACCACCTGTCACCTCGTCAGCTCTCGACTGAAGAAATAGAGGATCAAAGGGTGGAGGCAGCAAGTCATTCAGCTTCTAAAGGTTATACATGGGAAACGGTTCAACCAGATCAAACGCTGCACAGCGGTTATGTAAAAGCCCTTAAGGTACATGATCAAGAAGGTCTTCGTGCATTATTAAAGACGGAACTGACACAGGATCATGGACTTTACGCACAGCCAACCAATGAACGCGAGGCATTGCTTTTTGATATTTGGTGTGACATTCTTCATGTGGAAAAAGTAGGAATTGACAACGACTTTTTCGATTTAGGAGGAAATTCTTTACTTGCTGTCAAAATGGAAGTAGAGATTGAAAAGAAGGGTTGGTATGTTGATGATTTGAATTTTGCTGAAAAACACACCATTCGAGAATTAGCAAAATATATGAAGAGGGAGAATCAGCATGCATAAAGATGTAAAAGCCATATATGAAGAATCAAAAATTTTAGATGAGGCCACTCATTTATACGGGGTCCAGCGAAGTGACATCCACTTTATCGCAGATGCAGAAAACTATGTGTATGAACTTAAAAAAGACGGAGAGTCTTTCATTTTAAAAATTACCCATACCATCCGCAGATCACCTGATTATATTTTAGGTGAAATGGAATGGCTCCATCACTTAGCGAAGGGCGGACTTTCGGTTGCGAAACCAATTGCTTCATTAAATGGCCGTGATATCGAGCAAGTAGACGATGGGCAAGGCGGTTCATTTTTGCTTCGAGTCTATGAAAAAGCATCAGGCCATAAAGTGGAAGAGGCAGACTGGAACGATGAATTATTTTATGCCCTTGGACAGTACACAGGGCGCATGCATAAACTGACAAAAAGCTATCAGCTGTCAGACCCACGTTATAAAAGACAAGAGTGGGATGAAGAGGAGCAGCTTAAACTGCGTAAGTATGTCCCAGCCGATCAGACTCTTGTGTTTGAACAAGCGGATCGGTTGATGGAAAAGCTGGCAAAGCTTCCGAAAAATCAGGATACGTACGGATTGGTTCATGCGGATCTTCATCACGGAAACTTCCACTGGGATCAAGGGAAAATTACGACCTTTGATTTCGATGATATCGGGTACAACTGGTTTATAAATGACATCAGCATTTTGCTATACAATGTCTTGTGGTACCCAGTCATTCCATACGAAGACAAAGCTGCTTTTGCAGGAAACTTTATGAAGCAATTCCTTAAAGGCTATCGTGAAGAGAATGAACTTGGGGATGAATGGCTTGCCTACATTCCTGACTTCCTTCGCTTACGACACATGCTGATCTATGGCTTGCTGCATCAAGCATTTGATTTGGCCACCATTGGAGAAGAAGAGAAGGCCATGCTCGCTGGCTTCCGCTCCGACATTGAGCAAGCAGCACCGATTACGACGTTTGACTTTACAAAACTAAGTCAATCTTAAAATGAAAATCCCCGCCTATATGATGAGGCGGGGGTTATTTTTTATGGGCGATAGGTGGACGGTGATTCAATAATGTGAAACAGGTTCTTTCCTTGCTTTGTATTATCGATCCAGCCTTGAAATGCTGCTTTACCAGGTCCATATGCATAGACAGGGACATCCTCACCTGTATGGGCAAAGGTTGTCCAGCCTGAGAAAGAACGCTGATCAAAGATATGTTGAATGCTGAGTTGGATCGTACTGGCCTTCCCTGATTGTGCCGCTTTCTCTACCTGTGAGATTTCCTCTTTTGTGAGCGCGAAATCAATATTGGTGTGAAGGACATCACGTACAGATTGACCCCCTGCGATTTTCTTTGCCATATACACAGGCGTTTTCTTAGCAGCTAGAATGGGTGCTGGGTCCCATTTATAGCCGGTCTCACTTGTCATACCATCTGCGCCAAAGGAAAATCCTCCAGTCGCATGATCTGCTGTGATGACGACGAGGGTTTCTTGATCCTTTTTAGCGAATTGAAGAGCCGCATGAACTGCTTTCTCAAAATCCTCCATCTCACTCATTGCGCCGACCACATCATTTTCATGTCCAGCAGAATCAATGGTACTGCCTTCAAGCAGCATAAAAAATCCATGCAGGTTGTCTTGATTTAATTGGGTTAATGCTGCCTGCGTCATGTCTTTTAAAGTAGGCACATGCTTTGGACGATCAATGGCTCGATCCAGCTCGTCCTCCTGGAATAAGCCGAGCATTTTCGAAGATGATTGAGAGGTTAAATCATCTTTTGATCGCAGAATGGAATACCCGCTCTTCTTAAATTCTTGCACAAGATTACGGTCTTTTCGGTCAAAATATTGCATTCCGCCACCTAGAAGGATATCAACTTTGTGCTCTCCGCCTATTTTCTCATCAAAAAAGTGGTCTGCAATTTGTTCTTTGTTTTTTCGGGAGACGTTATGTGTGCCAAAAGCGGCAGGTGTTGCATCGGTGATGTCAGATGAGACAACAAAGGCTGTTTTCATTTGTGCTTCCTTTGCTGCTTCAACGACACTTCTAAGAGGTTCTTTTTCTTGGTTGACGGCGATGGCATCATTGTATGTCTTTTTCCCAGTCGCCATGGCCGTGGCTGCGGCTGCTGAGTCGGTAATATTATCTCGAGGATCATCTGGATGTGTGGTCTGCATCCCGACTAAATACGGGTCCCAGACGGTTTGTGCTTTTGTAGAACCAAGCTTTTCCTGCTTGAATGTGCGGTAGGCTTTGATCACGGGCATCCCCATTCCATCGCCAACGATAAAAATAATATTTTTTGGTGTTTTCGTTTGTTTCTTGTCTGCCGCATTTGTTGATACGGGAGTGACATCATGTGAGGTTAATAGAACAGCTAATACGAGTACCGCTAGAATCCCACTCATAAGAAAAATACGATTTTTACGATCCATAGAGCCCATGAAAAATCTCCTTTTATCATTTATTTCATAATTTGTATTTTATTTGAATGAAGGCGATGGTTCAACCCTTTTCCCATAAAAAAAGGCGATGAGACTTTTATCTCACCACCTTTTATACCGTATCACACTTCACGCCAACGACGCCTTCTAGATCTTTAATATCAAAGTACACATCGGTTGTATAGCGATCTTTATGCACGCGTACGCGTACTTCCATAATCGGGTAGTTCTTTTCTGTTAAATCATCAATTCGAACAGAATGAATGCGAATATTGAGGGCTTTCATTTCTTTTAAAATATCCGTCATGCGGTTTCGATCAGAAAGAGACATTCTGATGCGGATTTCTTTTTCCTGTAAGCGAATCGGCCCGATCCGCTGGAAGAGCCATGGTAGAAATTCGACACTGATCAGAATAAAGAAAAGACTGAGGAAGGCTTCTTTATAAAATCCTGCACCTGTTGCAACCCCAAGTCCTGCTGCTCCCCAGATCATCGCAGAAGTCGTGAGACCTGAGATGACATCATTGCTTTTTCGCAGAATCACACCTGCTCCAATAAAACCAACACCAGATATAATTTGCGCCGGTAACCTGAGTGGGTCCATTTGAAGCTTAGAGACTCGAGGGAAATTGTAGGCTGCATCAATGCTGATGATGGTTAATACGCAGGAGCTGACAGCAATGACAATACACGTTTTTAAGCCGAGGGGCTTTTTCTTCAGCTCTCGTTCAAGCCCGATAATCAAACCGATTAAGGTGGCCACGGCTAATTTTAAGACCGTATCCCATTCAATTGTCCAAAACATGCGTATCGCTCCTTCACTTCATGTACGTTTCACATCATGTATATGATCTTCTCACAGCCCATATGGCTGCACAACTCTTATTTTATTCAGAATCGGAAGAAAGAAAAGCTTTTTATTTTTAAAAAGAGAGTCATCCGCATAAGGCAGATGACCCTTCATGTTCTTTATTTTGTTTCTTCTTCAAGATGATTTTCCATTTTAGTAAACAGCTGTTTTGATGCTTTTGTCGGCTTACTGGTCATTAAGCTCACAATAATGGCAGCTAAACCACTTAACGTAAAGCCAGGAATCATTTCATAAATACCGGTTGCATGGTTAAGGCCTGTCGTGATCCATGTGAGAACCACAACCGCACCAACAATCATCCCAACTAGGGCACCATGATGATTCATTCGCTTCCAGTATAGGCAAAGTAAGATGACTGGACCGAATGAAGAACCAAATCCAGCCCACGCATAACCGACAAGATCAAGAATGGTATCACTTGGGTTAAGTGAAAGACAAAGGGCAATCACAGCGACAACTAGTACAGACATACGGCCAATCATCACGAGCTCTTTATCAGATGCTTTTTTTCTAAAGAACGTTCTGTATAAATCCTCTGTCATCGCACTTGCTGTGACAAGCAGCTGAGACGAAATTGAACTCATAATCGCCGCTAAAATGGCAGAAAGTAAAAATCCAGTGATATATGGATGGAACAACACTTTAGAAAAGACGATAAAGATGGTTTCTGGGTCAGCAAGGTTCATACCCGTTTCATGAACATAGGCAACACCAACTAAACCGACAGATAGTGAACCAATTACTGAAATAATCATCCAGCTCATTCCGATGCGGCGTGCTGGTTTTAAGTCTTTGACGGACGTAATCGCCATAAAGCGCACGATAATATGCGGTTGTCCAAAGTAACCTAGTCCCCAAGCGAGGAAGGATATAATGCCAATGACGCTCGTTCCTCTAAAAATATCAAGCAATTTAGGGTCAATCTGTTGAATATCTTGGAATGTGGCAACAGGTCCACCTAATTGTGTAAAGGCAACGATCGGCACGAGCACTAATGCTAAAAACATGATAGCTCCTTGGACAAAGTCCGTTAAGCTCACTGCCAGGAATCCACCAAACAATGTATACAAAATCACAATACTTGACGTCAAAATCAGTCCAAACATGTAGTGTGCACCGAATGCTGACTCAAATAAACGTCCGCCTGATACCATCCCAGACGATGTATACAGCGTAAAGAAAATTAAAATGATGACAGCTGATACAGCTTTTAATAAAGAAGATGATCCTTTGAATCGTTTATCAAAGAAATCAGGAATCGTAATGGCATCATCAGCAATCTCTGTATAAGAACGTAAACGAGGTGCAAGAATGAGATAGTTCAAGTAAGCACCGACGATGAGACCAATCGCAAGCCAGGTAGTCGATAAACCTGTTTTATACATTTCACCTGGTACACCCATCAGCATCCAGCCGCTCATATCCGCAGCACCCGCTGAAAGAGCTGTAACGAATGGACCAAGTCCGCGTCCACCAAGCATATAATCATTTAAATCATGTGTTTTCCTGAATGCATACCAACCGATGGCAAGCATCCCGATAAAATAAATAGATAAGGAAATTGTAACTTCAATACTCATTTTGTGTTCTCACCTTTTTCGTATTAATTTGACATCACCTCAATCAAAATATGCGGAAGTGTCAGGGCTGTTTTTTTGATTGAATGCCCTTCTCACTGCTATGGTTACTTAACCTAACAGAGTATTCCCAAGTGATCAACCTTCTTAAACCTCCACATTTTGAAGAAAAAATAGACAGATCGGTGATGAGAATCAGTTTGTATGCGCTTACAAAGGTGAGTAAAAGTAAAAATTTTCTGAAAATAAAAGGTGATCTGTATGAATATTTTCTTTATCAGTTGGATGACAATGATGCTTCGAGAGAAAAGGCCTCTTGCCGCGCCTGCGTAAAGTTGCTTTAGAACAGTAAAATTTGATATGATAAAGTGTATATGACTTATGATCATGACCACGAACACGTATCATTTTTGGAGGTGAACCTGCATGTCTAGAATTTCAATAGAAGAAGTAAAGCACGTGGCGCATTTGGCACGGCTTGCAATCACAGAAGAAGAAGCTGAAATGTTTACTGAACAGCTTGATAGCATCATTTCATTTGCAGAGCAGTTAAACGAGGTAGATACGGAAAACGTTGAACCAACAACACACGTATTAAAAATGAAAAACGTCATGAGAGAAGATGTTCCGAATAAAGGTCTTTCCATTGAGGCAGTCATCAAAAACGCGCCTGATCATAAAGACGGCTATATTCGTGTGCCATCAATTTTGGACTAAAGGAGGCCTGAGACATGTCACTGTTTGATCACAAAATTTCTGAATTAAAAGAGCTTTTACATAAAAAGGAACTGTCTGTTTCTGATTTAGTGGACGAGTCTTATAAACGAATCAATGAAGTAGACGGGAAAGTACAAGCATTCCTTGCACTGGATGAAGAGAAAGCTCGTGCGTATGCAAAGGAATTGGACGAGGCAGTTGGTGAAAAGGACGAGCTTGGTCTATTGTTCGGTATGCCAATCGGTGTGAAAGATAACATCGTCACAAAGGATTTACGTACAACTGCATCTAGTAAAATCCTGCAAAACTTTGACCCTATTTATGATGCAACGGTTGTCAATCGTCTGAGAGATGCGGAAGCAGTCACAATCGGTAAATTAAATATGGACGAATTTGCGATGGGATCTTCTACAGAGAACTCAGGCTACAAAGCAACGAAAAACCCGTGGAATTTAAACACTGTTCCAGGTGGATCAAGTGGTGGCTCAGCAGCTTCTGTTGCAGCAGGTGAAGTACCATTCTCACTTGGATCAGATACAGGCGGTTCGATTCGCCAGCCGGCATCATTCTGCGGCGTTGTGGGACTGAAGCCGACATATGGCCGTGTATCTAGATACGGTTTAATTGCATTTGCTTCTTCATTAGATCAAATTGGGCCGATTACGCGTAACGTAGAGGACAACGCATACGTACTTCAAGCGATTGCTGGTGTCGATCAAATGGACGCAACGAGTGCAAATGTCGACGTGCCAGATTTTCTTTCTTCATTAACTGGAGACATCAAAGGCATGAAAATTGCAGTGCCAAAAGAATACCTTGGAGAAGGTGTTGGCGAGGAAGCAAAAGAGTCTGTTCTCAAAGCGTTAAAAGTATTAGAAGGACTTGGTGCAACATGGGAAGAAGTGTCTCTGCCGCATTCTAAATATGCGCTTGCGACTTACTACTTACTGTCTTCTTCAGAAGCATCCGCGAACCTTGCGCGCTTTGACGGCATCCGCTATGGCTACCGTACAGATAATGCAGACAACCTGATTGATTTATATAAAAATACACGTTCTGAAGGCTTTGGTAACGAAGTGAAACGCCGCATCATGCTTGGGACATTCGCTCTTAGCTCAGGATATTATGATGCATACTATAAGAAGGCGCAAAAAGTCCGTACATTGATCAAAAAAGACTTCGAAGATGTTTTTGAAAAGTATGATGTCATTGTAGGGCCAACAACGCCAACTCCTGCATTTAACATTGGAGAAAAGACAAGCGATCCACTGACTATGTACGCGAACGATATTTTAACGATCCCTGTGAACCTTGCAGGCGTTCCAGGAATCAGTGTGCCTTGTGGATTTGCAAATGGTCTTCCGTTAGGACTGCAAATCATTGGCAAGCACTTTGATGAAGGAACGGTTTACCGCGTGGCTCACGCTTTCGAGCAAGCAACAGATCATCATAAAGCAAAACCTGAACTGTAAGGGGTGAATCAGAATGAACTTTGAAACGGTAATTGGACTTGAAGTCCACGTTGAGCTAAAAACACAATCGAAAATTTTCTCCAGCTCGCCGACACCTTTTGGTGCAGCTGCCAACACGCAAACAAGTGTCATCGACCTTGGATATCCTGGCGTACTGCCTGTATTGAACAAAGAAGCGGTGAACTTTGCGATGAAAGCGGCCATGGCGCTGAACTGTGAGATCGCAACAGATACAAAATTTGACCGTAAAAACTACTTCTATCCTGATAACCCAAAGGCGTATCAAATTTCTCAATTTGATAAACCGATCGGTGAAAACGGCTGGATTGAAATTGAAGTAGAAGGCAAAACAAAACGAATCGGTATTACGCGTCTCCATTTGGAAGAGGATGCAGGTAAACTGACGCACACAGGCGACGGTTATTCACTTGTCGATTTCAACCGTCAAGGCACACCGCTTGTTGAAATCGTATCTGAGCCAGACATTCGGACACCAGAAGAAGCGTATGCGTACTTAGAAAAACTAAAATCCATTATTCAATATACAGGCGTTTCTGACTGTAAGATGGAAGAAGGCTCACTTCGCTGTGATGCCAATATTTCACTTCGTCCGATCGGCCGTGAAGAGTTTGGAACGAAAACAGAGCTCAAGAACTTGAACTCGTTTGCTTTCGTACAAAAAGGTCTTGAATTCGAAGAGAAACGCCAAGAGCAAGTATTGCTATCTGGCGGCTTGATCGAACAGGAAACGCGCCGCTATGACGAAGCGTCTAAAAAGACGATCCTTATGCGTGTCAAAGAGGGCTCAGATGATTACCGCTACTTCCCAGAACCAGATTTGGTGGAGCTGTACATTGATGACGAGTGGAAAGAACGCGTAAGAGCATCCATTCCAGAGCTTCCAGACGAGCGCCGCAAACGCTACATCGATGAGCTTGGACTTCCTGCATATGATGCCATGGTGCTGACGCTGACAAAAGAAATGTCTGATTTCTTTGAAGCAACCATTTCAGAAGGTGCAGAAGCGAAGCAAGCTTCAAACTGGCTGATGGGTGAAGTATCTGCCTACTTAAACTCAGCTCAAAAAGAGCTGGAAGATACTAAGCTAACGCCGCAAGGCCTGGCTGGTATGATCAATCTCATCGAAAAAGGAACGATTTCTTCTAAGATTGCCAAAAAGGTATTCAAAGAGCTCATTGAAAATGGAGGAGACGCAGAAACAATCGTCAAAGAAAAGGGACTTGTCCAAATTTCTGATGAAGGTGCACTGCTCAAACTTGTCACAGAAGCACTTGATAACAACCCGCAATCCATCGAAGACTTTAAAAATGGAAAAGACCGCGCGATTGGTTTCTTAGTCGGACAAATCATGAAAGCATCGAAGGGACAAGCAAACCCGCCGATGGTCAACAAGATTCTCCTAGAAGAAATCAAAAAACGCTAAATAGCAAAAACCGCCTCATGAGAAGAGGCGGTTTTTTTGCTTGAAAGGACAGGGTCTTATCATAGATTCAGACCACCGCCGTATATCAATTCGGAGATTCTTTTCTTATAATGAAGTATAAGCGAAAGTGCACATTCTAAGGGGGATAAAGGTGAATTAATCGGAAAAACAGCACGTAATATTATTGAAGAAACAGCTTCAATTGTTCCACTACTTTTAAGACAGCAGGGTCCTCACACTTTTCTAAATTCGTCAGCATCCCTTGAATGACTGGCTTACGAGGCTCAGCTTTCGCCAGTTCTTCTTCAATGACTTCAATGGATACAAGGGTATCATCAGAAAGCAGATGCTCAAGCTTTAACAAACGAAGCTCCTCTTGAAGGGAAGCAGCACTCGGCGCTTCATCGTCCCAAATGGTCTGCTTCAGGATCGGTTTCGTCTGAGAACGAAGCAAGCCTTGGACCAAATCATCGAATCGTTCGAGTATAAAGGAAGAAAGCTCATCAAATGATAATTGCATCTGATCTTGTAAAAGCAGGACCTGCACATACGATTGAATGATTCCTTGAATCATGACTGACAGGTCAGTTATATATGGTTCGATCTCCTGTCCATAAGTGGTCAAGATGGAAATTTGAATTTCATCATTCATTTGCTTTTTCACTGTTTTTGAATACTTTTTAATTTGCTGGTTTTCTGGAATAATGTTCTCGCTGAGGATCAAAATGATAAAATCCTTGTTCTCAGCAAAATGCTGAAACTGTTCAGCGATTTGTTTCTGGAAGATCTTTCTCGGCGCGAGATGCTGATTCTCTTTTCGAATCGTTTCAATACTTTGCATAGACGTGTCGATATAATATTCAAAGGCTCGATTGAAAAGCTGTTCTTTTGATTTGAAATGTAAATAAAATGCGCCTTTTGATATTCCGCACTCATCTGCAATTTCCTGAATGGTCGTAGAAGAAAAACCCTTTTTCGCAAACAACTGGATGCTTGCTTTAATGATTTTTTCTTTTTTTTCGTTCATGAAATAAGGCCCCTTCAGCTTTAGAATGTTACGTCAAACGCAAGTGAAATGGTTGACGGCATTGTATATCACCGTTTATTATGATATAGAATGACCAGTCAGTCAATACATAAAGGAAAATGGAGGACATAATGAATTCGATCATCAATTTTGTATTAAAGAATAAGTTCGCTGTATGGCTCATGACGATTATCGTAACAGTTGCTGGTCTATATGCCGGATTGAATATGAAACAAGAATCAATCCCGAATATCAACACTCCAGTCATTACGGTTTCTACAACGTATCCTGGCGCAACGCCGGACGAAGTATCAGATAAGGTGACCGACCCAATTGAGAAGTCTATTCAAAACCTCAACGGAGTCAATGTGGTCACATCCAATTCATTTGAAAATGCCTCATCTATTCAAGTCGAGTACGACTATAACAAAGACATGGATGAAGCAAAGAAGGAAATTGAAGATGCGATTAGCAATATCAATTTTCCGGAAAATGCAGAAAAACCAAAAATTGCACGCTTTAGCATCAACGCGATTCCAATCTTAGCACTCAGCGTCTCTGGTGATAAAGAATCACTAGAAGACCTTACACAGAAAGTAGAAAACGACCTTGTTCCTTCTCTTGAAGGATTAAACGGTGTCTCTTCTGTCGAAGCTTCAGGACAGCAAATCAAAGAAGTAGAATTTTCTTTTAAACAAAAGAAATTGAAAGAATACGGTTTAGATGAAGAAACCGTCCAAAACATGATCAAAGGCTCTGATGTCAACGTACCATTAGGTCTATACACATTTGGCAACAAACAAAAATCAGTTGTCGTGGACGGCAATATTTTAAGCGTCAAAGATTTGAAAAACATGCGAATCCCTGTCACACCAAGTGCAAGCGGCGGTGCGGGAAGCGCTGGAGCTGGGGCACCATCCAGCGGCACTGAAAACCCAGGTGCGCAAGGTGCAGAGCAGCAGGCTGGAAATGCTAGTCAGCAGCAAGCAGCAGCTCAGCAGCAAACTGGTGGAGGAGCAGCAAGCGGTCAATCTGTAGAGCTGCCGACGATCAAGCTTTCTGAAATTGCGGATATTAAAGTAGTAAAAGATGCAGAATCGATCTCTAGAACGAATGGAAAAGACAGCATCGGTCTGCAAATTGTCAAAGGCTCTGATGCCAATACCGTGAGTGTGGCAGAAGAAGTGACAAAAGAGCTTGAGAAATTCAAAAAAGACAACAAAGGAATCAAAGTAAGCACGACATATGATCAAGCAGAGCCGATTAAAGAGTCTGTCAGCACAATGCTAAACAAGGCAATCATCGGAGCAATCTTTGCGATCATTATCATTATGTTGTTCCTTCGAGATATCAAATCAACATTAATTTCGGTCATCTCCATTCCGTTATCTCTGTTGATTGCTGTTTTATTATTAAATCAGCTTGATATTACATTAAATATCATGACACTTGGTGCCATGACCGTCGCCATTGGACGTGTGGTCGATGACTCGATTGTGGTCATAGAAAATATCTATCGACGAATGGCGTTAAAGGATGAACCGTTAAAAGGCAAAGCACTCGTCAGAGAAGCCACTAAAGAAATGTTTATCCCGATCATGTCTTCGACAATTGTGACCATTGCGGTATTCTTACCGTTAGCATTAGTAGGTGGAATGATTGGTGAACTATTCATCCCATTTGCCCTAACGATTGTGTTTGCTTTACTTGCTTCACTGCTTGTCGCCATTACGATTGTTCCAATGATGGCACACAGTCTATTTAAAAAGAACCTGTACGGCACAGCGAAAAAGGTAAAAGAGCATAAACCAAGCAAGCTTGCTGGCGGTTATAGACGTGTACTCAATTGGACACTGAACCATAAATGGATCACATCAGGAATTGCCATTCTTATGCTCGTCGGAAGCTTATTCTTAGCACCACTTGTCGGTGTCAGCTTCTTACCACAGCAAGCAGATAAGACGGCGATGGTAACATATACACCTGAACCTGGACAAACGAGAGAACAAGCAATCGATGAAACGAAAAAAGCAGAAGAATACTTGATCAAACGTGACCATGTCAATACTGTTCAATATTCACTAGGTTCTTCAAATGCGCTTACAGCAAGTGTAGGCGGCAACTCGAACGGTGCGTTATTCTTCGTACAATATGATGAAGACACGCCAAACTTTGATAAAGAAAAAGATAAAGTGGTCAAAGCCCTGCAAGACAAAACGTCTAAAGGGGAATGGAAATCACAAGACTTCTCATCTGCTGGCGCAAGCAATACAGTAACGTACTATGTCTACGGTGACAAAGTAAGCGATATTGAAGGCACAGTAAAAGATGTCGAGAACATCTTAAAAGATGAGAAAAACTTAAAAAATGTCAGCACAAGCTTATCTGAGAAATATGATGAATATACGTTTAATGCAGATCAAGAAAAACTGGCGAAGCTGGGTCTAACTGCTTCACAAATCGCTCAAGCGATTGCTCCTCAAAATAGTGAAACAACACTGACGAAAGTCACAGAGGACGGCAAAGAACTTGATGTGAAGCTTCAAACCGAAAAAGACGAATATAAGAGCAAAAAAGATTTAGAAAATAAAAAGATCACAACACCAACAGGACAAGAAGTCCGGATTGGTGATGTCGTAAAAGTAAAAGATGGTACGACAGCAAATACGGTGACAAAACGTGATGGAAAAATCTACGCAGAAGTGTCTGGTGACATGACAACAGACAACGTCTCAAGTGTGACACAGGATGTTCAGAAGAAAGTCGACAAGCTTGATGTGAAGTCTGGCGTAACGATTGACACAGGCGGCGTAAGTGCGGATATTGAGGAATCCTTTACACAGCTTGGACTTGCAATGCTTGCAGCGATTGCCATTGTGTACCTCGTTCTCGTCATCACATTTGGCGGAGGTCTTGCACCATTTGCAATTCTCTTCTCACTTCCATTTACGATTATTGGCGCACTCGTTGGATTGTTTTTAGCAAAAGAAACCATCAGCTTAAATGCTATGATTGGATTGCTCATGCTGATCGGGATCGTTGTGACAAATGCCATTGTGCTGATTGACCGCGTCATTCATAAAGAAAAAGAAGGTCTTTCAACAAGAGAAGCTTTACTTGAAGCAGGTACAATAAGATTACGTCCAATCTTAATGACTGCACTTGCGACGATCGGTGCACTGCTGCCACTCGCATTAGGATTTGAAGGCGGAAGCCAGATCGTATCAAAAGGACTTGGCGTGACCGTGATCGGCGGTTTAACAAGTTCTACACTTCTCACATTGGTCATCGTCCCAATCGTGTATGAAATTTTAAGCAAGTTCAGACGTAAGAAAAAGTACGCTGAAGAAGAATAAGAGGGAGCCCCGCTCATTGGCGGGGCTTTCAGCGTCTAGACAAACCCTCATTCCTTGTCAGTCCTGTGCTCCGGTGCTCACGAATGTTCAATTCGCTCCGCTCCGGTGCTCGTCCTTCCTAGACTTCAAAGGTTTTCTATCACGCTGAAAAAAGACAAAGGACTAAAATAAAGATCATTTTAGCCCTTTGTCAATAATCTGGAATCCCCGCTCATTAGCGGGGATTTTTTATGTTGAAATCTGACAAACAGCTTTTCTCATGAGCTCTTCAAATGCTTGGAAAAAGGCATCACGATCGACATGGTCAATCACTTGTATTGACTTTCCATCTGGATGTTCTTCTGTACGTCCTTGCTTTGGCGTCTCGGTATAAACGATCGCGCCCACTTCCTTTGAACGGGTAAATGATGAAGAAGCAAGTGTCATCGTTGTCAGCACGTCCCATAGGTAATAGGTCGAATTCGTTTCATGATGAATGAGCGGTGGACAAAAGGCGTAGCACTGACCAATAAAATCAATTCCAATGTGAGAACGAAGGGAAGCCCAGCGCTGACGCACATCAAGTGTAAGCGGAACTTGATTCGTGCTTTCAAGTGCGACCATTTCAATAGGAAAGCGTTCCTTGAAGACAGTGCTGACAGCATAAGGATCCCAAAATGCATTCCATTCTGCTGTCCCATCATGCTCGGGTTCCTCAACATTGCCTTTTTCAAGAAACGTACCGCCCATCCACACCAATTTTTCAATTTTATTAGAGATTGAAGGATCTTCTTCTAAGGCGCGAGCAAGGTCTGTGAGCGGACCTGTAAAGAGCAGCGTGACAGGTTCTGCTGCCTTTTTAACGGTTTCGATTAAATGAAGGTGTGCTGGAAGCTTGGACACTTTTGTATCTACAATGCCTTTCTCGTTTAGAATAGGTAAGGCATCTACATAAAAAGCATGCATGCGCCACTCTTTCGGAAAAGGATTGACGCCTCTAGAATTTGAAGCAGCGATTTCAATTTCATAGGGGCTAAATCGATCAATGATTTTTTGAGACGCACTGAGAGCAGGCTCTAAATAACAATCAGCAGGAATCACAGACGTCCCGATCACTTTCAGATGTTCCATTTGAAGGAGAAGAAATAACGAGACGAGGTCATCAACACCGCCATCATGATTAAAATAGACAGGCTTTTTCATCGCAAACCATCCTTTACAGCGTTTTCTTTTATATTATCAGAATGCTTTCTTGCTGAGGAAAATGTGGCAGGAGATTTCTCATATTAGCTGGTTGTTCTGTTGCCATTTTCAAATCTCATAGTATAATTAAAGGTTGTTAGTGGTGAAAATAGATTGCATAATGAATATAGGATGATGATGAATGAAACGTGCTCGAATTATATACAATCCGACATCTGGGCGTGAACTCTTCAAGAAGAATTTGCCGCAGGTTTTGCAAAAATTTGAACAAGCTGGCTATGAAACATCTTGTCATGCAACCACATGTGCAGGAGATGCGACACAAGCAGCTGAAAAAGCTGCACAGAGAGATTTTGATTTAATTGTAGCAGCAGGTGGAGACGGCACGATCAATGAAGTCGTCAACGGACTAGCACCGCTTGAAAAAAGACCAAAACTAGGAATCATTCCTGTTGGAACAACAAATGACTTCGCAAGAGCACTTGGCATTCCACGAGAAGGTGTTTTAAAAGCGACAGATGCCATTATTGATGGTGTAGCGAAGCCGCTTGATATCGGTAAAGTCAACGGCCATTATTTTATTAATATTGCAGGCGGCGGCCGGTTAACAGAGCTCACTTATGAAGTGCCTAGTAAGCTGAAGACAATGCTTGGACAGCTTGCTTATTATTTAAAAGGCATGGAGATGCTTCCTTCTATCCGCCCGACAGAAGTCGAAATTGAATATGACGGCAAATTGTTTCATGGAGAAATCATGCTGTTTCTTGTTTCACTCACAAATTCAGTAGGCGGCTTTGAAAAGCTAGCGCCAGATTCCATTTTAGATGATGGAATGTTTGACCTGATTATTTTAAAGAAGGTCAATTTAGCAGAAGCCATTCGAGTAGTCAGCCTTGCACTACGAGGCGAGCATATTCATGATAACAATGTCATCTACGCAAAAGCGAATCGCGTGAAGGTAGATGTAAAAGATAAAATGCAATTAAATTTAGATGGCGAATTCGGCGGCATGCTGCCAGGTGAATTTGAAAACCTGTATCGTCATATAGAATTTATAGTGCCAAAAGCAACAGCTGAAAAAATAGGGTAGAGATTGAACTTGGTTCCTTATGGCGCCAAGTTTTTCTTTGCAAATGAGGTGATAAAATTGGTGAAAATGAAACCGCCTGTTGAAAAGAATGAATACTACAATGTAACCTTCGAAGACTTAACGCACGAAGGTGCAGGTGTAGCGAAAATTGAAGGGTTCCCTGTCTTTGTACCGAATGCCCTTCCTGACGAACAAGGGAAAATCAAAGTCACACGTGTCAAAAAAGGATTTGCTTTTGGACGACTCATGGAGCTGACAAAGGAAAGTCAGCACAGGCAAGATGCGCCATGTCCTATCTACAAGCAGTGCGGAGGCTGTCAAATTCAGCATATGAGCTATGAAGGCCAGCTGCTATTTAAACAGAAACAAGTAAAGGACGTTTTAGAGCGGGTTGGCAAGCTTGATATGAGACGTGTAAAAGTTCATCCTGTACTAGGCATGGAAGACCCTTGGAATTACCGAAACAAAGCACAAGTTCCAGTTGGCGAACGGGAAGGCGGACTTGTTGCAGGATTTTATCAGCAGCGTACCCATGAAATCATCGATATGAAAAAATGTTTGATTCAACAGTCAGAAAACGACGAAGTGGTACAGGCAGTAAAAGACATATGCAATGCGTTTGGCATCAAAGCATATAACGAAGAGCGGCACAAAGGCTGGCTGCGTCATGTGATGGTTCGCTACGGCATTGCAACAGGTGAAATGATGGTTGTGTTTGTTACTAGAACGGCTGATTTTCCGCAAAAGCAGCAAGTGATTGAGCAGATTATAGCACGCTTCCCACACATTCGGTCAATTGTGCAAAACGTGAATTCAAAGAAAACAAATGTCATTTTCGGAGATGAAACGACCGTTTTATGGGGCGAAGAATACATTTATGACACGATTGGCGACATCAAATTTGCCATTTCAGCCCGCTCGTTTTATCAAGTGAACCCAGCTCAAACAAAAGTGCTTTACGACAAAGCGCTTGAATATGCAGAGCTGCAAGGTGAAGAAACCGTGATTGATGCGTATTGCGGAATCGGTACGATTTCCTTATTTCTCGCCCAAAAAGCAGGCAGAGTATATGGCGTAGAAATTGTGCCAGAAGCGATTGAAGATGCAAAACGCAACGCTGCCTTAAACGGAATCAACAACGTCGAATTCGCAGTCGGTGAAGCAGAAACCGTCATCCCAAATTGGTATAAAGAAGGCATCAAAGCAGACACCCTCGTCGTCGATCCGCCAAGAAAAGGCTGTGACGAAGCACTGCTTGACACCATTTTAAAGATGAAACCAAACCGAGTTGTGTATGTTTCCTGTAACCCCGGGACGCTTGCTCGTGATTTGCGTATTCTTGAAGATGGCGGGTATGTGACAGAGGAAGTGCACCCTGTGGATATGTTCCCGCATACGAGTCATGTGGAATGTGTGGCAAGTCTTATGCTTAATCAATAATGTATTGAGAGACATCCCGATTTCGAGAAAAACATCGATATCAGGATGATGCATAGGCTTTCTGCTGATAGCATCTATGGTCCAAAGATTAAAGCAGCAGTGTTAGAAAAGCGGTATAAAATAATATCTAAGAGTAAATAGCCCCCTGTCCTTTATTGGATGGGGGGCTATTCTTCTATGTTTTTCTGATTTTTTTGATCAAGCGCAGAGGATATAATATCAAGTCCGATGTATAAAAAGCTAACAAAGAAAGATAAAATCAATACACCATTTCCCCATATAGAAACTTCAATTTTCTCCAAATTTAGTACATATTTAATCGTGAAGTAAATAAGAGCCCACGAAGCAAAAAATTCTAAAATATAAGTTATCCATATTGGGACCTTCAACAAAAAAATGATTCCTTTCCCTATAAATAAAACTATAAATGACCAAAAAATCACGATGATGCTGACTAACAATGAAAAGGTAATCAAAGAGAAAAATGAATCATAAGTGATGTATTCACCGAAAAGAAAATTCACTCCCAATGAGACTAGATAAAGCATAACAGTTGGAAGGGCAATAATGAAACTTAGGGAAAAAAATATTAGTAAAATAAGAAGAACGGCAGCAATAGCGCCAGGGGCTTCATCTACAACGTTTTTCTTTCTTAAAAAAGTATAGAGTATGATAGACACTAAAAGGAGTATTAAAAAAGTCAATGAAATCACGTAAGAAAAAGACATGAATACCTCCATAAAAAAGCGCTATTAGAAACTAATAGCACTTATTGTTTATTTAAACAAGATTAATAATGAATTTTGCCAAAGTTTTAGTAACATCTCTAGGAGAGCCTATTTAAGCATTAGTGAACTGTTTTTCTGTCCACTTTTCCCCTTTATCCATTACTTTTGCGATTTGGCAGAATTCTTTCTGATCTAAGCAGCAACTTTTAAGAAAAACCAGTGAAATATTTCTAAAATTCGTATAGGTCTTTTAAGAAAATCACTCTTATTATGCAATACACAAAAATTGTAACAAAAACCATATTAAGAATGAATTGTATCTTAGTACTGTATTTTATATAACGTGATATATTTTGAATAGAGAATATCTAAAGTTGAAAAAGTTAAGTATCAGTTTAACAATTTTTTCTGTGTTATTCGCTGCCGGTTGGTCGCTTGATAAAATCATTACTTCTAATACTTATCATGTAACAGAAAAGGCAATTACAATTTAAAAAGCCCCTGCATAGGGCTTTTTTTATTTGAATATCTTTTTTATTAGTTTGCCAGATGCATTACCTGCTGCCCGTCGCATGACACGTTTTCCAGTAGTACCTTTTTGAACGGCGTTTACGTCTTCTCAAATTTTTGATATTTTATAAAGTGCTGATAGCATTTTGTTAATGTTCATTTTATGCTCCTTTTGCATTGAATCCTTACTAAAGTATATAATGATAAAAATTGCTGAAAGATTTTATAGAAGAAACATGCCCTTTAAGGCGCTATGTCATGAGAGGAATTGGATGAAAGATGAGTAAAAATTTCTGGCGTGATTTACCACGGCCATTTTTTATATTAGCACCAATGGAAGAAGTGACAGATGTTGTGTTTCGTCATGTTGTGAGTGAGGCGGCGAGACCTGATGTGTTTTTTACAGAGTTCACGAACAGCGAGAGCTATTGCCATCCGGATGGTATTCAAAGTGTGAAGGGGCGTTTAACCTTTACAGAGGATGAACAGCCGATTGTTGCTCATATTTGGGGAGACAAGCCTGAGAACTTTAGACAAATGAGCATTGGAATGGCGGAGTTAGGATTTCAGGGGCTTGATATTAATATGGGCTGTCCTGTCCCGAATGTCACTCAAAATGGGAAGGGCAGTGGATTGATTCTACGCCCAGATGTTGCGGCAGAGCTGATTCAAGCGGCAAAAGCTGGGGGACTGCCTGTCAGTGTGAAAACAAGACTTGGTTTTACAGAAATCGATGAATGGCGCGATTGGCTTAGACACATTTTGGAGCAAGACATTGTGAACTTATCGATCCATCTTCGTACTAGAAAGGAAATGAGCCAGGTGGATGCGCATTGGGAGCTTATTCCTGAGATTATAAAACTGCGTGATGAAGTAGCACCTGATACTCTTTTGACCATCAATGGTGATATTCCTGATCGTCAAACGGGCTTAAAGCTCGCTGAGCAGTATGGAGTGGACGGAGTGATGATTGGGCGCGGGATTTTCCATAATCCATTTGCCTTTGAAAAAGAACAGAAGGAGCATACGAGTGATGAGCTGCTAGGCCTTTTAAGGTTGCATCTTGATCTACATGATCAATATTCATCACTAGGCTTGCGTCCATTCAAGGCACTGCACCGTTTCTTTAAGATTTATGTGAAAGGATTCAGAGGAGCGAGTTTCCTAAGAAATCAATTAATGAACACATCATCAACAGATGAAGTGCGTGCAATGCTGGATGAATTTGAAGCGAGAAATAAAGAACAATAACGATTGAAAAGAGGAGGAGAAGCCCTTCTCTTTTTTCTATGAATAGGACTATTAAACTAGTCGTCTCAAATGGTAAGATAAGATAGAAATAACAATTGGAGGTATTTTATTTGAAATCATTTTGGGATAAAGACAGAGAAAGTGAAGAGACATTTAAGAAAATCAATGAGAAAGGAATTGCAAAAGCGGAAAAGAAGCTAGGCGTCATCCTGCCTGATACATATAAGAAACTTATTCTTGAACAAAATGGCGGTTATACCTTGCATAATGCTTTTCCAACGGACCAGCCGAATGGATGGGCAGAGGATCATGTGTCATTTGATCATTTAAGAGGAATTGCTAAAAATGAAGGCATTATGGATAGTGATTATTTAATAGAAGAATGGGAATTGCCTGAGGGACTTGTGCTGCTTTGTGGGGATGGTCATACGTGGATTGCATTGGATTACAGAGTAACAAAGGAGCATCCGCCAATTCATTACTTTGATCTAGAATATGAGACGGATTTCAAATTAGCGGATTCGTTTGATGAATTGCTTGCTGGGCATTATACTGCTGAATAACATTGAGCAGTCATCACTTATTTCAGAAAAATATTTTGGTGTTTTTTGAGAGAGACAAAAGTGTCTCTCTTTTTTATGAAGCAAAATGAATTATTTCACCACTTCACCCCAAAACTGTACCTGTTATTTTTAAGTCCTATTATTCAATTGGTTCCTTTTCCACTCACTAAATTTTCTGACGATAATATCTACCACAATGTAAAATGGCAGAAAGCTGGAGTTGTCCACTTTGTTATACAAAGGAAACGGGGTGCTGCTTACATAGATGTTAAACATGGCATTTTGCGCAAGGAGGTTATTCCTCAATGTGGTCATGCTGATAAATTTGATATGTCTCGTTTTCACCAATTGAATGATTTGATCTAAATTCTTCGATTCGCCTGATAAAGAAATGATAAATAAAAGGTCATCCTCACCAAATTCAACGATTCCATCTGTTAAGTCTCGCTTACTTCGTAAAACTTGAGATTTCTTATGCAGTGACCATAACTGTCGTTGTACATCATTGGCCAAATCGAGCTGAGCTGTTCCTGTACCATAAATATAAATATACGGTGCGCGATCAATCAGTTGATTTAATTGATGAAAGTCCAACTGTTCCATATATTTCCTTGTCTGCTGGATATCTTGATCGAGCAGCTTCATTAAATCTTGTGTTGTTTCTTCAGTATGATTATTCAATTTCACATAAGACTTTAAGTCACTGTAGCCGTCGAAGCCTATTTTCTTGGCAAGCCGATGGATGGATGAGATGGAAGTATGAGCATAATGAGCAAGATCCTGAATTTTCATTGTCTTCATTTCTTCAAGGTGATCGTGAATCGTTTTAATAATGTGCAGATCATTCTTATTTAAATCTTCGAAGTATTCATTTACCAACTTGTCCAATATCATGCGATGTGCCCTCCAACATGAAAATATTTTCTTCCTGTGAAAATATAATCTAATGTTACAACTTGATTTCTAAATACGTCAAACCTATTGGTTTTTGAAAGCGCTCCCTTTACAGTGGTCTTATGGATCAAACAAAGGGGTTATGCTTATGAATGCAATCAAGCGATTTGGTAGTGCTATGGTAGTTCCTGTACTTTTATTCGCGTTTTTTGGTATTGTTGTAGGCCTTGCGACTTTATGTAAGAATCCAGCGATTATGGGGGAAATGGCTGCAGAAGATACGATGTGGTATAAGGTTTGGGCACTGATTGAAAGCGGGGGATGGACGATTTTCAATCATATGGAGCTGGCATTTGTGATTGGCTTGCCCATCTCTCTTGCAAAAAAAACGCAAGCACGTGCTACGCTCGCAGCTTTGATGATTTATCTTGTGTTTAACAATTATATTCATGCTATTTTGACACTTTGGCCGTCCACTTTTGGTGTTGATTTATCGCAAGGTGTCGAGAATGTAGCGGGTGTAAAAGAAATTGCGGGTATACCTACGCTCGATACAAGTATCATTGGTGCGGTTATGATATCTGGAATCGTGATTTGGATCCATAATCGTTTTTATGATCAAAAGCTGCCTGAAATGCTCGGGATTTTCCAGGGGCTTGTATTTGTTGTCATCATCGGATTCTTTGTGATGATTCCTATTGCTTTTATCGTTGCTTTTGTATGGCCTTATGTTCAGCAAGGGATTCAATCTCTCCAAGGGTTCATGTCACAGTCTGGATATATTGGTGTCTGGCTGTTTCATTTCTTGGAAAGGGTGTTAATTCCAACAGGACTTCACCATTTTATTTATACACCTTTTGAGTTTGGTCCAGCGGCTGTAAATGGGGGGTTAAAACCATATTGGATTGCTCACTTAAATGAATTTGCGACCTCAACTTCCGATTTGAAAAATCTTTATCCATACGGATTTTTACTGCATGGAAATATTAAGATGTTCGGCTGTTTAGGGATAGCTCTAGCGATGTATTTTTCTACCCCGAATGAAAATAGAAAAAAGGTTTTGGCATTGGTGTTACCCGCCACATTAACAGCAATATTTGCCGGAATTACAGAACCACTTGAATTTACATTTCTATTTCTCGCACCTTATTTATTTGTGATACATGCACTTCTTGGAGCGACCATGGTGACAATCATGAATATGTTTGGTGTTGTCGGAATGATGGGTTCCGGGCTGATTGAAATAGCTGCATTGAACTGGATTCCGCTCTCTTCAAATCATGGAGGGGTTTATCTGATCCAAGCAATGATTGGATGTCTATTTACAGCATTGTATTTTGTCATATTTAGATGGATGATTGTGAAATTTGATATTCCATTACCAGGACGAAAACATGAGGAGGAGACGAGGCTATTTACAAAACAAGATTATGAGAGTCATAAAAAAGCTCATGATAAAAAAGAAGCGCCCGTTTATGCGTCTGAGTATGAAGAGAAAGCCGTTTATTTCTTAGAAGGCCTTGGCGGTAAAGAAAACATTAAAGATGTGACAAACTGTGCCACGCGTCTGCGTATCACAGTGATTGACCCTAGCTTGGTGAAAGATAGGGAATACTTTACAAAAAATAAACGGGCACACGGAATGGCTAAGAGTGGTCAAAGCATTCAAATCATTGTTGGCTTAAGTGTACCGCAAGTGAGAGAGTCGTTTGAGACAAAACTTTCATTAGATTGAAAAAGGAGCTGGATATCATGAAAAAAACATTTAATATTACCATTGCTGGAGGCGGAAGTACATTTACACCAGGGATCATTTTGATGCTGTTAGACTATCTAGAGGAGTTCCCAATTCATACAATTAAACTCTATGATAATGATGAAGCTAGACAAAAAACGATTGCAGATGCATGTGAGATTATGTTAAAAGAACGAGCGCCAGAAGTGCGGTTACTGGCAAGCACGGACCCAGAAGAAGCGTTTACTCAAGTCGATTTTGTGATGGCGCATATCCGTGTCGGCAAATATGCAATGCGTGAATTAGATGAGAAAATTCCATTGAAGCATGGAGTCGTCGGACAGGAAACATGCGGTCCAGGCGGAATAGCTTATGGAATGCGGTCCATTCCAGGTGTATTAGAACTTGTCGATTATATGGAAAAATACTCACCTGAAGCTTGGATGTTAAACTATTCTAACCCTGCAGCGATAGTAGCAGAGGCAACACGTAAGCTAAGACCTAATGCCAAAATTTTAAACATATGCGATATGCCAATTGGAATCGAAGAATTGATTGCAAAGAATTTAGGCTTAACTTCACGTAAAGAACTAGAAGTAGATTACTATGGTTTGAATCATTTTGGCTGGTGGACAGATATTAGAGATAAAGCAGGAAATAGCTTAATGCCTGAGGTGATTAAGCATGTAAGCCAGCATGGTTATGCAACAGATGGAACATCTGAACTAGAACAGCAGAAGAGCTGGAACAGCACATTAAAAAAGGCTAAAGATATTCAAGCACTTGATCCAAAAACGGTACCGAATACGTATTTGAAATACTATCTATTTCCAGATGAAGAAGTGGCACATTCAAATATAGAATTCACGCGTGCCAATGAAGTGATGGAGGGGCGAGAAGCTTTTGTTTTTAGTGAATGTCAGGCCATCATTGATAAAGGGAGTGCGAAGGAAACAAAGCTAACCATCGATGAACACGCTTCCTATATCGTTGATTTAGCAAGAGCCATTGCTTTTAATAAAAAAGAACGGATGCTGATGATTGTAGAGAACAATGGCGCCATCATGAACTTTGACCCAACAGCCATGGTCGAAATTCCTTGTATCGTTGGCAGCAGCGGTCCAGAAAAATTAGTGGTTGGAGAAATTCCTAGATTTCAAAAAAGTCTCATGGAGCAGCAAGTTGGCGTAGAAAAATTAGTAGTAGAAGCATTTGAAGAAGGTTCCTATCAAAAACTATGGCAGGCCATCACATTATCGAAAACGGTGCCGAGTGCTAAAGTAGCAAAAGATATATTAGACGACTTAATTTTGGCAAATAAAGCATTTTGGCCAGAGTTAACATAACATGAGAATAAGCAATATGGGCGTTACATCGCTCATATGCTTATTTGTTTTTTCAACCGATGTATTCCGCTTTTTTTGTGATGGCGACAAAGCGGTTTTCACTTGGTACTAAAAGACCCCCTCACCAAAAAGGGGGTCCCCAATTCCTTACTCTGCACTCTCCTCAACCTCACGGCTATCTTCTGTTTCACCAATATAAATAGGGCCGTTTGCGTGGTCGAGTCGGATTGGCCATTCGTATGGAATTTGAAGTCGTTTAGCAATACCTCTCCAGAATTTTGTAGAATCATATTCGAATTCTTGGAAGTCTTTTAATAAGTCTTTGTAAGACGAGCCATCAAATTGAATGAACATATCTTGAAGGCGCATGAACGCGACATGTCTCACTTCTAATGCTGCCGCAGCTTCCATTTCTTCTTCTGTTGCTTCACCAATGATTGTTCCTGCGGGCGGAAGCATGTCGTATACATTGAATTCCTCTTCTTCTTCTTCGTGTGCTGCATTGTGCTGTTGATCTGACATTTTCTTCACTCCTTCTAGTTTTCATCAAAATTTTATTCGTGCTTACCTTTATTATCGGAAGAAAATGCGAAATGTGGAATGAAAAAAGAAGCAGATCCACAACACTTGCTTTTTCTTCTTGAATCTTTTATGATCAATTACAGATATAAAAGGTCTATAATAGATAGAAAGGAATGTTCCTATGAAATATTCTAAAGCGACCAACTATGCACTTCATACGATGGTGTTTTTAACTCTTGCGCCGAAGGGGAAAGCAATTGGCGTTGAGCCTCTTGCTAAAATGCAAGAACTTTCACCCACCTATTTATCTAAAATTTTAACAAAGCTTGTAAAGGCAGGATTGATTGAATCAACACCTGGTGCAAAAGGTGGTTACGCCATTATGAAACAGAAGGAAGACATTTCGTTTTTAGACGTCATTCAGGCTGTAGAAGGGCAAACGAATTTGTTTCGCTGTTCTTTAGAGCATGATTCTTTCATGCCTCATGATGACTGTTTGATTGAACAGGTCATGCAGGATGTTGAAACAAAAATGCAGGAGACGTTAAGTCAAAAGCGGTTAGTTGATATTGCAAGCCAAATTGAGCAGACAGAAAAGAATCCATTTTTCAACATGTGATTTTTTTGAACTAATTATAGATATTAAGAGTCTTTAAAATCTTTGATAAAAAGGAGAGATTTACATGTTATTAGATTGTGCCATTATCGGAGGCGGGCCAGCCGGATTAAGTGCAGCACTTGTTGTGGGGCGGGGCAGAAAACAGGTCATTGTATTCGATGACGAGATGCCAAGAAATCGAGTGACACAGAAATCACATGGATTTATTACAAACGATGGAATGACACCGTTTGAGATCAGACAAGCGGGAGAGGCAGATATTCAAAACTACCCTCATATCCAAATAAAGCGAAGCAGAATTGTTGAGATACAAAACAATGAGGACAACTTTACGTTACTGACACAAGAGGGAGAAAGATTCGAAGCGAAGAAAATCATATTGGCAACAGGACTTCAGGATATACTGCCAGAGATTAAGGGAATTCATGACGTGTATGGAAAGACGTTGTTTAGCTGTCCTTTCTGCGATGGCTGGGAGCTAAAGGACAAGCCGCTTGCCCTAATTGCTGAGAATCCACGCGCCTTGCATATGGCTAAACTTCTTTCCAATTGGACAAAGGATTTGATCGTGTTTACGAATGGGCAGCAAGTGTTTGCTGAAGAGGATAAGGCACTGCTATCAGCACATTCTATTCAAGTCACTGATGTACCGATTATGTCAATTCATCATGAGAATGGACAAATGCTCTCTCTACACCTTACGAATGGAGAAACGGTGAAAAGAGAAGGGGGTTTTGTCGCAAGTGATTTCAAGCAGTCAGCTCCATTTGCTGAAAAACTTGGCTGCCAAATGACGAAAAATGCGGGTATTGAAACAGATATTCTTGGACGTACAACCGTCAGCGGTGTCTTTGCATGCGGTGACAATTTAGGCGGCCCTGCTCAGCTTGTACTTGCAGCAGCTGCTGGAAGCCAGGCAGGAATGGGCGTCATCCATGAACTTGTGCAAGAGGAATTTCAACAAAAAACATCTCTATGAAAAGAGATGTTCAGCGATGAGCGGTTTTCCGTTTTGCTAAGACGTGAGCTGCCCATTCAAAAAGTGCGTAGATGACAAAGAAGATAAGGATCCAGCTGCTGGCATCGACCCATACATTGGTGATATGAATGATGTTCGCCTGATCAAGTCCAGTCTGTACCCACATAGTGATCAGTGCTGTAAGGAACACTTGTAAAAACCTTGTTGATGTTTTTTTCAATTGGTCACACCTCCATCTCTTTCCATCATATAAAAAATGACAGTTTATTTCCAATTGTTTTCCCATAAGTTTCAACGGTAAAATAAGAAATAAAGCCAATGAAAGGAAAGCAAATGAGCCATAAAACCAATAGCTTTTTAAAAAGTCATTTTCCTGATCTTGTCCTCATACCGTCCCTTTTTTATCAATGGCCTTTTGGGCTTCGCTTTGAAGTGGCAGATTGGTCATTAGGAGAAGAATCAGTTGTATTAGAAAAAGCAGGGGATCGTGCTTTGAAAATTGTCAGATATGCTTTTGATCCAGAAGACGATATTCTGTTTGTCACGGATGTCTATACGCAGCATGAACATGAATTAACGAAGCAAAAGCTCCTAGTTTATCAGAAATATGTCCGCCAGCAAGTACGCAATCGATTGCGTCACGAGCTTTTGACCTATGTTAGACCAGAACTAGATGAGCCACTGACATTGGAGAGATTTACCTTAACTTGTCAGCTGCAAGATATCCGATTACGCCCACTTCTACAAGCCATATGCCAAGAGGATTTCTATGCACCGAATCAAATTATGAACGGGAAGCTTGGTTATGAAATTTATCTCATCAATCTCACAAAACAGATGATTTTCCACTTATATGATGATCGAGGCTGTGATCTTATTGCGGCAGATGCTGAGCGTCTTCGGCCAGTCTATGAGGGCTTACAGCACTGGCTATTAGACTATGATCGTGCTCAGATGGACAGGCTTTTTGCAGTGAAATAAGAAAACCGCACTTTTGACAAGTGCGGTTCTGTTTTATGCTTCTACTTTATTGAAGAATTGTGGTAAATATTCTTTGTGTGCTTCTAGCATCTCATCTAGGATGCTTTTTGCAATCGCATCAGATGGGACTAGCGGGTTGATCGTCATTGCGACAAGTGCTGTGTTGTAATCGCCTGTCACGGCTGCTTCAGCGGCAACACGTTCAAAAGATTTAATTTGAGAAATAAGTCCTTTGACTGCGACAGGCATCTCGCCAACAGCGATTGGTTTAGGACCGTCTTTTGTGATGACACAGTTCAGTTCAACGGCAGAATCATTTGGAATGTCACTGATGGCACCATTGTTGATGGTGTTCACCGGCTGAATGTCGTGCTTGTCGTTATAAATGGATGCAATCAAGTTACAAGCCGCATCACTGTAGTAAGCACCGCCTCGTTTTTCAAGCTGTGGCGGTTTGATATCAAGATCAGGATCTTTGTAAAGCTCGAACAGGTCATTTTCTAGTGCACGAACGACTTCTGCACGAGTTCCTTCATTCTCTGCTGCTTTCTTTTCTTCAGCCAGCATATCACTTGTTTTGTAGTAGTAGCGGTGATATGGACATGGAATGACGCCAAGCCCTTTTAAGAAATCTGCATTCCACGGAATGGCTTGAATGTTGTTCATCGACATGCTGGAGTTTGGATCTGCCATGTCTTCGATGACTTGATCCATGATGCTTTTGCCATCTAAGAATACATTGAGTCCAAAGACCATATGGTTTAATCCAGCAAAGCTGACTTCGACTCTGCTTGCGTCTACATCAAGTCCTTTGGCGATTCCCATGCGAATACCGATTGGCACGTTGCATAAGCCAACGACTTTGCGATGGTTTGAATAGCGAAGAACGGCTTCTGTGACCATACCAGCTGGGTTGGTGAAATTCACAAGCCATGCGTCTGGGCACAGTTCTTCAATATCTTTGACAATATCAAGAATGACTGGAATGGTGCGAAGTCCTTTGAATAGACCTCCTGGACCATTCGTTTCTTGACCAATGACATCATATTTTAAAGGAATGCGTTCATCCTTCATACGTGCTTCAAGAAGTCCGACACGGAATTGTGTTGTAACGAAATCAGCGCCCGCAAGCGCTTTCCGGCGATCTAATGTTAAATGAACCTCGATTGGAAGTCCTGCTTTTTTCACCATTCGTTTTGCAAGATTTCCGACGATTTCAAGCTTTTCTTTTCCTGCTTCAATATCGACAAGCCAAAGCTCGCTAATCGGAAATTCATCGTATCGTTTAATAAATCCTTCTACAAGCTCTGGTGTATAGCTTGATCCTCCGCCAATTGTGACAACCTTTAATCCTTTTGCCATGTGCTGCACCTCCGAATAATGTAACGCGCAATGTTATAATAGAGAAAAGCCAATTCTTTTGTCTGTACATCTATAGCTTATCGTGAGAGCATCTAGTGCGTAAATGACTTCAGCGTCTTTAGGCAAGGGTGCCCTATTTAGAGATTTGTTACATAAAAGAAACACATTGTGACATGCTGTTGGAGAAAGGGGAAGTCAGATGTTTTCAAGTGAGGTCATTTCCAGCTTTAATGAACTAGAAAGCGCTTTATACCGATACATCATGGAAAACAGTGAAAAGGTCGTGTATATGAGAATTCGGGATTTAGCAGATGCTGCCCATATTTCCACCTCGTCTGTCCTTCGCTTTTGCCGAAAAGTGAATTGTGAAGGCTTTTCAGAGTTTAAAGTGAAACTCAAAATGTATTTAGAATCAGAGCAAACTCCTACTTTAAAAAGCACACAGCACTTTCTATATGAATTTATTGAACGCACACTGAAAGGGGACTTTGAAGGGAAAATTAAGGAGGCAGCAAGGCTCATTGCCGATGCAAAAAATGTGCTGTTTATCGGAACTGGCAGCTCTGGTATTTTGGCACAGTATGGGGCGAGGTATTTTTCGAGTCTTGAGAAATTTTCATTTTACATCAATGATCCGTTTTTCCCGATGAATATGCAGTATTTAGACAATAGTGTCACCATTGTGCTGTCTGTATCAGGGGAGAACCGTATTACGATTGATCATATTTCGAAGTTAAAAAGAGAAGGAAGCAAAATCATTAGTATTACAAACAATCAGCACTGTACGATTTCGCGCATTTCCGATTTAAATATTGCTTATTACGTGACAGACGAACGGGTTCACAGAGCCAATATTACGACACAGACGCCAGTTGTGTATATTTTAGAAGCGATGGCTCGTGACATGTTCGCGATGTTAAAGAAAAAGTAAAAGAGCCGCTGCATGAATCAGCCGCTCTTTTTTTTCTGTCTCATAAAAGCGAGGATGGCAATCCCCGAACAGATGAGCACAAACAAACCGCCTAGCAAATACACAGTCCTCGCTCCGAATGCATCTGCAATCAATCCAACAAAGAAAATAGATAAACCGACAGATACAGAAGAAAGGACGTAATGAGCCGAGTACACCTTTGATAAATCTCGGACGGGCGTTTCCGTTTGAAGAATGGTTTGCTGCGAAACATCTCGAATTTGATAAGCAGGCCCCATCAAAATGCAAAGCAGCAAAGCAAGCCACGGCAGGCTATTCAGTGAAAAGACAATAGTCAGCACTGCATAAATGAATGAACCAGCTGCCATAAAGAGAAGAAGCTGCTTTTGAATCAACCGGCTTATCCACGCAGCCAAGAGCCCGCCTAGAATGGCGCCTGTATAATAAGCGGCGTTGATAAAACCCCACCATTCCTCACTTTCGTTTAAATCATGGGTGACAAAGGCAAGGGTAATCGCCCCGATCCACACAGCGCCCGCCATATTTTCACAAACATCCATAAAGGTCAGAGTGCGAATCGTTTTATTTGTCCAAATAATCGCCCAGCCATCCTTGAAACTGTTCATCTTATTTGCTTTTCGAACCGTGTCTTCTTGCTTGAGAAGAGGAAAAACAGGGATGAAAAACAAATAAGACAACACAATCATGAAACAAGTAATCCACATTAAATAAAAAGGACCAATCAACAGGACGAGCATTCCAGTAAACGAATAACCGGCGATTTGCACCGTTTGATGAAAAATGGAGGCTGTACTGTTCGCTTTCACAAGCTGATTTGCTGGCACAAGCATCGGCATGATGGCCTGTAATAAAGGACTAATGACTCCACCTGTGATGGAAATGAGAATAAGCGCACCAAACAGCCAGACCATATGCTGCTGAAAGAAATGAAATTGGGATGTAAACACGATGAGCATCACAAGACGTAAAAGCGGGACCCATTTCAACAGCCGGCCCGCTTGAAAGTGATCTGCCAAAACAGGAGAGATGAGCCCAGCTAATAGCTGGCATAATGTTCTTATTAGCGGAAATAAAGCCGCATACGCAACAGATTGTGTATCTTGATAGATCACAAACGTGATCGTCATCACAAATAGAATATCACTTAGCATGAGAAGGCTTTTACTGCCTGTATAATACCAAAACTTGTTTCCCATATCCAACCGGCTCCTTTTCAAAAACAAGTTCAGTATAGCATGGTGATGAAGGACCTAGAGGCTTTTCATTGAAAAATACATCTTAAGGATGAGAGGATTGTGATAAGCTAAATGAAAGACATCGCAAGGAAAGGGGTTCAAATCAATGAAAGTACTACCGGCACATGAATTCTTGAATCAGCACAGCATCCCATATGAGATCAAAGCATTTTCTTCCGAAACAGAGAAGGGAGCAGCAAATGTAGCAGCAGCCCTTGGTTTTCGTGAAAGACAAATGATCAAAACATTGATTTTTGAAACAGGGGAAGGGGAGCAGCTGCTTGTAATGGTTGGCGCAGACCAGCATATTAAGTCAGGGAAACTAAAGAAAGCGGCCGGCTCTCGTAATATTAAAATGGCATCACCAGAGAAGGTTCTGGAAGTGACGGGCTACCGAATTGGCTCGATACCGCCATTTTGCTGGCAGCCAGAAGGCTTCCGCACCATCATCGAAGCTTCGTTATTAGAGGAAGAGGTATTAGGCGTTGGAGCAGGCGAATGGGGAAATGAAATCCTCATCACACCAGAACAATTAGTGAAAGCCTCAAAGGCTGTACCGTATGACATTGTTCAACCAGCCGAATAGAAAAAAAGTGCCTGTTTCTTATGCAGGCACTTTTTTAATTTGCAGCAGGCGCCTTAAATGGACCGATATCTTTCATTTGCAGAAAGGCATCCACTGTTCTATTTTCTTCAAGATCATTCGCCCGTTTGCAGATAACAACGGGTCTGACGATTTCTATGCCTTCGATATATACGCGCCCAATCTCTTTCCGCTTGAGACTGCCTTGAACCGCATCACGGGGAACAAGTGTGATCCCATAGCCAGCTTTGATCATTTGAATCGCTTCATGAACACCGCTGAATTGTAAATCAACAGTCGGTTTTTTAATTCCTTTCGAGGTGAAAAGGGAAAAGAGCTTATCTCTTGTGGAGCTGCCTTCTTCACGCATTAAAAAAGGCTCCAGGCTCAGGCGCTCTAGCGGGACGGTTTTTCCGTTTAACGAATGGTCTGCTGGCACAATAAAATCATAGCTTAAATTCGTCAAATGGGAGGTAACGATCTCCTCATGATCCAAATCTTCAATTACAGCGATGGCCACATCTGATTCATATTGAAGCAGGCTGTCTATCACTTGAGCGGAGTTTCCGCTTTTTAATTCAATTTCTGTCTGTGGTGAAGACGATTTAAAAGCAGCGAGCCAATCAGGCAGTAAAAAGTTGAGTGGTACGTAGGTAGAAGCGATGCGGAGGCGTCCCTTTTTCCCGTTTTGTAATAGTGTGATCTGATATTCTACTTCCTTTTCAGCCTCGAACACTTGCCGGGCATAAGGATACAGCATCTTTCCCATTTCTGTGAGCGCAATTCCTCGGCCGTTTCGTTTAAAAAGGCGAAAACCGATCTCTCGTTCAATGCTTCTAAGCTGAGCCGTCACAGCTGGCTGTGTCAAAGATAGTGCGTCTGCTGTTTGTGTGACGCTTTTAGTCTCTGCGACCTTTGCAAAAATCCGAAGGGCATGTAAATTCAACTTTGCACCACCTATCAATTATTTTAATGGTTTAATCAAAAACATTCATTAGATTTATTATAAAGCATCCCTTATCGTAAAGATAGCGAAGGGGGAAGGGAAAATGGATCATCGTCAAAAGCAAGTTGTGTCAATATCGCTCATCACAGCATTTGCACTTATTGGGGATTCAATGCTCTATATTGTTCTTCCAGTCTATTGGAAAGAGATTGGTTTATCATCTATTTGGGAGGTCGGGTTACTGCTGTCCATCAACCGATTCATTCGCATTCCGCTAGCGCCTGTCGTTTGGTGGCTCTATCGCTATATCCCAATGAAGACCGGTGTATTAATGGCGATTTTGATCGCGTCAGTGACCACGGCATTATATGGGATGAGTGGTTTTTGGCTGCTGCTGATCTGCCGCTGCGCATGGGGGCTTGCTTGGACGTTACTCCGTATGAGCGGGATGAGGGTTTTGGCTGAAATGGACGAAGGCTCACAAGGACATTTGACGGGTCTTTATAATGGGCTTTACCGGCTTGGCAGTTTATTTGGTATGTTATTTGGCGGGATTTTCGCCAGCTTGTTCGGCTTCCAGTCCATGACGCTTGTCTTTGGTTTACTCACATTGATAGGGTGCGTTTTTTATGTATCTTTGGATGAAATTGAAAAGAGAGAAGGCACGCAGATGTATCATGGCATCAAACAGAAGTGGTTTGCACGAGATGTTGTAAAAGTACTGATAACAGGCATGCTGGTCGCACTTATTATACAAGGTTTATTCGCATCCACGCTGAGTCATGTCATTGAAGCAAAGATCGATCAGGATGAATTTGCTCTATTTGGCTTTGTCATCGGAGCTTCGGCTTTAAGCGGTGTCATTCAAGCAATCAGGTGGGGGTGGGAACCATTTGTCGCACCGAGAACAGGCAAATGGTTTGATCGGCTTGTGATGAAGGAACGAATGCTAAGCTGGATGTTTCTTTCATTTGGAGGGCTCAGTTTTCTTGGGGTCATGCTGAAGGTAAGCGGCTGGTTCCTATTGATGCTGCTTTTGATTCAGCTGCTGGCAACGATTGTAACAACGTTCACCGATACACTTGCCTTTCAAAAAGCCTCTGCTCAAACAGATAAGAACCGCTTTCTCGCAAGCTATTCTTTTGTTCAAGATATGGGTGCTGCTTTAGGGCCTTTGTGCGGATATACGTTGATTCAGTTTTTCGGAACAAACAGTGTCTTTTGGCTGATGCTCATCATAAGCTTAATGCTTGTCAGCATGTGGGCAAGAGGCGGGCAGCTGCATGTTTCTTCTCGTGCAGTGTAAAAAATGAAGCGTTATATAAAAAAACTGCCTCATGCAGCTGATCGCAGAGGCAGTCATATTCTCTTATTCTATGTCTGAATCGTAGGCTTTTTGCGTCAGGTGGCTGACAACCTCTTTTAATCCATTTGGTTTATGGAATTCAACAGGTGTGCTTCCTTTTTCGAAGACGATTTGGTCTGCTTCAACGAGCACGACATATCGATTGTTGACCTTCGCAATATGGATCGAGTGGCCAAAGTCCGCGAGAAGTCCTTTGATTTCTGTTTCACCTAGACGCATTTTCATTGTGATATCAGGGGTTTGTTCCACAATGTGAGAAGCTGCTAGTGTGACCTGTTCTGTATCGAGTGTTTCTCTAATTTCTCGTTTTTCACTCGCTTCCCATATTTCAAGATCCTCTTCGAACTGCTTTAATTCTTCACTTTCATCCTGTAATGTTTCAAATACTTGTTCCTGCACCATATTCATGACCTGTGATTTCATGATTTCGGGCATAGATTCCCCGTATTCGACGAATTTCAGAAAGTCCTCAAAATAACGCGCATGTGAGGATTGGTGAATTTTCACTTCAGCTTCCTCTGTCATGCCCTCTTCTGGCATAAACGGATATTGAATCGATTTCATATTTTTTGTTGTAATGGCCATTTCGACTTTTTTGATCAAGGTAGATGTATCAGCGATAGAAGCCACTTTCTGTTCAAAATCGCATTTCATAATAAAGACAAAGGAGTCATCGAAGTACTTTTTAGGAACGGCAGACGCAACTAAAAAAACGCCGCCTCTGACAGCACTTGTATCTAAATACGTGCGAACAAACTGTTCGCTGCATTCATTAAATACTTCTTTTGTATCGGCAAATCTCGTCTGATGAAATAAATTGTAGTTTGGATTTGAATCGAGTTCATGACCGGGTTCGACAATGAATCGGCCAATTTTGGTCGGTACTTGTTCTGATTTAGGGTGTCTGTCCACTTTTCGTTTGACGATTTTTTTTAGCTCACCATCTAAAAAGTCCTTCAGCTCACTTTGTTCAAATTCCTCTTGATCTAATGTTTGATAATGCTTGAACCGTTTATTTGCTTGTTCATCTTTGCCTTCGATTTCTACGACAAAGAATGATAGAAAACGTATCGTAAAATCCATTGATTGGTCACCACTTTTTCTTCTTCGGATATGTTGAGTATAGAAAAAGGAGTGAAAATCGTCAACGAATGGAGAAATATCGTGTCATTATTTCCCGAGAAATGTTTAGTGGAAAACACTTGATAATAATTATCATTCTTGATAGAATGATAAAAGAAAAGAAGGAACCTGCCAGTTCCTTCATCTCAGAAAAACAACTTATTTTGTTTCAAATGTTTCGCAATCAGTTTCAGCATTGCGAGTCACATCAGTCATTGTGTTTTTACCAATTTTAATGGTAGAAGCTGTACAGCTGTTATCAGCCCAAAAACGGCAAGAGTTCACTTCACAAAGTACGTTTTGTGCCATGGGAATTCACCTCCGTGATTCATATTGAGAATGAAGCAAGCTGCCACTTGAATTCATTCCATCTAGTAGTCTCTTTATAAAAAGAGGCTGTTTGTGCTGATGATGCACATGTTTATCATACCATCTACCCTGATAATATACAATTTAAACTTTGAAAGAGCGAGAATACAAATCTCGCTCTTTTTTTATTTGTAAAAATAGTTAAATGCTAGGTGGCACCATCTCTCATTTCGACATATGAATAGAGTAGATTCAAAACCTGATGTCGGACAAAGTCTGAGGGTACATGTACTGATTTTCCGCATAAAGATAAGGTTTTCAATCAAAAATTTTCATAGAGAGATGAGGGGAGAAGATGAAAGCAGTCATTCTCTGCGGAGGAAAGGGAACGAGAATGAGTGAGGTCACACAAGCGCTTCCTAAACCACTTGCTATGATCGGAGATCGGCCTATTCTATGGCATATTATGAAAATCTATCAGTATTACGGAGTAGATGAGTTTATCTTATTGCTTGGATATAAAGGAGAGAAGATCAAAGAATATTTTCTGAACTACGACTGGCGGCATCACAGCATGCAGCTGGATATGGCAACAGGAGAAATGAAGCTTTTAGGAAAGTCAGAGAACTGGAAAATCACCTTTTTAGATACGGGTGAGGAGACGATGACAGGCGGACGGTTAAAGCAGGCGCAGGACTACATTGGGGATGAGACATTCATGATGACGTATGGTGATGGACTTGCCAATATCAATATGTTTCATCTGCTGAAGCGTCATCAGGATCTTGGGGCAGCTGCGACTGTCACAGGAATTGAAAAGAAGTCACAGTACGGGACGTTGAAGGTATATAACGGGATGGCACAATCCTTCTCTGAGAAGACAGACAGTATCGGGATGATCAATGGAGGATTTTTTGTGTTGTCTCCAAAGGTATTTGACTATTTGACAGACGATGATCAATGCGTGTTTGAAGCGGAGCCTCTGCAAAATCTGGCGAATGATGGAGAGCTTGCGGTTTATGAGCACCACGGATTTTGGACAGCGATCGATACGTATAAGAACCTGAAGGAAATCAATGGCATGTGGACAAATGGAAAACAACCATGGAAGGTTTGGTGACGGCATGAGCGGATTTTGGAATGGGAAAAACGTATTTGTGACTGGATGTACAGGACTATTGGGAAGCTATCTCGTCAAGGAATTGATTGATCAAGGTGCAAACGTAACTGGGCTTGTGCGTGATCAGGTGCCTCGATCGAATTTATATCAAGGCAGTCAATTCGAAAAGATGAATGTGGTGCAAGGTGCATTGGAGGATATGCAAACGATTGAACGTGCGTTAGGAGAATACGAAATTGATACTGTCTTCCATTTGGCGGCGCAGGCCATTGTTGGGGTCGCAAATAGACACCCTGTTTCTACATTTGAAGCCAATATTTTAGGGACATGGAATGTACTGGAGGCTTGCAGAAGACAGCCGCTGATCAAACGAGTCATCGTGGCATCAAGTGACAAAGCATACGGCGATCAGGAGCAGCTTCCATACGATGAAGATATGCCGTTAAATGGGAAACATCCGTATGATGTATCGAAGAGCTGTGCAGATTTAATTTCTCACACGTATTACAACACATATGGTCTTCCGGTTTGTATTACACGCTGCGGCAATTTATACGGGGGCGGGGATTTAAATTTCAACAGAATCATTCCGCAAACCATCCAGCTTGTGTTAGAAGGAGAGGCACCGGAAATTAGAAGTGACGGGACATTTATTCGTGATTACTTCTACATTGAAGATGCGGTCAAGGCTTATTTGCTGCTAGCTGAGAAGATGGAGGAAAAAGGGCTCGCTGGAGAAGCATTTAACTTTAGTAATGAAATTCAGCTGACGGTGCTTGAGCTCGTGGATAAGATTTTAAAGGCAATGGGCAGTGAACTGAAGCCGCGTATTTTAAACCAAGGAACGCATGAGATTAAGCATCAATATTTGTCGGCAGAAAAGGCGAGAAAGCTGCTTGATTGGAAGCCTGACTATTCCATTGATGAAGGTTTAGAGAAGACGATTGAATGGTACCGCGAATTCTTTCAAAAATAGAGGTGTAAGTAGATGAACAGCATATATTGTACGGTTCTATCAAGTGGAAGACTTTATCAAGCCATTGCGTTTTTCTTATCATTGAAGCAAGTAGAAGATGATGCTGTCATCAAGACGTTATGTATGGATGATGCTGCATTTGATCTGCTTCATCAAATGAATTTTCCTCATGTCGATCTTGTTCATGTACGGGAGCTCGAAACGCCGGAGCTGCTGGAGAAAAAAGAGGAACGGGATGCCTCGGAATATTGCTGGACATTAAAGCCGATTTGGATTGAGTGGTTATTTGAACAGGAGCAGGCAGAGGGCGTAACCTATCTTGATGCGGATTTATTTTTTTATGAGAGCCCGAAAGCGATTTTTCAACATCAGCCGGATGCCTCTGTTTTACTCTCGAGAGGGGATATTGTGATTCCGAGCTTCGATCCTGAGGAAGTGAAGATGCTTCAGAAGCTTTTAGGACGATATAACTCAGGCTTCCTGTATTTTAAAGGAGATGAAGCCGGCCGGAAATGCCTCAGCTGGTGGAAAGAAGAATGCTTGAAGGAATGCAAAAATGCGCCGGGAGAAGGCAAGTTTGGCGATCAAGGATATCTGGATCATATGCCGAAGCTGTTTGAAAAAGTGGAAGATATTCAAACAAAAGGCGTGAATATTGGTCATTGGAACTATGGGCAGCATTCTTATCGGGAAGAGAATGGACGTATTTTGCTGGACGATGGGCATCCGCTCATTTGCTATCATTTCAGCGGCTTTCGCATCGTGAGCAAGGATGAGATGCAGCAAATTCATGAAAAAGGGAGAAATGATCTGCCGTTTTTCCAAGAAGCCTATCGAAACGTGCTGCGCCATGTGATTGAATCTGTTGAGAAGGTCGATCCGCTGTTTAACGGCTATGCCAAATTGGAGGGGGATGACGCATGAATGAGAAGCCAAAGGTAAGCGTCATTATTCCAAGCTATAATGCCAAAGAGCGTTTAGAAGGGAGTCTTTTTTCCTTAACGCTTCAGGATACGGATATTCCATTTGAGGTGATTGTCGCTGATAATGGGTCAACGGACGGCACGATGGAAATGCTTGAGAACATTGAGGTGAATTTCCCGTTTAAAAAGGTACGTATTCCTGTCAATCAAGGGATTGCCAAGGGTCGCAATCATGCCATTCGCGAGGCGGAGGGAGACCTGCTGATATTCCATGACAGCGATATGCTGGCAGAGCCGCAATTTATTCAAAAGCATGCGGAGGCACATGCTGTTCATGAGGACCTTGTGATTTGTGGTGTATGCTGGAAGCGGATTTATCGTTATTTTTACGAAGCATTTGATCAGGATCATATCAATCGGTTGAAAAAGCAAGGCTTGTATAAGCGGAAAATGAAAGATAAAACGCCTCTTTTATCAATGAAGGAAGTTGAAAATGGTGGATTTCTAGAGAAAAGCTTCGATTTGCAGTCTGAGTTTATTGATATTCTCAAAGACATTTTGCGCACGTATAACTATGATTTAGGCTCTTATGAGCTGCCGTGGCGATTTTTTATTACGAATAACTCCTCTGTCAAACGTAAGCATGTCATGGCACTCGGGATGTTTGATGAAAATATCGTTCGGTACGGGTTTGAGGATTATGATTTAGGAATTCGTCTGCATCAGCTTGGTCTCTCGTTTGAATTGCGAGAGGATATCATGAGTGTGCATCAGGAGCATCCAAGTAATTTAACGTCATTTGATGACATCAAATATAACATTTTGTATATGTGCGAGAAGTACAACAATATTGATGCCATTGATGTCCATTTGGCTTTCTCTGGTCCATTTTCTCACACCGTCACAAATGACATTGTGAAAGAGGTCCGGCAGCTGCGTGAAAATCCGGCATTCGATGGTCTGCTTTCTTATTTTTTAGAGCTGCTTCATTTGATCACAGAGCGGAATGTAGGCATCAAACGCGATAAAAAAGATCAGCTGACAGCAAAGCGTGTCCCTTTGAAAAAGTTGTCAGAAGCAGCGCAGCTTGCACGGCAGGAATATGACTGCACAGTGCTTGTAGAAGCCATTCAAGGGCTGACGAAAGAGCTATTACGCGTTGATTTGTTTCAAGTGGATGTGTTGTAGATGGCGTCTTATCATTTTACAACCATTGTGTCGAATACCCATATTTTTAAGCTTTTGGCGCTGATTCATTCGCTTGAACAAACCGCCCATTCATTCAAGTTGTCGGTTTTATGTGCGGACCCTTTGGCTTACAAGGTGTTAAGTGAATTCCCTCATCCGCACGTTCAATATGAACAGCTTGAAGACATTGAAGATGACACGCTGCGAAAGGCAAAAGATGATCGGACGTTCCATGAGTATTGCTGGACGTTAAAGCCTGCTTTTCTGCTCAAAATCCTTGAGTCCTCAGAAGCGGATTATCTCGCCCATTTGGATACGGATTTGTATTTTTATCATGATCCAGAGGCGGTATTTGCAGAGAATCCGCTCGCTCATTTATTTTTGACGGATCATATGAATTCCAAGCGGTTCTATCACTTTTATGAGTTGTCTGGCCGCTTTAATACTGGATTTGTCGGCTGCCGCAACACAGACGTTGCCAAACAGGCGGTCACACAATGGAAGGAAAACTGTCTTGCACACTGTACAGTAGAAATGGATACAGAAAATAAGACTTATGGAGATCAGCGGTATGTTGAAAGATGGATCGATGATTTTGAAGGGGTCCATGTGGTGACATCTAAAGGAGCCAATGCCGCCATTTGGAATATTGAAAACTACAAGCTTTCAGTTGTGAAAGGGGATATGTATCTCGACGAATGTCCACTCTTGTTCTATCATTTTTCTGCCTTTACGATCATTGATGAGAATACCTTTAATCTTAATTGGTATTACTATATGACAGAACAAAATCTAGTGGATCATCTATATATTCCGTATGCCGATTTGGTTCATCAAAAAATTAAACAGGTGCAAAAGGTCTTTCCAGAATTTCAGCAAGGGTTTATTGCAAAGAAGCACGTTCCTGACACGCATTTTTATGAGATATGAAAAAACCGCTCAATAACTGAGCGGTTTTCTCCTTTTTATGATTCATTCCATTTGGAGATGGTTTGATCGCTAGGTAGTAAGAAGGCCAGGATGCCTAATATCGGTAAAAAGGCGACTCCGATCATGGTAGGCGTTAAACCGAAGGCATCAATGAATGAGCCTAGAGCGACTGATCCAATTGCACCCATACCAAACGCAAGCCCAACAGTTAAACCAGACATTGTGCCAATTTTCCCGGGAAATAGTTCTTGAGCATAAACGACTGTGACAGAGAAGCTTGATGTCAGAATGACCCCAATCAGTCCAAGTAAAACATAAGCAAAAACAGGTCCGGCAAATGGCAGCAGCAGGGCAAGTGGAAAGGATGCCAATAAGGAAATTAAAATCACGGTTTTCTTGCCGAAGCGGTCTGCAAGCGGTCCGCCTAAAAATGTCCCAATTGCACCTAGAATGAGAAATAAGAAAATATAAGTCTGTGATTCTTTAATCGTCAATCCATATTGTTCAATCGCATAAAACGCATAGAAATTCGATATCGCATTCCCATACCAAGAGCGGGCAAAGATGAGAAAGACGATAATGCCAAGTGCTGTGAGTGCTGACTTACGATGAATATCAGATCTTGCAGCTTTTGCTGGAGCCTTTTTCGCTTGAGCTCGAATGGTTTGAAGTCTTCCTGCGTACCATCTTGAAATATAAAGAAGGAAACCGACAGCAATCATTCCAACAATCGTAAACCAAGCCACGCCTGGCTGACCGAGAGGGACGAGCATTAATGCAGCGATCAGCGGAGCAAAGGCTTGACCTGTATTTCCGCCTACTTGATAGATGGACTGTGCAAGTCCTCGTCTTGGACCAGCTGCCATGTTGGCAACACGAGAGCCCTCTGGATGGAAAATTGCAGAGCCGAGTCCGATAAAGACAACGCAAAGCAAAATGGTGGCAAAGGAAGGCGCAAACGCAAGCCCGAATATACCGACAGCACTAGAAAATAAAGCAATCGGGAGTGCATAAGGCATCGGCCGTTTATCTGTATACCACCCAATAGCGGGCTGCATGACGGAGGAGACCATATTTAATGTAAAGGCAATCAGCCCTAATTGTGTAAAGGTCAGCCCCATTGAGCGTTCTAAAATAGGGAACATCGCAGGAATAACGGCTTGCAATGTGTCGTTCAGCATATGGCAAATGCCAATAATCAATAAAATGGGGTAAACCGTTGATCCGGTGACAGAATTTTGAGGTTTATCCTTTGTACGAGCAGCAATAGCCAATGAGACTTCCTCCTTTCATTCAACTGTTTTCTATTTTGCATTCTTCTCATTTTATTCATAAGGTGAACTATAAAACAATAGCAAATTGTCATGATTTAGAAAAAAGAGACACAAGTGCTTGTGTCTCTAAAGGGTTATTGATAAAAAGATGCGATCACAGGCTTCATTTTTTGAATGACGAGTCCGCTTCCGCCGCGGTTTTTCACACCTTCAATCATGCCGACGAGGACGTAATCTTCTTTTTTAGGATTAAATGCAAGTAAAAATCCATTTTCAGAACCGTCTGTTGCCCCTTGTTTGCTCTTCAGCTCTGCCGTTCCTGTTTTAGCGGCAATATCAGCTCCTTCAATTTGTAAGGAGTGAGCTGTACCGTTTGGACTGGTCACGACCTGAGTCAGCGCGTCTTTCACTGAGTTTGCCGAGTCTTCTTTGATGATTTGTTTTGGTGATGCTGTTTTTTCATCTTGAACGACTCGAGGATAGACAAGCTTGCCTCCTGTTGCAAATGGAGAATAGGCATGTACTTGTTCAATCGGTGACATGAGTAATTCGCCTTGGCCATAGGCAGAGTCAGCAAGTAAGATGTCCGATTGAATGCCATCGTTCGATACTTGTGCTGGTTTCATTGTAAATGGCATGTGCAAATCTTCGCCAAACCCAAATGCTTTTACTTTTTTCTCGTAGGTGTCTTTGCCAATTTCCAGTGCTTCCTGTCCGAAGTAAATATTGTCTGAGTACACGAGGGCATCGACCATATTTACGTTTTCTTTATCGTGAACCCGTGTAATTCGATAATTGCCCCAAGATTGATCCTTTTGCCATTTCAGTCCATGAATGGTGCGTACTTTATTAGGTTTTGTGACACCTGTTTCCAGCCCGATGGCCGCTGTAATGGTTTTGAATGTAGACCCTGGTGCATACCGGCTCGCATACCGAGCTTGGAATGGGAGGTCTGGGTTTTCACTGTATACCTGATATTGCTTAGGTGTGATCCCGTTTGTCATGAGATTGACATCGTAGGAAGGGGCGCTGACAAGCGCTAATAGATCCCCCGATGATGGATTCATGATCGTGACGGCCCCTTTTTCACCTTTTAGCTGTTCATAGGTTTTTTTCTGTAAAGAAGCATCAATGGTCAGCTTCACTGTTTTTCCATCTTTTCGATCTGATTTTTGCAATGTTTCTTCAATGCCTGTTTCATCATGGACGATCAGAATGCTTCCGCCATCTTGTCCACGCAGGTTTTTGTCAAACGTGAATTCAAGGCCGGTTTTGCCGATGATTTGATCTGCTTTTAATGCCGGATTTCTTTTGATATCATCTGCATTTGCTTTTCCGACATAGCCGGTGAGATGGGCGGCGGCTTCGTTATAAGGATAGTAACGCATTTCCTTCGTTTGATAGGTGACGCCTTTTACATCCTTTGGAATCGGCTTTTGCTCTAACATTGATTTGAGCGGGACAAACGTGTCGTCTGTGACCCATGCTTGTTTCAGCTGATTGTCGATTAGTTCTTCATCTATATCAAATGCCTTGCTGATTTTTTTGATATTGCGTTCTTTTTCTTTCCCTGTCCCGAGTTTACCTGGGATGATGCCAAGTGCGTTTCCACCAGTTGTTTCTGCCAGCGTACGCCCTTTTCGGTCTACAATGTTTCCACGGACAGCAGGGTCTGATTTGACTTTGATAGTATCTCCCTTCTCCATTTGCGGGAAGATGAGATTTGGCTTCCAGTCCACTTTCCACTTGTCATCTTCTTCTGAGAGAACGCCCTTGTAAGAAAGCTTGTGCAGCTTGCCAAAAGACGTTTTCATTGTCACATCATAGGAAAATTGATACTCATTTCCTTTGTCCTGTTTTTCGACGTTGAGCTTTGATATGTTCAGATCATAAGCACCAATTCCGTTAAAGATATTGTCATATTTTTCGGCTAGTTGTTTTTTTGAGAAGTCATTGGCTTTCAAAGACGTACTCGTTACCTCATCAGCCAGCTTCGTAAAGTCTTTCTTCTCCAATTGTTTCGTAAAGGATTGAGCCGCTTTTAAAGCCTCTTTTTCTTTTGAGAAAAGAGTATCTTTTAAGAAAAAGAGAGCAGCTGCTATCACGATGATGCTAAGAAGAGGAATAATGAATTTTTTCTGTTTCCAAAATGATTTTCTTTGATCCTTATACAATGAAAACACCTCAATTTTTGATTAGATCTTCTATATTTTACAGTGATTGCACATGATTTGTATAGTTTCTCCTATGAAAATAGACCAAGGCATCATGTCATGGTATTGGAAATGGGAGTAAAATGACAGCTGTTTTTATGAAAGATATCTTCATTTTTTCATATGATTTAAAGGATTTCTTAAGAGATCATCGAATGTGGAAAATTAGAAAAAATATGACAAGCGCTTTCAATAGGGGGGAATTGTTATCGTTTATAAAAAAGTGAATGTAATTGGACTTATTCTTGGACCGACACTCTTCTTGCTCGTTCTGTTTCTCATACCTGAAGATGAATTGACCTATGCTGCGAGGGTAGTCTTGGGCATTACGGCTTGGACGGCAACATGGTGGGTGACAGAAGCACTGCCCATACCTGCAACATCTTTATTGCCCATCATCCTACTGCCGACACTTGGCGGGCTTTCTATGGAACAGACATCAAGGGCTTATGGAGATCCGATCGTTTTTATGTACATGGGAGGATTTATGATTGCTATTGCCATTGAAAAATGGAACTTACATAGAAGAATGGCCTTACACATTTTGAGGGTGATTGGCACAAGAAGTGATCGCATTGTATTAGGTGTCATGATCGCGACTGCTTTTTTATCTATGTGGATTTCGAATGCAGCGACAGCCCTGATGATGCTCCCAGTGGCACTTGCAGTGATTAAAGAGGTCAAGGCTAATGAAATCTTATCTGGTCCATCTCTTGATCGATTCAGTAAAAGCATCTTATTGTCGGTTGCGTATTCAGCGTCAATTGGTGGTCTAGCAACACTTGTCGGATCTGTGCCAAATGCGGTGTTTGCTGCGATGTCAAAAAAACTGCTAGATCGGGAAATTATGTTTTTTGAATGGTTTTTGTTTGGTTTTCCTGTTGCGATGATTCTGCTCATTCTCTTATTTCTGTATTTGACCAAGGTACAGTTCAAGGTAGAGCACACAGGTGAAATGAGTGTAGCGTTCATTCGAAAGGGATTAGAGAATTTAGGAAAAATGAAACAAGAGGAAAAATGGGTGTTTGTTGTTTTTCTCATGACGGCGTTTTTGTGGATTTTTAAGCTCTTTTTGTTTGGAGGGATCACCGTATCTGATACGTCTATCGCCATTTTCGGTGCCATGCTGTTATTTCTCATTCCAGCAACAAATGGAGAGAGAATATTAGAATGGCAGGATATGAAACAGCTGCCGTGGGGGCTTTTGCTTTTGTTTGGAGGTGGGCTTTCGCTCGCTACGGGCTTTGCAGAAACCAATCTAACGGGATGGATTGGGGAAAATCTACAGCATTTAAATGGGCTTTCGTATATCGTGCTGTTGATCATTTTAACGGGAGCGATTTTGTTTATGACTGAAATTATGTCGAATACAGCTGTTGCCAATATGATTATTCCGATTACGGTAGGGCTTGGGCTTGCGATTGGTATGGAGCCATATGGGTTAATGGCTGCGGCTGCTTTGGCTTCTTCATGTGCGTTTATGCTGCCGATCTCCACACCGCCAAACGCCGCTGTCTTTAGTGCGGACGTGCTGAAAATATCTGATATGGTCAGGGCAGGCTTTTGGTTAAATATCATCAGTATTGTGGCGATTGTCCTTGCGGTGTATTTCTGGCTCCCGATTGTGTTTAAAAGCTGAGCGGGTTAAGAAGATGGCTTTGATCGAATCGAGACCGTCGGTGTTTTTGTTTCTTTTGGCTTCGGTGGTGGTGTGGATTTTTGATGTGAGTGTCCTTTGGCGTGTAATAAGCGTGTTAGATCCAGACATGGTGGACTCAAATTCAGCCAAAAACAGCGTGATTTAAGCAAAAAAAAGAGACCGGGAAACCCCGTGTCTCTTTTCTAATGTGTTTCATTAAGATGACTTTTTCGTCTTGCATAGGTGAAGTAAACAACGACACCAATGGCTACCCAGATAAGGAAGGCTCTCCAAGTCACCCATGAAAGGGTCGTCGCAAGTGTGATACAAATGACCGCACTGATAATCGGAAGAACAGGCACGAATGGTACTTTAAACGCTGCTTTGACATTCGGGTGCTTTTTCCGTAAAACAATGACGGCAATTGAAATCACTGTAAAGGCTGCAAGTGTACCGATACTCACTAAATTCGCAAGCGTCGATAAATTCACAAAACCTACGATACATGCTGCGACAGCACCTGTCAGCCAAGTGTTGGCAACGGGTGTTTGCGATTTTGGATGAACATTTGAGAAAATTTTTGGCATGAGTCCATCGCGGCTCATCGCAAAGGTTAAGCGAACCTGCGCATAGACCAAGGCAATTAAAACCGTTGTGATCCCAATAATGGCACCGGCTGATATGATACCTGCCACACTATGAAGGCCAACGACTTGAAGAGCAAATGCGACAGGGTCACTGACATTCAGTTTCGTATAGTGAACCATGCCGGTTAAGACAAAGGACACACCGATGTATAAAACGGTACAAACACCGAGCGCTCCGATAATGCCAACCGGCATCGCCTTTTGCGGATTTTTGACCTCTTCAGATGCATTGGCGATCGCATCAAATCCGAGATAAGCAAAAAAGACTGTTGCCGCGCCTGCGATTACTCCTTCAAAGCCCATCGGCATAAAGGGTGTCCAGTTTTCAGGTTTGACGTAAGCAAAGCCTGAAATGATAAAGAGAAGGACGATGGCAATTTTGATTAACACAATGATGTTATTCAGCTTCGTGCTTTCTTTGACGCCTCTTGAGACGATAAAGGTGATGAGTAAAATAATAAGTGCGCCTGGAAGGTTAAAGACGGCACCATCAGCGGCTCCAGGTGCAGCTGATAAAGCCTTCGGTATGTGCAGACCGAATCCACTGAGCAGTGATTGAAAATAGGACGACCATCCACTTGCTACAGCAGAGAGCGCAATGACATATTCAAGCATGAGATCCCAGCCCATTAAGAAGGCGAGAAATTCCCCAAGTGTGGCGTAGGAATACGTATAGACGCTTCCTGACACAGGAATGGACGAGGAGAATTCAGCGTAGCAAAAAGCAGCAAGGGCGCATGCGATCGCAGCCAAAATAAAAGATATAATAATCGCAGGTCCCGCATCCTTTGCTGCCGCAACCCCCGTAATCACAAAGATACCAGTCCCGACCACGCAGCCAATGCCAAGCAAGATTAAATCAAACGTATTTAACGATCGGCTAAGCCGCTTCGTTTGACTTTCAAGCATGAGCTGGTCGAGAGACTTTTTTCGAAATAAAGAACTCATGTTGACCTCCTAATGGATAAATCTTTTCGTAAGACGAATGTTAGTATATGCGTAATTGACAATTTAGTCAATTGGTTGAAAAACGCTTTAAATCACTAAAGTGTTAAACATCACAATCGAATTTGTGCATAAAAAGAGACATCCGCTGGCAGGTGGAAGGCGGATGTGGTGACGGGGGGATCTATGTCTGTTCAGCAAATATTTTTTCATTGAACAGCACACTTGGATGAGTGGGGTAATGGGCGGAGGAGGCAAGATGATGTGTCTTGGCTTTTTCCAAATCGCCGAGCTGATAATAACAATAGCAAAGCTGGAGATGTGGATACCACGTTTTATACTGTGTGAGTGTGAAGGCTGTTTCGTTTTCAGGAGCCTTCAGCGCCTGCTCATACCAAAAGATCGCTGCCTGATGTTTATTTTGTATTTTTAGATGATCCCCGATCCGGCAGCAAAATTCTGGACGGGGCTGATCGTATAAGAAAGAACGTAATAATGAGGATAAAGCCGCTTCCTCGAAGCCTACCGCATAATAGCAGTCGGCTAAATATTGGCATGTGCGAATTTCATCCTCAATCCAGCACTGTTTTGTCGCTAAAAATTCATGATAAAAACGAATCGCCCTGACATGCTGCCTGTTATCTCTTAATTCATTGGCAAAGTAAAAGAGATCACGTGGCGTCATGTCCTCTCCTTTTGCGAGCATGTCTTCATAAATTCGCAGGTTGCGCCCAGGCTCACCAGTGGTTGTTTTCTTGCGCTTTTGATGTGTGACGGCTATATCGGCTGGAAAGATGTTGCCATACACTTGAAGAAACTCATGTACGGCCCCGTACCACTGAAAGTTCAAGACACGTTTCACAAGGCGATTTCTTCTATATTTAAAATTCACCCGACCGTCTTGATCAAATCCCACATGATAAAACATTGAGACGGCATCCACCGAAGGATCAAGCGTCTCTTTGAGCTGAAGAAATTTTTGACGGTCTTCTTCTAGTAGAACATCGTCTGCATCAAGCCATAAAATATACTCTTTCGTTGCATGTGAGAAAGCGAAATTGCGGGCTTTTGCAAAGTGCTGAACCCATTCGAAATCAAGTACCTGTGCTGAAAAGGAGTGAGCAATCTCCTTCGTACGATCTGTTGACCCTGTATCAACGATGATCATCTCATCTACAATGTCTTGGACAGAGGAAAGGCAGTCCGCTAACACCTCCTCTTCATTTTTCACAATCATACATAAGCTAATGGTTACCATCTTTAGATCACCTCTTCATAGTGTATCGAGCAGCAAAAGGAAACATTCTTTTCAGCAGCGGGTTTTTTAAAACTAGTTTTCTGCTACCGGCTGATTTAAAATAAAGGGAGAATCTATGTAAGGGCTGATAAAAATGAGTTTATTGAATGTTGAAGGATTATATAAAACATATGGCGAGAAAACGCTGTTTGATCATATTTCTTTTCATATAGAACCAAGGGAACGCATCGGATTGATTGGACCAAACGGAACAGGAAAGTCAACGCTCCTAAAGGTCATTGCAGGACTTGAATCGTTTGAGGAGGGTGACATCACGAAGGCAGGGACACTTGATATCGAATTTCTTGAGCAAGACCCTGAAATGAGCGGGAATGAAACGATTCTTGATTACATTTTTTCTGGAACGGCACCCATGATTCAAACGATGAAGGCATATGAAAAGGCGCTAGCCGATTTAGAGCATGATCCGCAAAATGAAGCAAAACAAGAAGCGCTCATGCGCATGCAAAATCGAATGGATCAGGAAGACGCATGGGATGCGAACCTGTCAGCAAAAACGATTTTGACAAAGCTTGGTGTCAAAGATGTGAGCCGCTCTGTTCATGCATTATCAGGCGGACAGAAAAAGCGTGTCGCGATTGCTAAAAATTTAATTCAGCCCGCGGGATTGCTGATTTTAGACGAGCCAACCAACCATCTCGATAATGCAACGATTGAATGGCTCGAAGGATATTTGAGTCAATACAGCGGTGCTGTCATTCTGGTGACGCATGATCGTTATTTCCTAAACCGTGTGGCCAACCGAATTTATGAATTGAATCAAGGGCAGCTCTATACGTATAAAGGAAATTATGAAGTCTTTTTAGAAAAAAGAGCCGAACGAGAAGCAGAAGCTCAGGTGAAAGAAACGAAGCGTCAAAACTTACTCAGACGAGAACTTGCATGGCTGAGAAGAGGGGCAAAAGCAAGAACGACGAAGCAAAAAGCTCGCATCGGCAGAGCCGAAGAGCTGATGGATCAAAAAGGGCCTGATGCGAAAGGAGAGCTTGATTTCGCTATCGGCTCGCACCGCCTAGGAAAACAAGTCATAGAGGCAGAAGACTTATCAATTTCATTTGCTGGCCAGACCCTTGTGGAGCGGTTTACAGATTTAGTCGTGCCGGGCGACCGGATTGGATTTATCGGACCGAATGGAGTCGGCAAAACGACTCTTCTTAACTGTCTAGCGGGTAAAATAGAACCGACTACAGGACAATTGACGATTGGACAAACCGTTCGCATTGGCTATTACACGCAGGATCACAAGGAAATGGATGAAGAACTGACCATCATTGAGTACATCAAGGAAACAGCTGAGATCGTCAAGACATCTGATGGCGCTATCGTGACAGCAGAGCAAATGCTAGAACGGTTCCTATTCCCAAGATCCATGCAGCGGACGTTTATTCGCAAGCTGTCAGGGGGAGAACGCCGCAGATTGTATTTATTGAAAGTCTTAATGGAAGAACCAAATGTTCTCTTTTTAGATGAGCCGACGAACGATCTTGATACGGAGACCCTCAGCATTTTAGAGGATTATTTAGAACAGTTTCCTGGCGTTGTTATGACCGTATCGCATGATCGTTATTTCTTAGACCGAGTGGTTCACCGTCTGCTTGTCTTTGAAGGTAATGGCCGCATTTCACACTTCCAAGGTGCTTACAGCGATTACATGGAGCAAGAAAAAGAGGCGAAGCGGACAGAGACAAAGCCTGCTGAGAAACAAGTAGAAGCGGCGCCTAAAAAGAGAAAAAAACTTTCTTATAAAGACCAGCTTGAATGGGACGGAATTGAAGACCGGATTCAGGCATTAGAGGAAAAACACCAGCAGCTTGAAGCAAGCATTGCGGAGGCAGGCAGTGATTTTGGAAAAATTCAAGAGCTGATGGACGAACAAAAAGCCGTTGCTGAAGAACTAGAACAAGCAATGGACCGCTGGACAGAACTATCGCTGATGATTGAGGAATTAGAGAGTCATGACTAAGAAATAAGAAACCTGTAGAGTTGATCTACAGGTTTTTTTGATAAGAGCATTTCGCATAGGCATCATGCTGATGAATGGATTCCTCATTACGACACTCGACTTGAAAGCCCCTGACCCATGGCTGCTCATATAATTCGATGGCCATTAACCTTGTGAGATCTTCTACAAAGCGTGGATTTTCATAAGCCTCTTCTGTCACTTTCTTTTCATCAGGTCTTTTAAGCACAGGATACAGCGGTGCACTCGCATTGGACTCAATGATATGTAAAAGAGCTGCTTTCATGTCGTTAGGGAATGATGCTTGTTCAAACAACTCTACCTGAATGGAAACAGAGCCACGCTGATTATGTGCACCGTATTCACTAATTTCTTTAGAACAAGGACATAATGTGGTGACTTGTGCATCGCAGCCAATATGACAGGTCCATCCATCCTTTTCATGAAAATGAATGTCATATGTGATTGTCGCATGCATCAAACCCGATTTCCCGGTGACTGGGCTTTGCTTTTCCATGTACCAAGGGAAGGAAACTTGAACCGAGGCAGATGACTGATTCATCTGACGGGCAAGCGCTGCTGTCAATGCTTTTAAGCTATTCACATCAAGCGGCTTTCCGCTTTCGTAAAACGAGTGCAGCTGTTCAGTGAGACGGCTCATATGAATGCCTTTTTCGTGAGCTCTCAGGGAGGTACTCAGTGCAAAGTCAGCAGAAGTTATTTGGTCCTGCGGTGCCGTTTTAGACAAAATTCGTACAGGATAAGACACGCGGCAGATGCCGACTTGTTCAAGATGAAAATAAAAGTCCTGCTCCGTCTTTTGGGTGTCAGTCATGTTCTCTTTTTGAGAAGGCTTCGTTCCAAGGCTTGGCGGTACAGATCCGAATTGTTGGTGTCGTTCTTTTTTGGGTGGAAAAGAAAACATGAGATCCCTCCTTTAAATCGTAATAATTCCTATTTATTTTGCATCAAAACACGAGAAAAATCAAGAGTGAGAACATTTACGTTTACGTTAAGGTTATAAAGGTGTATAATAAATCATGAATTGATGAGCAGGAGGCACTGGCAATGGAATGGATGAAAATTGATCAAGTGGCGAAAAGAAGCGGACTGACCAAACGGACGATACGTTTCTATGAAGAGATTGGTTTATTATCAGCACCAAAGCGGACAGAGGGCGGTGTCAGACTTTACTCAGAGGACGACATGGAAGAACTAGAGAAAGTGATGCAGGCAAAAGAGGTACTTGGATTTTCTTTACAAGAGCTTCAATCGTTTATGGAAATAGGAAAGCAGCTTGAGCTGAATAAAGAAGGTTACTTGCTGTCGCTTGATCCGAAGGAACGATTAGAGAAGCTGTTAGATATTGAGGCGCAGCTGTCTGTACAGCATCAATTGATTACAAAAAAGCTTGAAACGATCCAATCTTTTAAAAAGGATCTTGAAGCGATGAAAGAAAGAGCGGCTCATGCAATTGAGCAATTACAAAAATAAACACCTCTGCGTGTTTATTTTATTTTGTCAACATTTGAAGGAAAGGTTCTGATGGAATGAAGGAAGAAGAAGTGTTGAAACAGCGTACAAGTCTGCTTAGGCAGCCGAAAGCCGTCTGGGCTGTTGCCTTTGCGTGTGTGATTTCATTTATGGGGATAGGACTTGTGGACCCGATCTTGCCAGCCATTGCATCACAATTAGATGCATCTCCAAGTCAGGTCTCTCTTTTATTTACGAGCTACTTACTTGTGACCGGCTTTGTCATGTTTTTTACGGGCTTTATCTCTAGTCGGATTGGTGCGAAATGGACGTTATTAATAGGACTTATTTTTATTATTGTCTTTTCTGCTTTAGGCGGTACCTCTTCAACGATTAATGAATTAATCGGCTTTAGAGGCGGATGGGGCATTGGGAATGCCTTATTTATTTCAACTGCCCTCTCTGTGATTGTCGGTGTGTCTGTTGGAGGAAGTGCGAAGGCCATTATTTTATACGAGGCTGCACTAGGTCTTGGGATTTCGGTTGGACCGCTGCTTGGCGGAGAGCTTGGGACGATCTCTTGGCGCGGACCATTCTTTGGCGTTGCGGTGTTAATGCTTGTTGCTCTTTTAGCCATTACGTTTATGCTCCCGCCGATGCAAAAGCCTCAGAAAAAGGTGAAATTATTCGAGGCTGTCGGGGCGTTAAAATATAAAGGGCTTTTAACGATGGCATCTGCCGCTTTCTTATACAATTTTGGTTTCTTTGTGCTTTTAGCCTATTCGCCATTTGTGCTTCATCTGGATGAGCATGGTCTTGGTTATGTCTTCTTTGGATGGGGACTATTTTTGGCCGTGACATCCGTCTTCTCAGCGCCGGTCATTCATCGCAAACTTGGGACATTGACTTCCCTTGTGGTTCTGTTTGCTTCATTTGCTGTGATTTTATTCGGCATTGGGGTATGGACTTCACATGTTGTAGTCGTCATCTGCGGAATTGTTATTGCTGGGGGCATCCTTGGCATGATCAATACAGTGCTCACGACCGCTGTGATGGGATCGGCGCCGGTTGAACGTTCGATTGCTTCATCCTCTTATAGTGCTGTACGGTTTATTGGGGGCGCGATTGCTCCTTGGATTGCCGGCGTACTTGCTGAATCTTATACAGCAAGCACCCCTTACTATGTTGGGGCGGCTGTCGTTCTGTTAGGCATGATCATCCTGCTTCTTGGCCGTAAACATCTCGTCAATATTCAAGCAGGTCATTAAATAGAAAAAAGCCTTATATCTTATGCAGATATAAGGCTTTTTTGTTAAAGTACTTTTGTCGTCCAAGATTCACAATTCCATGTGTCGGTTGCAACATCTTGATAAAATTCAGGTTCGTGAGAGATCAATAAGACGCTCCCTTTGTATTCTTTTAATGCACGTTTTAGTTCTTCTTTTGCATCGACATCCAAGTGATTGGTCGGCTCATCGAGAACAAGTAAGTTGGTTTCTTCGTTGATTAGTTTGCAAAGACGGACCTTTGCTTTTTCTCCTCCGCTTAAGACAGACACGCGGCTTTCAATATGCTTTGTCGTTAATCCGCATTTTGCAAGAGCGGCTCTGACTTCATATTGCGTGTAAGAAGGGAAGGTACTCCACACCTCTTCAATACAAGTGTTGCTGTTTTGCTCTTTTACTTCTTGCTCAAAGTAGCCAATATGCAGGAATTCTCCGCGTTCCACCTCACCAGAAATTGGCGTGATTTCTCCAAGAAGACTTCGCAGCAATGTCGTTTTTCCGATCCCGTTAGCGCCGTATAACGCAATTTTTTGCCCGCGTTCCATTTTCAGATTCAATGGACGAGAGAGCGGTTCATCATAACCAATGACCAAATCTTTTGTTTCAAAAATCAATTTCCCGGAAGTTCGTGCCGGCTTAAAGTGGAATTCAGGCTTTGGCTTTTCTGCTGCGAGTTCAATCATATCCATTTTATCCAGTTTCTTTTGACGGGACATGGCCATATTTCTTGTGCTGACACGCGCTTTGTTTCTTGCAACAAAATCCTTTAATTCAGCGACTTCCTGCTGCTGCCTTTTATAAGCTGCTTCAAGCTGCTGCTTTTTGACTTCGTACACTTGTTTAAATTGATCATAATCACCAACATAGCGCGTGAGCTCTTGATTTTCAACATGATAAATCAAGTTAATGACACTGTTTAAAAACGGAATATCATGTGAAATGAGGATAAACGCATTTTCATATTCCTGTAAATAGCGCTTCAGCCACTCAATATGCTGCTCATCCAAATAGTTGGTTGGCTCATCGAGAAGGAGAATTTCTGGCTTTTCTAACAGCAATTTCGCAAGCAATACTTTTGTACGCTGTCCGCCGCTCAGCTCCGTCACATCACGGTCCAGCCCAAGATCCGTTAACCCAAGACCTCTCGCAATTTCTTCGACCTTGGAATCAATGATATAAAAATCATTGTTTGTGAGCGCATCTTGAATGACGCCAACTTCCTCTAACAGCTTTTCCAGCTCATCAGGATCGGCTTCACCCATTTTGCCGTAAATGTCATTCATCGCTGCTTCCATGGAAAATAAATAGTGGAATGCATCCTGAAGCACTTCGCGGATCGTTCTTCCCTTTTCTAGTACAGTATGCTGATCAAGGTAGCCGACACGGACATTTTTTGCCCATTCGACTTTTCCTGCATCTGGCTCCAGCTTGCCAGTAATAATATTCATAAACGTTGACTTTCCTTCACCGTTGGCGCCAATTAAGCCGACATGCTCGCCTTTTAATAAACGGAAGGAGACTTCGTGAAAAATGGCTCTGTCGCCAAAGCCATGGCTTAAATCTTTAACAGATAATATCATTTTTTTACACCTCAAATAGATTCAAAACGGCTAGTGCCTCTCATGATTATATCGAACTGTCCGGCTCGATAAAAGCATCAAAAGAAAAATTGCGTTTCAAAGCTGATTTTGAGATACTAAAGGATAGATTGAATGAGGATAAAGGAGATCGACATGATAGAAAATTGGGCATTTTTGAAAGAAGCAAAGCCATTTATTCAGGAAAACTTTCAAGCGGCTGGCTTCGAAAAACCAACAGCTATACAAGAAAAAACAGCAGAGTGGATTACGGAGAAGCGTGATGTGATCGCGGAATCGCCTACGGGAACGGGGAAGACACTGGCGTATGTGTTGCCGCTTTTAAATAAAATCGATGTGAATATTAAACACCCGCAAGTCTTAATCTTGGCACCTTCAAGAGAGCTTGTGATGCAAATTTTTGATGTCGTGCAAGAGTTCAAACAAGGGTCAGATATCAAAGCGGTCTCCTTGATTGGTGGAGCGAACATCAAAAAGCAGCAGGAAAAACTAAAGAAACACCCGAACATCGTTGTCGCAACACCTGGCCGTGTACAGGAATTAATCAAAATCAAGAAACTGAAAATGCACGAAGTCAAAACGGTCGTGCTAGATGAAGCAGATCAGCTTCTTGTGCCAGAGCATATGAAAACGATCCAAGCGATCATTAAATCCACATTAAAAGAAAGACAAATCCTCTGTTTTTCTGCGACGTTAAAAGAGGAAACGGTTCAACTGATTAAACAAATGACGTCTGAACCAGAAGTATTGAAAATTGCCAGAAGTGAGGAAGAAGCGCAGAAAGTAGGACACTATTATCTGTTATGTGATCAGCGTGATAAAGTGAAATTATTGCAAAAGCTATCACGGCTTGAGGACATGCAGGCGCTCGTCTTTGTGCGTGATATTACGAATTTAAGCATTTATGCAGAGAAATTAGCGTATCACCATGTCGACCTTGGTGTGCTTCATAGTGAAGCGAAAAAAGCAGAGCGTGCTATCATCTTAAAGGAATTTGAACAGCGTGAATTTCCGCTTCTCCTTGCAACAGATATCGCAGCAAGAGGCATCGACATTGACGATCTGCCGTACGTGATCCATGCCGACCTGCCAAACGAAGAAGGCTATATCCACCGTTCAGGCAGAACCGGGCGCGCAGGAAAAGAAGGGGCTGTCATCAGTCTTGTCACATCTCAAGAGCATGCAATGCTCAAAAAAATGGCGAAAAAGCTGAATCTCACGCTTCAGGAAATTGTTTATAAGCAAGGCCAGCTGCATCTTGCGCCCAAGCAAGCATAAAAAAAGGACCCTTCCACATGGAGGGTCCTTTTTTATTATGAAATTTTGACAAGCTGTTTTCCGACATTTTCCCCTTTAAATAGTCCAAGGAATGCATCAGGAATGTTGTCAAAGCCTTCAATGATTGTTTCTTTATAAGTCAGTTTGTCTTCTTTAACCCATTGTGCGAGATCTCTTGCAGCCTCTTCAAAACGATCTGAATAGTTGGCAACAATGAAGCCTTGCATCAATGCGCTTGTTTTAATGAGTTTTGTTTGCACACGCGGTCCGATGTCCTCGCTTGCGCTAATGTTATAAGACGAAATCGCGCCGCACACTGGAATACGTGCAAAGCGGTTCAAATGATTCATCACGGCATCAGAAATTTCGCCGCCAACATTGTCAAAATACACATCGACGCCGTTTGGACAGGCCTTTGCTATGGCATCATCTAAATCATTTGTTGTTTTATAATTAATCGTTTCATCAAAGCCTAGTTCTTTTAAATAAGCCAGCTTATCATCAGATCCCGCAATCCCAACGACGTGAGCGCCTTTGATCTTAGCAATTTGTCCCACAACGGAACCAACGGCACCTGCGGCTCCAGAAATGACAACGGTCTCGCCTTCTTTTGGCTGGCCAATCGCAAGAAGTCCGAAATAAGCGGTTTGCCCTGGCATGCCCAAAATGCCTAAATAATAGGATAATGGCGCAATGGATGGATCAATTTTAGTCAGAGATTCAGCTTTGGCTGTAGAATATTCTTGCCAGCCAAGGAATCCAAGAACAAAATCCCCTTTTTCAAATTGAGGCGATTTGGATTCAACGATTTCTCCGACAACACCGCCCTGAATCACTTCATTTAGCTTGAATGGAGGTGTATAGGATTTTGTATCCTGCATTCGTCCTCTCATATAAGGATCTACAGAAACATATTTCGTTTGAATCAAGACTTCGCCATCTTGCGGCACAGGTATATCGACTGTTTCAAAATGAAAAACATCTTTTGTAGGTAATCCTTTTGGACGTTTGGCTAATTGAATTTGCTTTTGTTGACTCATGTCAAATCCTCCCTTTCACTTGCAGCCTAGATTTACATTAACATGATGCTTCTTTTCATTCAAAACATACGGTCTTTTTCAAACACATACAAAAAAGCAGCCGCCATCTCATAGATGAGGACTACTTTTTTGGAAGTCAACAGAGAGGAGCGGCGGCAGACAGCCAAACAGCTGATACGCGTCCGCATCACGTTCTTTTAACAAATATTCGTTCGCATTTTGCATGGAGGCTTTCATCATATCGCGCGTCACAAAAGGAAAAAGGATATTCAAGTATGAGGACAACAGGTCTTGTGGATCTTGTTCAATCGACTCGATATCTCCAATGTTAATGATGATTGAAAAGAGATAATCAATGGAGATGCGAAAGTGCTGTTCAGCAAACAATGTAAGCGGCTTTGCTTTTGCTTCTTCAGGATTCCACTTCTGAAAAAGCTGTTTCACCAAATCACTGACAACCCAAGCATTAAACTGCTGCTCCGCTGAAAAGTAATACATCAGCTCTACCTCATTTCTAGCCTCCAGTATAAGAATTGTACAACAAAACAGCAGGGATGAATACAATATTTCAGAAAATTTAGTCATTTTTTCGGGCTTTTTGTCAAAAATAAGCCAATAGGCACGGTTAGTACACAATGTAAAATGGATGTGCTCAAGGAAGGTTTAATGACAAAAGTGACGGGTAAAAGATTCGTAAGACGCTAAAGGAGGAATATAAAATGAAACCTGTTGTAAGAGAGTATTCAAATGATGAGACACTTCAAAGAGATGTAGAGCAATTAAAAGCACTCGGTGTTGCAAGAGAGGACATTTATGTTCTGTCCCATGACGATGATCGTACAGAGCGTATTGCTGGAAATGCAGATGCTAATACGATAGGTCAAAGAGAAGTTGGACTTAAACATGCTGTTGGGAACATCTTTAGTAAAAAGGGCGATGAGCTCCGAAATAAAATCCATGAAATTGGTTTCTCTAAAGAAGAAGCTGTGAAATTTGAAGAACATTTAGATGAAGGAAAAGTCCTTCTCTTTGTGACAGACCATGAAAAAGTGAAAACTTGGGCATAAACGCCAACTGAAAAAAGCCTCTTACTTTCGTAAGGGGCTTTTTTTCATGCCATCATCTCTGAAGGAGAGGACACATCTTTTTTACTATAATAAGAAAAAACAGCAGATTGGAATAAACAGTAAATCACCTAATTGAAAATGCAGATATACCAAAGAAAATGATCGGAAATGAGAAAAAAATAGTCAAAATATCACAAAAATCCATTCGGGAAATAATCATTGTATCTTTCAATTTTGTTTCAAAATGAAATAAAAATCTTGTGTAATTTAGTAGATAAATTTCTTAGTTCTATTGGTTTATGTTGTATTTTTGTGTAGAAATAAGTGTTTTGAGGTCAAAAAACCACGAAAAATACCTGTATTTTCAATTAGAAAATTCATTTTAATGTTTAGGAAATAATTTGTTGACAAAATAATCTAAAAACAATATATTTGGCTTAATCCAGTCATTATGGAAGTAGTTGTTAAATTTCTGATGGGTTTATTCAAGGCACATTCTAGTGAGAGGTGGTGTCATAAAACCAAGGTACAAGCGCTTTTAAGAGAAAAAGCTTGCTTGGAATATTTCTACTAAAACATAAGAAAACGGTCTTTTACAATGGTAGCCGATCTAAACAGTAGATTGACCTTTCTACTATGATCACTTTGCAAGAGATATTCAAAAGGCGTTATGTTCTTGTCCAAGAGAGAAAGCGGTTTCAATAAGGGCTGTGAGTTGATCGAACGGTGAAGGAGGTGAACTCATATGAAAAAAAGAGACAATAAGCTGAGGCGTTGCAGCTCTCAAATGGCTGCATATGAGGATGCATGCTGAAAAAGAAGAGTGAACATGTGGGATGCTTCTCTCCTTTTTCAGAAAACAGATTTTCCTAAAAAATCCATCTTTCATTTTAACATAAGGTTTTTAGCTTGAAAATGACCTTTGCCCGAAAAGCCGATTTTGAATAGAAGGAGGTCCTGTGATGAAAAAAGCTTTATACCATGAAGACAGTGGGTTGTATCTAGAAAAAATGCGTATGGCATTTCAAGAACATTATGAGAAAAGAACAGATATGTGGTCTACTGATCCATCCTTAACAGATGCAGCCGTGATGTCATTAAAGGCATGGCATTCACGGGAAAAGAATGCACTTGCTTCTGTGCTCGATATCGGGTGCGGGAACGGCCGGGCACTTGAACATTTAAGGGGGCTTTCTGCATATGTCGGTATCGACCTGTATGAGCATGAGGAGTGGGAAGGATTACAGAAAAGAGAAACGGTTCCTGTCCATTTTGTTCATCAAGATTTTATGTCCTGGTCGATGGATCAGGGACGCGGGATGCAGTTTGATTTAATTTTAGATCATGGCTGCTTTCATCACCAGCATCCTGATGATCATGAGCGTTATTTAAAACAGGTCTCCTCTTTGCTTCATGAAGGCGGCGTCTTCTCACTTGTTGTATGGGGAGAAGAGTGGAGAACAGGGTTAATCGGAGAAGATGGCCGTTTCCACTTTTCATTTTCAGACTCTCAGCTTGGAGAAAGAATTTGTTCATCAGGTCTGGAGCTTGTATCGATTACACCATTAAAAGCAAAGGCCGGCATTAGCCAGCATCATGTCATTGCCGTCAAAATCTAGTACAAAGGTGATCACTCAAACCTAGCAGAGGTGTTCATTCTAATAAAGAGCATGCATCATGTAAGAATCGAAAGGCGTTAACATCGTATGAACCAAGATTTCTGCTCCTTTGTACTGGACAAGACCTAGATTGAAACATCGCTAGAAGAGCTGGGAACGGAGTCATTCTTGCGACAATCAGGGTCTGAACGATGAGAGGAATCGCACATCCATATTCTTTTTAGGCATGAGTGCCGCTTGAAATAGGAGCACATATGCTAAGGGAGTGCGGACACATATTCATCACTCCATCACTGCGCTATGAGAGTCGACTTGGGTGCAGCGATGAATAGGGGGGAGACAAATGAACAAGTTTGTAGATGAATTACAATCAATGATTCATCATTTTACCTTTCAAGAAAAAAACTATTTGCTCGTGGGGCCAGTGAACCTGCCGATCTCCATTCAACATGAAGAAGTGCCATTTAAATGGTATGCCTTCGCACCTGTTGAAGGGGAGACAAAACCAACGATCGAATCTATTGTCCAAATGAGTACCGCGCAGCAAACCTTTTCCTCTTGTCTCTTATTTGGCGACTTTGAAAATGAGGTGCCGCCGCTAGTGCGCATTCATAGTGTCTGCCAAACAGGGGATGTGTTTGGGTCACTGAAATGTGACTGCGGTCCACAGCTTGCGTTATCGCTGAAGAAAATCACCGATTACGGTAAAGGCATGCTCGTATATATGGCCAATCAAGAAGGGCGGTCAATTGGGCTGATGGCGAAAGCATTGACGTATAAATTACAGGAAATGAAGCTGGATACATTTGAAGCCAACCGCCTGATTGGCTGCGGAGATGATGACCGGCATTACGAGGAGGCAGCGGCTGTTCTGCACTATTTAAACAAAGGGAAACCAATGCACCTCCTAACGAACAATCCAGATAAAGTCGATTCCATTGCTGCCTACGGTCTTCCTGTATTGCGATTTGATCATACGGTCGAAGCCTCTCTATATAATGAAGCCTATTTAAAGGCAAAAGCAGCCTCAGGGCATATGGTCGATGAGAAAAAATTAATTAATCAGTAGATGAGTTTACTTTAAAGAAGGCGGGAGAAAAGCGTGAAACCTGAAATCAATTGGATTCAAATCCCAAGCGGCTATGCAACGATTGGAAGTAATGAAGAAGATATGAAAAAGGCATCAGAATTCTGGAAGGACAAGCTTCTCAATCCAACCTACGGCCGTGAGAAAAAATTTCAAAAATGGCTGTACAAAGAATTTCCATCCTATCAGCCGTATATCAATGAATTTTTTATTTCAGATACGGTCGTCACCAATGAATGGTATCAAAGCTACTGTGATGAAACAGGCCAGGCGTACCCGGAGAGCTTAACGAATCAAGAGCTTGGTGGCGGGAAAGATCATCCGGCTTGGGGCATGGATATCGAGGAAGCCTTCTCGTTCTGCCAGTGGCTGAGCGGGAAACTTGGGATAGACGTGTCGATTCCTACTGAAGAAGAATGGGAATATGCTGCCCGGGGAAATACGAGAAATCAATACCCGTGGGGAGATGAGTTTGATCCTTCTTTATGTAATACGTTCGAATCAAATATTGAAAAAACGACGCCTGTCCGTCAATACAAAAAGGGCAGATCCTTATTTGGTCTTTATGATATGGGGGGCAACGTCGAGGAATGGGTCAACACCAAATATCATGTATACGATGGCGGCATCGAGGTCGTAGATGATTTAACGGAGACGCTTGGCAGTAATTACTACATTTTAAAAGGCGGCTCCTTTGCAAGAGGCGGAGATTTATGCAGAGTCGCCAGAAGACACGGGAAGCATCCAGATCCCGTTTTCCGATTTACTGGTTTTCGTATAGTGACTCGTCAAAAACAACATATAAAGGTGGGAGTGTAAAATCATGCATAGAGGACCGATTACATCTGTTTTATCAACTCAGCAGGACCAAATTGTTTACACTGGCGGCTATGACCGTTGTATTTATAAGTGGAACCGGGCAACAGGAGAAGGAACGTTTATTGGAAGTCACGAGCATATCATTAACTCTTTATCTCTTTCTGAAAACGGAAAGTATTTAGCGAGTGCATCGTCAGACTACACCATTCAATTGTATGATACAGACACTCATACTCGAATTCGCACCCTGTTTGGTCATGCAGATGATGTAGAAGCCGTCGCCTTTGCCAAACAGGATACCTTACTAGTATCGGTGTCTAGAGATAGAAGGTGCTTAGTGTGGGATATCGAAACAGGAGCTGTTTTAAGAGAATTCCATGGACATAGCAAAGATGTATTAGCTGTATGGATACATGGCGATAAAGCTTATACAACAGGTGATGATGGCTACGTTCTTGTATGGCTGTACGATACAGGAGAAATTGTAGGGGAAATTGGTCCGTTTGATTATGAGCTGGACACAATCAGCGGCAGCAATCAAAAAGAAGTGTTCGCACTTGGCAGAGACGATGGCACCGTCATTATTTATGATGCGGTTACTTTACAGGAGAAAAAAATCATTAAAGCCCATTTACAGGGCGTCAAGCGGGTGAACTTTTCTCCAAGCGGCAATTACTTGCTGACAGCAGGCTATGACCATTTAATTAAGCTGTGGAATTATGAAACAGGGGATTTAGTCGATACGTTGCTGCCTCATAAATATCAGTGGGAGCGTTCGCTTGTCTGGACGGAGGATGAGAAATCCATCCTAGGAGCCAGTTTTGGAAAAACGTATTGTGAATGGTCTATTGAAAAGGGAAAAGTTGTATCAGATGAGATTGAAATGGCGACACCATCTATTAATGATATTGCGCTGACTGATGCGGGAGATATCATCACAGCATCAGATGACGGAAAATTCAGAAAGAACGGGATTGAAATCGCTAAATCGACAGGCGTTTTAACAAATGGAGTGGCTGTCGCACGAGATGGAAGCTATTATGCGTGGGGAGATCATGCAAGTCAGGTGCATATTGTTCATGAATCATTACAGCAAATGGTTTCGTTTGATCTCAACACAGGGCCGGTCAACAGTGTGTATTTCCACGAGGAGGATCGGCAATTCTATATTGGAACTTACGGCGGTTATGTACATGTCATTTCGACAGAACATTTAAAGGAAATTGGCCGTTCCAAAGCACACGATTGTGCTGTTAAAGCATTAAAAGTAGAAGGAGATCATATCATCACAGCCGCGGTAGAAGGAACCATCTGTCTTTTAGATAAGAAGAGCTTGTCTTTAAAAGCGAAATATATCGGAGCGACAGAGCTGTTAAATGATGTATTCATTGATAGTAAAAGAGATCGTATTGCCATTGTCAGCCGTGACAAGAATGTGAGATTGTTTGATTTGCATACAGGAAGAATTTTAGACCAGCATAATGAACACCAGTATTCTATTAAATCTGTCTCTGTCACAGACTCTGGCTATATTGTGAGCGGAGATTATTGGGGCTATGTCGTTGTGTGGAATCCAGAGCTAGATGTCAATACCGGCCCAATTAGAATTGCCAAGAATGGGATTAGTGCCATCAGACAATTAGGCAATGATGTATACGCAAGCTCATATGACGGCGGGATTTATCATATTCGAGAAGATGGCACACATACTGAAGTACTGCGCTTATTTGAACAATTTCCGAAAGAAGTAATCTCTCATTAAGAAAAAGAATGTAAGCGGGGGATTCTCATGATAAGTGTTTGCAAGGAACATATGAAAAAAGGCCTGACTGTACTCAATTGTCCGCATGTGCTCCTCATTAATAAATATGAATTACGCAAATGCTGTTTTTGTAAACAACGAGCATCATATAAACTTTTTTATTCCTTGCCTTACTATGATCGATCTGAAAAGAAACGGATGGAAAAAATATAGCACATGAGAATAGAACTCCTTCATTTCCTGAAGGAGTTCTTTCCCTTGAAAGAGAAGAAAGGAGACTCACATGAAAGACGATGTTTTTTATATGAAGCTGGCGATTGCCAACGCAAAGGCAATGAAAGGGCAAACCTCCCCAAATCCGCTTGTCGGTGCAGTCATTGTACAGCAAGGTGAGATTGTTGGGATTGGTGCTCACATGAAGGCGGGCGAACCTCATGCTGAAATTCATGCGCTGCAAATGGCAGGGGAAAAGGCAAAGGGAGCTGACATGTATGTGACGCTTGAACCTTGTTCGCATCATGGGAAAACGGGTCCTTGCACGGAAGCCATTATCAAAAGTGGTGTGAAACGTGTAGTCATTGCGACGCAAGACCCAAATCCGCTTGTCGCAGGTAAGGGGGTTACCATGTTGAAACAAGCAGGGATCGAAGTAGATGAAGGAATATGTAAACAGGAGGCGGATCGCTTAAATGTGCCTTTTTTTCATTTCATTCAATCAGACCTTCCTTACGTCATCTTAAAATCAGCCATTTCGTTAGACGGGAAAATTGCAACATCTCATCTTGAAAGCAAATGGATCACAGGAACAGAAGCGAGGAAAGAAGTGCAGCAATTGCGTCAAGAAGCCGATGCTGTGATAACAGGTGTCGAAACGATTATTCAAGATGATGCAGGTCTTATTGTGAAAGATTCAATGGCGACCCAGCCCATTCGTGTCATTTTAGATTCCACATTAAGGATTCCGCTTCATGCGAAATGTTTAACAGATCATATGGCCGAAACCATTATTTGCACCTCGCACATGTATGATCAGAAAAAGTATGAACAGCTGGTAGATAAAGGGCATCAAGTCTATGTCACAAGCGGAGAGCAGCGGACAAATATTCATGACGTGTTACGAATGCTGAAGGAACGTTCTGTCATGTCAGTTCTCGTTGAAGCAGGAGGAAATGTGAGTGCGTCCTTTTTAGAAGAATCACTAGTCAATGAAGCCGTCATTTATATGGCACCTTTATTAATCGGTGGAAAACATGCACCTACTTTTTTTGAAGGAGAGGGGGTGAAAAAACTAAAAGAAGCGATCCGTCCAGCAGATATTGAATATAGTATGGTTGGAAAAGATATCAAAATGACAATAAAATTCTAATAAATGTAAGACTTTGTGCATCGAGCGCAAGGTCTTTTCAATACTTCTTGATAAAAATAAAAGTGTACATACACCTTTCCAAGGAATGATGAATACGATGGATGGGGGGTGATTCCATGAGAAGATGTAGACAATGCGGAAAGACATATCCAACTCATTCGACAGACCACTACCAAAAAGGAAGCTGGTATGATGCGTATAAGGATGACGGCTGGGAATGTGATAGTTGTAAGAAAGGGAAATCTGGAAAGCCAGGGAAACCAGTGAAAAATCCTTGCTGCGGAAAAGATCCTTGTGTTTGTGTGATTCAAGGTCCGCCAGGCGGGAGAGGAAGAAGAGGCCCAGCAGGTCCAGCAGGTGCAGTGGGTCCAGCGGGTCCAGCAGGCCCAGCAGGCCCAGCAGGCCCGGCAGGAGCAACTGGAGCCACTGGTGTAGGCTTAACGGGCATCGTGGCATTTGATCCAGCGGTAGCCCCAACCTATCCAGTAGGTCAAGTCGTGACATTCGATGGAAGTACGTATGTGGTGAATTCAGCGCCGCCAACAGGTACGCCAGGTACGTCACCAGATTATACATTGTTAGCAGCTGCTGGTGAAACGGGTGCAACCGGAGCAACAGGTACAGGAGCGACCGGTGCGACAGGAGATACAGGTGCGACTGGAGTTACCGGAGCAACCGGAATCACAGGAGCCACAGGAGCAACAGGTACAGGAGCGACCGGTGCGACAGGAGATACAGGTGCGACTGGAGTTACCGGAGCAACCGGAATCACAGGAGCCACAGGAGCAACAGGTACAGGAGCAACCGGTGCAACAGGAGATACAGGTGCGACTGGAGTTACCGGAGCAACCGGGATCACAGGAGCCACAGGAGCAACAGGTACAGGAGCGACCGGTGCAACAGGTGATACGGGAGCGACTGGAGTTACCGGAGCAACCGGGATCACAGGAGCAACAGGTACAGGAGCGACCGGTGCAACAGGAGATACAGGTGCGACTGGAGTTACCGGAGCAACCGGCGCCACCGGAGTCACCGGAGCGACCGGAGTAACGGGAGCCACAGGAGATACTGGCGCCACCGGAGTCACAGGAGCCACCGGAGATACCGGAGTCACCGGAGCGACTGGAGTAACGGGAGCCACAGGAGATATCGGGGCCACCGGAGTCACCGGAGCCACAGGAGATACTGGCGCGACCGGAGTCACCGGAGCGACCGGAGATATCGGCGCGACCGGAGTCACAGGAGCGACCGGAGATACCGGAGTCACAGGAGCGACCGGAGATACCGGCGCCACCGGAGCGACTGGAGTAACGGGAGCCACAGGAGATACCGGCGCCACCGGAGCGACCGGAGTAACGGGAGCCACAGGAGATACTGGCGCGACCGGAGTCACCGGAGCGACCGGAGTAACGGGAGCCACAGGAGATACTGGCGCCACCGGAGTCACAGGAGCCACAGGAGATACCGGAGTCACCGGAGCGACCGGAGTAACGGGAGCCACAGGAGATATCGGGGCCACCGGAGTCACAGGAGCCACAGGAGATACTGGCGCCACCGGAGTCACAGGAGCGACCGGAGATACCGGCGCCACCGGAGTCACCGGAGCGACTGGAGTAACTGGAGCAACAGGAGATACCGGCGCCACCGGAGTTACAGGAGCAACCGGAGCAACTGGATCGAGTGCGATTATTCCATTTGCATCAGGTACCCCTGCTGTCTTGACTACAATTGCAGGGGGTCTTGTCGGAACTTCTAGTTTGGTCGGCTTTGGTAGCTCTGCAACAGGCGTTAGCATACTAGGTGGTATCATCGACTTAACAGGAGCAGCAGGTACTCTTTTAAATATGGCATTCTCTGTACCAAGGGATGGCACTATTACTTCATTTGCCGGATACTTTAGTACTACGGCAGCATTGGCTTTAGTCGGCACGAGTATTACAGTGACAGCTAGCTTATTTGCTTCACCGACACCAGATAACAGCTTCACTCAAGTAGCGAGTGTCACATTGGCACCACCATTAACGGGGATTTTAACTATTGGTGCTATTTCAAACGGAATCGCTACCGGCCTGAATGTGCCAGTTACAGCAGAAACAAGATTACTGGTTGTTTTCTCTGCGACTGCAACAGGCTTATCTTTAATTAACACTGTAGCAGGCTATGCGAGTGCAGGCTTATCTATCACGTAATTGAAACAGGGATGACTCGATTTGAGTCGTCCTTTTTTGTTTGAATGAATTTTCTCTTAACTTCGTAAGAAAAAATGATATGATTTTCTTAGAGTCTAGTCGATGAATCTACTTGAATTAGGGGTTGTAGAGGTGAGGATGGGCAAAAGGAAAGTCACTTTACAAACGAAAATTTTGGGGTTAATTATCGGGCTTTTGCTTGTTGTCATTGCGTTATTGACCATTTGTTTTGGTTTTCTGCAGACATCAGAAAGGCAGCGGCAAGCTGAACAGCTGGCGGTGCAAACCGCTAGAACAATCTCATATATGCCGCCCATTAAAACATCGGTGGGCACCTCATCAGTGTCTGAGTATGAAGAACAGGCAGTGCTTGAGCAAATGAAGGATCAAGTCAGAGCACATGCCATCTTCATTACCAATCAAAAAGGGAAGGTCCTTTTTCATACGAATCATGAGAATGTAGGAAAAACCATCAGTGTATTTAGAGGAAGAAGTACCCTGCTATTTGGGGGAACCTCCATATCAACGGGTGATTCTAATGGTGAAATCGTTGTCAGAGGCAGTGCCCCGATTATGAAAGAAACAGGCAAGCATGAAGAAATTATTGGCACAGTCACCGTCGAATTTTTAAAAAAGGAAATTGATCAAGCGACAGCCCATCAACTAATCAAGCTTAGCTATATTGCCCTTTTTGTGCTCTTGCCTGGTATATTCGGAGCGATTTTTTTAACAAGAAGTATTCGCAAAGATACATTAGGGCTTGAACCGCACGAAATTGCTTCATTATTTCGAGAAAGAGAAGCGATGCTGCTTGCTATAAAAGAAGGGATTATTGCATTTGACCGCAAAGGCGCGATAACGATGATGAATACATCTGCTGAACACATGCTGCGCGTTTCATCCGAGCTGCCGCTTCATATTGACCAAGTCTTGCCAAAAGCCAATCTCCTTTTCTATTTAAAGGCAGAAACGATTGAACCGAACATCGAAACCGTCGTCAATGATAAAACCTATGTCTTAAATGTGAAAAAAGTGGTCCAGGACAATCGAGTTTTTGGGGGAATTGTGAGCTTCCGAGAGAAAACAGAGCTGACGAAGCTGCTGGATACATTAACAGAGGTCAGCCAATATTCAGAAGACCTGAGGGCACAAACGCATGAATTCTCAAATAAGCTGTACGCCATTTTAGGTTTGCTTGAGCTGAAGCAAGTGGATGAGGCCATCGACTTAATAAAGGAAGAATATACGCTGCAAAACCGTCAGCACGATTTACTCATGAAGCAAATTCGATCTCCTAAAATACAAGCCATCTTACTCGGCAAGTTAGGGAAAGCATCTGAGAAGAAGGTTCATTTCCACATCGATGAAAATAGTTCATTGGAGCCGCTTCCACCACATTTAAGTCTATCTCACTTTATTACCATCATTGGTAATCTTGTAGATAACGCCTTTGAGGCCGTACTAAATAAGGAGACGCGCGAGGTAAGCCTGTTCATTACAGATATTGGGTTTGATATTATCATAGAAGTATCTGATTCAGGTGATGGAGTAAACGAGGAAGAACTTTCACATATTTTCACAAGAGGCCATTCGTCAAAGGGGGAAGGACGAGGCTACGGGCTAGCGAATGTGAAAGAAGTGTTGAACGAACTTGGGGGCTGGATTGAAGTGACGAACCAAAAAGAAGGCGGTGCCATCTTCACTGCATACATACCGAAAGGCACAAAGGGGGAATAAATGGTGATGAAGGTACTCATTGCGGAGGATGATTTTCGAATCGCAGCCATTCATGAATCTTATATACAACAAATAGAAGGATTTCAAATCGCCGGAAAGGCAAAGAGTGCAAAAGATATGTGGGAGGCGCTCCAAAAGGAACAAGTCGACCTCATCTTGCTTGATGTATATATGCCCGATGAGCTCGGTACAAACCTGTTGCCGCTTTTAAGAGAACACTATCCAGAAATAGATGTGATTATTATCACGGCTGCAACAGAAACGACACTTTTAAGAGATGCACTTCATTACGGAGTGGTTCATTATTTAATCAAACCAGTGACCGCACAAAAGTTTGCGCAAGTTTTAACCGAATATAAAGAGAAAAAAGACATCATCAATTCTAAGGATGAAGTCAATCAAACGATGATTGATTTGTTTTTTGGACAGATGCAAGAAGAGCCAAAAGAAAAGGATGGCAGGGACCTGCCTACAGGGATCAATTCGCTGACTTTGGACAAGGTGAAAACATTGATGGCATCAGAGAATAATGGGATTACAGCGGAAGAACTCGGAGAAAAGATGGGGGCTTCACGCACAACAGCGAGACGGTACGTCGAGTATCTCGTGACAACAGGAGAATGCCGGGCAGAGCTTGCGTACGGAATCATTGGCAGACCAGAACGGAAATATTATCCTGCCATAAAGCAAGCGGAGTCATAAAAGATGAAAAAAGGAATATGCCTTGTCATTATGATCTGTCTTTGTATGACGCTCACCTTTAATGAAAAAAAGGGAGGCGACTCTTTCCTGCAGCACAGCCCATTATATATTGTGGTGTCTGGTGTCCCTGACGGCGGCTTTGACCAAACAGCTCAAGTGATGAAATCAGTGCTCGAGAAAGAAAAGCTGGTGAAGCGGCCGGTGAATATCCTTTATCAAAGAGGCGGAACGGTGGATAAAGGATGGACATATATGATGGAGCGAGATACCAACTATGTTAGTTTGAATTCAAGCTTATTGTTAAGCCGTAATTTGCTTGGCAGCAGTAACATGACAATGAACGATGTCACACCGCTCGCCATTTTGGCAGAAGAGTGGCAGGTCGTCGCAGTCCCAGTGGATTCTCCTTTCTCAAATGGGAAGGAGCTATTAAACTCACTAAAGAAGAAACCCGATTCCTTAAAAATTGGATTTGCCCCAGACTTCGGTAATGATGATCAAATCTCATTCGCACGAGCGGCAGAAATGGCAGGAATTGATCCATATCGCATTCAATTTTTGAAATTTGACAGTGCAGATGATTTATTCCAAGCGCTCATAGATCATGAAGTCGATGCAGCAACTACCACGATTACAGAAGTTCGTCATGATTATGAAAAGAAGAGGCTAAAGCTAGTAGCAACCACAACGAATCAGCGTTTAGCGGGATTTGAAGATGTGCCGACTTGGAAAGAGCAAGGCATCCCGCTCATCTTCTCTCATTGGCGTGGTGTGATGGGCCCAAAGCAAATGAATCAGCATGATATTCGTGAATGGGATCAGCTTCTTCAAAAAATGACACAAACGAAGTCCTGGAAAAAGCAATTAAAGCAAAAGGGCTGGACAAGTCGTTATATGAACAGCAAAGAGGCAAAGATCTTTATGGAGGAGCAATTAAGGCGATATGAGCAGTTTATCCAAGGAGAACAAGCGGTCGAGTGAGACCGCTTTTTTTCATGGAATCCATCAAAATCAAAGTTTGAACAAAATGAACAAAAAGCATTTATCGACCGAAAAAGAATTAAAATTCATAATATTTACTTCAATTTCAACGTCAGATATCATGACAGAAAGGGTTGGAAATGGGATACCAACATTTAATGAAAGCGTATACAACGTAAGGGGTGAACAAAGTGTTAGCAATCTTAGGATTTCTTATGATGGTTGTATTTATGGTTTTGATTATGACGAAACGTATGTCTGTTTTAACGGCATTGGTGTTAACACCAATTGCATTTGCTCTTATTGCAGGTTTTCATTTTACTGAAATTTCAGACATGATTGTCAAAGGTGTGCAGCAAGTCGCGCCGACAGCGGTCATGATTATGTTTGCGATTTTGTACTTTGGCATTATGATTGATGCTGGTTTATTTGATCCAATGGTGGCGAAAATTTTAAACATTGTCAAAGGTGATCCATTAAAAATTGTCGTCGGAACAGCTGTCCTGACCATGCTTGTTGCACTTGATGGTGACGGGACAACAACGTACATGATTACAACAACAGCGATGCTTCCGTTATTTACGCTGCTTGGCATCCGTCCGATTATTTTAGCGGGGATTGCCGGAGTTGGCATGGGGATTATGAATACGATTCCATGGGGAGGTGCCACACCTAGAGCGGCGAGTGCACTTGGCGTTGATCCTTCACTTTTATTTGGCCCGATGATTCCAGTCATTGGTGCAGGGGTTTTGAGCATGATTGTGGTGGCATACTTTCTTGGGAAGTCTGAAAGAAAACGTCTTGGTGTCATTGAGCTCGACCAGCCGATTCATGCAAATGAAATGGCAGCGGCACTACAGGATGACATCAAGCGGCCGAAACTTTGGTGGTTTAACTTGACGCTTACGTTGTTATTGGTGCTCCTTCTTGTCTCAGGAAAAGTCAGCTTAACGGTTCTATTTGTTCTTGCTTTCTGTGTGGCGATTATCGTGAACTATCCGAACCTTGAACAGCAGCGTGAACGGATTGCGGCTCATTCAACCAACGTCTTAGCCATTGCTTCCATGATTTTTGCGGCAGGGGTTTTTACAGGCATCTTAACTGGAACGAAAATGGTCGATGAAATGGCGATTTCGATTGTATCTGCCATTCCAGAGCAGCTTGGCGGCTTCATTCCAGTCATTGTTGCGTTAACGAGCGGGATATTTACGTTCTTTATGCCGAATGATGCATACTTTTATGGGGTCCTGCCGATCCTATCAGAAACAGCGGCAGCATACGGTGTTGATAAAATCGAAATCGCGAGAGCTTCTATTATTGGTCAGCCGATTCATATGCTAAGCCCACTTGTTCCATCGACTCATTTACTTGTTGGACTTGTTGGGGTATCACTGGATCAGCATCAGAAGTTTGGCATGAAATGGGCTGTACTTGCAGTCGTCGCCATGACGGTCATGTCGATACTTATTGGGGCCATCTCCATTTGGTAAATAAAAGAGTGTCTGCTACTTGAGCAGGCACTTTTTTTAGGTCATATTGCCGAGCAGGCTCGATTCATTTGCCCTATACAAAGACACTCTTGTTCCTCCAAAAGATATATTTTTGAAAAATACTGACACTTTTACTGTTTTTTTCTTTATAATGCAAATCAACGAAGGGAGAGGATAGCATGTCCAACCGAAAAGGCACGATTCTTTTTACTGCTGTATGCCTCATAGCAGGAAGTTTGTCGATGGTGAGCCCAGCTTCAGCTCATGCAGATACCCCTTATTTTGGAAAGAGTTATGAACAGCCGGCCTCAGTGAAGAAGCTATACCCTGAACCTGACAAGACGTTCGACACCCCTGCCTTTCAGAAAAAAGGAGAAGCCTTTACGACACAAGAAGAGCTTCAAGAATTCTTACGTGATATTGTCCGCAAAAGTCCTTACGCTACGCAGAAACAGATTGGAACATCCATTGAAGGACGGTCCATTTCAGCTCTCTACTTTACAAAGGATCGTCATATCTCTCCACTTTCAAAAAAGCCAACGATCTGGCTTCAAGCACAAATACACGGAAATGAACCAGCCTCCGGTGAATCTGCTCTCGTCATCGCAAAACGATTAGCAGGTGAACAAGGAGAGCGTATACTCAATCATGTGAATATGATCATTGTCCCGAGAATCAATCCTGATGGTTCTTATGCGTTTGACCGCAGGCTTGCAAACGGAACGGATGGAAACCGTGATCATATGACATTAGAATCTCCAGAGCTCACAGCCCTGCATCAAGAATTTAATCGGTATGCACCAGAAGTAGTCATTGATGCCCATGAATACGATGTGGGACAAAAGCAGTTTGATGATATCGGCTCAGCGGGTGCCCTCAAATATCACGATTTACTGATATTATCAGGCAAGAACTTGAATATTCCAGAAAGCATCCGGCTCACGTCAAATGAATTATATGTGAGCGGCGTCCGTGAAACGCTGACAAATCAAGGATTTTCGAATGATTTATATTATACAAGCACAAGAGGAAAGGATGGAAAGATCGATCTCTATGAAGGCGGAACGGATGCACGAATTGGCCGAAATGCCTTGGCGCTCTCGCCAGCGCTATCCTTTCTTGTAGAAAGCAGAGGGATTGGAATTGGAAGAGAGGATTTTACCCGCCGCGTCGCAGCACAAGTCACCACACATGAAAAAATCATTGAAACAACGGTGAAGCATGCTAAGCAGGTGAAGCAGCAAATGGTGACGGAGCGACTGAAGCTAGTGAAAAAAGGACTTCAATCAAATGATGACGATCAAGTGGTTATTCAAGATGATTTCAAAGCGCCTGTGGATGATTCGCTTGAAATGGTGGATATTGAAAAAGGACAGACCATCAATGTCCCTGTACGCTTTCACAGTGCGAGCGATGCTGTTCCTGTCATGTCGAGAGAACGACCGACAGCTTATCTCGTTTTACCTGGGCATGAAGGGGTAGAACGGAAGCTTGAAACCTTAGGGTTAAAGAGTGTCACATTGCCTGTCGGCGTGAAAGTACCGGTACAAGCCTATCAAGTAACAAAACGAGACGAAAAGAGCAAAACAGATATTCAGCTTGAAACAAAACTCACCCAAAAGAAACGTCAGCTGCCAAAAGGGACAAAGGTATATATCACGGCGCAGCCGCAAACGAATTTATTGTCACTTGCCCTTGAACCAGAATCAAAAGACAGCTATATGTCATCTGGGTTTATTGCTTCAAAAGTAGGCGATGAACTCCCAGTGTACCGGTTCTTGCTATCTAAAAAGACGTTAGGCATTAAATAAAAAAGGGCTAAAATAAACATCATTTTAGCCCTTTGTCTACAATCTAGAAGCGGCACAGTGCGTGCCGCTTTTTTATTTTCGTCCAGCTCTTATTTCATCAGTCAAGCCTTCATATGGTGCTTCGGCGATAATGGTTTCGTCATTTACACCTGCATGATGGATATACGTAATGTCCGCAAATTCTGGAACAACATATTTTGGATAGGTTTCGTATTTTTCACGAGATTCTTTCATGAGATCGATATAGTCATTTTGATAGCAAACTGTGATATCTGGACGTTCATGCACCCATTTTGGGAAGAAGATGACGCCATGCATGCGTTTTTCTTCAGGCATAAAGTTCAGAGAGACGTCTGTCCCAGTTGGTTCTGTCCAAGAAACTTTGTAAACGCCTTTTGTCAGCTTCACAATATTCACTTCTTGATCACGGACCCAGCGGCCTCCAACCATTCCGCTATGAATGCGGTAATCAATGGTGTGATCGTTTTTAATGTAAATCTCATATTCCCAGCCATTTTCATACGTATAAATCATATGAAGTCCAACGAATTGATCCATGTTTATTCCTTCTTTCATTAGAATGATGTTATTTCAAACATGTCATGATTTACATGTTTATTTTAAAGTCTATGGTATAATATTGTCAAAGAATAAGCGTTGGAGGCACATTATGAGAGTTTTAAAATATGCCATTCTTGGTTTACTAGATCAGTGTGAGCTGACGGGATATGATATAACCAAACATTTTAAGGATTCCCTTGGACAGTTTTGGAGCGCGAAGCACAGCCAAATTTACCCTGAGCTGAAGCGTCTCACAGAAGAAGGGTTTATTGAATTTGATATTCGTATACAAGGAAAGAAGCTGGAGAAGAAGGTCTATCAAATCACAGAGGCAGGGAAAGCAGAATTGCATCAGTGGTTAAGGACAAAAGACCCGATACCAGAAACAACAAAGGATGAATTCATGCTCAAAACATTTTTCATCTCTTCCATGGACAACAAAGAAGCGGCTGACTTGTTTACACATCAACTGCTAGAGCGCACCAAAAAAATAGACATGCTAGAACAGAAGCTGCACGCTTTAACGGAGGAAGACCCTGCCGCTGAATCGCTTCATTCAGCGCAATTTGGGCATTACTTAGTGCTGACAAGGGCAATTGAAAGAGAAAAAGGCTATGTCCGCTGGCTCGAGCAGACCCTTAAACGGATTGATTCATCCGCGCTCTAAGGACAATGGTCGGATGATATGATAAAAAATGGTTTGAAACCAGTGAATTTATTAATAGAAACCGCTACAATGGATATATTCGTATTAAAGTGAGGCGAGTATGTTTGAGTAATCAAGAAGCGTTGTGGAATGAAGCAGAAGCTTTTATTTCTTTATGCTATGAAGAATTAAGCAAGTCAAATGAAGAGAAAGCAGCACGTCTGCATGAAATAAAACAAGAAATTGACTCTGAAGGGATGTATACTCACACACAAGAGGAATTGGCGCACGGGGCGAAAATGGCGTGGCGCAACAGCAACCGCTGCATTGGCCGTTTGTTTTGGTCAACCTTGCATGTTCACGACTGCCGGCATGTGAAGACAGAAGAAGAGGTGAAAGAGGCACTCTTTCATCATATTGAGTATGCGACAAATGGCGGGAAAATCAAACCATCCATTACGATCTTTCCTCCAGAAAATCATTCGCAAAAGGAAGTCGTCATTTATAATCATCAGCTCGTTCGTTATGCAGGCTATGAGACGGAGTATGGCATCATTGGCGACGAGGCATCTCTTGAATTAACAAAGTTGTGTGAAGCCCATGGCTGGAAAGGGGAGGGCACGCATTTTGATATTCTGCCTCTCATGTTTCAGCTAAAGGATCAGCCGCCAGTTCTGTATGAGCTTCCGAAAGAAATCGTCCAAGAAGTCGAGATTACCCATCCTGAATATGAAGGATTTCGTGATTTAGGATTGAAATGGTACGCCGTTCCGATTATTGCTGATATGAAATTAGAGATTGGCGGTATTCATTACAATGCGGCACCGTTTAACGGATGGTATATGGGTACAGAAATTGGCGCACGTAACCTAGCCGATGAAAATCGCTACAATATGCTGAAAAAAGTTGCTTCTATTTTAGGGCTGGACACGACAAAGAATGCGTTTTGGAAGGACAAAGCCATTGTTGAGTTGAATGTGGCGGTTCTCCATTCTTACCGAGAAGCAGGGGTGACCATTGTTGATCACCATACAGCAGCACATCAATTCAAACAGTTTGAAAAGCAGGAAGAAAAGGCTGACCGCAAGCTGACTGGGGACTGGACATGGCTGATTCCGCCAGTATCACCAGCTGCTACCCACATCTTCCACAAGCATTACGACAATACCATTGTGAAGCCGAATTATTTTTATCAGGAAAAGCCCTACCATGGGACAGAAAAAGCCTAGCGAGAGCTAGGTTTTTTGATTACTTTATTCGAAAATACTTATAATGAGCTAACTCAGTGAGCGGCTCCATCTGCATATCTGTGACCTTTGAAAAAGGGCTTCCTTTTCGAACGGTCTTTAAGAAATCAAGCACCTTTTGCTGCTCACCCTCTACCTTTAACTCGACATGACCTTCATCTGTGTTGCGTACCCAGCCTTTCATCCCGCGATTGACGGCTTCTCCTTGAACAAAATAGCGAAAACCGACTCCCTGCACCCGTCCTGCGACAATGGCATGATAATGAATCAATGTCATCTCTCCTTTTTTCTCATCGTACCATAGCATGTAACTGACCTTCACGCATCGACTATGATTTAATTGTCTAACGATGTAAAATAATAGGCATGAGACAACCAAAGGAGATGGTCATCGTGGGACAGAAGAGATATGACATAGTAGGAATCCAAGTAGGACAACCCATCACGACCTATGAGAACGGAAAAGAAATCAAAACAGCCATCAACAAAAAGCGTATTCATGAGCCTGTGTTTTTGAGTAAGGTCAATTTTGAGGGAGATGGCCAAGGTGATTTGGTTCATCATGGAGGATATGATAAAGCAGTCTGCGTCTTTCCATATGATCATTATGCTTACTTCGAGCAATTTTTAGGGGTTACATTACAGGAAGCTGCGTTTGGCGAAAATCTGACAGTGCGCAAGCTAGTCGAGACGAAGGTGCGTATTGGCGATGTCTTTCAACTTGGAGAAGCACTTGTTGAAGTGAGCCAGCCAAGACAGCCGTGTGTGAAACTATCTTTTAAGCACGCTAACATGAAGCTTGTCAAGGAAGTACAGCAAACGGGGTATACCGGCTTTTATTTACGGGTGCTGAAAGAAGGCATAGTGCCGCCTGATGGTTCTCTTGTATTAGTAGAAAAAGCGCCCCATCACATTACAGTCCATGAAGTGAACGAAGTCAAATATCGTCAAACAAGTCCAGAGAGGCTGAAAGCCGTTCTTGAAGTAGATGCCTTAGCAGATGTGGTGAGGAAGTCTTTAGAAAAACGAATTCAGCACATTTAAAAAAAGCCGTACACCTTATGCTGATGTACGGCTTTAAGCGTTTATGAGCTAGGTTTCTTTTGCTCAAGAAGATTTGCAAGGAAATATGTTTTTAAGCTTTGAAGCTTTCTTCCTTCATGCTTGGTCACACCAAGCTTCTTTAATTCTTCGACATACCAGCCTTTGCTACCATAATGCATGATAGAAAACTCCTTTCAATTGAAACTGCCTGCATTGTAACATCTCAAAAAAGGACGTGAAAAGTGTGCAGGGGTTAAGAAATGAAAACTGATTCTATCTGCCTATGATCCATGTATATGCTGGAAATAATCATTTATGAATTTGGCGGGTTGAGGGTAACGATGATCATGCCGACCGTCATAATCATGATGACAATACCAAGATAAGTCATCATGGATTGTTTTTTCTTAATACCTACAACCGTTAAGATGATACTTTCTATCAAAAAGATAACTCCTATGATGATGAACCACATATCAAATAAGACCCCTTTCGCATATCTTTGCCTATTTTACCACAGGCATTTTTGTTTAGTCGTGACAGATTCGTGAAAGGGAAACGAAAAAAACCCCTCCAGTGAAGAAGGGGACCTGCTGGCTTACAGCTTCGTTAAAATAATGGGTTCGTCTTTTGTGATCACAATAGTATGTTCAATCTGTGCCACTAGGCTTTTATCTGGTGTTTTAAATGTCCAGCCGTCATCAGTCTGATAAATCGATTCAGCATTTGTTGAAATAAAAGGTTCGAAGGCGATCACTGTGCCATTCTTAAACAAAGCATTATCGAATGGATCATAATAGTTCAAAATATGGTTGGGTGCTTCATGCAGACTTTTCCCGATGCCATGTCCTGTTAGGTTTTTAATGACGGTAAATCCTTGTTCTTTGGCTGTATTGTAGACTGCACGGCCAATTTGATTTTGTCTTTTACCGGCCTTTGCATGCTTTAATCCTTCGAGGAACGCATCCTCTGCACACTGGCATAATGCTTCAAGACGAGCATCACCTGTACCTAATACGAATGAAATGCCGGTATCAGAATAATAGCCGTCCAGCTCTGCTGAGATATCAATATTGATGAGGTCGCCCTCTTGTAAAATGGTTTTTTCACTTGGAATACCGTGTGCAACTTCATCGTTCACGCTGATACAAGTCGTTCCAGGGAAGTCATATTCCTTTTCAGGCGCCGAATTGGCCCCATGCTCTTCTAATATTTTTTTTCCAATCAAATCTAATTCTTTTGTAGACATGCCTGGTTTCGCTTGGCTTTTCATTTCTTCTCTTGCCAAAGCGACAATTCGACCGACTTTTTTTAAGGCTTCTAACTCATGATCATGTTTGACAATCACTGTTCATTCCCGCTTTCTATAACTTCATTCTATTCAATAGCTTACCACATTTTACGCGAAAAGAGTAAAGAGCGGAATGTCAAATGAATGTGGACAAATTGGTATAGATAACTAGATGTGCATATGATATATTTTTTATGAACATCATGAACGTTTGGTCATGATGAAGACAAAGGGGGAGAAGGCAAATGGTGTTTCAGTTTTTTCAAAAGCTAGGCAAATCATTTATGCTTCCAATCGCTGTGCTTCCGGCAGCAGGGATTATTTTGGCTATTGGGCGGGAGGATGTATTCGATATCCCGTTTATTCATGCGGCAGGGAATGCTATTTTTGCAAACTTGGCTTTAATTTTTGCAATGGGTATAGCGATCGGCATTGCAAAGGATGGTAATGGGGCAGCGGCATTATCAGGTGCGATCTCTTATTTTATTTTATCAGCTGGTACAACGTCGATTAACTCAACGAACAATATGGGGGTATTGGGCGGTATTTTATGCGGGCTATTGGCAGGGTATGTGTACAATCGCTTCAAGGATACAAAACTGCCGGAATACTTAGGGTTCTTTAGCGGAAGACGGCTTGTGCCGATTATGACCGCACTTTTCACCATTCTATTAGCAGCCGTTTTCGGATATGTCTGGCCTCCGATTCAAAGCGGGATCAATGGTTTAGGGGAATGGATTTTAAGTCTTGGTGCGACGGGTGCAGGGCTGTTTGGTTTCTTTAACCGATTGCTCATTCCATTAGGGCTTCATCATGTGCTGAATAACTTATTTTGGTTTCAATTCGGGGAATTCAGCGGGGCAACAGGGGATTTAGCGCGATTCTTTAAAGGAGATCCAAGTGCGGGTGTCTTTATGACCGGGTTCTTCCCAGTGATGATGTTCGGTCTGCCAGCGGCATGTCTAGCCATGGTTGTGACCGCAAAGCCTGAAAAGCGAAAAGCTACAGCTGGCTTGATGATTGGGATGGCGCTTACGTCATTTATTACAGGGATCACTGAACCAATTGAATTTTCATTTATGTTTTTATCTCCACTCTTATATGGTGTCCATGCTGTGCTAACAGGTCTTTCGCTCTTTATTGTGAACACCATTGGAATTCATAGTGGCTTCGCCTTTTCAGCAGGAGCGATTGATTACGTTTTAAGCTTTGGCATCGCACAAAAACCACTCATGCTGCTCGGAGTTGGGGTGCTTTATGGCATTGTGTACTTTGTCGTTTTCTATTTCCTCATTAAACTGTTAAAGCTCAAAACACCAGGCAGGGAAGATGATCACATTGAAGATATTGCAGCCGATGATACGAAGACGGCAGGTGCGAGTATGCTTGTAGAGGGACTTGGCGGCAAAGACAATATCACCACGATTGATCATTGTGCCACTCGTCTACGTTTAACAGTAGAAGATACACATTTATTAAATGAAGGCACATTGAAAAAAGCAGGTGCCAAAGGGGTACTGACTTCAGGGAAAACCTCCGTACAAATCATCATTGGAACGAATGTAGAATTTGTCGCAGATGATCTCCGCAAGGAAGTCGATCGAGATTGAAAAAAGCGTTCAGCCAGGTCAAATGGGCTGAACGTTTTTTTGTTTGCGCTGTTCGATCACCAGCACAATACTGATGACAACAAGTAAAAACCAAGAACTGATTTTCCCAAGATGTACGAGAGACCAAGCGTGCTGTTGATTTGGATATTGCCATGCTCCTAAAAAGGTGGTGACATTTTCGGCAATCCAAATGAAGAAACCAATCAGCAGAAATGAGACGACAAGCGGCATTCGAAAGGTAGAAGAGCCAACCTGAAACGAGACGGACGTTTTTCGAAACACGACAACAAGCAGCAATGTCAGCCACCACCTGAGATCATAGAACCAATGATGCGTAAAGAAATTGAGATAAATGCACAAACTGATCCCGATTGAAAAAAACGGATGGGGCCATGAAGCCATCTGCACTTGAAGCCGGGACAGTGCCTGATAAATATAGCTTGCTACACTCGCATACATAAACCCGCTATAGAGCGGAACCCCAAAGACCTTCGTATAAGCTTCTTCAGGATAGGACCAAGAACCCATATGTACTTTATACATTTCTAAGCCAATTCCAATGAGGTGAAATAGACAAATCACCTTCAGTTCATTCAATGTCTCCAGCCGAAGCGTCAGCATGAGAATCTGTGCCAGGAGGCAAAGCAGTAGAATGAAATCATACCGGTGAAGAAAAGGAATAGCCACCATCTTTGATAGGGCAAGCGCCGCAAAGATCATGACAGGGAATAGACACGACATCGCCTGTAAGTAAGCAAAATGGAATAATGTTTTCATACAAAGTTAAACCCCTTCTTATTGTCTGAAATGACTTAGACGGTTTTAGCAAGGGAAAAGTTTACCTCACATAGATATTCATGAACAATTTGTGAATATATATGTGAAAAAGATCACAAATTAGAAACGGCATAGTATAATAAGATCATAAAGAGAATGTGAAATATTTCACATAAATTAAAAGGAGGCATCATCATGTTTACAAAATTCTTACAAACGAATGTATGGGCAGCGGTTATCCTTTTGGCAGCAAGACTTTATATCGGATGGACTTGGCTGACATCTGGTATAGGAAAACTAACAGGCGGATTCGATGCATCAGGATATTTACAATTTGCGATAGCTGAACCTGTTGTCAAAGATGGCCATCTAGTGTATCCGTTCTATGTATGGTTTTTAGAAAATGTCGCTTTGCCGAATGCGGGACTATTCAGTGTCATGGTCATGTGGGGAGAAATCTTAGTAGGTCTAGGATTAATCGTTGGATTGTTCACAACAACCGCAGCCTTTTTCGGAAGCGTGATGAATGTCTCTTTCTTACTAGCTGGTACCGTCTCTGTCAACCCGCTTCTCTTGCTCATTGCCATCGTCATCATGGCAGCGAAAGGGAATGCAGGCAAATTTGGACTTGATTATGTCGCAGGTCCAGTCTTGAAACGAACAATGAAAAGAAAGCCGCATTTAGAAGTGGCTTCATAATAAAGAAAAAGCATCCTCAGCTTCTGCTCAGGATGCTTTTTTATTTAGGAATCGGCTTTCATCAGGTTAATATGCAGGACGGTGAGTTTATGCTGATTTATATCTGGGTCATGGCCGACGATAAATTCAAGCTCATAATCTCCAGTTCGATACACGTATTTTTTCTCTTTTGTCTGAGGGATGGTGCTGACCGAATCCGCTGGTCCAAGTTGTTTCTTTAATAGGGAAGGGGTCATCCCGCCGATATTTGTTTCTTTTTCTACATTTGTACCGAAATAACGGATTTCGTCAATTTTGCCTTTTGCATCATAATGAAAAGCAAATCCCGGATTCCCCATTTCAGCATGATACAAATCAAAGCTGCTGTGACCTGTTTCTGGATATGGATTTCCTAGTTTATGATGAACGTCTTTTTTTGTTTGAACACCAATTTTTAGTCCTTCTGCATAGTACGGCATTTGTCCTTTATGTGCCAGCTCATACACGTTGTTTAATGTGGTTTTCGGACCTTGAGGAACGGATTGTTCTACTGCTGTTTTGGTCATGGCGTGTGCTGAGACCGCAGGGCTGAAACCAATTAGGGCGGACGAAGCGAGTGAAGCAGTCACGACAAAAGCGGTTGTTTTTTTCAAGATAAATCCCTCCTTCTTCTTTCTATACCCGGTGCAATAGCGGTCAAACGTGAAAAGAACCAGCTGATCAGGGATCGGCTGGTTCTTAAAATGAGAAAGTTATTTTGATGAAGAGCTGGATTCATCTTTGGCGGAAGAGGAATCTTCTTCATCCTGTACTTTCTTTGTATAGTCATATTGATTGCGGTCAATCGGTGTAAAGCCTTTAGGCTTGTAGAAACGGAGTAAATCTTCGGTGACGATCTTATCAGATGTCTCCAGCATCTTTTTCACCGTTTCATTTTCTTGTGATGCTTTATCAGTCGGCTCAATTTTCTCGCCTGTTTTGTTGCTGTAATAGTTATTGCCTACTTTTGTGTAGTCCTTAGAGACGAAGTCACCGTTTCTAAATGGCACAAGCTCTTTGAAGTTCTTCGATAAGATATCAGAACCAGACATTAAATAGTTCTTCGTATCATCGCCGAGCAGGTGCAGAAGGGTTGGTGCGATATCGACTTCTCCAGAGTATTTATGAATCTGTCCGCCTTTTACCCCTGGTACATGAATAAAGAGCGGCACACGCATGAGCTGCGCATTTTCATAATCTCCGATTTTTTGTCCTGTCACTTTTTCCATCGCTTCATTGTGATTTTCAGAAATGCCGTAATGGTCTCCGTACATAATGACGACTGTATTGTCATAGAGACCTGATTTTTTCAAGTCGTTGAAGAACTGTTCAATGGCTTCATCTAAATAATGAGCCGATTGGAAATAGTTATTGACGACAGAGTCTCCGAAGTCACCAGGTTCGAAATCGGTATCACCTTCATCCATTCCAAATGGGAAATGGTTCGATAACGTAATGAATTTCGAATAAAACGGCTGCTTCAAGTTTTCGAGCATTAGCATGGATTCTTTGAAGAAAGGTTTATCTTTCAGCCCATAGTTCTTCGTATCTTGCTCATTCATATCGTAGTACTCAGAATCGTAAAATCTGTCATATCCAAACGACTTAAACATTTCATTACGGTTCCAAAAGGTTTTCGTATTGCCGTGGAATTCTGCTGACGTGTATTGATCCTTCTTCAAGATGCCAGGAAGTGCTTGATACGTGTTTTGCGCTTTGTTAATAAAAACAGAGCCCTGTGATAATGGGAATAGCCCAGTATCCATCATAAATTCAGCATCAGACGTCTTTCCTTGTCCTGTTTGATGGAAGAAGTTATCAAAGTAAAACGTTTGGTTGTCGTGTGCCAATGAATTAAGGAATGGCGTCACTTCTTTTCCATTTACTTTGTAATCAATGACAAAGTTTTGCAGAGATTCAAGAGAAATGGTGATCACGTTCATGCCTTTCGCTTTCCCGTAATACGCCGGGTTAGGATCAGCGCTGTTCGCTTTTAAATAGTTCTCTACATCTGTCACGTCATTTGAATTTGCCAGAGCACGCTGGCTGTTTGATTTCACATTTTGAATGGCATCAAACACAGTAAAGTTATAAGCACCTAAATATTTAACTAAATAATTGCGGTCAAACGATCTTGATAAAAGCTCTGGTCGATCAATCTCTGCGGCGACTAAGTTCATCACAAAGATCACAACAGAGGACACAAGGACGAGTCTAAACGATTTTGATTTTTGAACAGGTACAGTAGCTGTACTTGTTTGCTGCTGCTTTTTCATGCGGACTGCGAGTACGATCAAAATGATTGTATCCATAAAGTAAAACATATCAGTCCAACGCATGAGTGAAAATGCACTATCACCTAATTGTCCGCCATTCGTTCCTGCCTGCATCACGGTAGGCAGCGTGATAAAGTCATTGAAGAATCGATAGTACACGATGTTTGCGTATAGTAAAAAAGACATGAAAAAATGAATCACAATGATAGCGGCAGGCTGCCATTTTTTCTTGAACAATAAAGCAAAGCCAAGAAAGAACAAGCTGGAGCTAATAGGATTCACGAAAAGCAAAATATGCTGAAGCACATTTGATATACCAAGTTTAAATTCAATTAAATACGCTGAATACGTTTTGAGCCAAAGTAAGATGGCTGCAATAACAAAGAAGCCGAGGCCTCGTTTTTGAATAAATGTTTTCATAAAAACACTCCTTTTCTCCGATACACGGAAGAGGCGGAACGAAAGAAAACGAACCATTAGAATATACCATGAAATGCTCAAATAGAAAAGTGTTAACCGGAGAAGAGCGTCAGCAGCCTGTCCGAGCAATAAAAGGGAAGAAAACGAAATTATTCGCTCTTCGAAAAACTTTTTATGAAATTCATCCTATTATTAACAGAAAATTCAGCAATTTTCCAGTTGTTATATCAATAAAACGGGTAAAAAGACACAAGTCTAAAGAATTAATTTGGTTTCTACAATGATGATTTAGAGAGTATTTCCAGTGTTTCTTAATGTTTATGCAGGTTAAGTAAAAAAAATGAGAAAAAGAATGGAGGAGGAACATGGATGAAATTTCCTGCGATGAGATATATCAATATATTTTTTTGTTTCATCAACATAATGTTTTCGATGTGTTTTGTAAGGGTTTTATTTATTTTAATGAATGAACAAATTATCTAAATATACTTAAGTGAACATTTCGAGACTATAAACTTTTAAATTGGGGTCGATATAGACTTTGACAGGAAATCTTCCATTGAAAGGATTGATAGTATATGACTGTACGAGCAGAGAACCTCGTTCAGAACTGGTTTCCGAGTGAGGACGGAAATGCAGCAGAGCGTAAAGAACTCATCAAATTGATGGAGCAGATTGTTTCAGGGGTCGATCACCTGAAAGATCCGAACCGTGCACACCTAAAGGGTGAAAAGAATCGTGGAGAAGATTTTTACCAAAAGCTCACTGAAACAAGTCAAATTCCGGTGAACGGCCAACAAGCGGAACTTGTGAATGAAGAATTACTGAAGCTTTTACATAACCATCCATACCACACAAAGTATTTCTTCACGAACATTTTGCCAATGGCAAGTACACCAGGAATTCTAGGCATGCTGACGGCCATGCTGGTAAATGGAAACAACCTATGGGATGTTTATGGACCAGCAGGAGCGGAAGCTGAGGTCAGAGTGGTCTCAATGATGTCTAAGCTCATCGGATATGATCCAAGTGTGAGCGGGGGATATACAACATGGGGAGGTCAGGGAGCCATTTTCTCAGGACTACGTTTAGCGATTGCAAAAGTTGCGCCGGAGTCACTGCGAAAAGGTGTCCCGCAAAATCTTTATGCGTTTTGTTCTGATGCTGCACATTACAGCTTATTTAAGTCAATGGAAGCAACAGGACTTGGCACAGACAACTTGATCAGAATTAAGACGAATAAAGATCATTCGATGGATATGGAAGATTTGCGTTGTCAAATGGAACGTGTTGCACAAAATGGCGGAATTCCCGTTTATATTGTCGCAACAACCGGAACAACAGATGCCATTGCAATTGATGATGTAAAAGGGGTACGTGAAACAGCAGAAGCCATTGCTGAGGAGTATGGTCTACAGGTGCCGCATATTCATGCGGATTCAGCGCTCGGCGGATTCTTTGCTTTCTTTAATGAGTATGATGTAGCTGAAAACCCGCTGCAATTCTCAGACGGTGTTCTTCGTATGCTAAAAGAAATCAAAGCGAAATTCCAGCATCTTTCTCTTGCTGACACGATGTGCTTTGACTTTCAAAAGCTCGGCCAAACACCTTACACATCTAGTTTATTCTTAGTGAAAAATGCTGCTGACCTAAAGCGTTTAGATCTGGAAGAACAAGAGACACCATATGTTGGTCATAGAGGCTACGGCGAATACCATACGGGTTATACACTGGAATGCTCAAGAATGGGAAGCTCTATCAGTATGCTGAGTGTGCTGTTAACGTTTGGAATTGAAGGCTACCAGCGCTTGCTCGGTCAATTCCTAGAGGTGAACCTTGCCTTCAGAGAAGCACTCAGTCAAGAAATTCCGCAAGCAGAAGTCGTGAATGATGACAACGTCGGAATGGCTACATTATTTAGAATTTACCTAGACGGCTCACCGCGCTTTCAAGAAGAAATTTCAGGCGAAGCGACTGCAATGGAAATTGAGCGGAACAATGAATTGAACAAAATGCTGTTTGAAAAGCTTGGAGAGAAAAGAGACGAAATGTTCTTTGGCGATACAACGAAGTTTTTACTTGTAAATGCAAAAGAAGGACAAGAATTCTATCTAAGTGTTAGTAAGTTTTTTGTCATCTCACCTTATACGTTACCAAAGCATATCCCACATATCGTATCTTATTTAAAAGATGTGATCGCATCTGTTTGTGGACAATTTGAACATGTACATGCTTAAATCAAATCTGAGAGTGGAGATGTAGGAAAAAATGGCGAAACAAAGGAAATTTGGAGGATACACGATATCCTCTAAAATCATGTCAGTCGTTGTCGTAACATTACTTGCAACCGTTGCACTATTCGTTTTAACATTTTATCTAGTCAGCCAGGATTTATCATCCCAGTTATTAAAGCAATTTGATTATCGATTAACAACAGATATTGATACTGCAAAGAAAGAAATCGATAATTTGGATGGAAACGTTCTTGGCATTAGCGGGAAGGATGATCCCCTTTATGTGGAGGTCAAAAAGAAATTCAAGGAGCTTCAAGAAGATCATACGCTTGAGAACTTATACGTGCTATCTAATAAAGGCGGCAAAGAAAGAATTATTATATTAACTGGGGAAGAAAATGATTTTGATCAAGATTATGCCTTTTCAGATGAGATGAAACAAGCACTTTCTGAAGATAAAATGATCAAAAGTGATATTTACAAAGACTCATTTGGTACACATAAATCAGTCTTTTTGCCAATCAAGGATTCAGGCGGTGAGCTGACAGGGATTTTAGGAATTGATTTAGATGCGTCTGTTGTGCCTGAAACAACGAAGAAGCTGACGATCTATATCACGGTTGCATCTGCTATTGTGCTCATCGGTGGGTTGTTTTTCTCCTTTATCATGGGCAGAAGAATTGCGAAACCAGCACGTTCATTGATGGAATCAGCGAACCGAATTGCTGACGGTGATTTAACTGGAATGGTAGAGGTTGAAAGTAAAGATGAGATCGGTCAACTTGCCGCATCCTTCCAAAAGATGCAGGGGCGGATCAAAGAGCTCATTGCGAAGATCTCAAACTCATCTAGTGAAGTGTCGAAAATGTCCTCACAGCTTCGCACCGTAACGAATGAATCGAGTCAAAGTGCGCAGCAAGTGTCAGAAGCCATGACGAATATGAGTGAAGGAATCAATGATTCTGTCGCAAATATTACGGATTGTACAACATCCGTTGCAGAGATCGATACTCAAATCGAAGGTGTCACAAAAGAAGTCGATGAAATGAAATCTGTTTCATCTGACGTACAAGAGCAGTCAGAATCTGGTCAAAAACTAGTGAATCATGTGCTTGAGCATCTGAATATGTTACATGACAAGATGACCAACTCAAAGCAGGCAGCAGAAGAATTACAATCTCATTCAACGGAGATTGAAAGTGTCATCTCGATTATTACGGACATTTCAGCGCAAACGAATCTGCTTGCACTGAATGCTTCAATTGAAGCGGCACGTGTTGGAGAAGAAGGAAAAGGGTTTGCTGTTGTGGCAGATGAGGTGCGTAAGTTAGCTGAGCAATCAGCGGATGCGGCTAAAACCGTTTCAGACCTCGTCATCGGCACACAGGAAAACAGTCAGCGTGTTCTTGAAAGCGTAGAGGAAAGCAGTAAAGCAGTGGAAGAAGGACGTGAACAAATGGAAGGCACGTCACAAAACTTCGCTGTGATTTACGACGGCGTATCTCAGTTTTCAAGAAGAACGAACAATTTGCTTGCTTCTATTAAGCAAGTAGAGCAAGCATATCAAACGATTTCTACATCGATTGAACAAATTTCGGTTGTATCGGAAGAACACGCCGCCAGCTCTCAAGAAGTAGCGGCAGCAACAGAACAGCAAAGTGCTGGCATGCAGCAAATTTCAAGTGCGATTGAACAGCTCTCTGATATGTCAGAGGACTTAGCACAGATGGTTTCTACCTTCAAAATTGACAATAAATAACGAGAAAGCTGACTCTTGTGAGAGAGTCAGCTTTTTTGCTATGCTTAATCAAATCGTTTCAGACGAAAGGAGAAACGCCATGGATTTTGCGCAGAGATTATCAGAAGAACGGATTAAAAAAGCGATGGATCACGGGGCTTTTGAAGGATTATCTGGCTTTGGGAAACCCCTGCCTAAAGATGATGCTGCTCATGTACCTGAAGAACTCAGAATGGGCTACAGGATGATGAAAAATGCTGGCTTTGCTGGGGAAGAAACAGCACTGAAAAAAGAACTCATGACCGTCAAAGAGCTGCTTCACTCCAGTATAGACGGAGAGGAAAGAAAAAAACTTTCTCTCATATGTGAAGAAAAACAAAAACGCCTGGATGAACTCGCATCTAAGCGTCAAACTTTTGCCCGTCCAGCCTCCTCCTTTTATAAAAACAGGGTCTACGAAAAATTAACGGAGCATAAAAAAAGATGATGACACGCTGCCTCTCCTGAGCACATTGAGGGAGCTTTTTTTATGAAAGCGCTACATTTTGTTGTTGACTACATGTATATACAAATATAAAATAAGAAACAAACATGTATATACAAGTTTTGGTTCTTTTTTCTTATAAAAAACGATCTCGGAGGGGATAGCATGGCTGATTATCAGGCAGCAGCAGATCAGATTGTGAAAGCCATCGGCGGCAAAGAAAATATTGATCAAGCGACACATTGTGTGACAAGGCTGCGCTTTGTACTGAAAGATGAAGGAAAGGTTGACGAGAAAGCACTTGAACAAATAGAAGAAGTGAAGGGATCTTTCTCAGCGAACGGTCAATACCAAGTTGTTATCGGCCAAGGGGTCGTCAATCGGGTATATGCCGAAATGGTGAAACAGACAGGCATTGGGGAAGCTACAAAAGAGGACGTTAAGCGTGCCTCTGATCAAAAATTAAATCCATTGCAGCGCGCTGTGAAAACGCTTGCGGATATCTTTATTCCGATTCTTCCTGCCATCGTCACAGCCGGTTTATTAATGGGGATTAATAATATTTTAACAGCTCCAGATATTTTCTTTGATCAAAAATCGATTGTGGATGTGTATCCGGCATGGGCTGATTTAGCGAATATGATCAACTTGATTGCAGGCACTGCCTTCACATTCCTGCCCGCATTAATCGGCTGGTCAGCAGTGAAGCGGTTTGGAGGAAATCCGCTCTTAGGGATGGTCCTTGGGCTGATGCTTGTACACCCAGACTTATTAAATGCGTGGGGCTATGGAGCGGCTGAAAAATCTGGTGAGATTCCTGTCTGGAATTTGTTTGGACTTGAAGTGCAAAAGGTAGGCTATCAAGGGCAGGTTCTTCCGATACTCGTTGCCTCGTATTTACTAGCGAAGCTCGAATTATTTATCACAAAACGGACACCTGAAAGCATTCAGCTGTTAGTGGTTGCACCGATTACGTTATTAGTCATTGGCTTTTTATCCTTTATCGTCATTGGACCTGTTACATTTGCGATCGGAAACGTTTTAACATCTGGACTTGTGGCTGTATTCCAGCAATTCGCAGCACTTGGCGGTCTATTATACGGCGGATTGTACGCTGCATTAGTGATTACAGGGATGCACCATACGTTCCTCGCTGTCGATATTCAATTGATTAATTCCAAACTGCATGGCACGTTTCTATGGCCGATGCTCGCACTGTCTAATATCGCACAAGGATCAGCCGCACTTGCGATGATGTTTGTTTTAAAAGATGAAAAGCAAAAGGGGCTCTCACTGACATCAAGTATTTCCGCTTACTTAGGAATTACCGAGCCAGCGATGTTTGGCGTCAACCTGCGCTATCGATTCCCATTTATTTTTGCACTTATTAGCTCTGGTTTAGCTGGTATGTTTATCGCCTCTCAAGGGGTGCTGGCAAGCTCAGTTGGTGTTGGAGGCATTCCAGGAATCTTCTCCATTATCCCGAAATATTGGGGCGCATTTGCGATAGGGATGGTCATTGTACTCATCGTCCCGTTCATTGGAACCCTTTTGTATGCAAAGCTAAAAAAGAAGAAAGATGTTTCACAAGAACTTAACTAGTGGTGGTGAAGGAAATTGAAACAACAAACAAACGAACCGTGGTGGAAAAAAGCGGTGGTCTATCAAATTTATCCGAAGAGCTTTTTAGATACAACGGGCTCAGGTACAGGCGATATCAATGGTGTGACAAAAAAGCTCGATTATATTAAAGAGCTGGGGGCGGATTGTATTTGGCTCACGCCAATGTATGAGTCTCCGCAGCATGACAACGGCTATGATATTAGTGATTATACAAAAATCCATGACATGTACGGCACAATGGCGGATTTTGAACACATGCTGAAAGAAGCCCATGATCGAGGTATACGAGTCATCATGGATTTAGCCGTCAATCATACATCCATTTTCCATGAGTGGTTTCAAGCATCACGCGAGTCAAAGAATCATCCTTATCGAGATTATTATATTTGGAAGGAGCCTAAAGCAGACGGATCACCGCCGAATGATTGGCAGTCAAAATTTGGCGGTCCGGCATGGGAGCTAGATGAAGCAACGGGAGAGTATTATCTTCATTTATACGATGTCACACAGGCGGATCTTAATTGGGAAAAGGATGAGGTGCGCAGGCAAGTATATGACATCATGCATTTTTGGTTTGAAAAAGGAATTGATGGATTCAGGCTGGATGTCATTAACAACATCTCGAAAGATCAACGCTTCTTAGATGACGCCGGACAGTCTGTGCAAGGAGACGGCCGGATGTATTATACGGATGGCCCAAGAATTCATGAGTTTCTGCATGAAATGAATCAAGAGGTTTTTTCGAAATATGACAGCATGACAGTCGGGGAAATGTCTTCAACGAATATCGCAGACTGCATTCGGTATACAAGACCGGATCGGAAGGAGCTGGATATGACGTTTAATTTCCATCATTTAAAGGTCGATTATCCAAACGGAGAAAAATGGGCCCTCGCACCATTTGATTTTCATGAATTGAAGTCGATTCTGTCTGAGTGGCAGACGAAAATGCATGAGGGCGGCGGCTGGAATGCGCTCTTCTGGTGCAATCATGATCAGCCGCGTATCGTCTCAAGGTATGGTGATGATGACACGTATCATCAGCAATCAGCGAAGATGCTGGCGACTACCATTCATCTCATGCAAGGGACTCCGTATATTTATCAAGGTGAAGAAATTGGCATGAAGAATCCTCGTTTTGAGGACATATCGTCTTACCGTGATATTGAATCACTTAATATGTATGAAGCCATGCTTGAAAAAGGGAAATCAAAGGAAGAAGCACTCGCCATTTTACAGGTCAAGTCAAGAGATAATGCGAGAACACCGATGCAGTGGACCTCAGAAAAGAATGCAGGTTTCTCAAAAGGAACACCTTGGATTGAGCCAGCCAATAACGACATTTCAGTAGAAGCTTCATTAAAGGATCAGTCGTCTATTTTCTATCATTATCAAGCGCTTTGCAGGCTGCGTAAAGAACTTGATGTGATCACATATGGAAGCTTCACTTTACTCTTAGCAGAAGATCCGAAGGTTTTTGCTTATGTCAGAGAAAGCCATGAGGAGAAGCTTCTTGTGATCAATCATTTTTATGCAGGGGAGGCGGACTTTACGCTTCCTGATGAGCTCGTGCAGGCTATAGATGAGATGGAGGGTCAAGTGCTGTTATCCAATTATGAGGATGTACCGGCAGATATGAAGGGATTTACGTTGCGTCCATATGAGTCAATCGTTTATCATTTAACCAAACGCTAGAAAATGGGGCGGAGGGAAAATGAAAGAGAATAAGTTTCGAGTGATTTATGATCAGCTCGCAAGACGAATTGAACAAGGTGATTGGCAGGATAAAGGCATTCTGCCATCAGAGCATGAGCTATCCTTGATGTACGATACGTCCCGTGAGACGGTGAGAAAGGCATTAAATATCCTTGTGCAAAATGGCTATATCCAAAAAATCCGCGGGAAAGGCTCTGTCTTGCTGAATCGTGAGAAAATGCAATTCCCAGTCTCGGGTCTCGTCAGCTTTAAAGAGCTTTCCCAAACACTTGGCCGAAAGACCGTTACGACGGTTCACGAATTTGGTTTAATCAAACCGGATCAGTATATTCAGTCTCAGCTGAAAATAAGTGGGCAGGAGGATGTCTGGGAAGTCATCCGCTCTCGCAATATTAGCGGAGAAGAAGTGATTTTAGACAAGGATTACTTTTTGCAAAAGCATGTGTCAGTCTTGTCGAAGGACATTTGTGAAGGATCAATCTACGAGTATATTGAAGGAGAGCTCGGTGTATCAATCAGCTATGCCCAAAAGGAATTTGTGGTAGAGCCATGTACAGAAGAAGACGCCAAGTATCTTGATTTGAACGGGTTTGACCATGTCGTCGTCGTGAAGAATTACGTGTTCTTAGAGGATACAAGTTTATTTCAATACACGGAAAGCCGTCACCGATTAGACCGCTTCAGATTCGTCGATTTTGCAAGAAGAGAAAAAGTGGACAGAGCATAGGCTCTGTCCACTTCAAGTTTTGGGAGAAGGAGAGAGATAGACGACGAATAGATCACCCTTTTTAGGAGGAAAGATGATTAGATTAAATAGACCACTAAAATTAAGAGATTTAGAAATATTCAGCGTGATGAAAGATCATCAGATTTTATGTTATGTCATCATTGAAGATACGCGAAAACCGTTTACGGAAGAAGACAGAAAGCTAGACCCATTATGTTATATGGATGAAGAAGATATACAAGCGTATTTGAATGTTTTTCATATTTCCATTATCAATGATGAGAAATTAAGTGAAGAGGATTTAACGATGGTAAAAGGTTTTTTTGCTGATTTAGTAAATAATACGAACTTAACGAATTTTATTACGAGAGATTATGTTTTAAAGAATTTATATGATGTCGAGGATGAAAATGACATGATGTTCTTTAATAGAATGCTTCGGCATATAGGGTCAGATGATGTGAAAGAATTTGACGACCGCAATTGGATCTATTTATCTCAAGATTAATGACTATTCCATGAAAAAAGGACAGAGCATAGGCTCTGTCCTTTTCCTTTAGGATGATACATTTTTTCTTGTACGCTTGCGCTGGTAGTAATAAAGGATACCGCCTGCGGCGAGCATGAGCACGCCAATCAGTACAGCTGTATACATCATAGTGGCTGTATTCGGCAGTGTGCCGCCTGGTAGGCCGGTTCCATCTTGGTTTGGATCTGTACCTGTACCTCCGCCTGGTGCTGATGTTTCGCCGTCTCCACCAGTTTGATCTGGGGTTGTTCCAGCTGCTTCATTTTGATTGAGGACGGTGTATTCGCTGAAGTGCTCAGTTTGACCTGATACGACTCCATTTTCGAACGATCCGTTACTTGTTTTGGCGTAACGATTCTTCTCGCGATCCACATAATACACACCAGGTTTTTTCGCTTTTTGAGGCTCGTCTAGTGTAAAGGATAGTGTGACAGGGTCTTTAAAGGTCGAAACCTTTTTCTTGTCTTGTTTGATTTGGAAATCATACGTATCCGTTAATGCGTTTTTCACTTTATCCGTCTTTGTCATCCATATATCTGCGCTTTTCTCTGACAAATTGGAGAGCGGCAATGCGAGTCCCACTTTGTCATGATAGATGGTGACGTTTGGATCTTGCTCTCTTTTCTTCAGCTCGGCTACTTGCGCTTTTGATAGAGACAATTGAACGTTTTTCGCTTTGCTTGCTTTGTCTAAATAGAGAAATGCTTTGTTTGTATGCTGCACATACGTTTGGAATTTCTTATCATCTTGAATGTCATAAGCGCCTTTTCCTTTCACGCGAGGAAGGAACACTTCTTTCACCCTGTGATCGATGACAGGCGAAATCTGCCCGTCTGCCTTTTCAATTTGCTCTTTGAAGATTTCATAGTCGACATACCCTAAGTCTTCGCCGTGAGAGGCTTCTGTAAAGACGCTGTAGCCGTCGCCGCCTGTGCCAACAAAGGCATTTGTGGCTACGCGGTATGTTTTCTCATCATCAATGTCTGTCAGTTGACCTTTTTGGTCTTTCAATTTCACATCAATCAGTCTGCTGCCAGCTGGTTTACTGAGTGTAAACGTATATTCAATGCCAGCTACATGAGGGAATGCACCTCCGCCTTCCTCAATGCCTGACAGCCCCTGTTCGAGTGCTTTTTTAATTTGACTGCCTTTTAAATCTGCGACATAAAGTGTATTTCCGAAAGGCATCACCGTTAAAATATCACCTAAAGTGATATCTCCTTTTTCAATGCTTCCACGAATACCGCCGCCGTTTGTGATGGCAAGGTCAGCACCGGCAGATTCTTGCGCTTTCTGCAGCATGCCGTCGGCAATAAAGTTCCCAAGATTTGTTTCCTTCGCACGTACGTGCTCGCGTTGTCCGTCTAATAGGACATCTGTATAGCCGACTTTTTCTGTTTTTAAATCTTGAATATCTGCTTTGTACCCATCAAGGATCGCTTTTGCATCTGCATCTTCTTTGACAGAGTCATCAATAGAGATCAGGTGAAAAGAAGATTCTTTTGGCTGTACGACGCCTTTTTTGTCAAAGGCTACGTCTACTTTCCCTAAAAATTGTCCGTAGTCTTTCACCTGAGCGACAATTGTAGGTTCTTTTTTATTGATGACCTTTAATTTTTCAACAAGTGTGTGCGTGTGACCGCCAATGATTAAATCAATACCGTCAACTTTTTGAGCCAGCTCAAGGTCACGATTGTAGCCAATGTGTGTTAACGCAATGATTTTATTGATTTTTTCTTCTGTTTGAATGGTGTTGACTGTTTCTTTTGCTTTCTTGTACGCATCTTTAAATTGAATGTTAGGACCGCTGCTGGATGTAATGGCTGTGTCTTCAGTCGTTAAGCCGAATACGGCCACCTTTTCACCATTAACATCAAGCAGGATGTAAGGGTAGATCCCGGCTTCTTTTTTCTCACCAGCTCTAAATGAGGCTGGTTTTTTCACTAAGTCGCTCAATTGTTTTTCCTTCGAGACATCCACGTTTGATGACACGACCGGGAATTGAGGCTTTTCAAATTGATGACGGTTTTTCGGATCGACATCTGATGCATCACCTGTCAGAAATTGACGTAGTACAGAAGGACCTTTGTCAAATTCATGATTACCAAACGTCATGGCATCGTATTTCATTAAGTTCATCAATTTCAGATCGGCAAGTCCTTGCCATTTTGTGAAGTATAGGTCACCAGAGAAGACATCTCCAGCGTCCAATAAAATATTGTTCTTGCTTTCAGCACGGATTTCTTTGATCTTTGTTGCGCGTCTTGCCGCATCATCAAGGTGTGCGTGTGTATCGTTAGTATGCATGACTGTTAAATTCCAGTTGTCTGATGAAGGCGGTTCTGTTGTGCCATCCTCTTTAAAGGCTAGCTTGTACACACCAAGACCATCTGTGCTTGCGTTACGAACAAAGTCTACGCTGCTTGATTTCTCAGCAAACGGTTTGGCTAAAAGAGAAGATTCAAATGTTAAAGTTGCGCCTTTCACCGGTGCAATGGCCCAGTTTTGATCAGCACTTGGGTTGATGGTTTTTTGTTCGATAATATAATCCATCAGCACTTGACGGTTCTCATCTGCTGAGGCAAGCACCACTTTATCTTGGGTCAGATGCGGAAAGCCTCCGCCGCCAGAAGCACGATAGTTATTTGTCACGACTAAAAATTCTTGATTGTCAGAGACTGTTTTCCCGTTGTAAGACAGGTTTTTGATGCGGTTTGCATTGGCGTTGACAAGTGTGCCTGTTGTGCTGTATTTAGCAGGCTGCGTCACATCGACTTGGTATGTCACACCATCTATTACATCAAAGTTATACGAGCGGTATTCCTCGTTTAAAATCGGCTGTTCTTTTGAAACGTTCGGTTTGATCTGATTAAACTGTCCGGCAGACATCTCTAACCAGTCTTTCACTTCACTGCCTCTCAGTTTCACAATCTGCACAGTGTTATCGTAAAGGTAGAGATCGCCGATGTTCTTAATCGCTAAATCTCCTTTTGCGATATTTGTATAATAATTTACACCGTTTCGTCCGCCTGCTTTAAACGGCGCACCTGCAGATAAAATCGGTAAATTTTGATACGCAGTGTCCTTCATTTTTTCTTGTGCATACCATTTTTGGGCATCTGTCACAATTTGAATCGAAGGGTCATCCATCACTTGAGCGAAAAAGCTATTAATGTCTGCTTCTGTTTTGCCAACAGGCTTTCTCACGTAATCAAGTGTGTTTTGATGCGTTGTTTGAATGGCATCTTTTACTGTGCTTTTCTGAGATGATACTCCGGCAACAGATTCGATCTTGCCTGTTCCGTCGGTGACCTTCCAGCTGCTGCCGTCAGGCTCTAGTGTTAAATCAATGACTCCGAGGTAGCTGCCCCAGTTTTTTGACATGACGACTGGGATGCCGTTGATGGTTCCTTTTGAGACATCGAATTTGTCAACGCCGTTATATTCAGCGCTTGGGAATGTGCCATGCTGGTGCCCAGATACAATGGCATTGATGCCTTTTGTTTTCGTGGCAAGGTCAAAGATCATATTTTCTGATCCTTTAGGTGAAGCTGTTTTTTCAATTCCTGTATGGGCAAGAGCGACAATGACATCTGCGCCTTTCGCCTTCATTTCAGGAATGGTTTCATTGGCAGATTCGACGATGTCCTGCACTTGGACTTGTCCATCTAAATGCTTCTTATCCCACGTCATAATTTGTGGTGGAACAAATCCTATGTAACCAACTTTCACAGTTTGTGAGGCTCCGTTTGCATCTTTAAAGGTTTTATCTTGGATCACGTAAGGTGTAAAACGGTGTTCTCCATTTAGCTTTTTGACGTTCGCATTGACAATCGGGAAGTTGGCGCCCGCAATGGTACCGTCAAGGAAAGATAATCCGTAGTTAAATTCATGATTGCCAAGTGTTCCTGCATCGTATTTTAGTTTGTTGAGTGTATGAATAATGGGGTGAACCTTTGTTTGATTGATGATGCTGTCTTTCTCATGTTTGTAAACGTATTCTCCAAGAGGGGTTCCTTGAATCAGGTCTCCGTTATCAACAAGGAGTGTATTTGGATTTTGTGAACGGTGCTTGTCAATCAGCTCGGCTGTTTTTGCCAAGCCAAATTCATTTGTTTCTTTGTCGCTGTAATAATCATAATTCATCATGTTCGCATGAACATCGGTTGTGGCTAAGATGCTGACCTTTACGGCTTTGCCGTTTTCTGTTTCTGCATGAGTAGGTACTGCTGGGAGAATGAGACTAATCATCATAATGGAAGTGAGCAGAATAGACAGGTTTTTCCTTCGTTTAGACCTATGTGTTTGCTTCTTCACCTGATCTCCGCCTTTCTAATTTTTTTGACCACAATACCTATTGTAGAAATGTTTCGTTAACTTTTGTAGTTATTTTTTGCAGATCATTGTAAAGATAACATAAATCATACGAATTACCTTGTTAAGGGAATGCGAATGAGTCGAATTGCTTATTTTTATCATAAGGGGTTTTCTGATAGGGATAGGATGTTTCATTTCAACATGCCCGGGTATAGTGTGTAGTGTAAACGATAATCAAGCAGGAGGGTTTCTACATGGGTAAGAAAATTGCAGTTGTATTAACAGATTACTTTGAGGATGTTGAATTCACCGAGCCTGCAAAAGCCTTTAAAGATGCAGGTCATGAAATCACAGTGATTGAAAACGAAAAAGGAAAAACAGTGAAAGGGAAGCAAGGAGATGCAGAAGTGAGAGTGGATGCGTCCATTGATCACGTGAAGCCTGAAGACTTCGATGCACTTCTCATTCCTGGCGGTTTCTCACCAGACATTCTGCGTGCAGATGATCGTTACGTCCAATTCACTAAAACATTTATGGATGAGAAAAAACCAGTATTTGCGATCTGTCACGGACCGCAATTGCTTATTACAGCGAAGACGCTGGAAGGAAGAGGCGCAACTGGCTATACATCCATTCAAGTAGATATGGAAAACGCAGGCGCTAAATTTAAAGACGAAGAAGTTGTCGTTTGTCAGGATCAGCTTGTGACAAGCCGTACACCTGATGACATTCCAGCATTTAACCGTGAATCATTAAAACTGCTTGAGAAATAAACCGCAGTTACAGGATAAAAAAAGCCAGCACCTTAAGGGGGGCTGGCTTTTTCTGCGCATGATGTAAGGAAACTGCGTGAAGACCGCAAAGCAGCTTCCTGATGCACCATTATTTTCTTAAGTTTTTTAGCTCGCTTGCGATGGCTTGCATTTCACTTGGGCTGAATGAAGATTTTTTCATCACCATTTGGTGAAGAAATTCGATATCTTCGTACTTGTCTGGACTGAAGTCCTCGGCTTTGATGACTCCAATGTTCAGCATATTTAACTTTTGCGAAATGTCTTCAATCAGCTGATTGACTTCAGCCGCTTTTTGCTCTGACAAGGGCGGCACGTCCTTTCCTGCATATATGTCGAATAATATGTCTATTTTAACAGAAATGCAAAAGAATAAAAGGGCTATTAAGATGACACGGAGATGTTTTTCTCCTTTTTCTCCTGCTTAATCTTATCAATGATTCGTTTGGATTCAAATACGACAACCCCTGATAAACCGATGAGCCCGATTAAGTTTGGAATGGCCATCAGCCCATTGAGCATATCTGCTACACCCCAAACGAAGTCATTTTTAAACACGGCACCGAAAAAGACAGCAATGACAAACACGATGCGATAATACATGACGTACGAATCCTTCGCCAAATATGTAAAGCATTTTTCGCCATAATAGGACCAGCCAATGATGGTGGAATAGGCAAACAAGAGCAGACCGATTGCCACAATGGTTGAGCCAACTGGACCGAGGAAATGAGCAAAGGATAACGAGGTCAGCGCATCACTTTTCACTGTTAAATACATATCTGCCATGACAATGGTAATGCCAGTGATAGAACAAACAATGATTGTATCGATAAACACTTGCGTCATAGATACGAGAGCTTGACGGGCAGGCATATCCGTTTTCGCAGCCGCAGCAGCAATTGGTGCTGACCCAAGACCTGCTTCATTGGAAAATACTCCTCGTGCCACACCCCAGCGAATGACAGTTCCAATTGCACCACCTGCCACGGCTTGACCCGTAAAGGCATCTGAGAAAATAAGACCGACTGCGCCTGGAACGAGATCAGCATTCATGACAAGAATGATCAGACCGCAAATGACGTAGAATAAAGCCATGACTGGTACAAAAATAGATGTGACCCGGCCAATGCTTTTAATTCCGCCTAAAATCACGAGTGCCGTAAAAGCCGTAATGATGATACCTGTTACCCATGTTGGAATTTGAAAAGTAGAATTCATGACTCCTGAGATGGAATTAGACTGTACCAGGTTGCCGATCCCAAAGGCAGCACTGGCGCCGAAAACAGCAAATAGAACCCCTAGCCATTTCTGTTTCAATCCATGCTCTAAATAATACATAGGTCCGCCAGACATTTCGCCTTTTTCGTTTTTGATCCTGTATTTAACTGCAAGAACAGCTTCTGCAAACTTAGTGGCCATTCCGAAAAATGCAGCAAACCACATCCAGAATACCGCACCCGGACCACCCGCTATAACTGCCGAGGCCACACCTACGATATTCCCTGTACCGACAGTTGCAGCAAGAGCCGTCATTAACGCTTGGAAATGAGAAATATCTCCTTCTGACATTTTGTCTTGTTTAGAAAAAGCGAGCTTTAAAGAATAAGGAAGTAATCTAATTTGAATGAAGAGAACGCGAAAGGTGAGGTATATTCCAGTACCAACAATTAAAATCAATAGGGGAGGCCCCCACAAAAAATTGTTCATCGTCGTGACAAACTGCTCAATTATTCCCATCTAATATCCCCCTTTGTTTGTGTAATTCTCCTAAAGTTTCTCCTGTTTTTGTGTAATTTGTCAATGGCGATGAGAGCTTTTCTTGCAAAGTTTCCAAAAGAAAAAGGGCTTGATATGATAGAGAAAAGGTTTTCGAAAAGAACTCTTAGGGAAAAGATAGGAGGAGAATGAAGAATGATTCATGTGTTATTCGTGTGTCTTGGCAATATTTGCAGGTCACCGATGGCAGAGGCCATGTTTAGAAAAAGAGTAGAAGATGAGGGGCTTAGCGAGCACTTTGTGATTGATTCAGCAGGGATTGGCGGCTGGCATCAAGGAAGTCCTCCGCATGAAGGAACGCGAAAACTGCTTGATGAAAAAGGCATCAGCTATGAAGGAATGACTGCAAGACAAATCATGGAGAAGGATATCACCACATACGACTATATCATGGCGATGGATGCAGAAAATGTAGGGGCACTTCGCAGTATAGCCGGCTATGGGAAACATCACTTTATTGGCCGTCTTCTTGATTTTGTAGAAGACGACGATCGAGATGATGTGCCAGATCCTTATTACACTGGGAACTTTGAGGAAGTCCATGAATTAATTGAAACAGGAATTGACCGTTTTTTGACGTATGTAAAGAAAGAGAACCACCTTTAACTGAAAGGAGATCAGACGAGATGGAAGAAAAAAATCAAATCGTGCTCCGAGGAGCTGTCATAGGAGCAGCTTGCGGCGCATTGCTGACTTTATTTCATCGGCCAACGAGAATTGCACTCAAAGACAAATGGAATGACTGCCAGCAAAAGCTGGATGAATACCGCCAGGAGCCAGGCAGAATATCGGCTTGCATGAAAGAAAAAATGGAAGAAACGAAGCAGCTGATGCGAACAGTCTCAGATGATTTGTCATTTTTAAATGAACAGGTCAATCAGTTAAAGGAAACAACCCCAAGGGTATTAGAAATTATTGAAGAAACAAAGGATCACTTTCAATCGAAACAGACAGATTGATCATTGGAGATGAGGCGTATGGGTTTTATTAAAGCGTTAATTGAACGCTTTTTGCTGCATGAAGGACCGGCAAAATCTGCTGAGCTTGCGTATTTCTTTTTGCTTTCATTATTTCCGTTTCTCATCTTCGTGCTGACACTGGTTGGGTATTTGCCGCTGACGTCAAAGGATGTCCTGAGCGTCATTTCTGGTTATGCGCCAGAAGGAGCGCTTTCGATGATTGAATCCATTGTCGATCAGACGCTGAATAATCGTAACGGCGGGTTATTATCGTTCGGGATTATTGCCGCCCTTTGGTCAGCATCTAACGGCATTAATGCCGTCGTCAGAGCTTTTAACCATGCTTACGAAGTTGAGGAGAATCGTTCCTTCATTCTCGTACGTTTAACATCGATTATCTTAACGATCGCTATGGTTTTGACCATTATTTTTGCCTTGATGCTGCCTGTCTTTGGAAAAGAACTTGGTTTATTTGTCGCTAAATTAGTCGGGCAGTCAGATGCCTTTCTCACCGTATGGACTGCGATGAGATGGATCATTAGCCCGCTGATTTTGTTGATTGTTTTTACATCCTTGTACTATTTTGCTCCAAACATTAGGCTGAAATTGAAATTTGTTCTGCCAGGTGCCATTTTTGCATCGATTGGATGGATTTTGGTCAGCATGCTGTTTTCATTTTACGTAGGCGAGTTTGCCAACTACAGTGCGATGTACGGAAGCATTGGGGGAATCATTATTTTAATGATCTGGTTTTATTTAACCGGCATCATGATTATCCTTGGCGGCGAGCTCAATGCGCTTTTACATAAACGTAAAATCGTACCAGGCAAGCTATAAAGAAATCCGGGCATCCTAAAGAAGAACGAACAAGTTCAATCTGAATGGATGGGGGAAATCACATATGTCCAAACAATCGAAAAAAGGCGGAAGCAATACGAAACAAAACAAAGGTCATCAGCCTAAGCACAAAACAAGCGGCAGTGCGAACGGGCAAAATGGATATCACTAAATGAAAAAACTCCTCTGCATAGCGCAGGGGAGTTTCTATTTCACGATCGTATATATCGCTTAAGGTTAAAAGCGGCATCAGGCTTTGACTGATAGTGAGGATCGAGCTGGAATCCAGCATTCATCGCTACACGTTCACTTCGAACATGACCTACAGGACAAAAAATTTCAAATCCATCGACTTTTGTAGAAAATATTTCTGTCATATATTTCACGATCGTTGTCACAATACCCTGACCTTGTGCGTCTTGACCAATCCAATAACCAATATTGCCTATTTTCTGATCAAACGTCAGACGGAACACCCCGATAAGTTGATCGTTCAGCTTAATGCCAGCTTCCAACCCTTTTTGTTCATTGTAGGTAGTTTGAGTCGATTGAATAAATGTTCTGACATCCTCTATGCTTTTGCAGTGATGGACCCATGGAAGCCATTCCTCTAAATGAGCCTGATTCTCTTGAATAAGTTTCAATAATGTGTCCGCATCATCAAATTGTAGAGATGTCAAAGTCAATTCATTTGTGATGTCGTATGTAAACAAAGATCGTCCCTCCATTTTAATGACTTTCAACCACTGCTGCCGTTCGCCCAAATCGAACGCAGAAAAACACGAATAATATCACGATGCTGACAAGGTAAAGTAAATTCATTCCTTCAAACGTTTGCACAAAGATTCCACCGAGAACAGGCCCGAGAATACTCCCTGCACTAAACGCCATCCCGCACATCAAATTTCCAGCAGGAAGCAGATGCTTTGGCAATAAGTCGGTCATATAACTGATGCCAAGTGAGAAGGTAGAGCCTACAGCCATTCCGGCAATAAAGAAACAAATCGCAACAGCCAAAACCGATTGAATGAAAATTCCTGCTAGTAGGAAAAAGAAAGACCCGACGAGTGTGACACATAAAATGATGCGGCGCCTGCCAAACCGGTCGCTGAGCATCCCGAGAGGTAGCTGAAAGACAATACTTCCAATGGCAAACGCAGGTAAAATAAACGCCACTGCATCCACTGTTACCCCGCTTCTAAGTGCATACACAGGGAAGTTGCTATTGAGTGTCGTTTCTAAAAAGCCATAGCAAAACGGCATCATAAAGGCGACCCAGCCAAATTGAAAGGCTTTCTTAAAGCGCTTCAAACTGTTTGTCTGCTCTGACGTCTGCACTTCGCCCGTATCTGGATATGTATTTTTCAAAACAAAAACAAGCAGCCAAATACATAAACTAACGGCACCAGAAACAATGAAAGGTAAAGATGGGTTGATTTCAATGAGTGGTGTTAAAAAAGGTCCAGCGGCAAAACCGAGTCCAAAGGATAACCCATACAATGAAATATTTCGCCCGCGATTTCTCGATGACGACGCATAGGTCACCCACGTCTGTGTAGAGAAATGCAGCATATGATCACCAATCCCGATCATGAGCCGCAGGAAGAACCAGACGACATAAGATTCAAAAAACACAAAGCTAAACAAGCTTAAAAAGACAGCAGCGCCCCCAATGACAATTAACGGCTTAAACCCAAACCGGCGAAGCGGCGCTTCCATAAAGGGAGATGCTAGCAGCACGCCAAGATATAAGCCTGTGGCATGCAGACCGTTTAACGTAGGAGAAGTGCCGGCATGTTCAAAAATAATCGAAATGACAGGCAATAACGCTCCCTGCGAAAAACCAGATACAGATACAAGTAAAATTAAAATCATAAAGTGAATTCTCGACATAAGAAGCTCCTTACAAGTTCATATTTTCATCGTACAATGGAACCATAGGGGTTTCAATAGAAAGGTGGAAAAGGAATGAAACTGATATACGAAACGGACCGGTGGATTGCGGGAACAGATGAAAAGCAGCTGTATATCTCAGGAAAAGAAGAAATGGGGTACAGGCCATCTCAATTGTTCACCTCAGCTATTGCAGGCTGCTTTGGAGAAATGCTCATTCATGTATGCCGGAAAAAGCGAATATCCTGTGAAGGGCTGTCGATCACACCTGAAACGACAAGAGCAGGAGCTGTAAACAAAATCTCCCGTATTCATTTACATATCATTTTTGAACACATCAATACATCTAAAGAACAAATAGATAAAGTCATCACAATTGCTTTGAAGCATTGTTCGATGGTGCAGTCTGTGAAAGGAAGTATTGAGGTCACCTTCTCACACGAACGAATCTAAATGTATATGATGCCGGCACTCACGAAAGAATAACAATCAGACATATGTAAAGGAGAATGGCTGTATGAATCGTTTGTTTCTTGTGATTGTCGCAATTGGTGTGCCGCTATCGGTCATTGGCAGTTTTCTTCATTTCCCGCAGGTCATCATGTTTGCCGTGTATTGTATCGCCATTATTGGTCTTGCTAGTTTTATGGGAAGAGCCACAGAAAGTCTTGCCATCATAGCGGGCCCAAGAATTGGCGGGCTTTTAAACGCCACATTTGGAAATGCGGTAGAGTTAATTATTTCATTTTTTGCATTAAAGCAAGGACTGACAGCTATTGTACTTGCTTCATTAACTGGATCAGTTATCGGAAACTTACTGCTTGTGGCGGGGCTGTCTTTTTTCGTTGGCGGATTAAAATATAAGCGCCAAGTGTTCAATGTCCACGATGCAAGGCACAACTCGGGCTTGCTCATGTTTGCCATTATTGTGGCGTTTGTCATTCCAGAAGTGTTTTCGGTGGAGATGGCTGAGGATAAACAATTTGTTTTAAGCATTGGAATTAGCATTGTGATGATTTTGCTTTATGTCGCAGCGCTCTATTTCAAACTGGTCAGCCACCGCGGAGTCTATGTTGCCAAGCTGGAGAGCATGGACGGGGAAGCGGAGACGGAAGAAGAAACACCTGAATGGTCTGGTAAGTTTGCCACTGTGATTTTGCTGCTTGCGACGATTGCCGTTGCGTACATTTCAGAGCGCCTCGTCCATACATTTGATACGGTGGGAGAACAATTTGGCTGGAGTGAGCTGTTTATCGGAGTCATTATTGTGGCCATCGTCGGAAATGCCGCAGAACATGCCTCAGCTGTCATCATGGCGTATAAAAACAAAATGGATGTCGCGGTGGAAATTGCTTTTGGCTCAACGCTTCAGGTTGCCATGATGGTCGCGCCAATCCTTGTCATCAGCTCTCTTTTTTTCAATAAGCAGATGCCGCTCATTTTCTCTTTACCAGAGCTCATTGCGATGGCATCCGCTGTGTTACTCACGGTCATTTTATCAAATGATGGTGATACAAACTGGTTTGAAGGTGCCACATTACTTGCTGCCTATTTCATTATGGCGATTGGATTTTTCCTTTTATAATCTTTTGTGGATAAGGGACGTCTTTGCGGAAAATACTATGGAAAAATGAATGAGAAAGAGTGATGATATGAAAAAGATGCCCCGCATCATGTTTGTTGTTCTCTTATCCTTAAGTTTTCTATACAGCTTTCCACTAGAGGCGGCGAAGCCATTTAAAGTGCCATCCTCTGTCGCTAGTATCTCAAAGGAGAATACGTATCCGAACGCGTCACAGGATCAGCCCCTGCTCCAGCCGAGTGAGCTGACAGCTGAATTGTTCAAAACAACGAATGTACCGATTGAGAATACCCATTTGATCAAAATGCTGAATGAATCCAGCATTTCAGGGACGCCATTAGCTGTTGGTTACCGCGCGACCATTTTCCTTGGCAGATGGGCACTGAGCTACGATTCAAACGAAACGGTCGCCAACTGGGAATACAAAAAAGTGAATATGAACCATATTGATAACAGAGGCGGCAACAAAACAGCCATTGGCAAATACGTTCAAAAGCAGCAAGTGAAAGTAAGCGGCGGGCTCACAGCAAAAGTGCCAAGCCCAGAAGATGTGAAAACATTGATGATGCAAAAAGCCATTCAAAAAACAAAGCTGCCCCTCGCTTTTGACACCGTCATTGGCGCAGGAACAAAACGAGATCAGTCGTACCATGTCTCTCCGAAAAAAGCAGCTTCACTTCATGCCTATGCCCCGGCCATTAACGAAAAAGGAAAGGTGACATACGGAGAAGTGTACCTTGTGCTTAAAGGAAATAAACGCAAACTCGTCGTGAAAAACGTGACCTCACAAGGAATCGGCGCTTGGATTCCTGTTCAGGATCACCTGACGTTTGGGTTTCAAGGGATGAATTAACATAGTAAAACCCCCTCTTTCACTATAGAAGAGGGGGTTTAATTTGTCGTAAAGTTATTAATGTCAGGCGTGATATAAAACTCTATGATGGCCGAGAAAAATAATAGTATAGTTACTAGCACAAGCCCTGTACAAGTAATTTTACATATATTTTTAAAATTTATTTTCTTCTTTTTATCAAACAATAAAAGGATGGCCTCTTTCAGAAGGATAAAACCAATACCACCAGAAATCATAATAGCCATCAATTCGCTTATACCATGAGGTAAGATGAGAAGTAATGATTGTAAAGGATGCATTAAATACGGAATCGAAATTTTAAAAGCTCCACCAATCATTAATCCATTGATAAACAATATGTATACACTAGATAAACCAAAAGTAACCATTCCAACTATCATCATGATACATATAGATAAATTTTGAAAGAAATAATCAAAAAAATGACGTTGATCATTTATTCTAACAATATCCTCTGAATAATCTCCGTTTGTCATATAAAATCCCATGACCATTCCAATTGTTATGAAGAAAATAGAAGGTAAAATAAGCACTTTTAAAGCATGGTAAAAATCTTTTAAGTAACTCTTAATTGCTTTACTCATCAGTAAACAGCTCTTTTAAATTTTCTGTCGTCACGTTTGTTAATTGCTGATTCCGAAGAAGATATGTAGAGTGACTGAGCTCTTCAACAAAATCTAAAGTATGTGATGAAAAAAGCACACTTCCAAATTGAAGAAATTCTTTTAGCTTCTGAACTAATTTAATACAACTAGATGGATCTAGCCCATTAAAGGGTTCATCTAAAATAAGTAATCGAGGTTTTAATAAAAGAGCAAGTGAAATAGCTAATTTCATTTTCATTCCTTTAGAATAGTCTCTAATTAATTTGTTGGACAGGTAGTCAAGTTCAAAGAATGAAAGCATAGTATTGATTTCTGTTGAGTCTAACTTTTTGTTGTAGAGTCTAGAAACAAAATTGATATACTCGGATGCAGTTAAGTATTCATATACAAGAGAATCATCAGGTACAAAGAAAAGGTGACTTGAATAATGACGATCCTTAGGTTGCTTATCTAAAAAGCGGATAACGCCATCATCAGTTAATCGTATGCCACAAATGATCTCAAATAGAGTCGTTTTTCCTGCGCCGTTTTTTCCTATAATACCAACAGAATCATGTGGCTTAACATGAAGAGACAAATCATGGAGAATGGATTTGTTGTTAATTTGGACATGAATATTATCTAACTTTAACATTTTACTTCCCCTTTTTACTTACTTAAATTAAGAAATTGTATCTTAAGACTAGAGATTTTCAAAATAATAAAAATAAATATCAAATAAATCAATGTAGAGATAATAAAAGCAAGGTAATGCTGTTTATCAAATATGATTAGCATCAGTCCTTCCAGCAAAAAACAAAATAGAATTAGCAAATTCGCAGTCATTTTTGCTTTGCTTGAAGGAAGATTACTTACAAAATTTCTTTTAAATTCTGGATAACTAATGCTTGATAAGAAATAAATACAATTGAATAAGATCATTTGTGTTATTGCCATAACACAAATGAAAATAAAGAAAGGGAAAGACATTTGAAATATGATTGCAGCTATTGTAAAAAGGATAATGAACAGCGTGATATTAATTGAACTAGAGAGAATAATGTGACTTCGTACGATGAATTTGGGATGAATCCCAGTCAATTTCAGAAGTTGAAAACGTGCACCATGAAAATCGATGCTTGCGAGAAAGCAATATGTATCTGATAACATTTTAACAATGGCAGCTGACAGAATGATAAAAACTAAACTCTCATTAGCATTCATAAATGTTGGTATTCTATAATAAAGCAAATATAAAATAAGTATGATAGAAAATAGCGAGCTAAATAAAGGCAAGTATGTCATAATAATTTCTTGTTTTCTTTGTCTTTTGATGTAAGCAATCATTAACTGGATGAGAGACAGCTCCTTTCTTTCATGAAAGGAAAGGTGAGAAATCATTGTTTTAACCTTTCTTTTTTTTGAATTTTCACCAATGAAATGTGCTCTTACCCCATTAGAAAAAGAAGTTCGAATCAATAACATAACGATGATTAATAATGAAATTTGTAAAAAAATGATGAATTTATCTTGGAAAATTGTTGGTAAAACCGCAAAAGGCATTTGGGATATCCAGTTGAAAAACCAATTAAGCATTGAATGAGATTGGAAATCTATTTTGTTGGATAAAAAAATAACAGCTAATATAGACAAAACAAAAATTCTCAGAATTGAAAAAAACAATTGGTATGCTGTCGCAATATAACGGTACCCAATGACAGATAAGTAGAAAACCGCAAATTTCATTATATAAAGAAAGCATACAGAGTTAAGTGTAAATACAATGCCTAAAAAAACCGAACCTATTTGTGAATAATGATATAAAAAAATTGTTGGAATAAGAATTGAAGAGATTAAAACCTCTTTCAAAAATGTGGTTTCAAAATATTTTGCTAGTAACAACTCGTGAAAAGAAAGTGGTGATACAATTAATAATTTCAGGTCATTTTTTGTAGATGTTTTATAAACAGTATTTGTAATGGATTGCTGAATTCCTGTTAATAAAAAAGTAATGATGAAAAAAGTTGATATGTAAAAGATCTCGTTATGTGAAAATAAATGATTGGTATATAATTGAGTCATTATAGTGGTAAAAACTGCGCTGAATAAAAGAATGACGGATAGAGCGACATAAACAAATAAGTCATTCTTTATTTTTAATTTTGGAAGTCGATAGTAAAAAAAAGATTTTTGTCTAAAATAAATATATGTTAGTACATTTCTCATTAGAAAAATGAATCTCCTTTATCTAAAAATATGAGTTATATCACTTCCGAAAAATATAATACATACCTCAATGATTACGAAAATTATCGCAATAGCAATTAATTTTTTTATTTTCATGTTGATTAGTACATGAAAGCCACATATTAACAACATATATCTCCAGATATTAAAGGGATTTATGATAAAGATGGCAAGGGCTGTTAGAAAATGATCGTACTGAGATATATTGGTGTTATCTAAAAATGGAAAGAATAAAAGGCTGATGGCAAAAAAGATTTTTGGCATTTGACTAAATCCATAAATTGAAATGGTCGTTTTGAAACTGATTTCTCTATCTAACATAAAAGTATTTAATAACAAATAGATGGTAAAAGAAGTAATGAAAAAAGTCATTAATGAAAAAAAACTCATACCTAAAGCTATTAAATATAACCACTTGCTTTCCACATGTTCAAAGCGTTCAAAAATGACTTGAATATAAAGTAAGGGTATTAAAGCAGAAAATAATAATGGAAGAGCTATGTTAGGTTTTTTATTAAGAGAGTACATCAATTCTAATGGCTGATAAAAAATCTTGAAAAATCTCATAACGTAAGAACAACCTTTCATTAAAAGAGGAGAGAATCCTCTCCTCTTTGTTAAATCTAGTATACTACCAGTTTATTGCCTGTTTTGTTCCCCACTTTGCGACAGCACCTCTAATAAGTGGGTAAGCAATTGCTCCCCAGCCATACGTAGCACCAGCAAGTCCTATTATCGTTAGAATTCCTAAACCATTATTTACAGCATTAACTATTTCCGTTGCTGTTCCAATAGTTAAAAAAAATTTCGTGGCTACTTCAAATATCAACGTCTACACCCCCTTTCATGACTTTTTGTCCTTTTTGTTTCTTACCTCACTTCTATAAAAGTCAATAACATTAAATAATAACCAAGCAAGGAAAAGGAAATAGATAATTTTTGTAAAGTGAGAGAAGTTGTTAAAGATAAACCCCATAGTAATAAATGGTATGATCATAAATCCAAAATACTGTTTCCACCATATTTTAAAAATAATAACACCACCTAACTTTTATATATAAAATTATGTATTATTTCTCGTAATCACTATAATACAACTAGACAAAGGAGTAGTAAACCTTTTTTGTTAAATTTTACACAAAAATAGAATATTTAACTTTACTCTATTAAGATACGTTTTTCCTAATTTGAATATAAAGTTTTGCTTTCAAAAGATATTATGAGTTTTAAATAAAAAAGCCATAACATAAGTTTATTTAAATAAACTTATGTTATGGCAAAATTTCCTTTTATTCCCCTAAATCCACATTATGATAAACCTGCTGCACATCTTCAAGCTCTTCTAATACATCGATTAGTTTCTCGAATTGTTCTTTAGATTCATCATCTAATGTCACTTCATTTTGAGGAAGCATTGTGATTTCAGCGACAGTAAATTCTTCGACGCCGGCTTGTTTGAATGCTTCTTGTACTTGATGGAATTGATCTGGTTCAGCGTATACAATCACTGTTTCATCTTCTTCCATGATGTCACGTACATCAACGTCTGCTTCCATTAAAAGCTCAAGCGTTTCTTCTTCACTTTTTCCTTCGACACCGATGACAGCTGTTTGGTCAAACATGTAGGCAACAGAGCCGCTTACGCCCATGTTTCCACCGTTTTTCCCGAATGCCGCACGAACATCTGACGCTGTGCGGTTCACGTTATTGGTAAGGGCATCAACAATCACCATTGATCCGTTTGGACCAAATCCTTCGTAGCGCAGCTCATCGAAATTCTCTTCCGCACCGCCTTTGGCTTTTTCAATGGCACGGTCTACAATGTGTTTTGGGACACTATATGTTTTTGCACGTTCTAGGACAAAACGAAGTGCTTGGTTTGATTCTGGGTTTGGCTCACCTTGTTTGGCAGCCACATAGATTTCACGCCCGAATTTTGCGTAAATACGACTTGTACTGGCATCCTTTGATGCTTTCTTTTCTTTAATGTTGTTCCACTTACGACCCATCTTATTCACTCTCTTTCACTTAGTAAATACACAGTATGAGGGTCCCCATGCTGCATGAAATCATTCTGCCTTCTATTATACATGAATCAGTCAAGAGGATAGAAGTAAGAGGGCTGAAATGAAGAGATTTCTCAGTTGATGTGTCCAAGCTGTTCAAGCGTTTCATGCTGCTTGTGAGATTTCGTCAGCTCGTCGCACCGAATGATCCTGCCATCTAATAACGTGAAAAGAGCCATGACATCAATTAAACCCCGGTCCCCGCTTGCGAGTTCCACATGTACAGTGTAACGAAAACACCCTTGCTGCGTATCTTCATCAAATAACACATCATGAAAAGCGGGGATCTCAAGCTTTTTTGTTATTCCTTTTAATGTGGATAGATGCTTTTTAAACTCATCAAATGTCGAAACCTTTCCATCGGTCACTTGCTGATAGTCAGGTGAAAAATAAGCCTCCACTTTTTCTATATTGAATTTGATTAATACCTCTTCATACATCTCTTTAATAAATGATATCGCTTCTTTTTTTGTCATGAATCAACATCCTCTCTTTTTGTTAACCAGTTAACTATAATCCATTATAATTAACTGGTTAACAAAAAACAATCAAAAAAATAACCCCATCATAAATGAGGTTATTTTGCAGGCTGGGGATAAACGAGATCTTCAAGCAATTTGACATCATGCTGATGAAGTTGTTTGATCATTTCTTTTCGGACAGCGAGGGCAGCATCGAAATATTTTTCGTCTTCGACCATTCCTTTCACTGTGATCTCAATCCCGCGGTTCAGCTTGTTCAGGCCCATAATGCCATGGACTTGAAACGGTTCAATGGCATGTTGAAATTCATCTTTTTTGAGAAAATCATGATGCATCTGATTTAAATTGTCACAGGCCGTTTCGAGTGCTTGAAAGGCTGTGTCTGGGTTTTGATTCGCACTAATTAATACAGACTCCGTAATCCGCATGTAGTGCATGTTATAGTTTTGAATTTGCCGGATGTCTCCGTTAGAAATGGTTAACAGCTTGCCGCTCCATTCTCTAATTTGCAGAGAGCGGAGACCAATCTCTTCAATCGTTCCATTAAAGAGGTTATTCACTGTCACATAATCCCCTTTATGAATCTGACGTTCATAGATCAGAAAAATGCCTGCTAAAATATCGCGAATCAGCGTCTGGGCGCCAAAACCGATGACGATCCCAGCAACACCAGCACCTGCAAGAATTTTCCCAAAATCATGAAAGAAGAGAGAAATGACATACATGACAAAGCAAATCGAAGCGGTGTATTTCGTAACAGATTTGACCAAGCTCTCGATCGTTTTTTTCTTCTTGTCCTCTATAAACTCCGTTCGTTTAAAGAAAATTTGAAGCGCTTTGTTAATCATAAAGACGGCAAGCCAAAGAACGAGTCCAACAAGGAGAATTTCAATGTATTTGTTCTTGACTATTGTCAGAAAAGTATCGTCCATCTATCGGTTACCCCCTGGCTGTACGAGAAGTAAAATCAACATCTTGATAATAGCTGTTTTTCACAAGAACATTCGGACCGAGGCATTGTACGCTTGGACAATGGCAATTCAGCTCTTTTGCTAATTTTGTGTCCATCCAGCGTGAATAAGCAGATTGCAATGTATCAGTAGCAATGTTTCCAAGCGGCGGTGTATCGCCAAAGTCTGTCACAATAATATTCCCATCAAAAATATTCACATTCAAACGTGAGCGGCCGTCAGGGTCATTTCGTACCGTGACATGTTTCTCCTGACGCAATCGCTTGAGGAGGCGCTGATCTTCTTCATCTGTGCTGCAAGAATAAAATGGCAAGGTGCCAAACAGCATCCATGTGTCTTGATCACGAATATCAAGCAGCTGATGAATCGCATCACGCATTTGCGGAAGCGTCAATGATTCAAGGGCGCTGGCAAAATCACTTGGGTACATTGGGTGAACTTCGTGGCGCTGGCATTTCATTTCCTCCACGATTTGCCGGTGGATGTGTTCAATATATGGAAGCGTGCGCTTATTGAGCATGGTTTCAGCAGATACGGTAACACCCGCTTTGACAAGTGCCCGGCTATTTTCAATCATGCGGTTAAATAATTTCTCGCGCTGCTCAAAGGTTGGTTTTCTGTCCATCATCGCAAAACCGACCGTTGCAAACTCTTCGACAGTTCCCCAGTTATGTGAGATGTGAAGGACATCTAAGTATGGAATAATTTCCTCATATCGCGCCAAATCAAGTGTTAAGTTTGAATTGATCTGTGTACGGACGCCGCGTTCATGGGCATACTTTAATAAAGGGACGATATATTCCCGCACAGATTTGAGAGAAAGCATAGGCTCTCCGCCTGTAATACTGATTGAGCGCAGAAGCGGAACTTCATCTAAACGGCGAAGCAGTAAATCAAGCGGCAGTGCATTCGGGTCCTTAGGCTGTAAGGTATAGCCGACCGCACAGTGCTCACATCTCATGTTACACAACGTCGTTGTTGTAAATTCGATATTTGTCAGCTTCATCTCTCCGTAATCCTGCACATCGAGATAGGCTTCCCAAGGGTCGTATGCAGGTGTAATCGGACGAAGTGCTGTTTTTTGGTTCATGGTATCTATCTCCTTTTCATTCGGGCAAACGTAGACCCGCCAACAGTTAATTTTAAGCCCCATCACCGTTATACGCAAGTGGGGCATCATTGATTTACAAGGGGAAAAAAGATAAGCTAGAAACAAATGCTAAAGGGAGTGTATCTATGGGCAAGGCAGCAGACAGCAAAGAGCAGCAGGTTGATTATTTAAAGAACCGATTAGATATGTTTATGAATGTGATTGATTCATTAGATCCTGAATCAACAGATGTTGAGGATATAGACAGACTGATCCAGATGATTGACGACCTAGAAGCGAAATATGAACGGTTTAAAAGCGATTGGAAGGAAGAATAGCTCGCGCAGTGCGGGCTTTTTTCTTTAATTTGGCAGGTGAATCAGTGTATGAGTCTCGGTCTTATTCTGCACAATAGAAGAAAAACCGGGAAGTGACGTAAATGAAAAAATACATGCTCATCTGTTTATGTGCGCTTTTTGTATCCATGCCTCTCTCAGAAGCGGAAGCCGTGTCTAATAAGCCCGTCCACTGGGGATTTGCGAAAAGCAAAGAACACAAGCCAGCAGATGCGGGTAAAGAATTGAACGTCCTTTTAAAAAAGTATGATGCCTTTTATTTAGGAAACACGAAAAAGAAAGAGATTTATTTTACCTTCGACAATGGCTATGAAAATGGGTACACGCCGAAGATCTTAGATGTGCTGAAAAAACATCAAGTACCAGGCACCTTTTTTGTGACAGGGCACTTTGTAAAGGATCAGCCTGAGCTCGTCAAACGTATGGCAGAGGAAGGTCATATCATTGGCAACCACTCCTATCACCATCCAGATTTAACAACAAAGAGTACGAAAGAAATCAAAGAAGAGCTGGACCGTGTCAATGAAGCCGTGTACAAAATCACTGGAAAACAAGACAACCTCTATCTTCGTCCGCCGCGCGGTGTATTCAGTGAAAGAGTGCTGAAGGAAACAAAAGAGCTCGGCTACCAAACCGTTTTCTGGTCAGTGGCGTTTGTGGACTGGCATATTCATCATCAAAAAGGAAAACAGTATGCCTACGATCAAATGATGAAGCAGGCGCACCCAGGTGCCATTTACTTACTTCATACCGTCTCAAGGGACAATGCCGAGGCACTGGATGATGCCATCACGGCTCTGAAAAAACAAGGATATTCCTTTAAAAGCCTAGACGATCTCATGCTTGAAAAAGTATGGCATCTGCCTCAGCTATAGAAAAAAGCTTGCAGAAGACCTGCGAGCTTTTTCTTTATCCTTCTCTTATTTTACGCTGAAACAAAATCGGGTGATGACGCGTAAAAGAGTCAATCAAGCCCTCACCGAAAATCGTGATTGTTTGCTCCCAAGGATGTCCTAGCAAGCCCCAATGCATCTCTTTTGATAAAAAGAAATCATAATCCCCGTTAGGAAGCACAGGGACTCTCTATTCCCCAATTTCATCTTTTTCAAATGACCCGTATGGTGTGATCCAGTAGCATTCGTGCTGCCAATCGAGTGCCAGCATATATTCGTCTGTTCTCATATGCTCCTGAAAAGCAAGTAACGCTTTCTCTTCAAGGTCTTCCTCCGCATGTAGAAGGGAAGGGTCCTCAAAATAAACAGAGATATCATATGTAATATAAGGAGATGGTACGTGGAATGAGGGAAAACGAGAGATGCTTGGATTAAATTTGAAATCTCGATAGAACGTCTTCCATACCAGCTTTAGTTCTTGATGAGTCAATGGAATCCAGTTTTCCACCTTAACCGCCCCCAAGCTATTCTCTCAACAAATTATTTGAAAATGCGGAACCACCCTTTATGCTTAAACCACAAAAGCATACCCGAGACGAGCAGACCCATGAAAATCAGCACCCCAAAATAGCCATACTTCCAGTGTAATTCAGGCATGTTATCAAAGTTCATTCCGTACACCCCAACAATAAAGGTCAGTGGGATAAAAATGGTCGACACAATGGTCAATGTCATCATGATCGCATTCATTCGATTGGAATTCAGCGTCTGATAGCTGTCTCTTAAATCTGCTGTCATTTCTCGGTTCGATTCGACAATCTCTGTTAATTTCAATAAGTGATCATAAATATCATTAAAATATGCTTGACGATTTGTATCGCTTTTCATCATGTGCGTGTTTACAATACGATATAAAAGATCCCTCATCGGGATAATCGTTCTTCGCAGCTTGAGCAAATCGGATCGAATTCCGAATACTTCGTTCATCAGCGTTCCATATGTTTTATGACCTTCTTCATCCTCAATTTCATTCAGCCTGTCCTCAATTTGATAAATGATTGGGAAATAATCATCGGTAAGCTGATCAATCAGCATATAAGCAATATGCTCAGGTCCGCTATTTCGGGTTTTGTCAGATTCTTTGAGCTTTCGAATGACACGATCAATGTATGGTGCTTCCTTCAAATGAAAGGTCACGATATAATTGTCACCGACAAACAGATCGATTTCCTCAGATCGAAGCGTCTTTTGATTCAGGGCATGAAGCACGAAAAATAAATACCCTTCATAAAAATCAAGCTTCGGCCGCTGTAAATAATGGAAGCAATCCTCAATCGCAAGCGGATGGAACTGAAAGTATTCCTTCAAAAGCGCTGCTTCCTTTTCCGTTGGCGCATGGAAATCAATCCAGTACCAGGCGATATCGGGGCTTGAAAGCTGCTGTAATGTTGCATGTTCAATCAAGTCGCCGTTTTTTGTCACTGCAATTTTTTTCAGCATGTGCACCCCTCCAGACTTGCATTATATCATGAAGCAGCACCGGTGAACTTATACGTGTTCTGCATAAAAAAGCCGATCTCATTACTGAGATCGGTCCAATGTGCGTGTATGATTGATGGGTAAAACCGAGAATTAAGGACGACGGAAGTTGACGAAACCACCGTTACGGTCGAACCAGCCTCTAAACGCCCAGTTGATGTAGCCGCCGTCACCTTTGTTTGTGAAAGATCCATTTTCAAATACCCAAACTCCGTAAGTAATGCTTCCGTATTTCACAGTAGCAAACGTTTTGACTCCGTTGAAACGAGTCTCATAACCTTGGCTTAAGTTAAATACCATGACATTGTATTTTGAGCCCGCAGCATAGAAAGCAGACTCCATTAGTCCTTTGACAAAGCCTTCACGGTTTGTGTTAGCATTTGCAGCATTGATTAATGCATTAGCTATACCAAGTACGTCAAAGTTAATATTAACGTTTCCTGCGGTTGTAGATGCTTTACTTTCAACAGCTTTGTTTAAAACAGTTTGCTGAACAGTAGTTGAAACTGGAGTAGTTTTTTGTTCAGCAGCGTCAGCGAATACTGGTAGTGTCGAAGAAACAGCAGTGGCAAGGGCAACAGAAAGAATGGTTTTTTTCATTGGTCGGATCTCCTTTGTTTTTAAATTTTGGGTCTTTCTTTTCGTAAAAAGTGAAACTAGGTGAAGCCGGTTATCAATGAGGTAAAATATGGTCCTGCAAGATAAAACAAATGATTGCCTAATCAGCTAATTCCTTTGTTCACCTCCTTGATATGTCATAATTATACAAATGTTTTCGGAATAGAAGATATCACCCAGAGGTTCTATTTCTAATTTAAGGTAAATAATCCTAAAATATTGAAGGATGCTGTCGAATTTTAGCTGAATTCGACTAAAAATGTTTCTTCATCCAAAAGGAAAATGACCGTAAATAAGGAAGATATAACTGATAAATTCTTGTACTCTTTATGTTTAAAAGTATTCAATATGGAGAATCATTCATGCAAAGTGAAACAATCGCATCTGCATGTTTGCAGAAAGGAAGAGGAAAACATGTGGGAAAAAGAGCTGGTGGTGGAGCCGCCGTATCATTTCGATCAAGTGCTCAGACGCTTATCAAGTGATCCATTAAAAGCAGTCGATTTGAATAAACGAGAAATCAAAGTACCAATTAGGTTAGAACAAAAACCATACGTTGTCGTCGTTCAAGCCACCGGAACAAAAGAAGCGCCCACGTTTCGGGTGCAAGGAAAAGGTCCTGAGGAACCTCTCATATGTGAGGTGAAGCGGATATTTGGCATGAAGCATCAATTACACGCTGTGCATGAGCATTTTTCTCAAACGAATTTAGCGTCCATATTTGAGCGTCATGTCGGGACACCGCTCATGCTGGATTTTCATTTATATCATTGTTTGATGAAATGCATCATTCATCAGCAGCTCAATCTGGCGTTTGCTTATGAGCTCACGAAACGGTTTGTTCATACGTACGGTGAGCAAATAGAAGGTGTTTGGTTTGATCCTTTACCGGAAGCCATCGCCTCACTTGAAACAGAGGATTTGAGAAAGCTCCAATTTAGTCAGCGGAAAGCGGAATATGTCATCGATGTATCGAAGCGAATTGTGAGCGGCTCTCTTTGTTTAGAAGAATTACACGATTTAACTGATCTGGAGGTGGAAGAACGTCTGCTTCCGATTAGAGGGATTGGACCTTGGACAGTTCAAAATGTGCTCATGAATGGACTTGGAAGACCAAATCTCTTTCCGATGGCAGATATCGGTATTCAAAACGCCATCAAGCGGCATTTTGACCTGCCTGAAAAGCCGACAAAAGAAGAAATGGCAGCATTAAGCAAGGAGTGGACCCCGTATTTAAGCTACGCTTCTTTATATTTATGGAGAAGCATTGAGACAGATAAATAAATGAAAGGGATTTTCTCTCTTTGTCCAAGTCATGATATACTAATGAGATGGAATAAAATGAAGACAACCTATCAAGGGTTCAGATAGAACGGAGAGAATGAAGTGAAGGAAAAACAGCAAGGTGCCCTTTTACAAAAGGGACAGCAGTTCCCGCTTACCATTAAACGCCTTGGCATTAATGGGGAAGGGGTCGGTTATTTTAAAAAGCAAGTGGTCTTTGTCCCGGGTGCGCTTCCAGGCGAAGAAGTGGTTGTGGAAGCAACGAATGTCCAAGCAAAATATGCAGAAGGTACGGTCAGGAAAGTCCGAAAGCGCTCCGAGCATCGAGTGAAACCGCCATGCCCAGTATACGAGCAGTGCGGAGGCTGTCAGCTACAGCATTTGGCATACGAGCAGCAGCTAAAGGAAAAACGAGATATTGTCATTCAATCAATAGAACGACATACGAAGCTATCAGTTGAAAAACTAGATATTCGACCAACGATCGGTATGGAAGATCCGTGGCACTACCGGAACAAAAGCCAGTTCCAAGTAGGGCGTTCTCACAGCGGTGACATCATTGCTGGACTTTACGGACTGAACTCTCATAAGCTTGTACCGATCAAGGAATGTATCGTGCAGCATCCAAATACGAACAAAACAACGGGCGTTGTCCGCAAAATCTTAGAGAAATTCGGTGTATCGGTCTACAATGAACGGACGAGAAAAGGCGACGTACGCTCAATTGTTGTGCGTGTCGGTTTTGAAACAGGTGAAGTACAGGTCGTTCTAGTCACATCAAATCCTGAATTTCCAAAGAAAAAAGAAATCGCCGAAGCCATTCAAAAACGTCTGCCAGAAGTGACGTCCATTATGCACAATGTCAACGGTGAAAAAACGTCGGTCATCTTTGGCCATAAGACATCTCACCTAGCTGGCAACATGGTCATTCAAGAATTTTTAGGAGACGTCTCCTTTGAACTGAGTGCACGTGCTTTCTTCCAATTGAATCCGAAGCAAACGCTAAAGCTTTACGACGAAGCGAAAAAAGCGGCCAAACTGACTGGCAAAGAAAAGGTTGTCGATGCATATTGCGGCGTTGGAACCATTGGTATGTGGCTCTCAGATGGTGCAAAAGAAGTAAGAGGAATGGATGTCATCAAAGAATCGATTGATGATGCCAAGAAAAATGCCAAAAAACACGGCATGAAAAACGCGACCTATGTGACAGGAACAGCTGAACACTGGCTGCCAAAATGGGTCAAAGAAGGCTTCCGTCCTGACGTCATCGTCGTGGACCCGCCAAGAACAGGCTGCGAGCGCACCTTCTTAGACACTGTCAAACAAGTCAAACCAAAACGCCTTGTCTACGTCTCTTGCAACCCATCAACATTAGCAAAAGACCTCGAATACATGTCAAAAGACTACAAAATCGAATACATGCAGCCAGTCGATATGTTTCCGCAAACGGCGCATGTGGAGACAGTTGTATCAATGGTTAGAGTATAAAAAGTGAAGTGAATAAAGACTGTCCGTGATTTGAATACTGGTGTCTAGCTGGTAGGATGATCACGGATTTTTTTATACTGATCCATAGGTGTCGATCAGAGTAAACCATATAAAGGAGATAGAGGAGGATGAAAATGAGTCAATTCGATATTCTAACAAAATACATACCGCTGCTTCAGGAAGATCATATTGGAGAATGGGTAATCGATCAAGAAAATGATGGAACAGCTGAACGCCCAATTCAGATGCCCTTTGTGAATTATTCCGAAACGGTTCGTCACTTGATCGAAGATGTTTATACCTTTGCAAAACAACATCAAGAGCTGGAGCTTACCCGCTACAGAGAGATCCTCAAAGAAAATGGGATTGAAGGTGGACCGAACGATATGGAGAATGTGGACATTTCAAATTTAAATGCGCAGTGTGTGCTTGCTCTCATGATGGGGGTTGTAAGAGCCGAACGGTTTAGCGAGGGTGCCATATTCAATTTCTTTAAAAGTGGAGATATTGTAAAGTGCCTGAAAAGATTGGATTGTTTGGGGTAAATGAATAAATTCAAGGGGTGATGGCATGTGCTCCGCTCTTATCAGAAAGCATTCTTTTAAAAGTGAATCGAAAACCTTCGTTTTAGGCACTATTTGAAAATAGTGCTTTTTTGTTTCTACTGAAGCGAATCGACATTTTTAAATTCTTCAGTTGACCTTCCCCTTAACTGAAAGGTTTATACTTTGATCAGATCAACAAAACGGAGGAGATGCAGGATGTTCAAGATCGGCGATTTTTCTATGTTAAGTAAAGTGCCTGTTAAAACCTTAAGATATTATGACCAAATTGATTTATTAAAGCCTAAGCAGATTGATCAAGATTCGGGATACCGATATTACTCAGCTGAGCAGCTGCTTGAGGTCAATCGAATTTTTCTGTACAAGGAATTGGGCTTTACGTTAAAGCAAATGGCTCAGCTTCTTCGGGAAGATATTTCGGTAGAGCAGATTCAGGGCATGTTTCTGCTGAAAGAAAGTGAGATTCAGCAATTGATCGAGAGAGAACAACAGAAATTAGCGCGTATTAAGGAGCGGATGCACCTCATTAAACGAGAGGGGTGTGTTGAAAAAGAACAGGAGGTCATTATCAAATCTGTTGAAAGCAAAAGCATCATGTCTTTTCAATCCAACGGAACTGTTGACGAAATTCCTTCATTCTTTCAAACGTTTCATCATTTATTACTTAAAATTCAACAAGAATTGATCTCGGGACCACAAGTGGTGCTGTGGAGGGAATCAATGGAAAAAGAAAGTGAGTTCGAATTTGAGGTGGGGTATTCCGTCAAATCGTTAAGGGGCACTCTTCCTCAAGGAATCAAGATACGTACGTTACCTGCAGAAGAAACAATGGCGACACTATTATTTCATTCACATTCTCCATCCGCACAAACTGCTTGTATTGACCTGGCAACATGGATCGAAAATAACGGATATCGCGTGAAAGAAGACCAGCCGGGCCGAGAGATTTATTACCCATTGTCTGAAAATGAAGAAGGCAGACTCATTGAAATTCAAATTCCTATTATAGATGAAATCAAATCGTAAACATTGCCCAAAGGAGAAACGTCACGATGAAAAACAAAACTGTTGTCTATTTACTTGCTTTAGCAGCCTTTTTAATTGGAACGATTGAATATATCATTACAGGCATTATCCAGATGGTCGCAGATGATTTACATGTCACGACGTCTGCTGCTGGATTATTGGTCACGTCTTTAGCGCTCTCAGCAGCCATCGGCGCACCGATTGTCATTGCACTGACGATCAATATGGACCGCAGAAAAATATTATCATGGATGCTGATCATTTTTATTTTAAGTAATTTCATCACAAGTGTCAGCCATTCGTTTGAAATGGTGATGATGACAAGGATTTTACAAGGAATCAGTGGGGGGACGGCTATTGTAGTGGCAATGGCTGTTGCGACTCGTCTTGTAGAACGTGAAAAAAGAGGAACAGCCATTGGCATCATTTTAATGGGATTAAGCAGCTCCTTGGTTTTAGGTGTTCCAATCGGGACATTTCTAAGCAGTATGATCGGATGGAAAGCATTATTCGCAACCATTGGATTGATCACGCTTATTCCGCTGATTGTTGTGTATAGGCGAATTCCGTCTATGAAAGAACAAGAACCGGTGACACTTGGTATGCAATTATCGATTTTAAAAGATAAGCGAATATTACTTGCGGTTTCAGTGACGCTATTCTATGTAGGTGGATATTCCACGTTATTTACCTATTTAACGCCCTTCCTGCAAGCATCAGCAAACCTTAGTATCACAGAAATCAGTGGCATTTTATTACTAGCTGGAATATGCAGCTTTTTGGGCTCCAGCCTTGGAGGGATTGCAGCAGATAAAAAGGGCCCAATATTCACGATTTTCTCTGGAATCATTCTGCAAATCATCATGCTCATGCTGCTAGCATTTGTGACAGGGAGTCTCGCGGTCATGGTGGCTGTCATCATGATATGGATGATCGCTACATGGAGCACATCACCAGCTCAGCAGCTATATCTTGTAACACTTGTACCAAAATCTCCTGATATCGCATTAAGTGTCAATACATCATTTATTCAATTCGGATTTGCCTTAGGCTCTGGTGTAGGAGGGATTGTGTTAAGCGAAACATCTATATTAAACCTAAGCTGGATCAGTGCTGGAACCGTTTTTCTCGCTTTACTCATGACCATTCTGATGGTGGCGTTTGAGCGAATCTCTCAGCATAAGAGTTTGAAAGTGATGGAGCATGGAAGGTAACATGGTTTGAATTTGGTGGCTATTGAAAGAATAATTTGCTACGATAAAATTTTGTAAGAAGGATGAACAAATCATTTTTATCCATAATAGAGATATCTCTTATTACTCTGATAGCTGTATCAGGTATAATCGGATTTTTTCTTAAAGTAACCCGAATGCATAAGAAATAATTATCTAATTTTTGCCGAAAAAGAGATTATCTTGCGAACTCACTTTTTTAGACAAAGTCAAATCAATTAAGTCAATATTCTTTGTTTATGTCTTTTCAACCCATATAAACTATCAAAAGAGTGTAATTTATGTCAAAATCACAAGATTTAATACTTGAAGCCAGAGAATATGTCTCCGTATACCCATAAATTTATTTTAAAGGTAGGCAACTAACCCTAAGGGGGTGTTGCCTATACTTATATTTCAAATAGACTTATGACGTTGCAATAGATACGCAGATTTATTTGTAATATTAGTCTATTATTTTCAAAGGGCTAACCATTGTTAATTAAAGAATTTAAATAATTCTGAATATTATATGTTAATACCTCTTTAATGTGTAATGACCCTATTCTCCACTATTTATCTGCCTCTAAATAAGCTCTTTCAAATATTATATCAGTTGGATCAACATCACCGGGTTCATACCCTCTATTATTATAATCATCTAGGTCATCTAGGTAATCATCAAAGTCCGGTTCAATTTGCTGATCAAAGAATCTTACAACTTCATCATTTATTTTTTCGATAGTAATATTTATTTCAAGTAATTGTTCTATTTCGGATTTAATTGTTTCAAAATCTACCTTTTTTTCTAACTCACTTTTTAATTCCCTTGCTATAGTTTTTGTAACATCAGAATGAAGTTTTTGTATCTCTTCATTAAATTCTTTAGTAGGAGATTCTAGTGACATTAATTCATAAAAAGCACCAAAACCATCAATGTCTTCTATATATTCATAAATCTCGATGTTACTTATGTGAGAATCTAATGAACCGATAAAATCCGACTCAAGTTGTTCAATTATTTCAGGAAGTAATAACTCGTTATTTTTTATTGCTAATAAGATTTCAATTATTCCTTTATACCCTAAATTACTTATGAAATCCTCCATGAAATCTTCATTCATTAAACACGTTTCAATATCATAAAAAGTATATAACGTTGATTCTTCTAAGAATTTAACCAAAATATCCTTTTTCTCAATTTTTTCATCAAAGAAACTAAAATTTTCTCCTATCTCATTAAAATTATTTTTTATAATTGTTTTGTAGCTATCAATTAGGATATTATATTTAGTTATACCATAAAATAAGTATTCTATTTTTTTATTTTCGAAGCTTTTCAAATCTATAAATTCTCCTGATGTCAATTTATTTAACAAAAATTTTTCTGCTTCGTCTTTTTTGAGAATTTTCTCAATTTGTTCAATGTATAATATAGATTTCTTAATTGCATTTATACCAATTTTATTAGCATGAAGATAACTGTTCATATAGTCGTTTATAGAAGGGTTTAAAACACCAATTTTTTCATAATCATTAACATCCATAATTTTAACTAATGATTTTGTCAATCTAGATTTTACTTCATTAAACAGGTTTATTGTACTTTGTGCACGTCCTTCTTGTTCTAATCTGAAAATAAAACAATCTTCTAAAGCATTAATATCCGTATACGTATCAGTCAAAGAAAAAAGAGTATACATAAATATTCTATCTATTTCTTTTAGTTTTTGTTCAAATTCATCCGCCCATACGTCCATGGGATTATTTAATTGACTTAAAATATAGTAATAATAATCTTGAGGACTAATATTACTATATCTATACTTTTCAGTTACAAATTCAATTATTCGTGGGTTATAGTTTATATGTTCAATAATTTTTCTGTATTTTTTATTTTTCTGCAATTGTTCAAAATATACTCTAGGTATTTTATTTTTGTATAGGTGGTTATAAAAAATCTCTGCTTTTTCTTCAATAAAAATTTCATCTATATCAATAGTCTTAATAGGTAAATTGTTTTTCTCTAAATAATGTCTAAATTGAAGTCGGGATCTGTTTGCTTCATTGAAGATAGTAATCCTAGTATTTAAAATAAGAACTTTATTTGCATAATTTTTAATATAATTTATTAAAGATATTAATTCTAAATCTTGTCCTTCTTTTAAACTAAAGTAATATTGTCCTAGACAATCGTCTAATAGTATAACCTCTTTTACATCAGGATTTTGTGATATAACACTTTTAATATTACTAACTTGTCCATCCGTAGTGTATCTAATAATGTAATCCTCTTTGGCAAATGCAGCAGCCAACATTTTTGAATTTATAGATTTTCCTACCCCCGGTGAACCCTTAATCATTAGTAGCCTAGAATTTTTCAAAATTTCTAGTGCTTCATTAAAAACTCTAGTTTGAACAAAATATTTAAAGTCTTCGTTAATATCTTCTAATAACACTTCACTATCAATAAATACTTTATTATTAAAAATGTCCTTTAATAATTTGTCTGCTAGTAACCATAATTTGAAATTTTTTCTGAGAATATCTTGATTGCTCTCTTCTTCTAAAAATTCTACCAAAACGCTCTTAGTAATTATATTGGATGAATTATCCATATAATTCTTGAATAATTCATAAATTACTTTTATATTTGCTGCGGTAAGTTGTTGAGAGACACATATATAATATTGATTTGGATTCAATTCATTGACTTTATCAACTTCTTTTCTTAAAGAAGTCAATAAACTGCTAAAACTACTTTTAGCATAATGTTTTACTTGTACTATAATGTTTTTGTGTGCTGCATCATCTGTTAAGTCAATACCACCATCTCTTCCTGCAGAAAAGTATTGCAATTTAACACCTAATTTTCTGCTTAATATATCTGCACACAGCTTTTCAAATTCAACATCACTTAAATTAGTAAAATCGAACAAATGATTCGCCTCCTAGGAATTACAATAACTTATTGATTTTCTTTTAAATTTAAACTTAATTAAAAAATTTGAAGTACCATTAGTTTACTATTGAATTTTAATTAATGAAAGAGTCTACAAATCGTCCTTGATTTTAAAAGCGTCAACGTCATTTAGAAAGAAATGATGTACCAGTAAGCGATACCCTTTTCTCAAAGATCTGGAATTGGAACATACAGTATGGCCGCTGGTTTGACGAAGAGACAGATGATTTGCTATCAAATGGTGCAGACATGGAAAAGAAATTCAATCAAGAAGGAGAGCGTATCACAGAAGAAGTGAAACGAGCCTTATCCCCTGCGTTTCAAATTGAATACAGCCCAAGTCAATACACGCAACATATCATTTAAAGAATGAATTTCAATTGCTCTGCACAAAATAAAGCTTTACATGTTCTATCATCATCATGTAAGATATGGAGAAATTAAAAGCGAAGAAAAGGACATGAGCCATTTTTACTGGTTACCAGAGAGGGAAGTCACGCTGAAATCTTCCTAACGCAGGAAATGGTCTTACCACCTTTGAGCTGTATTGGGGAAAATTGAAGTATCCAATACCGTCTACGCCACGTTACGGCACCAGAGCCATAAAGCGAATACGCGTTATGGGAATTTGGGTGGAACCACGGATCACACATTCGTCCCTTTATGAGGGATGGGTGTGTTTTTTTGTTCACTCAACTATCATCAGGCTTTGAAAAGGACATGAGCAGCTTTTATCGGTTACTAGAGAGGGAAGTCACGCTGAAATCTTCCTAACGCAGAAAAGTTGTCTTACCACCTTTGAGCTGTATTGGGGAAAATTGAAGTATCCAATACCGACTATGCCACGTTACGGCACCAGAGCCATAAAGCGAAAATGCGTTATGGGAATTTGGGTGGAACCACGGATTACACATTCGTCCCTTTATGAGGGATGGGTGTGTTTTTTTATATCAAAAAATGAAAGGTGTGTCAGTCATGAAAGAAAACATGGTGAAGATTCAATTTCCAGATGGAAAGATAAAGGAGTTTTCTGCAGGTACGACTGTCGCAGGTGTTGCCTCCCATATTAGCCCGAGTTTAAGGAAAAAAGCAGTGGCAGGAAAGATCAATGATCAATTGGTCGATTTAAGTCACCAGCTGGACAGCGATGCTGGGCTGTCTATTGTCACACTCGATTCAAAAGAAGGGCTTGAAGTGCTGCGCCATACATCTGCACACGTATTAGCCCAAGCGGTGAAAAGGTTATATGACAATGTCACACTTGGAATCGGACCTGTCATCGAAAATGGATTTTACTATGATATGAAGCTAAATCAAACATTAAGCGTAGAGGATTTGGCAGAGATTGAAAAAGAGATGGAAAAGATCATAAACGAGAATCATCTCATCCAAAGAAAGGAGGTCTCTTACAAAGAAGCTGAATCGTTGTTTGCACATGATCCATATAAGCTGGATATTTTAAAACGACTCCCATCTGAAGAAGCCATCACAGTGTATCAGCAGGGTGAATTTATCGACTTATGCCGCGGGCCTCATTTACCTTCTACTGGGTTCGTAAAGTCATTTAAACTAACACGTGTTGCAGGTGCTTATTGGCGGGGTGACAGTCATCAAGATGTATTGCAGCGAGTGTATGGTGTAGCGTTTCAACATCCAAAATATCTAGCTGAGTATCTTCATTTCATGGAAGAAGCAAACAAGCGTGATCACCGGAAATTAGGGAAACAATTATCTCTGTTCATGTTTTCGGAAGAAGCGCCAGGTATGCCGTTTTATTTACCAAAAGGTCAGCTTGTCAAAAATGAATTAATGGCTTTTTCTAGAGAAGTGCGAGGCAAAGCGCAATATGAAGAAGTGAGCACACCGTTTATGATGAACCAAGAGCTTTGGGAAAAGTCGGGACATTGGGATCATTATCATGAAAATATGTATTTCTCAGAAGTAGACCATACAAGCTTTGCTTTAAAGCCTATGAATTGTCCAGGACATATGCTCATGTTTAAAAACAGCTTATTTTCATACAGAGACCTTCCGATCAGGATGGCTGAGTTTGGTCAGGTGCATCGTCATGAATTTAGCGGAGCATTAAATGGATTGTTCAGGGTCAGAACATTTTGCCAAGATGATGCCCATATTTTTTGAGAGAAGATCAAATTGAAGCTGAAATCAAACGGATTTTCCAATTAGTTGATCATGTGTATCGGACATTTGGGTTTGAGTACTCTGTGGAACTATCCACTCGTCCTGAAAAAGCGTTAGGCGATGATGCCATTTGGGATATCTCTGAATCAGCGCTAAAGAATGTGCTTGATCGGCTAAAAGTCGATTATCAGCTAAATGAAGGAGATGGGGCATTTTATGGCCCGAAAATCGATTTTCATATAAAAGATGCCTTGCAGCGGAGCCATCAGTGCGCCACAATTCAGTTAGATTTTCAAATGCCTGAGAAATTTGATTTAACATATATCAATGAAAAGAATGAAAAGGTACGGCCAGTTGTCATTCATAGTGCCATTTTCGGTTCTCTGGATCGTTTCCTTGGCATTCTCATCGAGCATTTTGCAGGCGCCTTCCCGTTATGGCTGGCACCAGTACAAGTACAAATCATCCCTGTCTCAACGGTTCACCTTGATCACTGCCTTGAGGTGCAGCAGCAATTAAGAAAGATCGGAATAAGAGTGACAATCGATGAACGGGATGAAAAACTCGGCTATAAAATGAGAGAAGCACAAATGCAAAAAATCCCTTATATCGCTGTCATTGGCGATACAGAAATGGAAGAAAAAACACTGAACATCAGACAGCATGGAGAAAAGACATCTAGACAGCTGTCTGTTGATGACTTTAAACACCTGGCAGCCCACCAAATAAAAGACAGAACAGCTGCTCAAATATGATGTGCTGATTTCATGAAGAAAGATAAGACGTTCATTGAATGATGGGCGTCTTTTCATTTGCGAAAAAAGCCGAATTGACAGTAGAAAGGGAAAATATTGAAACATTTTTTCGGTAAAATCGTAATAAAGATAGAGCGTTCAACAGAAACATTTAAAACGGAGAGGAGTATTACATGGAACAAGCTGCACTGAAAAAGATGAGGACAAAACAAATAGCTGTCTCTAATTTGATATTCGGACTTATGATCATCGCTTTTTTTATGGTGATTCAAATCTTTAATATCCAACTTACACATTTCTTTTTGTGTTTAGGCATTTTAATGCTTCTCCAAGGCATTATAGGCTTTATCAAAAAAGGAAAAACAAAGTTTTTCATACCTATTTTTGAGCAGGTAGCTATTTATGAAAAAGAGAAATTAGGAAAAGAGTGGGAGAAAGAAAAATTTTTAGAGAATGTTTGGAAAGTCGTATTGAGTGGCATTATGTTTTTTCAATCATTTAGTTTTCAAAATGTAACGAATCCATTTAGTGACATCGAGCCTGTATTTACCATTTTCTTGTTTTTAATCGTTCTAGCCTCTATCAATATAAGCATGCTTTTTCGCTTTAGAAAAATCGACCGATCGACTGATGGAGAATTAACAGGCTATACAAAAGAGTCAAACATAATGGGAATTGCTTTAGGATTCTTGTCAGTAATCATCATCTTCATCTTTATCGTTATTTTTGTTCTTCCATAAAACTTAACCAATTTGAGGTGAAACCATTGAATGCAAACATACAACAATTGATTGATCAGACAAAGGCGAAATTTGGCTTAGATCTTTATCATCTAAAAAGACACAGCTTTCATCGTTACGTCAACATGTTTAATGAAACGATTTATACATTCAATATGGAATGGTTCCCCTCTCATGAAACGGAACCTGAGGACGACGATTTAAACCCAGACGGCACAGCCATTATTGAAGTGAATTTGAATACGGGACAGGTGGAAACAGTTATTTTTGTCATGGACAAAACCTATGCGCAGCATGGTGTCACATTTAAGAGACCATATCCAGCTCATGTCATTCAATGGATCGAACAAGAAACAGGGTTAATCTATGGTGAGCATTTTCACATGCATCAGAAGGAGAAAGGGGGACTTTTTTTCGAAGAAGCAATAGATGGTGTGAAAGTGACGCCTTCAGGCAGAATTGAGGTGAAATGGGATGAACATGGACAGCTCATGTACTTTACACACCACGGACCATTTTTAGCCAAAACATTACTGAGAGCTGAGGAATATGTGCTTTCTATTGATAAGCTGGAGAACTTAGCCGAGCAGCAAGTGCAGCAGTTTCAATGGCCTTCCTTCGAGCACAATCGAATTCGAACAATTTATGCATTAGAAGAAATCTATGTCAAGAACGATGGAACAGGAACTATACCGTTTGAAATTGGGCGTGAAGAAACACTTTGTATACACATGAATGAGATCATTGAATGGAATGAACCGTTAAACAAAGCCTTTGAAAAAAAGGAAATGAATATCCATGAGGACATTTCAGCTGAACAAGCTTTCTCATTGGAGCCTTCACCGGATACCATCCCGATATCAAAAGAAGAGCAAACTGAGTGTATAAAAGCAGTCCGAACCTTTTTGGCGCAAAAATATTCAAAGGATACAGGAAAGTGGGTTCTGAAAACACTCCATCGTGATCATGGATACATCCATGCGATATTAAAAACGAACGGGCAAGAAGGCAGTGGATTTATGGACAAGATCAAGGTCTTCATTGACGCCAGCTCGTTTGAAGCCGTTAATTACATAGATAAAAAAGAAATGTTTCAAGTGTGCGGGATACTGAGTCCCTCTCAATCGGCAAGTGAAATTACTGTATCTCAGAAAGAAGCCTTTGAAAAATTGAGAGAACGTCTTGAACTTACACCTATCTACGTCTATGACGAAGTGCAAAAACAATATGTTCTATGCGGAAAGCTCGATTGCCATGATGGTATTGATGCAGAGAGCGGCGAAGTGTTTTCTTTGAAAGACCTCTCATAATGTCTGAAAGAACAGTGAGGAGCTGTTCTTTTTTGTCTCATTGCACCAATTTTTTGAAGAAATTTGGAATTTTGTAGCAGGAAGTTGTCGTTTCATCACGAAAGAAACAGATAAGAATATGATCATAGGTCCATCGGTTGGAATATAGTAGACGTCATACATATGAAACACTCATGACAGTAAACATGATCTACAATGCTTTTTGAAGAAAAATGAAATCGTGTCTCTAGTAGTATACGACATTTGGTGGACTGACATCTTAGGATGACTTTGAATATGTTTGTTTTAGGTAAGCTTGAAGCCATGATAGAAGAAAGTGAGGATATCTACCTTGAGTACATTGGAAGTGTTTCGTCAGTTTTTGGTTGACCATTATCCTGCGTTACAAGATGAACTTTGGCTGAAAGATGTTGATACCCTTCGAATCTCTCCTATTCTTCATCCTTTTCTGAAAAGCAAGCTGCCAGAGGGGATCGAAAAATTCACTTGTGTACTATTCACGCAGCAGACAGATCAAACCGCTGCACCGCTCAAAGTATACCTTCTATTAGATGAATATGAGCAATCACTTTACGCCATTGATTTGATGAATGAACAAATCGTGCTTCATTAATACAGAAGCAAAAAGCTGCTTGAGAAGCTCTCAAGCAGCTTTTTTTGATGAACATTAGTCGATCATATCAACCAATCTTCGGTTCAAGTTGTCCAATTCTTTCTTTGTTGGAAAAGAGCTGATCAGCAGTGTATATCGTCCAAATTGAATAGGGAGCTCGGTATCGGTCACGATCATATCAATCCCAAGTTGATCCATCGTTACATCATTTAATGTATTTTCTGGACTTGTAAAAGTGTGAATGAGAGGAGGCACGCTTAATTTAATTAAATCTGCTATAAACAAACTATGATAATAGCCTAATGTTGAAATAACAAATATGTTCAACACGTTTCTTCGCTCCATTTCAAATTGAACAAGCCCTCTCCAGGTAGACGTAATGATACGGATCAATTCCCGTTCATTTTTCACAAAAGAAGCGAGTATATCGTCTGTTTTTAACTCTTGGATGATATGAGTAATCCTCGAATAGAAGTAAGGAAGCTGCTCTTTCACCTCTGATAAATAACTCGATTTCTTTTTGAAAAGGAATCCATCTCTCACGGTAATTTCCTTAGAATACACATAATATTGGAGAAGAATCAGTGTCATCACCTTGCGATTAGCCACCTCTTGATGATAAATCAACTCCAATTGATTGATAAATGAATGAATGGCTTCAAAGAGGTGTGGTGTATGCGATTGAAAGAACGTCAACTTTTCTTCGACAGATTCAATTGATTTAAAGTGGCCAATAGCTGGTTCGATCAATAGTAAAAAGACAAATTCGTGATGATCCAGTGTAATACCAAAAATGTCCTTTGTCATTTGGCAAATGTGCTCTTCCCAGTTTTTGATTTGATTATAGATACCTTTGGCTGTAGAGGTCTGTTTTTCTTCATTCATCGAGTACGTATAATTGCGTCGTATGGTAAAATTTTTCCTCACTCGGTGAATGGAAACACCGAGCCACAGGCAGTATTTATCTATAGCCACATCTGGTACATTGACTTCGAGCACCTGAAATAGCTCTTGTAATAAATCAACTGCGTCTTGCTTTTGAATATCATCGAATGGCCAAAGCCGGCTTCCATACACTTCAAACAAAAACTCAACAAAGAATTGACGAATCTCCTTCTCATTCCCATGGAACTGCATACTATCTGGGCGTAACTCGATGTCATAGGATGTAAGGATCGAATTGATTTTATGAATGGTGTTATACAATGTGGATCTACTAATATTAAGCGTGTCCATCCATTCATAGAAAGACCTGTTTTGTTCGAAAAAAATGCCGTCAATCAATCGAATTTCAATCGTATCTTTTAAAATTTCTTTGATATAGTAGTCTACTCGTATCGTCTGTGTATAACAAATGGATATGCCTTGTCTTGGCTTTATGTGGATTAACGGCTCTCCATTCTCTGTTTTGAACGATTTCATTTGTTCTAAATCGCTTTGAATGGCACGAACCGAACCGATATGTTCATTCGATATTTCTTGAAGGCTCCACCACTTATTTTTGGATACAAGCAGTTTTAAAATTTTTATCCATCTCTTTGATTTATTATCAATGAGCTCCATCAAACAACTAACTCCTTCCCTTGGCTTGCCTCTATATTATGAAGTTCACTTAAAGAACATTTGATTCTCAAAATAGGCATGAAATGATTGTAATGTTTAGGCTAAATCGTTTTGTCTTCACTTTTGATGATAAAAGAGAAAAAAATTAGACGAAAACAAATGTTATGCGCTGATTCTCCATATTTTTCTTTTAAAAGGTGATAAGTAAGCCATGAATCCTATAAAAATGGATCATTTTAGATATTTTGTTTATTTTTTTGCTGTTGAAACGGTAAATGTAAGAATAAAACGGAGAAGCTTTTTGATTACCATATGAAAGGGAGTAGAAAGGAATGCGATCTATATGATGCTGAACTGTCTCACCATACATACCATATGATACATGCTTGTTTCATATGAATGAACCATATGTGAATATATGATTATATAAGCATGTAAACATCATTTATTGTTCATTCCAGTATAAATAGAAAATTCACATTTATTTTTTCATGATCCCTCTCACTATTCCCCATTTCTATAGACCCCTATCCAGTTACTATATCCACTACTCATGATTACCTTTCAAGCTCATGATTGATCATCTCATTTTATTCATAGGGTCTTAAGGTGCAATTTTTAGAAAATATTTGATTAGAAACGGAGTGGTTTATCAGACAAGATACAAATGGTTTTTTATCGTTGTTGAAAATTAATTTTAGAAAAGGGTGGATGTATTGAAAAGAATATTGTCATTGGCTCTCATCGCGGTGTTAGTCATACAGTCTAGTATATTAGGAATCTTGCCTCTGGCAGGGGCACAAGCCAAAGAAAGCCAAGAAAACATTTATGGGGATATTGAGTTTGCTGATAGCGAAGGAAACAAGTTATCAAACATGGAAGATCAGCAAGTAAGAAAGGCCACTGTCCATTGGTCTATAAAAGGAATTGATCTAAAAAAGCAATATCCGTATGTTCTCTCTCTTCCTTCAGCCATTCAGGTAGAGAAGGAGCAGAATGAACCAATTATTGTCAATGAAGTATCTGTTGGAGAGTATACCGTTTCAAAACAAAATGAAGTGACGGTCATATTTAAAGAAGATGTTGAGCTTGATCCAAATTTAGAAGGAGCAATAGACATCGATGTCACTAGTATATCTGAGCAAAAAGAGAAAACAAAGCAAAACGAGCGTAAAGAAAGCCTTCCAAAAGATGACACAACCTCAACTGAGAAAGACAAAGCAGCTAAGAATCAAGAAGCCGCTCAAACGAAACAAAGCGATGAGGATGAATTACTAAAAAACAAAGTGAGCATATCTAAGCGTGTAGGGCTGCAAAGTGTTTCAAAACAAATGCTGATACAAGAAAATCTCCTCACTGATGCGAAATTGATATTTGAAGATCAGGAAGGAAATTCAGTTGATAGGCCTGATATCAACTCGCTGATTTCCATTAACTATAAGTGGGCCATCCCGAATGGGCATAGCTATAATGGCGGTGATGAATTCCATTTCAAGGTTCCAGAGGAATTAGTGATTTACGAAAAAATCGATCGTCTCGAGATGAAATTTAATCAAGCAACCATTGGTTATTTTTCTGTAGATGAAAGTGGAAATGCCTCCATCGAATTCACTGACTTTATCAAACAATATTCAAATATCCATGGAACACTTCAAGTGTGGACGCAATTAGATAAAAAAACTGTCATTACTGAAGAAAAAGAAGTGGTCATTACTCCAATTGAAGGCAAAGATACGATATCGATCCCGATTCAATACATTCCAAATGGCCCAAATGTCTCTAAAAAGGGAAAACCCAATCGATCTTACAATGCTGAAACCATTCAATGGACAGTCGATTTTAATATGGACTTAGACGATGTGAAACAAGCGAGACTTTTAGATCCGATTCAAGAAGGTCAAGCGTTAAAGAAAGATTCAATCAAGCTTTACCGTGTTGATACAAAGCTAAATGGTGAAACCTCGCTTGGTCAGCTGCTTGACGAAAACCACTACACAATCGGCCAAACAGCAGATGGTCAAGATTTCACGATTGAATTTAAAGATGACGTGCATCTAGCTTACCGTTTAATGTATGAAACGGACATGACGAATCAAGATCAGTCTGCGTTTCGTAATAAAGCGTCCCTTGTCTCTGCTGATAAAGTGATTAGTTCAGCAGAAGGAACAGTGAATGTGACAAGAGGCAGTCCTTTAAGTAAAAAAGCCGCCCACTACGACCCAGTCACACAAATAATTACGTGGGAAATTCGTTATAACTATAACGAAAAAAAGATTGCTGAAAAGGATGCTTTGTTAGAAGACTTCTTTAATGGCACACAGGCGCTGATTTCTGATTCATTTCAAGTCAAGGAAGTCACAATTGATCAGGATGGCAAAGAATCAGGAACAAAAGCGTTTGGAAATTATGTGGTTCAACCTCAAAAAAAGGATGAACAAAACGGGTTTACCTTGCAATTCAATCAAGATATTCAATCGGCTTATCTCATCACATATCAAACAAAAGCAACCGAGCGGATTTTTGAAGCTGAAGAGATTATCAATACTGTAACAGCTGGCAAAGAGAGCAAACAAGGGAAGCAAAGAATTGACCAACAAATCCTAACGAAAAATCATGGAACACCGAATTACAAAAACAAGACCATTCCATGGCGTATCATCTTCAACAAAGATCAACAAACCATGAACAACCTGATATTAAAAGATACGTTTACAAACGAAGGATTGACGCTGCAAAAAGATAGTTTAAAAGTGACGACAGGAAATACAGTGCTTGAAGAAGGCACAGATTATCAAATAGTTGAACATGCAAATGGATTTGATATTCAATTTACGAAAGAAATAAAGACAGAACATGTAGTCACATATACAACGTCTTTTGATTATGAAAAAAGAGCAGATAAAGATCAAAAGAACTTGCGTAATCATGTAAAGCTTGAATGGGTAAATGAAGATGGCAAGGAATTGACGAAGGAAAATCAGTCTGTCTTCACGCCTGACACATATACGCAGTCAAATGGGTTCAAGAACGGAACATATGATGCAAAGAAAAAAGAGATCACCTGGAATATCGGTGTGAACTATAACTTGAAACATTTAGAAGAGGCGAAAATCGAGGATTTCATTCAAGGAAATCAGCGTTTGCTTAAAGATTCAATCACCATCTACTCGCTTGATTTACAAGGTGGGGAAAATGGAGCGGAAGAAAAAGAGGTATTAGCGAAAGAACATTATGACATCAAATTCCTTGAAAATGAAAAAGGAGAATCAGGCTTCGAAGTCATTTTCAAAAAAGCCATTGATTCCCCATACAAAATCACGTATAAAACAAGTGTTGAAGGAATGGATTTAGTAGAGAAAACCTACGAAAATAAAGCAACCCTTTATGATCGAAAGACGAAAGAATCAGACGTGAATGCTGTGGTGTCCATTCCAAATGGAGGGAAATACACGAGCAAATCAGGAAATCAACAAGGGAAAGTTATTGATTGGAAACTGAATATCAATTTTGGTCAATCAACAGTCCAAGATGCGACGATTATAGACCATCCGAGCAGTAACCAAGCAATAATAGAAAACTCATTTCATCTCTATTCGACGACAATAGATGAAAAGGGGCAAGTGACCAAAAAGGAAGAGCTGGAAAAAGGGAAGGATTATGAGCTAGACCTTGAATTCGATCCAGACTCTTTTCAAATCAAATTTAAAGAAGACATCACCAGACCATATATTTTAGAATATCAATCTCTCATTTTAGATAAGGTGGGAAGTACACTTCAAAACGAAGTAACGTTTAGAGGTGAAAATGTAAAAGAAATAAAAAAGGAATCCGAAGCCTCAATTGTGGTAAAACGCACCGCTGGCATGGGAGATGGCACGGGAGCGATTGGCGCTTTAACCATTAAAAAGGTAGATGCGAGTAGTGGAAAAGTGCTAAAAGGAGCAAGCTTTTCTCTGACAGATGCTGCGAGCGGTATCGTCATTGGAACAAAGGCAACAGATGAAGAAGGAGCTCTTCGATTTGATCGTCTCTTGTATGGTGACTATATAGTGACAGAGGTGAAAGCACCTGATGGTTATATGAAGACCAAAGAACCGATCCATGTAACGATTGATCAGCCTTACGAATCAGGAGATCAAGCGAAAACAGGAAATAGCATGACGGTGCAGAACCAAGAAATCCGCCAGCATGTCAAGTTAACAAAAAAAGACAAAGAGACGGGTGTAGCATTAGAAAATGCAGAATTTGAACTAAGAAATGAATCTGGAGATACCGTCCAAACCCATTTGAAAACGGATGAAAAAGGAGAAATTCTTTTCAAACATCTTGAGCCAGGTTCCTATTATTTCGTTGAGACAAACGCACCGAAAGGCTATCAATTAAATCAGCAAAAATGGCCGTTCACAATTAAAGAGAATCAAACAGAAACAACGACTGTAACCGCAGTAAATGACATGATAAAAGGCTCTGCAGAATTGAGCAAAATAGGCGAAGGCGGAGAGAGACTAGAAGGTGCACAATTCAAGCTCTTAGATCAAGATGGGCATGAGCTAAATGATTCGATTGTCACAGGAGAAAATGGCAAGATCACGATAAACGAACTAAGACCGGGTACGTATCAGCTCATTGAAACAAAAGCACCTGATGGTTATGTATTAGATGAAACGCCAATCAAATTTGAAGTACCACTCGATCCAAAGGAACCGGTCATCATTTCGAAAAAGAACCTCTATGAAACAAGTGCATTAGAAGTGATGAAAGAAGGAGAAGATGGCAAGAAGCTTCAAGGTGTTCGATTTGAAATCACGGATCAAAATGACGAAGTTGTACGTAAAGATTTGACAACAGATGAAAATGGGAAGCTTTTGGTCGACAACCTCAAACCGGGCAAATATCAGCTCGTGGAGACAGAGAGTATTGATGGTTACCAAAAGAAAAATAAACCTTATCCTTTTACCATCGAAATCGCACAAAAAACTCAGGCAGAGATCAAAGTAATCAATGATCTTAAAACTGGAGCTGTCCAGCTCACGAAGCTCGGTGAAAAGAATGATGTGCTTAAAGGAGCAGAATTCAAGCTTTTAGATGCAAATGGAAAAGAGATTGAAACGGGTCTCGTCTCAGATCAGAACGGGCAGATCACAATCAGCGATCTTAAACCTGGAACCTATCAGTTTGTTGAAACGAAGGCTCCATTCGGTCATGAGCTTGACGAAACACCTGTCACTTTTGCTATTCCATTTAACCCACAGAAGCTGGTCAGTGTCACAAAAGAAAATAGCCGCACAACAGGCGGAGTGCTGTTGCACAAAAAAGGCGAAGATGGGAAATCTTTAGAAGGGGTTGTCTTTGATCTATCTGATGCTAAAGGAAAGATAGTGGCAGGAGGAGAAGGGATTACAACCAATCAGGATGGAAAAATCACCTTCACAGGTCTAAAACCTGGAACCTATCAATTTGTTGAAAGAAAGAGTCTTGAAGGCTATGAATTGAATGCGAAACCACTTGTCTTTCAAGTTGAATTAGGTCAAAAAAAGTTGATTCAAGTGGAGGCAATCAATCAGCTCAAGAAAGGTTCTGTAGAACTAACAAAAATAGGGGAAGAAAAAGAAAGATTGAAAGGTGCAGAATTTACACTTTTCAATGACAATGGTAAAGAATTGATGTCAGGTTTAACAACCAACGAGAAAGGCATCATCACTGTAAACGATTTGAAACCAGGCGCTTACCAATTGGTTGAAACGAAAGCACCTTTTGGACATAAACTAGATGCAGAACCAGTAGACTTTAAGATTGATTTCAACCCAAATCAACTGGTGAAAGTGACAAAAGAAAATATTCGGACGACAAGTGCTGTGAAGCTTCAGAAAAAAGGGGAGGATGGACAGTTGCTCGCTGGGGTGACCTTTGACCTGATTGATGAGCATGATCAGCGTATTCAGAAAGACTTAAAGACAGACAAAAACGGTCAACTGACAGTCGATCAACTGAAACCAGGAACCTATCAATTTGTCGAAACAGCAAGCATTGCCGGCTATGAATTGGATCAGACACCTATCTCATTTATGATTCGTTTAGGTCAAGACAAACCAGCAAAAGTAGAAATGATCAACAAACTGACGCCGGGGGCAGTGGAACTGACCAAAGTGGATGATGAGGGATATACGCTGGAAAATGCAGAGTTTGCTCTTCTGAGTAAAGAAGGGAAAACGTTGAAGACATCACTTGTAACGGACCAAAAAGGAAAGCTCCACATCAACCATCTAAAACCGGGAGAATATCAATTCGTTGAAACGAAAGCACCTCACGGCTATCAATTGGATGATCAGCCGATCCCGTTTACAATTGAGAAAAATCAGCAGAAGCCACTTCAATTAACAGCGAAGAATCACTTGATCTTAGGAAGTCTGCGTATCATAAAGGTAGACCAGCAGACAGATAGAACCTTAAAAGGTGCAGCCTTTGACATTCGTACAAAAGCTGGGAAAACCATAAAATCTGTGACAACAGGAAAAGACGGAGAAGCCATTGTCAAAGGGCTTAAACCTGGTGAGTATATACTCACAGAGACGAAAGCTCCAAATGGTTATGTAGCTTTAAAGAAACCGCTCATCTTTACAATTCAAATGGGAGAAGTGGAGATCAAGACAATGATTGTGAAAAATGCACCAGTGAAGAATGAAGAGGAACACACGAATCCTCCAGCCTCATCTAAATGGGATCAATATCCGCCTCATGACTCAAACGGTGAGCTGCCAAAGACTGGAGAAGAATGGCTGCGTTATTTGATGTATGCAGGGATTTTACTAGTAGCTTCTGGAACTGTTCTTCTTGTTGTCAGAAGAAGAACCATTCAGTAAAAGGAAGGAACGAGTGTATTGATGAAAAAAAGAACCTTATTAGGCAGCTTTTTGGTGTTCACAGGGCTGATGCTCATCTCCATTCCTTTTATATATGAGTGGCGAACTTCTCAAGAGACAGCGGCAATGGAACAGGCATTAAAGATGATTGAAGAAAATGACAGTGATGCCCTTTCTTCTATTCCACATTTAACTGTGTCAGAGGAAGACCTACGAGATGTGATGGGGCTAGAGATCCCGTCAATTGATTTAAACGAAAAAGTGCTTCCAGTTACATCAAAAGAAAATTTAGGTATTGCACTGACTCAAATCAAATCTCATCAAATGCCAGGTAAAGGGAATTTCACGATTGCAGGGCATAGAGGGTATAGAGGTGATCGTCTTTTCAGGCAGCTGCCAGAGGTGCCGAAAGGAGAAAAAGTCGTCTTACATCATCAAGCGGAAACATATGAATATAAAATTGTCAGCTCAGCTACGATTGAACCGACGGATGTTGATGTACTAAAGGATCGCGGGAAAAATGAACTGACATTGATCACTTGTACTCTTGATGGTCAGAAACGATTTGTCTTAAAAGGAATACGAGTCAATGCTTCAAAGGGTGAGCAACCGTCGGATGTATAACACCAACATAATAGATGATGGGTACGATGGAAAAGCAGCGCTCACGACCGACATGTTACACCAATTATTATCAGAGCATTATCCAACATTAAAAAACGAACTTTGGGATGTTGATGTAGATACAATTCGGACTTCGCCTATTCTTCATCCTATATTAAAAAGAAAGCTTCCAATTGGTATCGAAAAATTCACCTGTGTTTTGTTCACGCAGCAAACAGCAGCTTTTGGAGAGCCTTTGATTGTGTACTTTTTATTAGATGAAAAAGGCGAATCGATTTACGCAATGGATCTCTTGCTCGAGCAGCATGATCCACATTAAACGAGAAATAAAAAAGGAAGGGGCTTTGACTCCCTTCCTTTTTTGTCATTCAATTATGCAAACAACTTCAGCCCGACCACACCAATCACGATCAGCAGCAAGCTGAGTATACGAATCATGTTTTTCGGCTCTTTAAATAGAATCATATTAAACAAGACAGAGCCCGCCGTTCCAAGTCCAATCCAGACCGTATAGGCAACGGATACTTGAACGGAAGAGAACGAGGCGTATAAAAACAAAAAGGATAAGGCAAATCCGCCAACAAATAAAATGCCTGTCGTGATTTGCTTTTTCTTACTAAACATATTGAGGCCAATGGTTCCGCCAATTTCACAGGCAGAGGCTAACAGTACAAAAAACCAGCCCATTTATACCGCTTCTCCTTTCTGCTCATGTGCATCCCCATCAGACACTTTCAGTCCAATAATTCCGAGAATTAAAATGCCCATAAATAAGAGCTTTTCTAATGAAAATGAACCGCCAAACAGCGCATAATCCATCAAAGACGTACCAATCGTTCCAACTCCGGCAAACACGGCGTATACGGTCCCTGTCGGCAGCTTCTCGCAGGCTTTCATTAAAAAGTAAAAATCAACTGGGATCAGGCATATAATGATCGCCCACTCCCACACAGCATCAGCTTTATTTAAACCAAACACCCAAAGTAATTCGAATAAACAAGTGAGTGCGACATACATCCAGCTTTTTTTCATCCTATTTCCTCCTAAAACTGACGATTCGTCATTTTGAAACCAAAAAAGAGCGTACAGCAAGTGCTGTACTAAGTTAAGGTGTCTCTATGCCAAGTGCGTAAAGAAGAAATTGCTTCACCTCTCGCTTTTGAATCAGAACCTCTTCTGTATCTGTTTCTGTAAATAAGTACATTTGCTCAGCAGACGATTCAAGTAAACCGATAATGAATTTGGCTGCATATTGACAGTTCAAATTCGCACGGACTCTTTTGTCTTGCTTTGCTTTTTCTAAAAAAGCAGCGACCCATTTGTAAATCGGCTCATAAATATCTTCCCATTCCTTTAAATGCTCCGTGGCAGCTAAACCTGAGTAGGTCAGAGCAAGGACATCACGGTATTGTCTTGTAAAAGAGAAGATGAATTCAACAAGCGCATCTGCTTGATCGAGGACATCCGCATGCTGAGTTAATTCCTTTTCAATAGCGGGGACCATCTGTGAGATCAGATATTCTGCGATAGCAGGCATGACAGACAGCTTTGAAGGAAAATATAAATAATACGTCCCTTGCGCCACTCCTGCTGCTTTCACAATATCCGATATGGTCGTCTTTTCAATTCCTTTTTCTTTAAACGCGTCAATGGCAGCAAGCATAATCTTTTCTCGTTTCGACACATCTTCACCGACCTTAAATGACTGAATGTCAGTCAGTTTAGCTGAAAAATGACGATTTGTCAATATGGTATTCTCGTCATTGAATATGAGAATAAGTGATGAATAGATGCGGGGAGGCCTGAATAAGCTGTAAATATGGTCAAGCATCATGTGAGAAAGGGGCAGCTCTCCGTATGACTTCCAGTGCTATAGTTTCCATTGCTTATTTTCTCCTGCTCGTCCCGCTCTATCTACATATGAGATACAGACAGGCGAAAAAGCAAAAACGATTTATCTATTTACGTACAGAATTAGTTCTTGCCTGTCTATTTATTTATACGAATGTTTTATTATATTTGACGGTCTTTCCAAATCGTTTTTCCGCACCAAGGGATCAGGTGAGTGTCAACCTCATGCCTTTGCAGTCCATTTATCAAAATCTTCACGCCTACCATCACGGCTATCCCAATCTTGTTTTTTTAAATCTGGCAGGGAACATTTTGTTATTTGTGCCACTTGGTTTTTTTCTATATCAAGCATTTCGTATCATGCGCTGGCAAAAGGCGATTCTTGCTGGCTTTTTCTTGTCAACAATGATTGAAGTGCTTCAATGGATGTTCTCGCAATCTGGTATCATTACAAGAAGCAGCGATATTGATGATATCCTCTTAAATACACTTGGCACAGCGCTAGGTTGTATCTTGTATCGGATGTATCGACGAAGGAAGGAGAAAATCAAGTGAAGCGAGTTTGTATCATTCCATGTGGGGCGAAGAAAATTTGGGACGTCCATCCAGAGGCAGGGAGCCAGCCGGCGAATCTTGTTTATTTAAGTCCGCTGCATCAGTGCACGAAAAGCTATGCCCAAACGTTCTTTTCAGACTGGCTGATCTTATCAGCGAAGCATGGATTCTTAAAGGCAGATGAGATCATTCATGAAAATTATGATGTGGCTTTTGGTACACCGCATGCTGATCAAATGACACGAGAAGCACTAAGGCAACAATTTAATGAAAAACATCTCACTGCATATGATGAACTAGTGATTCTAGGTGGAAAGAAATATCGAAAGGTGATCGATCCTTTGTTACTTCCTCATCAAACAGCGATTTATCCGCTGGCTCCATATAAAGGAATTGGCTACATGCTTCAGGCGTTAAAGCAAGCCGTTGAGACAAAAGTAGAACTTCCGCCGCATATTTAAACCATTCACATCTACTGGTAGGCAGGGTTTTGATCATCAAAAAGAGAATGAATGAAGTAGCGATGCTGATTGTTTCATATCTTTTCAGCAGCCACTAGGATGTCCGCATCGCTTAGAAGAGGTGGCTATTTGAAAAAGGGGGCGTATGAACATGACAACCATCTATTTAGCTGGTGATTCAACCGTTTCATCTTACCCAGACCGTCCTGTTCAAGGAGGATGGGGAGAGTTTTTACATCGCTATACAGCGCAAGGCGTGAGCGTCGAAAACCGTGCAATCGGTGGAAGAAGCTCAAAAACATTCATTGAAGAAGGACGGCTTGATGACATATTGGCTGACATTCAGCCAGGGGATTGGCTGTTCACACAAATGGGGCACAATGATGCTTCAACGGAGAAGCCCGAGCGGCATACAGATCCTTTCACGACGTATAAAAGCTATTTGTCTCAATATATTCATGGAGCAAGAGCGAAAGGAGCAACACCGCTTTTATTAACGCCAGTCGGCCGCTTTCATGAAAAAGACGGTGAATATATCAATGATTTCCCTGATTACTGTGCCGCTATGAAAGAACTAGCCGATGAAGAAGAGGTCCTGCTCGTTGATTTGAATACGGCAAGCCTTCAGTTTTATCAAATTTCCGGCATAGAGAAAACGACCTCTTACTTTATGCTGTCAACAGGCATAGAGGATCGCACGCACTTTACAAAAGAAGGAGCAGATGCGATCGCACGACTTGTTTCGCTTGAATTAAAAGACCTTGGATTAACGATTGTGTGATGGATGACAGGACGAGTAAGCGCTCGTCCTGTTCTTTTTTGCAGAAAGCTATTGATTCCTTTCACTAGAGTAGACTACAATAGATACATATGATAATGAGAATCAATATCACTGACAAATAGATCAATCGATGAAAAACTGGAGGGACTCAAATGACAGAGCAGCTTGAATTGTTTGACGTCACCATTATTGGCGGCGGTCCAGCAGGAATGTACACCGCCTTTTATAGTGGGATGCGAGACTTAAAGACCAAGGTACTTGAATACAACGAAAGCCTTGGTGGAAAAATCCTTCTGTATCCTGAAAAAGTCATTTGGGATGTAGGGGGTTTGCCGCCAACAAGAGGAGAACAGCTGATTCAGCAGCTGGAAACGCAGGCGAAAACATTTGAACCAGAGATTGCACTGAATCAGAAAATCACGTCTTTTGAACGAGATGAACATCATCACATCTTGCTGACGGCTGAAAATGGTGATCGCCATTTGACGAAGACCCTCATTTTAGCGATGGGCCACGGCATTCCTGTCCAGCGGAAACTTGAAATCGAGCATGCAGACCGCTATGAAGTGACAAACCTTTATTACACAGTGCAGGAGCTTAAGACATTTGCAGGAAAGCGGGTTGTTATCTCTGGAGGCGGCGACTCAGCGGTTGACTGGGCAAATGCGCTTGTTCCGATTGCTGAAAGTGTGACCGTCGTGCATCGCCGTGACATGTTTGGCGGACATGAGAAAAACGTCGCCAACATGAAGGCATCTTGCACACGAATTTTAACCCCGCATGAACTGACAGAACTTCATGGTCAAGGCGATAAAATTGATGCTGTCACCATCCAAAACATAGAGACAGGTGAAATCGAACGAATGGAAACAGACGCTGTCATCGTCAATCACGGCATGAAAGGTGATTTAAGTGTATTATCAGAATGGGGACTCAAGCAAGGTGAATGGGGACTGATCGAGGTCAATGAAAAAATGGAAACCAATTTACCGGGTGTCTATGCGGTAGGTGATTTATGTACACATAAAAGCAAGGTCCGCTTAATAGCTGGGACATTTGTTGACGGAGTCAATGCGCTCAATAGCGCAAAGCTTTATATCGAACCAGAAGCCGAAAAAGTGGCGTACGTGTCCTCACATAATGAACGCTTTAAAGAGAAAAACAAAGAATTGCAAACGGCTGGAGCTCGTTAAATCATTCAAATCACATCATAAAAGTGCTGCCCGCATGTGGCAGCACTTTTTATGTGGGACTATGAACTGCGGGGCGCAAATAACATCACACTGACCCCGGCTAAATAGATCAAAGCACCTATCCAGTCGTAAGAAAAAGGGAACTTTTTGGCAAATGAGACGTAGTACATATGGAGGTGAAACAGATGAAATCATACATAGAAAAAGAACTATTTCTCTTATCAGTCAGACACGCATGTATTGCATGTTATTTTTTAGTATTTCCGTTTGCTGCACAAGTCCTTTATACCCCATCACCTTTATTGATCGCCCTCATCGCTCTTTTTATGACTCATAACTTAGTAGAATGTATCATTTGGTTTTACAAATCGAGAAAGATCAGGAAGCACCAGTCTGGTGATCTATCGAAACGAGGACATGTCTTTACTCAGCTCATGCAAAGGCTGGAACAGCTGATCATGATCGGTTTTGTTGTTTTCTTTATCACTGAATGGATGCAGGGAGCGGCTGATCTCCAAACTCTTTCACTAGCTGTTTTTCTATTGATGATTTTTTTCCTACAGCACATTCAGTTTTATTACGTCCAGCTATTCTTTAAATCCAAAAGCTGGTTCTCCTATGTTCCTTCATTGCAAAAGGCACGTCCTTCTTATATAGCGAGGGAGCGAAAGGCTTTGAAGAGATCCTAAATGTGCAAACTATCCAAAAACATCAGAAAATTATGATAAAATGTGGAAAAGAAGCATGGAGAAAGGGAGTGCGAGCGAGTGAAAGCCGTTGGACTATTGGAGTACTTACCGATTGAGCATGAGCAAAGCCTGATGGATCAGGAAGTAGAAAAGCCTAAAGCAATGGGCAGGGATATACTGGTGAAGGTAGAGGCAGTCTCAGTGAATCCAGTTGATACAAAGGTGAGATCACCGAAGGATCAGAAGGAAGAAGAACTGAAAATTCTTGGCTACGATGCAAGCGGCACAGTTGTTGAAGTCGGTGAAGCGTGTACATTATTTCAGCCTGGTGACCACGTGTACTATGCGGGAGATATCACGCGTCAAGGTTCAAATAGTGAGTATCAGCTTGTGGATGAACGGATTGTGGCGAAAAAGCCTGCCAATCTCTCCTTTGCAGAAGCAGCCGCGATGCCTCTTACGACGATTACGGCATATGAAGCGTTATTTGACCGGATGCATATGAAGCGAAATGCAGAAGGGGCAACACTGCTCATCATCGGTGGTGCAGGCGGGGTAGGTTCTATCGCCATTCAACTAGCCAAATTAGCGAATGCCACTGTGATCGCCACCGCATCAAGACCTGAAACAAAAGAGTGGTGTCTGTCATTAGGTGCTGATCATATCATTGATCATCATGAGCCGCTTCTCGCGCAGCTTCAGGAAAAAGGAATAGGCGAAGTGGATTTTATTTTATGCTTAAATGACACAGATGGACATTTCAAAGGCATGGCAGAAGCCATAAAACCCCAAGGCACGATCTGTACCATTGTCGAGAATCAGCACAATCTAGACATTCAATTACTCAAAAATAAAAGTGCCGCATTTGTATGGGAGTTCATGTTCACACGCCCTGTGTACAAAACAGCGGACATGATCAAACAGCATGAGCTTTTAACAGAGGTAGCTGAGTTATTTGAACAGGGAACATTAACGCATACCTTAACAAAGGTTCTCAGTCCGATCAATGCCGCTCATTTGAAGCAGGCGCATCAAACGCTTGAGCAAGGAAAAATGATTGGCAAATTTGTGCTAGAAGGATTTTAAGAGAGGGGAGAGCGTATGACGTCATTACAATATCCGATTGGCTTATATGAACCGGTTGAAGAAAAAACGAAAGAACAGCTTGAGGCATGGATTGATCAGTTGGCTGCGATTCCACAAGAATATGAAACGGTCACCAATCAATTGACAGATGCTCAGCTGGATACACCCTATCGGCCTGGAGGATGGACCGTCCGTCAGCTCATTCATCACGTAGCAGACAGTCATCTGAATGCATACTTACGATTCAAGCTTGCACTCACAGAAGAAACACCGCACATACGTCCATATGATCAGACGGGATTCGCCGAGCTTCCAGACACCAAAGCGCCCATCAGCCTATCACTGCCCTTAATCAGCAGTCTGCATCGCAGGTGGGTTACATTACTTCGAGGGATGTCAGAGGAAGACTTCACTGCGTCCTATTATCACCCAGCCGATCAACAAACGGTGTCCTTATATGATGCAACAGGAATGTACGTCTGGCATTCAAAGCATCACCTTGCCCATATCACGGAATTAATGAAAAAAAATCACTGGAATTAAAGGAGTCATCACATGTCTGGTAGAAGAATTGTCGGCGCCATGTTTATTTGCATGGCGGCATTGTTTTATCTAGCGAAATACGTACTTTTCGAGATTCACTATTCTGGAACGAGTTTCGCTGAGGATGTAAATGAATTCCAACTTCTTGAAGAGGTGCTGCCTGGCGGTACGTGGATCAGCATCCTTTTTCTCATCATCGGTTTAGCCTATCTTTTATGGGATGACAGGGGAGTTATTCAAAAAACGTTTATCCTCTCAGATAAACAAGTAGAAGAAGAAATAAAAAAGACGGACCTCAAGTGACCGTCTTTTTTCCTTTTCATGTTTAGCCGCGTTCAGGACGCAGTGCTTTTTCTAAAATAGCCAGACCTTCGTTGACTTTTTCTTTTTCCTCGTCATTGAGCCGTTGCAGGGAATTTTTGATTTTTTCGTGTCCTTTTTGATAAATGCTTCTGAAAATATTTTTCGCTTCCTCCGTTAGTTCTACCACAATGATTCTCCGGTCGCGCTCAGAGTGTTTTCGCTCGACAAAGTGAGACTGTTCTAACCGGTCAAGCAGACCTGTCATATTGGATAGAGAAGCGCCCATTTTTTCAGCGATTTCGGATACTTTGAGAGAGCCATGGTTATTGAGCAGCATGAGCACCTTCATTTGAGGCATACTCATATCGAGCTTCATCCATTCTGAAACATCTCCAAGACCTGCAGCTGTGAGTACTTTCATATAAAGCACCCATGTCTTTTTTTCCTCTGGAGATAGAATCTCTTCTTTTAATACAGTGGTGTCATGAATATTATATTCCACGCTTGTTCACTTCCTTTAAGCGGCTCTTTTCTCTATACTACTGATTTTTACTTCTAATTGAAAGGTTCGTCAAGCTTTTGAATGTTAAACTGCATGAATCAAGTGGTATTTGTTGTATAATAATGTTCAGTCTAAATAAATGAAGCAACCTAGAAAGTTGGGGAAAACATGTGGAACAAAAAAACGGGTATGACGATCTTAAAAATGCTTTTTCCGATCGTGATCATCCTTGTCTTAATTTTTGTCGCCAAGCAGGAGCTGAGCGGCCTTTCCATTAAAAAGACGTTTTATATTATTGACAGCTTGAATCGAATGGACTTGTTTATTCTTGTCTTTCTTGGACTTGTCGCAGTGTTATCGATGTCCTTATATGATTTTATTTTACGAAGAAGCCTTAATATGCCTATCAGCGGCTGGAAAACGATTCGCATTTCCTGGATTGCGAACTCCTTTAACAGTGTCCTTGGGTTCGGCGGTCTATCAGGAGCAGGGCTTAGAACGCTTCTATACAAGGAGTACATAACCGATACGAAAAAACTGCTGAAAGGCATTGCCCTTTTGACTTCCTCGGTCCTTTTGGGCTTATCTATTTTCAGTGATCTGATCTTGGTGAGGGTGCTTCCTGTTGAAAGTATTATCAGCCAAGAGCCGTGGCTATGGGCCTTTGTTATCATCTTTGCCTGTATTGTACCGATATATATCATCATGGCATCAATTCGAAAAAGCTCGATTGAGAGCGGTGAAAATGGACTGAAGCATCCAATTTACGCTTATATCGGTGCATCGTTTTTAGAATGGCTGGCAGCTGGTCTTGCCATGTACATGGCTGTCGTCTCTATGGGGATGAATGTCGATGTCCGGATTGTATTAGGCGTATTTGCGATTGCGTCAATCGGTGGTTTAATCAGTATGGTTCCGGGCGGATTTGGTTCGTTTGATCTCATCTTTTTACTCAGCATGCAGTACATTGGGTTTGATAAAGAGATGGTGCTGACGGCGCTCGTTTTGTACCGCTTCGTGTACTCGATTTTCCCGTTTATCCTTGGGCTTTGTCTAGCTGCTTACGATTTAACGGGAACGACGCTTAGACGTCTTGAAGGCAATCCGAGAATGGCACCTGCCATAGAAACAACGAACGTCTTAATTGTGTTGCACCGTGCTTTATTAATCCGTTTATTGTACGGATCATTATCAATTTTAACCTTCGGAAGCGGCTTGCTCATCATGGCGTCTGTTGTGCTTCCTGTCGATCGATTAGGCGTGATTACCAGCATTCCACGCTTTCTGTTATCAGGATTTAATGGTCTTTCTTTAATGTTCGGAATCATTCTGATGATATTGTCCATTGAAGTGTATAAACGAACAAAAAGATCGTACGTGCTGACGATGATCGCCCTAGCAGGCGGCTTTGTGTTTACTTTGTTAAAAGGATTTAACCTGAGTCTCATCTTTATTCTGCCAGTCATCATGGCTGTATTTTTCTCTCTTCGAAATCAATTTGTGAAGCAGCAGGCCCCTTATTCGTTGTATCAGTTTGTGGCGGCCGCCGCTGGATATTTACTCGTGCTGTTTAACTATAATGTCATCGGCAACTTTATTTGGACAAAAATTGGGCATTTCTTGAGTAAGGATTACCTGGTGCATAATGAACGGCATATCACGATGACGAGCATGATTGCTCTCATCGGTGTACCACTTTTCTTTTTCATTAGTAAATTGATTTTTAATAAAAAAGCATTTCCTATTGGAGAAATAGCAGATGAGGAAAAATTAAAAACGTTTTTAGAGGAAAAGGGCGGAAATGCCCTCAGTCATCTTGGCTTTTTAGGCGATAAAAAATTATTTTTCTCAAGTGATGGAGAGGCGATGCTTCAATTTGGACGAATTGGCCGCTGCGTCATTGTGCTCGGAGATCCCTCTGGACGTAAAGCGTCCTATCCACTTGTGCTTGAGGAGTTTTTACAGCAGACCGAAAAAGCAGGCTATCGTGTCGCTTTTTATCAAGTAGAACGGGAAGGGATGGCGCTTTATCATGACTTAGGCTTTCATTTCTTTAAGCTTGGAGAAGAAGCCATGGTCGATTTAGAAACGTTCTCTCTCTCCGGTAAGAAAAAATCAAATTTACGGGCTGTGGCCAATAAGTTTGAACGAGAAGGCTATACGTTTGAAATGCTGGAACCGCCTTTTTCAGATGAGTTCATTTCAACCTTAAAACAGATTTCTGACAGCTGGCTCGGAAAGAAAAAAGAAAAAGGATTTTCGCTCGGCTATTTTCAAGAAGATTATCTTCAAAAAGCACCGGTTGCGATTCTGAAGGATGAACAAGGGGAGATCATTTCTTTTGTGTCACTAATGCCGATGTATCAAGAAGGGGAGATTTCCATCGACTTAATGCGTCATATGCATGATGCACCGAACGGGATGATGGATGCGCTGTTTATCCACCTTTTTCAATGGGCGAAAGAAAAAGGCTACAAATCCTTTAACATGGGAATGGCGCCTTTATCAAATGTAGGGACGTTTCATCAGTCCTTCCTCACGGAGCGTTTGGCGAGTGTCATTTTCAACAACGTCAGATTTATGTACAGCTTCAGTGGATTGAGGTCGTTTAAACAGAAATATAAACCCGAGTGGCGCGGAAAATATTTAGCGTATAAAAAGAATACATCATTACCTGTCACAATGGTGCTTGTCACCAAGCTGATTGGGATGGACCCAAATCGCAACCGGCGTCCATAGATCAAAAACCTTTACCTTTCACTAGGTGAAGGTTTTTTTAGACAAAAGAATAGCAAAAGTGGTAAAGTTGAAGGGTAAGGGGGATGTAAATATGACATTAAATGAATGGTTTACTAAGGGATTAACTGAACGTACATATGTACACAACATGGAGAAAAACCGAGAAAATCTGCTCACGGTGTACAATCAGTACGCAATTCATCAAAAAGAAAAAGAGCTGCTTCAAAAGCTGCAAAAGAAAAAGCTCAGAGCGCTTGTCATCACAGCGGATTGGTGCGGGGATGCGATGGTCAATGTACCAATTTTCATGCGTATCGCGAGTGAAGCACTCATTGATGCGCGCTATTTCATTCGGGACGAGCATCTAGACCTGATGGATCAGTATTTAACGAACGGGACCGCAAGATCGATTCCGATTATCGTGATCATTGATCAGGACGGGAATGAAGTAGGAAAATGGGGGCCACGCTCAACAGAAGCACAGCGCTTTGTTGATGAGAAAAAACCAGACAAGGATGCACCTGATTTTGAAGAAGCTTTTCAAGTATTTGCGAAAGAAGCCGCACATCACTATACGACAGATCGTTACTTATGGAAAGATATTGAGAAAGAAATAGTAGAAGTTTTGGAAAAAATATAAACCAAAAGACTACTTCGCCGCAACGGGAAGTAGTCTTTTTTTATCTTGTTTTTGCGTCTCACCTACAAAACACCGCATAAAGATGTAGAAAAACCGCAGAATTCTACAAAAAACCGCAGAAAACCGCAAAGCATCACGATTTTCCCAACCATTTTTAGTTGAAAAACCTCATATGTGCCATGAAAACCTCAATTTTGCCCTTATCTAAAGGCTCATATAACGCACGTTGGTTTGCTTTTTCCCAATACAAGAGGCCCAGCAACTATAGTAATCTAGTTGTAATCTCCTTTGAACGAACTAAAAAACAAATGACGGAAAAGGGCTGGCGATCAATCTATGAAAAAAATCATTTATCTCGATCAAGAAAAAAAGAAGCTCGCTGAATCGAAAAAAAGAGAACAGCGTTCCATCAAATCACTTAGGCTGCTTGTGTTTTATGACGGGCAAAGTCCTTCATGTGCAAAAGCGATTGACTTGTTGAAAGCTCTCGATTGGAAGAACCGTATTCATTTTGAATCCTTTAGGCATTCGCAACTGCTCAAGCTGAACAAAATAAGTGAAGAGAAGGCAGAAAAACGAATCGTGTCTATTTCCTTAGCCAAAAACCAAAAAAATTCGGGGATCTATACGTGGCTGCGAATTGCCTGCAATATCCCTGCATTATGGGGAACGATCCCATTCATCGTGCTTAGCATTTGGTTAGGCTTTGGACAGCATGCGTATGATTATTTTGCGAGAAAACGGTACATTCATTCTGTCAAACAAGTCACTCGTCCTGGTACAGATCAACAGAAGACCATTTAATGAATTGGAAAAGCATGACCTTCGATCGGCAGAAGGTCATGCTTTTTTGTAATAGGGAACATATGATGCTAAGTGATCAAGCAGCGTTCTCGTATAGGACATATATGCACGTTCGTCAAGCTCAGAAGCCGCATAGGAAAGCAAGGTTCTAAGAGCAAACAAGTACTCACTGTGCAGCTCATTTTGTTTAAAGTAAGGAAGGGCTGCTTCGATCAAATAGGTTTTCAAATCAAGAGGGTTTTCCTCAATCATCAATTTATAGATTTTGATCATATATAAACAATTTGGCTGAATACGAGGCTGTTTTAAGAGCTCGTGTATGTAGGGAAGTGCCTTTTTGCGGTCGTATTCAGCATATAATGTCGCAATTTCATACAATGTTTCACAGTAACGGTCTTCTATCTGTTCTTGATTAAAGTAATTGAGTGAATCTAGTAAATAAGGCACAGCTGAAGAGAAATCGCCTTCACGTTTTAAGAGCACCCCGTAATAAAAATAAGCCGTCATTTTAATATAGGCATCAGGATAAAGGGACGTGTGCATAATCACTTCTTTTAAATATTTCTTCGCCGTTTGAAAGGCTTTTAGTTCCAGTGAGATCACGCCATGAATGAGTGTACAGTGAATAATCCGCTTGAAATTGTTCTTTTGTCTATATAAATCCATCGCTTGATGTGTCGCTTCAAGCGCATCACCAAGATGTCCCATATTTCCGAGTGCTTTTGCATAGTGATAATATAGGTCACTTTGTTCAACAGACGCGTAAGAAAAGCAGCTCTCAAGTTTTTTTAAGCCTTCTTCAAGCTGACCATTTTTTATTAGATGAATGCCATCTAAATATTCGAAAATTTCTTTTTCTGTTTCAATAAAGGTTTTTTCAAACTTTTTAAGCACGCGGTGTGTTTTTAAGGCAAGCGGCTGTTTGTCCGTTAATAAATAAAATTGAAATAAGGACAGATGATACTGAATGCCTAAATCCAGCGAAAAGAACTGTTCCTCGTGCTGAATGATCATTTCTGCATTTTGTTCTGCCTGATCGAGTGCATAGAAATACATATTCATTTGAAACTCGTCCAAGAGTGACAGCAGGTGACGCGCCTTTTGTGACAGCGTTTCTTGACTGATGCCCAGCCGTTCAAGCAGTAAATTGATGGTATCTTGATTGGCCTCCTTTGAGCCATTTTCGATTTTACTTAAATGAGAGACAGAACAAATTCCTTCTGCCAATTCAGATTGGGTCATATTTTGTTTATAACGGTAGAGCTTGATGATTTGCCCGATATTGATTTTCATTCCATCCAGAAGCCTCCCTTCCAATCATGGGTTGAAAGCCTTTTGACAAAATAACCGAATCAGACAAAATGGGAATACCTGAAACCATTTCATCATCCTGGTTTTTTTATCAAAATTTGTTTAAAACGTAATATGATTGTAACATTACTTGAAAAAGTCAAACAACTTTTTAGCAGACAGGAAGGGAAACACCATTTGCAAATTACCCTAAATGATGTTTATAATGTGAATGAGAATCAATTTCAATTAAGATTGATTGAAAGGATGACAGATATGCCAGAAATCAAACAACAAACAGAAGCGTTAACGATTCGAGACGCTGTCAGATATAGACGATCCATTCGAAAATTCAAAGAGACGCCGGTGACCATTGAGCAGCTTCAGCCGTTATTAGAGGATGCAGTCTATGCACCGAACCATAAAATCACGGAGCCATGGCGCTTTCTATATGCGGTGACGGATGAGGCCAAAGCAACTTTTGTTGATCGCTTCATTGCGTTCTTTCAGCGCAACAACCCAGATGCAAAGGAAGAAAAGATCAATCAATATAGAGATTACTTTTCTAAGGTCCCAGCGCTTTTACTTGTCGTGCTAAAAGAAGACGAGAACCCTGTGGTGAGAAATGATGATTTTGCCGCCGTGAGTGCGCTTATTCAAAACTTCCAGCTGCTTGCGTGGGATCAAGGGATCGGTATGGTCTGGAAGAGCGGCCGCATTTTATATGACAAAGGCTTTCAACAAGACATGGGCTTAAAGGAAAACGAGCGTTTTGCTGCGATCCTTCACATTGGTTATCCAGAAGAGGTGCCTGAGGTAAAATCACGTCAGAAAGCATCAAGTCTTTTAACTGAAATTCAATAAAAGAAAAGCAGACCGCTACTAAAGGGTCTGCTTTTTTACTTATTGTTTTTTGGCGCGCTGGTCGGCTGCTTTCATACGTGCCATTGCTTTTACGTCATTCGGATCTGCAAGTTCTTTGGAAAATTCAACATATTCGCCATCCGTCTCTTGTGCTGCAAGCTCATGATTGGATTTTTGGTGTTGGTCTTTTTTCAAAGCCTTTCCCTCCTTTACAAGATCACTTTAGTTATGTGCTTGTTGGAGTGGAATATCCATCTTATTTGTTTCTTTTTTCTGCTGCTCTTTCCGCTTTTTTGAATTCCTGCTGATACAGGACTTCCTGGGTTTTCTTCAGCTTTGAAGTTGGCTGGTGTTCTTTTTTCTTCATCAAAATTGCCCCCTCATCTCATTTCTAATAGGATGGGTGTTTTTGACAAAATTTATTCCTCTGAATGCAAAATGGTTTCTTTTAATTCAGGATGCAAAAAGTCATAAGAAGAAAGCAATGCCTTTTTCGGCAGCGCACGCTGGCCTTCTAAAACAAGTAATGACATTTCGCCAAGTGCCGTTTGAATGACAAAGGATGGGACCTTCAGCCAGTGGGGGCGGTGAAGGGCAGACGCAATCGTTTGTCCGAGCTGCTTCATTTGCACAGGATTCGGTGATGTGACATTGAGTGGACCTGAGATGTCGTCATGGTGTATCGCATAAGCAATAAGGTGTGCCACATCTTCGACATGAACCCATGAAACCCATTGCGAACCAGAGCCGATCGTCCCGCCGGCAAACAGCTTATATGGCAGAGTCATCAGTGGCAGTGTACCATTTTCTCCTAACACGACACCAAAGCGTGTGTAGACGGTACGAATGCCAAGTGCTTCAATCTTTTGCCCCTCAGCTTCCCAACGCTTTGAGGTATGGCTTAAGAAATCAGTATCCGCAGGAGGTGATTCCTCCGTAAAATCTCCTGTTTGAGACGTGCCATAAATTCCGACAGCACTAGCTTGAATGAGCACAGATGGTTTCGATTCCTGCGCTTCTATAATGCGTCTCACTTCTTGTGTGGATTGAATACGGCTAGAGAGGATGCCTTCTTTTGCCTTGTCTGTCCAGCGGGTGAAAATGGATTTTCCAGCAAGGTTAATCCAGACATCAATGGCAGGCAGTTCATGCTCAGGCGCAGCACCTTCTGTCAGCCACTGCACATAGTGTAAATGATTTTGTTCGGATTCCTTTGGATTTCTTGTTAAAATATATAGATGATGTCCTTCAGCAGCGAGCACTTTTGTGACGTGCTGGCCGATAAAACCGGTTCCTCCGGTGATGGCGATATTCAATTGACATCTCTCCTCTCATATACATACCTATACCTTTCACGATTTTGAATCAGAAGAAACATCCTGACTGTATTAAAAAAGGAGTGATCACAGGATGCCCTATATTACAAAAATCTCCGCTCAGAAAAACAATACAGAGCGGGTGAACATCTTTCTTGATGAAAAGTACGCCTTTAGCGTTGATCTAGATGTGCTCGTCCAGCACGACTTAAAAAAAGGGAAAGAGCTGGACGAAGCAGATATCATTGAAATTCAATTCGGTGATGCTGTGAAAAAAGGATTTCAGCAGGCCGTCGATTATTTATCCTACCGAATGAGATCGGTGAAAGAAGTGACCGATTATTTGACGAAAAAAGAAATTCCAGCGCCTGCTATTAGTGAAATTATACACAAATTAAAGCATTACAAGTATGTAAATGATCTTGAATTTGCGGAAGCCTATGTAAGTACCCACCGTAAAACGAACAGCAAAGGGCCGTCCGTCCTGAAAAAAGAGTTAAAGCTTAAAGGGATAGACGATGACACCATTGAACAAGCGCTATCGCAATATCCTGATGACTTACAGCTGGAGGAAGCCGTCAATCAGGTTCTCAAGCTTGTGAGAAAAGAAAAGAATCGTTCTGCAAAAGAGATCGAGCAGCGCATCAAGCTTCAGCTTCAGCGAAAGGGATTTTCGTTTGCGATCATTGATAAAGCCCTTCAAGAAGCCTATGATGGACAAGAAGAGGAAAAGGAAGAAGAAGCCCTCCTCTATATGCTGGAGAAGGCAAAACGCAAGGTAGGATATGACGGATCATTTGAAAAGAAGATGAAAGTGAAGCAGTTTTTATTCAGAAAAGGCTTTGATCTCGATACAATTGATCACGTTTTAGACAAAGGGGAATGACAGATGGAAAAACGTTATAGTGAGATGACGGAATACGAATTGAAGCAGGAAATTGCCTCTCTTTCTGAAAAAGCACGAAAGGCTGAGCAGCTTGGCATTGTCAATGAATATGCCGTCTTAGAACGGAAAATCGATATGGCCAAAGCCTACTTATTAGATCCCGCCCTCATTCAAACCAAAACGACTTATCAAATCAAAGATACAGACGAGCAATTTTACGTGGAATATTTAAATGGCGTATTTGCGTGGGGATACAGAGTATCGGCTCCAAATAAGGAAGATGCCCTGCCGATTTCAATGCTTACGAAAAAGGACTGATCCAGCTGTAGGCAAACCCTCGCATTCGGTGTCAGGTCTGTACGCCGGTGCTCGTCCTTCCTAGGGCTGCAAAGGTTTTCTATCACGCTGAAAAGAAGACAAAGGACTGATCCTAGAGATCAGTCCTTTTCTTTACTTCGAACGCTGTTTACGGACGTTGTTCTGAAGTACGATGTCGTGCTGCGTTTGCTGCGTTTCTCCGTTGACCTGAGAGGCAGAATGCTTTGCATTCGCCCATGGTTGAGGGTAAGCGGTTGTCCTTAATTGAACAAAGTCTTCCATATACGATTTCCCATTTGAACTCATATCTCAAGCACTCCCTTTGGAAAAATTAGCGTTTCCCTGATGCCCTCATACGTTCCTGTGGACGTGTATTCGTCTCACCATTCGGCCTTTTAGACGCATAAGCATCTGTGGCGCCTGGCTCGCCTTCAAATTTGTGATTCACTTGATTTGGAAAGCCTTTTGCTTTATTACGCATCTCGATTCCCTCCAAACAATACAAATCATTTGCGTCTTTTGAAGACGTAAGGGTAGTATATGAAAAAAGAGGTTTTTTTAAAAAGGCACTTTCTGCTAGATGAAGGAGGAACCGACATGGAACAATACTTTGAGCGACTAACAGAACAACTCATGGAAAAAAACAATATGCTGACATATGAAGAAGCACGTACATGGGTAGAGCTGCTTTGGAGTGATTTTGAAACGACCTATGCAAAGGCTGGCCGCAAGTATAAAGGACAGGAAACAACAGAACGGATTGTCCAAGAATGGATTGAGAGCTACGGTGCACAGCTGCATTTATTTCAAAATAAACAATCAAAGGCAAACGAGCATCTGCAAGGGCAGAACAAAGGGCTGCTTCATTAAAAGAAGTGCCCGCTCATCTTTTTCAATAAATAGGAAAATATATAAATAAGCAAACAATTTTATGATACAATACCCAGTCTGTGATCGAAATTACAGGCTTTTTACAATGGTTAAACTTAAAATTACATTAAATTCATCTTACTGAAAATCACTGGAAATAAAACTTTGATATAATGGAACGATTAAAGAGACATGTAATTTATGGATAATAAAAAAGGGTTTCGTTTTCTGACAAAAAAGGAATAATGAACATAACAGACTATGTGAAAAAAGTGAAGAGAAGGTGCGATATGGAACGAGAATTGCTCTCTGTTATAATTCCTTCTTACAATGAAGGTGAAAACATCAGACGAATCTTTGAGGCACTCGAGGAAGAGTTTCGCGATTTTCATTATAACTTTGAAATCATCTTTGTGAATGATGGAAGCAAGGACAACACACTTCAATACATGAGAGAGCTCTCTCGCAAAAGTGCAAAGGTCAAATACATTTCCTTCTCGCGTAACTTTGGGAAGGAAGCCGCTATTCTGGCAGGACTTGAATATGCGAAGGGAGTAGCTGCGATCATCATGGACGCCGACCTGCAGCACCCAACGTATTTGATTCAGGATTTTGTCAGAGGGTATGAAGAAGGCTATCATCAAGTCATTGCCAAACGGAACCGTAAAGGAGACAGCAAGCTTCGCTCTTACTTAGCATCCATGTACTATAAAGTGATGAACAAGGTAGTAGAAGTGGACTTGCGTGATGGCGTCGGGGATTTCCGTTTAATTTCACGCCAAGCAATCGATGCATTGCTTCAGCTGAAAGAGGGAAATCGTTTTTCAAAAGGGCTTTTTTGCTGGATTGGGTTTGAAGAAAAGGTCATCTATTATGAAAATGTAGAAAGACAGCATGGTGATACAAAATGGTCACTGAAGAAGTTATTTAACTATGGCATAGATGGCGTCATTTCTTTTAACAACCGCCCGCTGCGTATTTGTTTTTATACTGGCATACTGATCTTATTCCTCTCTTTGATTTACATCGTGGCCACCTTTATTCAAATTGTCAGAACGGGCGTGATGGTACCGGGTTATTTCACTTTAATATCGGCTGTGCTTTTCCTCGGAGGTGTCCAGCTTTTGAGTCTAGGTGTGATTGGAGAATATATTGGCCGTATTTATTATGAAACGAAAAAGAGGCCGCATTATTTGATCCAAGAATCAAATGTCATGCAGCAAGAGACAAGCTCAAAGGAACAAGACCGAGTGTTAACACAGTTATTTAAATAACGTGGAGTCAAATAACCGGCAAGCACGAATCGCTTGCTGGGTTGTTTTGTTTCAAAGAACAGTGGATCTTTTGTGGAAAGGATTTAGATGATGAAACGTAGATGGATAATCATTGGAATGTGCCTCATTCTTGCTTTATTAGGACACTCCTTTTTCTTATATGAATATACGCAAGGCCGGTACATGACAGGAGATGGGGACGGCATCTCGCAAATGCTCCCATTTAAAAAGCTGCTTTACGACGAATATGTCAAAGGGAATTTCTTTTATTCCTATCAATTCGGTCTAGGCGGCGGTACATACACGCAATTAGGGTATTATTTCACAACGTCGACGGTCTTTATGGTGACAGTCGCTGTCGTCTGGCTGATGAATACGCTTCATTTCATACAGTCAACGGACATTCATTTCTGGGCACATGCTGTGATTTGGCTGAGCGTGATCAAGCTGACGCTCATTCTAATCATCGCTTACCGTGTGCTTCTTTCAATGGTTCAAAATAGACTAAGTGCATTGACAGGTGCCGCAATTTACGGACTGTCTATTGTGTATTTTCGGCATCAAACATTTTGGGAGTTTTTTACCGACAGCATGATGTGGCTTCCGCTGCTTGTGCTTGGGGTTGAACGGATATTCAAAACGGGTAAGCCGGCTTGGTTTATTTTGGCGTGCAGCCTGATGCTCATCAACAACTTTTACTTTGCTTATATTCATTTTATCTTTTTAGCGATCTATCTTGTTTTCAGATATATGATCAAGCTGCGAAGTGAGGAGCGCGGGTGGAAGGTGTTCTGGACGCTTGCGATCTCTACGCTGTTATCCTTTGGGATCAGTGCCGCTTTTTTTATCCCGTCTGTTTATGGCTTTCTCAATAATGTAAGACCACCGTATGAACAGGCCATTCCTTGGTTCGAGCTGCATGATCATCTGCTGTTTGCAAGCAGAGTGTATTTATTACCTGTGATTTTTCTGATTTGTATGTTCCTCGTTCCGCTTTACCGAAACAGATGGTTTTTCATGTTCACATCCATCAGTATGCTGCTCATTGCTTTTCACTTTAGCCCAAAGATGGCGAGCGTGTTTAATGGTTTTTCAGCACCGCAGTACAGGTTTGAATATATTCTTGCCTTTACAGTTGGAGCGGTCGTTGCCATCACGATCAAGCATTTCTCACAAGTCGAGTGGAAGTGGAAAAAGCGTGCGGTCTTAGGCGCCTGGATCGTGTTCCTTCTCGCAGTCGCTCTTTCAGAACGAGCAAAGGGAAACATGGATGTCGTTGTGTATACAGGCATAGGACTGCTTGTCATCAGCTTGTTCTTCCTATGGATGCATGCGGAAAAACGTCAGCACCTTCGTCTCTTTTCAGCTGTACTTATTGCCATTAGCTTACTGACAGCAGGCGTGTATCAGCAGGAATACTTATCTGAAAGAAGCAATATAAAGAGCGTATCAGATACGTATCTGAATAGTGAGGCATATGCTGGACATGAGCAAATGAAGCTCATTCAGCAGATTCAAAGCCGCTCAAAAGATCCGCTCGCCCGGATTGATTGGATGAATGGCGTGCGAAACAATACCCCATTATTTGAAGGCTTCCAAGGCATGAGCGTGTATTCAAGTATATTGAATCAGCATTTGCTCAATTTCTACTGGAATGACCTGCAAATCGATATGGGAAGGGAAAGTGTCAGCCGTTATGCAACAATGGGGGACAGGGCGAATTTATACAGCCTGACCTACGGAAAGTATTATATGAGAAACAACATGATGCCTTACTCACCACCAGCTTATTTTAAGCCAATTTTGAAAAGTGAGCATTATGAGGTATATGAAAATACTCGGCCGCTGCCATTTGCAAGAACAACGAGCACCGTTTATTCAGAAAGATCCTTAAAGAATGCCTCAGCACTTGATAAAGAGCATGCGATGCTGCAAGGTGTGATTTTAGACAAAAAAGGAAACGCTGAAATTGAGCGCACGCCAAATCGAGTCAAGGATACAAATATTCATACCGAACAGGCGATATACGAACACGGCGTGCTTGATGTATACGGAGAAACAGGCGGCCTGAATATCACACTGCCAGATGACATCGCTCGCGCTGGGGATGTGTATGTGAGCTTTTATGTGAAGCGGACCGACCGTAACGCAGGGTTTCAGTTATCCGTTGACGACTACGTCACCTCACGAAAAAGCAATACATCCATCTACAAAACAGGCGTAAATGAAGTGACGATTCGAGTCCCTGCGGAAAAGATCCTCTCCATTCGAGTACCAAAAGGGACATATGAGCTCAATCAAATGAAGCTGTATCAAGAACCTTACCGCGTCCTAGAAAAAGCATATGAAAAAGAAAAACAGGATGATGGCAGCCAAAAAGTAAAGCTTAAAAATAACCGCTTTACGATTTCATATGATAACAAGCTCGGCGATAATTATATGATTCTGCCTGTTCCATATGAAAAAGGCTGGGAGCTCACGGTGAACGGACACCAAACCGATATTGAAAAAGCCAACTACACTTTTATTGGTTTTCCAATAGAAAAAGGAAAAAACGAGATTGTGCTAACCTACTATCCGCCTTATATCAGAATTCTCGCATTGATTTCATTGATCAGTTTGATTGGTGCGATCCTCTATGCACGGAGAAAACACAAGAAACACCACTTTTCATCATAAGTGGTGTTTTTTTATCTTTCTCAAAATTGATACAATCAACATAAAAGCATGAGAATGGGGGAAAACCATTTGACGTTAAACAAAGAATCCATTACTGATCATTATGAACACACCCTTGAATGGGTACAGTCACTAGCGGAAATAACAGACGAAGAATGGCGCAGAGCCATTGCTGATGGAAAGTGGAGCATTGCTGAGATCATCGCACATTTCGTTCCATGGGATGAATTTATTTTACACGATCGTCTAAAGGAATTTTGGAACAATCAAGCGTTACCGCAGGCACCTGATGTGCATGAAATGAATCGACAGTCAGCCGAAAGGGCGAGACACGAAGAGAGAAGCGAGACGATTGGACGATTTATTGCTGTCAGAACAGAATTGCTTCAAGAAATGAAGAAAATCGAAGCATCTCGCTGGACTACAACCTTTTTGATCGGTCAAACCGAGCTGACGTTATCAAGTTATTTTCAAGGTTTAATTAAGCATGATCTTCATCATATGGAGCAGGTCAAACAAGCGCTCTCTACAGAAAGACGATAGCGCCTCACGAAGCTTCCTTATCAAATGGAAACGTCGCATAATCAAACAAAAAATGAAACAACCAAAGACTAAGGGCAAAAAGAATTTCCTCAGAAGTAGACAGCCAAATGCCGTCGACCAATTCGTCTGATAAATAAACAGCACCCCAAATAAACAAAAGGTGAAATAAAATGGCATAGAAAACGATGGATCGTTTTTTAGACCGGCACTTTCGAACAAACTGCATGAGCACGTGCTCCAGATGTTCAAAAGAGATCCCGAGTACAACATAGATGCCCATAAACAGTAGTAGCGATAAAATTGATTGATAAAAAGCACCCGTCAAATGAAAGAACAGCACACAAAACAACAAAAATATGTAACAGACAACCGATATCGCCATCAGCCACTTCACCCCTTGCCATAAAGCGTGAACAGATTGCTGCATGGATAAACAACACTCCTTTACATGAAGATACCTGCAAAAAGGACAGCCTTTTTGCAGGAAGGTGGAATTAATCCTCTTTTTTAGGTGCAGCGATGACAGGGTGTTTTTCAGTATCAAGCAATTTCAAGAATTCTTCACCTTGATCTAAATGATCAAGAACAAGCTGTTTCGGTGTGACCGCAAGCCACTGATTGAGTGAAATGTCTGCATAATGGTCGCTCTTAAAGATTTCTAAGAAATAAAGCGGTTCGTCGCCTGTATTCTCTACATAATGCCCCATCGCAAATGGCACATATCCAACGTCTCCCGCCTGATAGTTGAAGGTTCTCGCATGTCCATCAGAAGCAAATACGGTCATTCGTGCCTTTCCAGAAATGAAATATTGCCATTCATCCGTATTTGGATGCCAGTGCAGCTCACGAATGGCGCCTGGATCGACTTTCACAAGAGCAGAGGCAATTGTTTTAGATGCTTTAAAATTGGTAGAATCCGCAATCCACACTTGTCCACCGCTTGACGTAATCGGCTCTTGTTTTAACAGCTCATATTTAAAGGAATTCGGGACCTCTCCTTGCTCTGTTTTCACCTTGTCACATTCAAGGGAACCAGGAATTCCTTTTTGGAAAATATACTTTTCTTTCTCTGGCAGCTTGTCAAACTGCTCCTTTGTCATACCGAAGTTCTTGAGCACGACTTCCTCTGGCGTATGGGCAAGCCAATCCGTTACTTGGAACGTACTATTTTCTGAGAATGACCCATCATCAAACACAAGCAAGAATTCAGCTCCCGGCTCAAGTGCTTGAATAGAGTGCGGCAAGCCAGAAGGGAAGTACCACAAATCACCCTCAGTCACATCCTCTGTAAAATTGCGCCCCTCTGCATCAACCGATGTAATCCGAGCTTCCCCATAAATCATGTACGCCCATTCCGCTTCCTTATGCCAGTGCAGTTCACGAATCGCACCAGGCTTTAGCCGCATATTAACAGAGGCAAGACTTTTAGAGATCGGCAGTTCACGTACCGTTACCTCGCGGGCGTAGCCGCCTTTTTCTAAACGATTGTGTGTATCAGAAAAAGAATATTTCATGTTGGAGACCGTTCCATGATCGGTTTCTGGCGGCGTGAGCATATCTGGATTTTGTCTGTCCCGCTCGAGATTACGTGGAATTTTGACCGTTGCTCCTTTTTCTCCTCGAATCGGCTGCGGTACACCATTTTGCTTTTCACTCATGATAAAATCCCCTTTCAACATCGTATTGTGTGAGGTGACAAAAGGCCTTTCATTTCGCCCTCGTTTTCATAAGGTGAAACGAATCAAGAAGATGTCAATCTGATTCATCATTTTTTTGAACAGCGACCAATCGTTGGATGAGTTTACTTAATTCATCAAACTTTCGTTCAAAACGTGTCAGCAAGTAAACTGTCAAAATGGCAGGGAAGCCAGCCTGACCGAGCTGCTTCAGCCATTCCTCCGAAAAAAAGGTCTCCATTTGTCTCACCTCCCAGCGGATGCTCGTCTTCTCTATAAGTGGTATGAAAGAAGAAATAGGAAATCAAAGGGGGAGAAAATGAATCATTAGACCCGTTTCACAAAGTTTACTTTTTTTAACTTTTGTCCACTTAATGCAAGTAGAGAGAACAAAGGGGAGGATGCACATGGATTATCGGCTGTTATTGAAAGCAAAATGGAATGAAATCATTGATCACCCACTCATTCAGCAATTTTTAAGCAACCCTAAAAACCAGCAGCTGCTCCGGCAAGTCATGGAAGAGCCAAACGAAGAAAATGCGAAAAAACTAGATTCCGAGTTCAAGCAGTTTTATCAAAAAATCCGCATCATCAAGTATATTTCCACAATGATCCGCATCTTTTCAGTCGACTTTGATAAACGAGTCAAAAAAAAGCAGCAGCGTTTTCCGCTCATACTCGATCATCCTGATACGCAAGAAGTGAAAGATCCTGTTCAAACAGATACGTATGAAGCCGTGCTCTTCAACCAGCAAGACTTAGGGGAGCACCTGCAAGACAAAAGATTGTACAAGGCCTACCAGCAGCTCACAGACAAACAAAAAATGGTCTTAACCCATATTTATGTTGAAGGTCAAACAATGAAAGAAATAGCCGATCGGCTAGGCGAAACGAGACAAAACATCTCAAACATCCACAAAAAAGCGCTCAACAAACTAAAAGAAGAAACAGGGGGAGATGTCCGTGAACGAAGAAAAAATGACCAATGGGGAAATGGAAGAACTCATTGAAACCTTCACACCCATGATCAAAAAGAAACTACAAAACACGGCATATCAAGAAAGAGAAGACCTCGAACAAGAACTCTATATCAAACTAATCGAAAAAGTAGATCGGCTGATTTACCAAGAGGGGCCTGGATTTTGGGAGTTTATTGTGGAATATATGACGAAGTTGTAAGAGTGAACTGATGGTGCGAATGTGAGGTGAACATAAACCCCGGTGCATTCGCACCTTTTTATTCGACAAAAATGAGAAAAAATGTATATTTTGTGAAGGGAAAAACAAAATTCTTTATTGAAAGTTGAGGATTTTGCCTTTCATTTCCTAAAAAATGTTACAATTAGGGCAGAAATCGCAGTCGCACTCTATATGAGTGCGTGGATTGAAATTCCATCAGAACGGATCTCAATTGGCGTCGTGAGCAGGTCGCACTCTATATGAGTACGTGGATTGAAATTGACCTAGTCCCTCGTTATTATAAAGGTGAAAAATTGTCGCACTCTATATGAGTGCGTGGATTGAAATATCAATGTCTGTCGCCATTGCTTTTTTACCAAGTCGCACTCTATATGAGGCGTGGATTTAAATAATGATTGTGTGACCGTGCTCAGGTGCTTCTATGTGTCGCACTTTACAGGAGTGTATGGATTGAGATAGCTTGAAAAAAATGTTGACAGTTGGGCTTGATTTAGGTGTGAAAAACATGACTCTGGCTCAGTAGTCATGTTTTTAAATGAATTCAAAGCTGTTGATGAAACAGTGAAATAAGTATGTTTTCAAGAGCAATAGTTTTTATTTAAATAGGATTAAGAAAAATTCGGTGCGAATGTGAGGTGGACATAAAATCCCCGGAACATTCGCACCTTTTTATTCGACAAAAATGAGAAAAAATGTATATTATTTAAAGGTGAAAACAAAATTCTATATAGAAAATTGAGGGTTTTGACTATGATTCCCTAAAAAATGTTATAATTAGGGCAGAAATCGCAGTCGCACTCTACATGAGTGCGTGGATTGAAATTCTATTAACATCATTTCCCAAGTGAGTATAAACCGTCGCACTCTACATGAGTGCGTGGATTGAAATCGTAAGTACCAACCGTCTTCTTGGAGAGCGAAAGCGTCGCACTCTACATGAGTGCGTGGATTGAAATGGAACATAGACAACCTTTCCGGTTTGTTTTGCTGTCGCACTCTACATGAGTGCGTGGATTGAAATTTGTCGAAGCCTGTGAATTTCACAGTGTAAAGAGTCGCACTCTACATGAGTGCGTGGATTGAAATTTACTATCTGTATAACTTTCGGAGACGGATTTGAGTCGCATTCTATTTGAGTGCGTGGGTTGAAATTCGGTATCGTCACTCTACCTCGGATATGCAAAAACGTCGCACTCTATATGAGGCGTGGATTGAAATAATGATTGTGTGACCATGCTCAGGTGCTTCTATTTGTCGCACTTTACATGAGTGTATGGATTGAGGTAGCTTGAAAGAAATGTTGACAGTTGCGCTTGATTTAGGTGTGAAAAACATGACTCTGGCTCAGTAGTCATATTTTTAAATGAATTCAAACCTGTTGATGAAATCATGAAAATACCTTTAGAGCAATAGTTGTTAATTAAATAGGATTAAGAAATATTCGGTGCGAATGTGAGGTGAACATAAAATCCCCGGTGCATTCGCACCTTTTTATTCGACAAAAATGAGAAAAAATGTATATTCATGAAGGAGAAAACAAAATCCTATATTGAAATTTGTGGATTTTGACTATTATTTCCTAAAAAATGTTACATTTAGGGCGAAAATCGCAGTCGCACTCTACATGAGTGCGTGAATTGAAATTTCGAGTGTAACGACATGAACTCCATTAGACACTAGTCGCACTCTACATGAGTGCGTGAATTGAAATCCAATCCACATCATATTGGCCCAAATTTGTGTTAGTCGCACTCTATATGAGTGCGTGAATTGAAATGATGCTAGTGATTCCATTACAAAGTCCCCCATAGGGTCGCACTCTATATGAGTGGGAGGAATAAAATTCTTGTCAGTAGGTAGCTTGAATCATGAGTAATAGTTTTTAATTAAATAGGATTAAGAAAGATTCGGTGCAAATGTGAGGTGAACATAAAATCCTTGGTGCATTCGCACCTTTTTATTCGTTAAAAATGAGAAAAAATGTATATTATTTAGAGGTGAAAACAAAATTCCGTATAGAAAATTAAGGGTTTTGGCTATCATTTCCTAAAAAATGTTACAATTAGGGCAGAAATCGCAGTCGCACTCTACATGAGTGCGTGGATTGAAATATTTTCTGTTCTTGCTCGGCGCGCATTTCCAATGTCGCACTCTACATGAGTGCGTGGATTGAAATCATGAGACATATAACAATCGATTCCCGCACGTAGGTCGCACTCTACATGAGTGCGTGGATTGAAATTTCCATCTGCAACCGTTGTTTATATCCATCAAGTCGCACTCTACAAGAGTGCGCGATTTTAAATGATTGTCTCTTAAACGGGTATGGCCACCTCAAATCCATCTTCTTACAATATCCTCTTTCAAATAGCCATCAAATATACTGTTCATTTGTACAGTGAAAACATGACTCCTTGCAGTCATGTTTTTTTCTTCTTCTTTTTCCTAAATAAACCTTAAAAAATCTCAAAATAAGTCGAAATGAAAAGTAGTCATTTAGATTCAAATTTTATCCATTCGTAATGAATGATGAAGGAGGAATTGGTTTGGGTGAAACGGAGCGAACCGGTAAAGTGGAGCAGCTGATCTTAGAGAATTATCAAAGATTAAACAGCATGATATCAGAAGAAGTGGACTTTGCTTCTAACCATGGCGGGCTGACAGGGGATTCTAGAGAAGTGATGTGGTTGGAGTTTTTTCGGAAAATCATTCCTAAAAAATATTCATTAGCACAAGGTGTCATCATTATTGACTCAGATGGAAATCATTCTAACGAAGTCGATATTGCCGTATTTGATGAGCAGTATACGCCGTATGTGTTCCAACACAATTCCTTGAAGTTTATACCGATTGAGGCGGTTGCGGTTGCTATTGAATGTAAAAGCTCTAATTTGAAAGAAAAAGGTTTAGAAGAATGGTCTGAAAAAATAAAACGGCTAACACCAAAAACAACAGGAATTGCTAGAATGGCTACAGGTTACTTTACAAGTGAAAGTAACACACAAAAGAGGACGCGTCCTTTACTCATTTTGGCAAGTAACTTTAAAAGAGAAGAGGACCAAACAATTTCAAATAAAGCAGCTGAATTAGCGGCGTCTTTTGATTTTATGCTCATGAAAAAAAGCAATGAATTTCAATTAAAAGTACCTAATGAACATGAACATCTAAGATGGTGGTCAAACGAATTAAATTGTTTCAAACAAGAAAAACGATCTAAGGAAGAAGAACAATTTCTAGATGAAAACAAACTCAGCGATTTACGTATTGATGGATACGATCTGTTGACACTAAATTTCCAATTAAATCAATTGCTGATGCTCATTAACAATCCCATGTTTTTCCCTCACTATGCATATGCCGAGCTATTTCAGAAACAGATAACAAAGTGAAGAAAGGAGAGCGACATGACAAGGGAATCTAGTAAACCCAAAACGAATTGGCATGATGTGAAACATGCGATTGACACGAAAATTCATGAAGACCAAAAACTTTTTAAAGAGCCGCTTACTATTCATTTGGTTACGCCAATGTTTGGCGGAGGGCCCCAATCAAACTCAATTGATCAAGACAGACCGATTCGAGAAAGTGCGATTCGTGGTCATCTTCGTTTCTGGTGGCGTGCAACTCGAGGAGCTGCCTGCAAAAATGCAAATGAATTATCTAAACGAGAAGCAGAGATATTTGGTCATACAGAAAAAAGTAGCTTAATTAAAGTAATCATTGAAGAAATATTTAAAGAAAAAAAACAGATCAAATTCCCTCCAACATATATTTTTCAAAAAACACCAAATAAAATGTTGATGGGATATTTCAAAATGAATGTGTATTTGACCGAGAGTGCTTCAATGACTTCACAGGACAAAAAGAAGTTAGGCAATGAAATCGAAGCTGCACTATGGGCGTGGATCAATTTTGGGGGACTTGGAGCAAGAACGAGACGTGGTTGCGGGAGTTTATACTGTGAAACATTTTCTCCTAAAGAGCAAGAAGTCAGTAAGGAGCGATTTGATCAATGGTTTAAAGAGAAGATATGTCAATATGATATCTCTATTCCCGAAGTGTCTCGTGAATGGGCAACGCTAAGCTGGGATTTTAGATTACAAAATAAAGCTTCTCAAACGCATTTATCCTGGGCGAAAACAATGGAAACATACAGTGAATTTCGAAAAAAACATAATGTCCAAAATGGGGAGGCTGGGAGAAGTTATTGGCCTGAGGCAGATTCCATACGTCGTCTAGCGAATATGTCACATCCTGATCACGAATTACAATATCCTTCAAATAAACCAAAGAGATATATCGCTTTTCCTAGGGCTCAATTTGGTATGCCGATTGTTTTTAACTTTAAAAAGAAATCGAAAAAAGATAAGGAGCGAAGCGAAGAAGAAATAGCAAAAAGAAAGTGGTTTCAAAAGGAGCCTAATACAAAGACGTTAGTCCCGCGAAATAAAAATCGTTTGGCTTCACCACTCATCTTAAAACCGTTAGCTATTAATCAAAAGGAATCAGTGGGCATGGTGATGGTGTTGCAGCAACCAAAGATCAAAGCTTTATCGCTTTTAGGGGACAGAAAGCTTTTGCCTGATGTGACAGATGAACAAAGTATCTACCCAACAGCCACCTACTCAAACAATCCATTACGAGACGAGAGTGGCCGTACGCACTCATCGGCGATTCAAGCCTTTTTACATAGCAAGGAGGTGCAAACATTTTGTCAGTAGAATCACAAAAACAAACATTAATGCTATTTTCGATAGGGCCTGTTCAAGAATTTATTGCGCAAGCAAGGCGGACGCGTGATTTATGGTTTGGCTCTTTTCTTCTATCTGAATTAAGTAAAGCAGGTGCGAAGAAATTTCAAGAACTGGGTGGAACGCTTATTTTCCCTGTGTTCAACGAATCCTCTGCAGAACCAAACAACGCACCAAATAAAATATTGGGGGAAATCTCACACGAACAGCCTTCATCCATTGCAAGACAAGTAAAAAAAGCAGTATATAACAAATGGAAGGAACACGCAGACTTTGTTAGAGAAATAGTTGATCCTTATATTCAAATAGGCACATGGAATCGACAAGTAGATGATTTAATAGAATTTTATGCTGTGTGGACTGAGATGCAAACTCAAGAGGAAGCGGCAAATGCGTCCGCAAGCCCATATCATATGGCTCTTCAAGAAGTCGAAGGTTTAATGGCGGCACGGAAGACGTTGAGAGATTTTAAACAAAATGAGCCAGGGGCGTTATTCGGTGAACCAAAATCATCACTTGACGGTGGACGAGAGTCTGTTTTCCAAAAGAAAAAAACACCACAGCAAGTGGAGCAACTAGCGAAATGGGGAATTGGTGAACATGAATCATTAGATGCGATTTCAGTGATCAAACGATTGTCCTTACATAAGCATCCGAGCAAGACATTTCCATCTGTATGTGATAAAGCTTTTGCTCCCTATCAAAATATGTTGGACCAAAATGAACAGATGAAGCAAGCAGCCATACAATATGTAAAAGATGTAGAAACATATCTTGAGAATATGAATCTAAAAGTAGCTCCTATTGATTGGGGTGAGGCATCGCTTTTTTATGAAAGAAGAATTGAAGATTTTCTTGAACAACGAGGACTTGTTGGAATAGCACAAACAGAAGCAAAAAATAACATCACACAGCTGCTCGAAAAATATTTCAAAGGTGAATACAGCAAGCATCACGGCCAGCCGGTTAAACCACCAGCACCTTCACCTTACTATGCCTTTCTCATGGCGGATGGAGATAAGATGGGCAGCCAACTGCGAAATATACAGCATGTAGAAAGTCATATTGCATTTTCTAAAACGCTCTCAACTTTTGCTTCAAAGGCAAGTGAGATTATTTCCGAATGTGAAGGTACATTGATTTATGGCGGCGGAGATGATGTCATGGCTTATGTACCGGTTCACAAATGCTTAGAAGCAGCTGGGAAATTACAAAGAGAATTTGTTTCAACGATGAATGCTCATCAACATAGTGAGACACCTCCTTCGATTTCAATTGGAATCGCCATCGTCCATATGCTTGAGCCTCTTGAAGAAGTAAGAAGTATGGCACGTCAGGCTGAACAATATGCAAAACAAGAGCGAAATTCATTAGCGATTCATTTCCAAAAGCGAGGCGGAGGAGACACAATGAATATCTCAGTCTCATTTCAAATAGATCCAGTGGCCTCTATCCAAGAGATGACGGCGTGGTTAAAACAGTCTTATTTCACATCTGGCTTTGCATATGGCTTACGAGAGTTGTATCAAACATACGAACAGTCTTCTTTTAGAAAACAGCCGGAAATTTTAGATGAACTCATTCCACTAGAGATAAGACGTCTTGCATTCAAAAAGAAAACGGAAGCAAAAACAGAGCAAGAAACGAAAGAGTGGATCGATCAATTGATTGCGAAGTATATACCGAAGAAGAATACATTAGAAGAATTACATACAATCGCTGAATGTATGATCATTGCTCTTCAACTAGAGGAGGTAAGTGGACATGCCTGAAAGATGGTTTCACATTCAACCGCTTGATCCGCTGCTTATTCGTGATGCACGCCCATTTCAAAGTGTACCGGGTATACGGGCGCGTTCACTAAACGATGTTCCGTCAAGTGTGGTCGCAGGAACACTTCGTACAGCTCTAGCGAAGAAGCGACAATCAATCAAACACACGACACCACTTTCTTATTATGCGAAATCTCTTGTGCGAGGTCCTTTATATCGCTACCATGATCATTTATATGTGCCAATGCCTCATGACCTTGAGTTATTCGATGATGAGTATGGCATGTATCAAGTGAGACCGAAGCGAATGATGTCGAAAGGCCAGGGCTTTTTTGGTACAGGAAAAACAGGCCGTTTTAGTGAGGCATTATGGCCGCCAATTGGAGCTGGTGCTCGTAAAAAAATGAAATCGCCGCCTGCTTTTGTATCTCTAAAGTGGATGGTGAACTGGCTGACAGACGCAGTGGATGAGAGTCAGGTGAAGGAAGCCTTGACTGAATACCAACATATGCAGAAGGAAAATCATTCTTTCAAAAAGGAAACACCACCGGCATTTATTCCAGCATTACAGCGTCAGGAACGGACACAAATTGAGGTGGAAACTGGCAGTAAAAAGGCAAAAGATCAGCATCTATTTTCAACAGAATCGCTCTTATTCCCAGATGACTTTAAACTGGAGGCAGGAATAGAGTTATCTACTGAAGAGTCAGAAGAATTAAAGCCTTTCTCAAGTCTTCACCCAATCGGTGGTGAACGGCGGCTGGCTCATATAGAAGACAGGCCACATGTATACCAACAAGATTGGACATGTCCAGATATGATTAAAGAATCGCTCAAAAACAAGCCGTATGTTCGCATGATATTGGCGACACCTGCTTATTTCAGTAAAGGATGGCAGCCCGGATGGCTGGATGAACAGCTTATGTCAAAACCACTATTTGATACAAATGTACGACTGAAATTGGTTTGGGCATCTGTTCCGCATTGGCAGCCTATCTCTGGATGGAGCTTAGCAAATAAAGACAAAGGGCGTGAAAAAGCAATACGCCGCTTAGTCCCCGCAGGTAGTGTTTACTTCTTTACAGTAGAAGAAGGAGATCCAGCAGAACTGGCCGAAAAAATGTGGCTTCAATCAGTATCTGATCGCAACCGGCGCAAAGAAGCGTTTGATCGTGAAGATGGCTGCGGGTTAGCACTTTGGGGAACATGGAAACCGAATGAATAAGAGGAGTGAGACGATGGAAGCAAGCCGTTGGTTTTGGATACATTGTTTATCCCCCCTTCATATTGGAGCGGGTGAAGGAGTTGGCGTGATTGATATGCCCATTCAACGAGAAAAAGTAACAGAATGGCCGATTATACCTGGAAGCAGTATCAAAGGCGTGCAGCGTGAATATTATCGCGCGAAAGGACAAGACACATTCGTACAAAAAGTATTTGGTACACAAGGAGATCAAGATGGAAGCGCAGGAGCAGTCGTCATGACAGATGGCCGGTTATTTTCATTCCCGGTGGCGAGTAGATACGGTACATTTGGATATGTGGCAAGTCCACTCATATTGAAAAGATTAGCCCGCGATGCAAAAGCATTAGGCGTATCGCTGGATATCCCTGATCTCATAGAAGAGTCAAGCACGCTAGTCACCTTGAATTCTAAATTAGTAGAGAATGACGAATTATACCTAGGTGAATTCCAAGGGGCAGCGAAAAAATCTCAACAACTAACCGATTTTGCTGAACAGATGGCCGAACTTTTATTCGACGATAAACCATCACAAACTCTTTGGATAGAACGATTTGTGATTGTAAGTGATGACGTTTTTCAATACATTGTCACCATGAATTCTGAAGTGACACCTCGAATTAGAATTGATCATGAAACCCAAACAGTTAGTAAAGGAGCTCTCTGGTATGAAGAGTATGTACCAGCAGAAGCCATATTTTATGGGCTCATGTGGTGTGATCGTGTCGATGGAAGCAATGATTTATCTGTTAGACATCAACTTTTAAATCAACTCGAAAAACAGATGTATCTTCAATTAGGTGGAAACACAAACGTAGGTAAAGGAAGAGTATCCTGGCGTATGACAGGAGGGGAGGGATCATGAAACTCATTCAACATCATTATGCTGAGAAAGCGTATCAACATGTGATGAACGCCAAAACGAATGAGGAGAATTTCTCAAATCAATATGGACAACTCTGTCACAGATTCGCCTCAATGATCTTAACAAATGGATTAAGGCTCACTATTACATTTTTTGAAGCAAAATCAAAAAAAGGAAATGCTTATCAACAATTCGTTCAAGATATAAAAGAAACACTAGATATACAAGGAGATTGGTCAGCTTCCAATCGAGATTACTTAATCAAATCAAGACAAGCTTTAAGTGCATCTGTTTGGTTAAAAAGATATGCGGAATCTATTTTAAAGGTGGAACAAGGGGCGGAAAATGTGGAGGACATCCAATGAATCTGTCATTAACCTTAAACAAAAGCAAATGGGAGATTGATGGTTCTACATTGTCGAACATCATAAACGACAGTTCGAAGAAGCAGTCATTTTATGAAAATGTGATTAGTTTACATCAAGAACAGTGGGAAAAATACAATCACTTGTTGTATGAAAAATTTGTGGAGCGATATTATACCGATACGAGCCCCACATGCTTAGTCAAATCCATATCGCCGTTAGTCATTGGACATGGAGGAGAGGGTGTACTTGAAACGGGATTGTTATTACACCCGATATACGGCGTTCCTTATTTACCAGGAACCGCTTTAAAAGGCGTAGCCTCTCATTATGCCCACTCTGTATTAGGTGAAAACTTTCCAGAACTAAAACAAGGTGGTAGTGATTACAACACATTGTTTGGAACAAACGAACGTGCCGGTATCATCGAATTTCATGATGCGCTCATGATGCCTGAGACGGTAGGAGAAGCATTCAAAGTAGATGTGATGACACCACATCATTCAGACTATAACAGCGTCAAGCTAGATAAGATGAACAAAGGGGGAAGTGTTCCAGCCCCTCGAGACGATGACTCACCAACACCGATTCATTTCTTAACGGTGGTCAACGGCCGCTTTCAACTTCTATTGAAAACAAAAAAGAATCTACCAGAAGAAGCAGAATGGCTCGAACTCGCCAAAACCCTTTTACTAGGCGCTTTAGAACACGAAGGAATCGGTGCTAAAACAAATGCAGGTTATGGAAGACTTAAAATGGACGACGTCATTTCATAAGAATAGGTGCGAATGTGAGGTGAACATAAAATCCCTGGAACATTCGCACCGTTTTATTCGACAAAAATGAGAAAAAATGTATATTTTTTAAGGGTGAAAACTTAATTCCTATATAGAAACTTAAGGGTTTTGACGATCATTCCCTAAAAAATGTTATAATTAGGGCGAAAATTGCAGTCGCACTCTACATGAGTTCGTGGATTGAAATCGCCGTAGGTGTTGACCTTCCCCCATTTTTTCGTGTCGCACTCTATATGAGTGCGTGGATTGAAATTTGTAAAACTTAGCATTGAATTTTGTGGCTGCCCATCGCACTCTACATGAGTGCGTGGATTGAAATTTGGAATTTCTTGGAGTCTCTCAGTCTCTTCGTGTCGCACTCTACATGAGTGCGTAAATGGAAATATTTCCAACAGTAATAAATTTACCTTGTCCTTCAAGTCGCACTCTATATGAGTGTGTGGATTAATAATTGTGAAAAACATGACTCTGCCTCTCAGTAGTCATGTATTTAATTAAATTCAAAGTTGTTGCTGAAATAATAAATATGATTATCAAAATTCAAATAGATTTCAGACTAGAAAAAGTCGGTGCGAATGTGAGGTGAACATAAAATCCTTGGAACATTCGCACCGTTTTATTCGACAAAAATGAGAAAAAATGTATATTTTTTAGGGGTGAAAACAAAATTCTATATAGAAACTTAAGGTTTTTGACGATCATTACCTAAAAAATGTTATAATTAGGGCGAAAATTGCAGTCGCACTCTACATGAGTGTGTGGATTGAAATATACCGTGTATAATCACTTGTGTATGTCTTACTCGTCGCACTCTCCATGAGTACGTGGATTGAAATATAAGTAATTGGAACATGGTTAACACATCCTTCTGTCGCACTCTACATGAGTGCGTGGATTGAAATATCATATCTTCAACCGAATTACGCAACGTCATCAATCGCACTCTCCATGAGTGCATAGATCACAATTTCTGCAAATTATATAAAGTCAAATACCTATCCAGTTCAAAATCTACACAAATGAATAATCAAAATAATGTACTTTCCCCTAAATCCAAGCCCTACACAACAAAAAAAGACTCGCTCACACAGAGCCGAGTCTTAATTTTTTTTGCAGTTTTTCTTCACTGAAAATCCAGCCGGTATAGGAATTTTTGATTTGGTGGTCCATGTCGATATGGCAGATCGCGACAAAAGGGTAGTGACCTTTGCTGCGGTAGCGCAAATCAATGAACCGTACCTCGTAATGATCCTTGTATTTATCCACTTCCCACCGGTAGACAGGGGAGAAGGAGAGAAAGGCTGAAATGTTTTCGTCTTGTTTGGCAATTTTCATAATTTCAGTATCAGGGACCGGCACGCGGTTAAAGGTGTCTAAAATGACGATTTCTCCATTCATGCTGCGCCCAACATGGAAAGAGGATTTACATTTCACGGCAATGCGCCATTGTCTGAACTTCATTGTAGGCGAAATAATAATCTCTTCAATTTCATCGAATTGTGCACGCAGCTGATGTTTAATCTGAAGCTGCATGATCACCCTGACGATATAGTAACAGAAAATCACGGCGTACAGCGTAATGAACGTATAGCCGGGATGTCCGCCAATGGCCCAAACGACAATGGCGACAAGGTGTGTAAAAAAGATGAAAGGATCAAACGTGTTAATGATCCCAAGCGCTACCCATTTCTTTGAAAATGGACGAATGGCCTGCGTGCCGTATGCATTGAATATATCCACAAACACATGGAGCACAACGGCTAATAGTGTCCATAACCAAAGGTGAAGTAAATCTGCCCCCGGCACAAATGGGAAAATCACAGCCGGAATCAGCAATGACCAAAACAGTACAGCAGGAATGGAATGTGTAAATCCTCGGTGATTTCTTATATAAACCGCATTATTTTTTAGTTTTAGCACAGTATCAATGTCTGGTGCTTGGGAGCCGGCGATGGTCGCGATCATCACGGCGTGTGCCATGTGTGGATCTGCGCTGACGGCTGGATCTAAAAGTGCAAGTCCCCCAAGAGAAATGCCCATTACTACATGAGTACCAGTATCCAATTGATTACCTCCTAGTTGTCATGCTTAGGAACAATCATACAAAGTATACGCCTTCTTTCAAGACTATGTGCAAAAGCACTTTTGCTTTGTCTTGATTTAATGTAACATGTTAACGTATCTACAAACAGTATACAACAAATAAGGTTCTTTTCAGAACGTTAGCCCTCGGTTCAATGAGAAGGAGTATAGATATGAAAGACATTCAAGAAAAGCTGGACCGCAAAGATATTGCGGGATTTCAGCATGATTTAATTGATTGGTATGAAAAAGAACAACGAACACTACCGTGGCGTGAAAATCAAGATCCATACCGCGTATGGGTATCAGAAGTAATGCTCCAGCAAACGAGGGTGGATACGGTCATTCCGTACTTCAACCGGTTTATGGAGCAATTCCCCACGGTGAAAGATCTTGCTTTAGCTGATGAAGAAAAGGTCATGAAAGCATGGGAAGGTCTTGGCTACTACTCAAGAGTGCGTAATTTACAGGCAGCTGTGAAAGAAGTATATGAATCCTACGGGGGCGTTGTCCCTGATTCGAAAGAGCAGTTTTCAAAGCTTAAAGGTGTAGGTCCGTATACGAGCGGTGCAGTGCTGAGTATCGCCTATAACAAGCCGTACCCTGCGGTAGACGGCAACGTCATGAGGGTCATTTCCCGTATTTTGTCTGTATGGGATGATATAGCAAAACCAAAAACGAGAAATATTTTCGAGTTTGCGGTCGATCAGCTCATTTCCCGGGAAAAGCCTTCAGAATTCAATCAAGGGCTGATGGAGCTAGGTGCGCTCATTTGCACCCCAACATCCCCTGCATGCCTCATTTGCCCTGTGAACATGCATTGCTCGGCACTCGAGGAGGGCGTTCAGCATGAGCTCCCAGTGAAAAGCAAAAAGAAAAAGCCGACTGCAAAATCAATGGCAGCAGCGGTGTTATTTGATGATGCAGGCAACCTATATATTCATAAGAGGCAAAGTACAGGTCTTCTTGCGAATTTATGGGAATTCCCTAACATGGAAACCATGAAGGGAAGAAAAACGGAAAAAGAGCAGCTGGTTGATTTCTTAAAAGAGGAGGCGGGTGTACAAGCGGAGCTTGGTGATTTAGAAGGCACCATTCAGCACGTATTTACCCACCTCATCTGGAATATTTCTGTTTTCTTTGGACGAGTTACCTCTGTATCTGATGACACGATGCTGAAAAAAGTCACAACAGAGGAATTTGAGGCATATGCTTTGCCAGTCTCACACCAAAAAATTTGGAAGCTGGCACTTGAAGAGCCTAGTCGTATTTAACCGTTGTACCATGAGTATAATCGGCTTCATTTCTGTGCAGACCCCCGCGGTCTTCAATTTCAGAAATGATTTCTCGATACTTAGATTGCCCTTCTTCGTTCAAATAAGGTAAAATTTGTTGGAAAGCATGATGAAAGAAAGCAAGCTCAGTATCTTTCCATTGATCCTTGGACATCATGCCAAGCTGGCTTAAATCGCGTCCGACATACATGAATGTAACCTCCTAATAGGAATTTTCCTATTAGTGTGAAGCGAATGAACGAAAACTATTCAAATCAGGAGATGAACCATAATGAGTCAACGTAAATGTGCATTAATTACAGGCAGCAGCAGAGGGGTAGGGAAAGAAGTAGCCCTTCGCCTGGCTGAAAAAGGATATGACATTGTCATTAACTATGCGAGAAGCAAAAAAGCCGCACTTGAAACAGCGGAAGAAATTGAAGCGATGGGCGTCAAAACATTGGTCGTAAAAGCCAATGTAGGCCAGCCTGAGAAAATCAAAGACATGTTTCAGCAAATCGACGAAACCTTTGGCCGTTTAGATGTATTTGTAAACAATGCGGCATCAGGTGTTCAGCGTCCAATCATGGACCTTGAAGAAAATCATTGGGACTGGACGATGAATATCAATGCGAAGGCCTTGTTATTCTGCGGACAAGAAGCGGCGAAATTAATGGAGAAAAATGGCGGCGGACATATCGTCAGCATTAGCTCACTAGGCTCCATCCGCTACCTTGAAAATTACACAGTGGTCGGCGTATCAAAAGCGGCACTAGAAGCTTTAACGCGTTACCTATCCGTTGAGCTGTCACAAAAAAATATTGTCGTGAACGCAGTATCAGGCGGTGCGATCGATACAGATGCACTAAAACATTTCCCGAACCGGGAAGAACTTTTAGAAGATGCGAAGAAAAATACACCTGCTGGCCGAATGGTAGAAATTAAAGACATGGTCGACAGCGTGGAGTTCCTTGTATCAGGCAAGGCAGACATGATTAGAGGACAGACCATTATTGTGGATGGCGGACGTTCTTTGCTAGTTTAAAAAAATCATGAATAGGATGTACACCTTCTGCACAAATTAATGTGCGTGGAGGTGATAATGATGGATCAACAACAAAACAAAACAAACGCTCAACAAGTGAAGAAACAAAACCAAGCTTCTGCACAAGGCGGTCAATTTGGTACTGAATTTGCTAGCGAGACTGACGTACAGCAAGTAAAAAAATACAACCAAAAAGCTGAGCAAAACAAACAACAAAACAGCTAATCACTGAAACAGAGGAAAGCACTTCATATACGAATGAAGTGCTTTTCTTTTTGCCTCTCACCACCATCCGACAAAACCTGTAAAACCTCTACATAAACAGTCAAAGGATTTCCTCGTTCTTTCAAGAAATGGTATACAGACAAAAAGTGGATTCGAATAAAAGGGAGGAGTTAGATGTCTGATTTCGATCAGCTTGTAAAAGAACAAATGCAGCTCATGGATCAACTGCTCGATGTACAGGGAGAACTCGATCTATGCTTAGAAACAGAAAAACAATTGCTGCAGGATGAAAAAAAAGAAGAGTGGCATAGGCTTTGTGATCAAATCAAACAGAAACGGGAGGAACTGCAAAAAGTCCAAACCTTATTTACAAAACAGACAGAAGAGGTCATCAATTCATACAAGCAGATGGAAAAGAGTTCAACCGTGATGTAAGACAGTGTGCCGTTCAATTGGGTTGAATGGCTTTTTCATTTCATTTTTTAATGATGTAACGGTATAATATAATAGAGACATGTTTAGTTGGGAAATTAGGTCTTTGGACTGTTAGGTTTGTTTGTTATAGAAAGTAGGGGAGAAAATATGGGCTATCCCAAGGAAGGAGAAACCATCCAAATTCAAAGCTATAAACACAATGGTTTGATCCACAGGATTTGGAATGAAACCACCATTCTGAAAGCAACGGAATTGTGTATCATTGGTGCAAACGACCGTACAATGGTGACTGAATCCGACGGCCGTACTTGGATGACGAGAGAACCGGCTATTTGCTATTTCCATGCAAAACAATGGTTTAATGTGATTGGGATGCTTAGAGATGATGGGGTATATTATTACTGCAACATCAGCTCTCCTTTTGCGACAGATGAAGAAGCAATTAAGTATATTGATTACGATTTAGATGTCAAAGTCTTTCCAGACATGACGTACAATATTTTGGATGAGGATGAATATGCAGATCATAAGAGGCAGATGAATTATCCAAAGGAAATCGATAGTATCTTAAGAGAGCATCTGAATACATTATTGCATTGGATTCACCAGCGGAAAGGTCCGTTTGCTCCTGAATTTGTGGATATGTGGTATGAACGTTTTTTACATTATACAAAATAAGCAAGAGCAGCAAAAACCTGTTTGGCTTTTTAGGCTAACAGGTTTTTGACTGCGTACGGATAAGAGGCACTGATAGATTGGGAAGGAGATTTACATGGGGGTCATTAAACGCTACATGGCTTTTGTTACACCGTATAAAAAACAGATTGCATTGACAATGGTCATCGGGATGATCAAGTTCTCGATTCCCTTAACATTGCCTCTGCTTTTAAAGTATGTCATTGATGATGTCATTCAAGGCTCGGGGTCGGCTGAAGAAAAGACATCATCTCTATTAATCATTATGGGAATCATGCTCGTCTTATTTTTAGTGATGAGGCCGCCTGTTGAATACTATAGACAATACTACGCACAGTGGACAGGCAGTAAGGTATTATTTGATATTCGGGAAAAGCTGTTCTCGCATATTCAAAAGCTCAGTCTTCGTTATTATGCCAACACGAGAACTGGGGAAATTATTTCAAGGGTCATCAACGATGTGGAGCAGACAAAGGAGTTTGTCATCACAGGTCTTATGAACATTTGGCTTGATTTGATGACCGTGCTGATCGTGATCGCCATTATGTGTACACTGGACATCAAGCTCACCATCGTGTCTGTCATTATTTTTCCGCTATATGCGTTTGCTGTGAAGTATTTTTACGGCAGGCTTCGCAAGCTGACAAAAGAGCGGTCGCAGGCGCTGGCTGAGGTGCAAGGGCATCTGCATGAGCGGGTACAAGGAATGCCAGTCATTCGGAGCTTTGCCATTGAAGAATATGAACAAGAACATTTTCATGATGAAAACAAAAATTTCTTAAACAAAGCGATCAATCACACGAATTGGAACGCCAAAACATTTGCCGTCGTCAATACCATCACTGACATCGCACCGCTATTAATCATTGCATTTGCTGGCTACACCGTCATTAATGGATCGCTTTCGATTGGAACCATGATTGCCTTTGTCGGCTATATTGACCGGATGTACAACCCGATTCGCCGTCTCATTAACTCATCCACGACTTTAACCCAGTCAGTGGCGTCAATGGATCGTATTTTTGAATTTATTGATGAGCCGTATGAGGTCACAGATCGGCCGAATGCAACAGAAGCTGATCATTTAAAAGGTGAGGTCGAATTTAAAAATGTGTCGTTTCGTTATGAACACACACAGGAAGAGATTCTGCACAATATCTCCTTGAAAGTAGAAAAAGGACAAACGGTTGCGCTTGTAGGAATGAGCGGTGGAGGGAAGTCGACACTCGTCAGCTTAATTCCAAGGTTTTATGATGTCACAAACGGGTCACTTGAAATTGACGGCATCGATATAAAAGAGTACAAAGCAAGAAGCCTTCGAAATCAAGTCGGAATGGTGCTGCAGGATACATTCTTATTCAGTGACACGATTAAAGAAAATATTGCGGTTGGAGACCCAGAAGCATCTTTTGAAAAAATCGTTTCGGCTGCAAAAGCGGCAAATGCCCATGATTTTATTATGTCTCTTCCTGAAGGATATGACACGAAGGTCGGAGAACGGGGCGTGAAGCTGTCAGGCGGTCAAAAACAACGAATTTCAATTGCTAGGGTCTTTCTTAAAAATCCACCGCTTTTGATTTTAGATGAAGCGACGTCTGCACTTGATTTAGAAAGTGAACATTACATTCAAGAAGCGATGCAAAAGCTAGCGAATGACCGCACAACCTTTATTGTCGCGCACCGCTTATCGACGATTACACATGCTGACCTCATTGTCGTCATGGAACAAGGCGAAATTGTGGAAAAAGGAACACACGAAGAATTAATGAACCGAGACAGCCACTATCGCCATCTATTTACCATTCAAACACTAAATTAGTAAAAGCCTATCCGATTCTAGCGGATAGGCTTTTTTATGCTTGTCAAAAACATGACATATTTCCCAGCTTGTCTCAATACAATTTTAAAAAGTATGACGGGGTGGTGAATATGTGAAAGAACAAGACGTGCTGCTAGATGTCAAACAGCTGTCCATTGCATTTCAGCAAAAAAAGCAAAAAGTACCCATCGTCCATCACATATCGTTCTCGATTCAAAAAGGAGAAACCTTAGGAATTGTTGGCGAATCTGGCTGTGGGAAAAGTATCACATCTATGTCATTGATGGGGCTGAACCAGCAAACAGATACAACGGGAGAGATCCAATTCGAAGGGCAAAATCTGCTGTCGCTTTCAGAAAAACAGTGGCGAGAGATAAGAGGGAATGACATTTCGATGATTTTTCAAGAGCCAATGACCTCTCTGAACCCATTAATGACCATCGGTAAACAAATGACAGAAGCCCTTTTCACACATCAAGAAATCAGTCAAAAAGAAGCAAAAGCGAAGGCGGTTGATCTGCTTCAGACAGTCGGATTGAAACAAGCCGAATCGTTGCTTAAAAAATACCCGCATGAATTATCAGGCGGCATGCGCCAGCGTGTGATGATTGCGATGGCGATGCTTTGTCACCCAAAGCTCATGATCGCAGATGAACCAACAACTGCACTTGATGTGACCATCCAAGCGCAAATCCTTCGCCTGCTCAAAAAGCTAAACGAAGAGATGGACACCGCTATTTTATTTATAACCCATGATCTAGGCGTCGTGCGGCAAATATGCCAGCGAGTCATGATTATGTATGCCGGTCGAATTGTAGAAGAAGGAACCGTTGACCGTATTTTTCAAAAACCTCTGCATCCCTACACAAAAGGTCTTTTCGCCTCAGTTCCATCATTTAAAGAGAAAAAAGAAAAGCTCATCTCTATTACAGGTCATGTACCTAAGCCGGGAACCATTCGATCCGGCTGTCAATTTGCACCACGCTGTCCTTATCAAATGGCGCAATGTCTTGAAGAAGATCCAGTTTTACAATCCATTGAACAGGACCACCGCGTGGCATGCTTTCTAATGGAAGGAGGAGAAGACACTGAGTCGCCCACTCTTGCAAGTGAATCAGCTGACAAAACGGTATGACACAGCCGCCTTTTTTTCTAAACACAAACATTCGACTCTGGCTTTAAATCAAGTGTCCTTTCACGTGAAGGAGGGGGAAACGCTTGGCATTGTCGGTGAATCAGGCTGCGGGAAATCAACACTTGGCAAAAGCTTAATGAGATTGACTGAACCGACGTCAGGCTCTATTCAACTGAAAGGGCAAGAAGTCACTCTTTTGAAAGAAAGAGAGATGCGTTCTTTAAGAAAAGACATTCAAATGATTTTCCAAGATCCATACGCTTCATTAAATCCACGAATGAAAATCAAAGATATTTTAGAGGAACCGCTCATTGTTCATAAACATGGGACGAAAGCAGATAGACGAAAGCGGGTCAAAGAGATGCTGCATATTGTCGGATTTGACCCTTCATACGGGGAGCGTTATGCGCACCAATTTAGCGGCGGACAAAGGCAGCGCATTGGTATCGCTAGAGCACTCATTACCCATCCAAGTCTTGTCATTGCCGATGAACCCGTTTCGGCTTTAGATGTATCCGTTCAAGCACAAATTTTGAATTTGATGCTTGAATTGCAAAAGACGTTTTCTCTGACGTATCTGTTTATTTCTCACGATCTTGGCGTTGTCAAATATATGAGCGACCGAATCGCAGTCATGTATGCTGGCCGCATTGTTGAGATGGGGCCTGCCGAAGACGTGTTTCACAGCCCGCTTCATCCTTATACATCGCTGCTTCTGAAATCCATTCCACATATGGACCACGTGCTGGAGACGCAAGATGTGTCAGCAGAAGAGTCCACAATGACGATAGAAGGCGGTTGTCCTTTCTACAAAAGGTGTCCAAAAAGGTGGGAGAAATGCCTAAAAGCAGTACCTGCTTTGTATGAGGAGGAACCGGGGCACGCAGCGGCGTGTTACTTATATCAAAAGGAGGAACACAATGAAGAAGACATGGTTGTTCAGTAGTTTCATTTTTGTGCTGGCACTTGCACTGTTTTTGGGGGGATGCTCGTCCGCACCGTCATCAGAAGAAAAAGCAACAAAAGACACCCTCGTATTTGGCAGAGGAGGAGACTCCACTTCACTAGATCCGATCACAACGACAGAAGGCGAAACCTTCAAGGTCACAGAGAATATGTTTGAAAAGCTACTGAATTATGGTGAGAAAGACACGACCATCCATCCTGGTCTCGCAACAGACTGGGATGTTGCAAAGGACGGAAAATCATACACATTCTACTTAAGAGAAGGTGTGAAATTTCACGATGGCACAGACTTTAACGCAGAAGCAGTGAAATTCAACTTTGACCGCTGGATGAATGGTGATGCAGAAAAATTTCCTTACTATGGCATGTTTGGCGGCTATAAAAAAGATAAAGGACATGTGATTAAAGACATCATCGTCAAAGGAGAGCATGAAGTTGAATTTCAGCTAAAGCGCCCGCAGGCGACATTCCTTAAAAACATTGCTATGTCACCGTTTGGTATCGCAAGTCCTGCGGCTGTTGAAAAAAGCGGTGATTCTTTTCGTGAGAATCCAGTGGGAACAGGACCATTCAAGTTTAAAGAGTGGAAGCAAAACGACCGTATCGTGTTAGAAAAGAACGAAGATTACTGGCAGAAGGATAAACCAAAACTGAATCAAATCATCTTCCGCTCTATTCCAGAAAACTCGGCTCGTTTAAATGCCCTGAAAACAGGTGAGATCGATTTGATGGATGGCGTGAATCCGTCAGATTTAGATGGCATTAAAACTGATAAAGCACTCCAGCTTATTGAAAGACCATCAATGAACGTAGGCTATATCGGACTGACCGTCACAAGAAAGCCGCTTGATAACAAGCTCGTTCGTCAGGCACTCAATTACGCGGTCGATAAAGAATCCATCATTGAGTCATTTTATGGCGGACTTGCCGAGCCAGCAAAAAATCCCCTTCCCCCAGCTTTAGAAGGCTACAATGACGACATTGATCCATATCCGTATGATCCAGAAAAAGCGAAGGAACTTTTGAAAGAAGCGGGTTTTCCTGACGGCTTTCGCATCAAGCTTTGGGCGATGCCTGTACCGCGTCCATATATGCCAGATGGGATGAAGGTAGCAGAAGTCATTCAATCAAACTTTGAAAAGGTCGGCGTCAAAGCAGAAATTGTGACATATGACTGGGCGACCTATTTAGATAAGGCAAGTAAAGGGGAAGCAGATGTGTTCTTATTAGGGTGGACAGGGGACAATGGTGATCCTGATAATTTCATCTACACACTGCTGGACAAAGACAGCATTGGCGGCAACAACTATACATTCTTCGAAAACGATAAAATGCACGACATCCTCATTGAAGCGCAAACAAATACAGATCAAAAGAAACGAAATGACCTGTATAAAAAAGCGCAAGAAATCATTCATGATGAAGCACCTTGGATTCCATTGGTGCATTCGATCCCAATGCTTGCAGCATCTAATGATTTAAAAGGCTATCAGCCGCATCCAACTGGTTCAGAAGCTTTAACTGACGTGTATTTCGAATAAGCAAATAAGGGAGATCTTGTATCTCCCTTATTCAAACAAAGATAAAGGCGGTGAAAGCTGTTTGTTTGCTTATTGTATGAAGCGGGCAGGAATGCTCATCCCAGTATTGATTGGAATGACATTGGTCGTGTTTTCAATTATTCGGTTTATTCCAGGGAACCCAGCACAGGTCATCTTAGGACAGCGGGCAACGAAAGAGGCAGTAGAACAATTAACCATCCAGCTCGGTTTAAACCAGCCTTGGTATGTTCAATACGGACATTACATGCTGGGTCTTTTAAAAGGGGACTTAGGGACTTCGATACGAACAGGAGCGGCTATTGCCCAGGAAATGAAGCCTTACTTATTTGCGACGTTAGAATTGACCTTTTTTGCCATGGTGCTGGCGATTGTTGTGGGAGTGAATGCCGGAATCATTAGTGCTTGGTTTAAGCATTCCATCTTTGATTATGTCGCAATGTTTATTGCACTCATTGGAGTGTCTATGCCGATTTTCTGGTTAGGCTTAATGGGGCAGTGGCTGTTCTCGATCGAATTAGGTATTTTGCCGACGACGGGCCGAGAAAACGTAAGGAATCCAGTGGAGTCGATCACGTATATTCATACGCTGGACACGCTTTTGCAAGGCCGGTTTGATCAATTCACTGACAGCATCAAGCATTTGATATTACCAAGTACAGCTCTTGCGACAATTCCTGCTGCGATTATTGCAAGGATAACAAGGGCAAGTATGCTGGAAGTGCTTCATTCAGACTTTATTCGAACAGCAAAAGCAAAAGGAGTACGTTCATTTTTCATCATTTATCAGCATGGGTTGAAAAATGCGCTTATTCCGATCTTAACGATTATTGGTCTTCAAACAGGCCTCTTGCTAGGCGGGGCCATTTTAACAGAGACCATTTTTGCATGGCCGGGCATTGGGCGGTATATATATGACGCCATCAGCTATCGTGATTACCCAGTCATTCAAACAGGCATTCTCGTCGTTGCGCTCATATTTGTCCTGATCAATTTCATTGTGGACATCTTGTATGCGGTCATTGATCCAAGGATTAAATATTAGGGAGGGAGAGTGATAACATGGAAGCGCAAAAAGAGCTTGAACCACCTCAACGAAAAGAAGAGCGCTCTCAATCATTGATTCTTGAATCGATGAAGCTGTTCTTTCAGCACAAGCTGGCGGTCATTGGCAGTGTGATTGTCTTTTTATTTCTCATTTTAGCGATATTTGCACCGCTCATTGCTCCTTTTGGAATCAATGAACAATCTCTCGGTCAGCGATTTAGTGCACCATCAGCTGCGCACTGGTTTGGTACAGATGATTTCGGCAGAGATATATTTTCAAGAGTTGTGCATGGCGCGCGGATTTCCTTATGGGTTGGTTTCTTCTCGGTTCTCGGGTCTGTCATTTTAGGCACACTGCTTGGATTGATTGCAGGCTATGGCGGAAGAGTGCTAGATGCTGTGATCTCGAGAGTGTTTGATATTTTACTCGCTTTTCCTAGTATTCTACTAGCGATTGCGATCGTCTCCATTTTAGGCCCCTCCTTACAAAATGCCCTTATTGCCATTGCGATTATTAATGTCCCAACCTTTGGGCGGCTCGTTCGTTCAAAAGTGCTGAGTATTAAACAAGAAGAATACGTGCTAGCAGCAAAGGCGGTTGGGATGTCACACCGCCGCATCGTGCTACGTCACATTCTGCCAAATAGTATGGTGCCAGTCATCGTACAGGCGACGCTTGCGATCGGAACGGCGATTATCGAGGCAGCCGCTTTAGGCTTTTTAGGATTGGGTGCACAGGCACCAAGCCCAGAGTGGGGGAAAATGCTCGCCGATGCGAGACCTTATCTCGTTCAAGCCCCCTGGACATTAATTTTCCCAGGGGTAGCGATCATGCTGACAGTTTTGGGCTTTAACTTGATGGGAGATGGATTAAGAGACACACTGGATCCTAAAATGAAGAAAATAAAATAAGACCGATTCTAGGAATCGGTCTCAGCGCGCAGACAAACCCTCGCATTCGGTGTCAGTCCTGCGTGCCGGTGCTCACGAATGTTCAATTCGCTCCACTCCGGTACTCGTCCTTCCTAGACTGCAAAGGTTTTCTATCACGCTGAAAAGAAGACAAAGGGCTAAAATAAAGATCATTTTAGCCCTTTGTCAACAATCTAAGACCGATTCTAGGAATCGGTCTTTTCTCATTTTATGCTTCTTTTTCATCTGTCTCAATTTCACTGTCTTTTGGGTGATACGTCTGGAAGCTTGTAATCAATGTATCTAAATGCTCTAGTTCATCACGGTATTCGATGATGCTGGACATGACATTCAGCATATTGTAATCGAGCAAGTCGTTTTCTTGGTTTTGCTGATGCTGGATAAATGATTTCGTTAACGTTTCAAGGCGAAGAGAGCATTCGTTTTGAAATTCATCATCCTGCGGCTTCATTTTTCCGACAAACTTCATCAAGGTCCGCTCATGCCAATACAGTAAATAATCAATCTCATCCGTTAAGCTTTCCCGGAAATGCTCTGGCATCAAATGAATCTCATTTTCTAATTTATGAAGCTTTTTCAGCAAGTACAGAGCACGATTCGATGTCATAATTGCCTGTCTGAACAAAACGAGCTTTCTTGATTTTACATAGGTTGTTTTCTTTAAATAGCTTCGTTCCTCTTTGTATAACAAGTAAATGTGATCTAATTTGATCATGCGTTCTTTTATTTGATCGATGTCATCCTTTAAAGTGGAATGATCAGTAGACTGTCTGGAGGTCAGACGGATCCATTTTAAAATCTCCTCCGTATTTTCCATAATGTGATGAACAAGCTTTGTTTCATACTTTGGCGGCAGGAAGATTAAATTCACTAAAAATGAAGAAAGAACCCCTAACACCACAGTAGCTGTTCGGATTAAGGCAAAGGAAAGGAAATGATCCCCAGCACTTTCTAAAATCGCAATGACGGTTACAAGTGCAATTGGAATCGTGTGTTCAATCTTCAGCTTTAAATTAATGGCGATGACCATGACGGCGGTTAAACCGATAATGACTGGCCCAGTGCCAAAAAGCAGACCGAACGTAATGGCAAGTGCTGCTCCAATAATATTGGCTTGCACTTGATCAACAATCGTTAAAAAAGATCGATAAATAGATGGCTGGATAGCAAATACAGCTGCAATTCCCGCGAAGACGGGCGTTGGCAACCCAAGCCATGTTGCCAGGTAAAGCGCGAGTACAATGGCAATACCAGTTTTTAAAATACGGGCTCCAAGTTTCATTGGTTTTGTCCCTGCATTCCTTTCTTTTTGATAATAGATGATCACTCGTCATTTATCATCAATATTTTGATGAACAACTAAGTAATATACAGCGGTCTTCCGAAATATTCAAGTGATTTTTGAAAGTTCATGAAAACATCAAAAGAAGGTATTGAGAAGAAATGTAACAGATTCGCACGCTTTTGACAAACAAGAGCTGATAAATAAAAAAACAGGCGCATTTTTTTTCGCCTGTTTTTGACCCTATTATGATTGTTTTAACTGTTCAAACGCATGATCTACTGCTTGCAGCGTCTCAGAAATATCTTTTTCAGTATGTGCGATCGTTAAGAACCAAGCTTCATATTTAGAAGGAGCGAGGTTAATCCCTTGAGAAAGCATTAATTTGAAGAAGCGGGCGAACATTTCGCCATCCGTATTTTCCGCCTGTTCATAGTTTACAATGGTTTCTTTTGTGAAATAAATCGTGAGAGCCCCTTTTAAGCGGTTCACCGTAATATCTACTTGATGTTTTTTTGCATGGGCTAAAATGCCTTCTTCTAGCATAGCGCCAAGCTGATCAAGGCGCTCGTAAACACCATCTTGTTTTAACACTTCCAAGCATGCAATACCAGAAAGAATGGATGCAGGATTTCCTGCCATCGTGCCAGCTTGATAGGCTGGTCCAAGAGGAGCGACTTGCTCCATAATTTCTTTTTTACCGCCGTAAGCACCGATCGGAAGTCCGCCGCCAATGATTTTTCCTAATGCAGTGAGGTCAGGTTTTACTTGAAGCAAGTCCTGTGCTCCTCCGTACATAAAGCGGAAAGCTGTAATCACTTCATCATAGATCACAAGTGCGCCCTTTTCATGAGTGAGGTCATTGACCTGCTGCAAGAAGCCGTCCTTAGGCTCCACGATGCCGAAGTTCCCGACAATTGGCTCGACAAGGACAGCTGCGACTTCATCGCCCCATCGATCCAATGCTTCTTTGTAGCTGTCAATATCATTAAATGGAACGGTAATGACTTCATTGGCGATGCTCTTTGGTACGCCTGCTGAATCAGGGGTTCCTAAAGTGGAAGGACCAGAGCCAGCTGCCACAAGCACAAGATCAGAGTGGCCGTGATAGCATCCGGCAAACTTAATGATCTTTGTTCTGCCTGTATATGCGCGCGCGACACGAATCGTTGTCATCACCGCTTCTGTTCCTGAATTGACAAAACGAACTTTGTCCAAAGCAGGCATGGCTTCCTTCAGCATTTTAGCAAAAGTGACTTCATGCTTCGTTGGCGTTCCGTAAAGGACACCTGTTTCAGCCGCTTTTGTAATAGCTTTTGTAATATGCGGGTGAGCATGTCCTGTAATAATTGGACCGTATGCTGCTAGATAATCGATATAGCGGTTTCCATCAACATCCCAAAAATAAGCGCCTTCTCCTCTTTCCATAGCCACAGGTGAACCGCCGCCTACTGCCTTATATGAACGAGACGGACTGTTGACACCTCCAACGATATGCTCCAGCGCCTCTTGATGTAATTTTTCTGATTCTGTGAATTTCATAAATAGCCTCCTATCTCAACGTATCACGTCGTCTATCATTATTTTAACATGCCGATGCAAGCGTCCTTAGTTGAATATCCTCTCAAAATTGGATAGGCTAATTAAAAAATAGGTTGGAGGGATTGTGTCATGACAATCGAAATAGGCCAGCAAGTACCTGAAATCGAATTAACCGGTGACAATGGGGAGAAAGTAAAGCTTTCTGGCTTTAAAGGAAAACATATTGTCCTTTATTTCTATCCAAAAGATATGACACCAGGCTGTACAACAGAAGCATGTGATTTCCGCGACCGCCATCAAAGCTTTGCAGAATTAGATGCTGTCATTATCGGCGTAAGCCCAGACAGTCAGGACAAGCACCAAAAGTTTAAAGAAAAACATGATTTACCGTTCCTGCTTCTTGTAGACGATGAACAGAAATTGTCTGAAGCCTTTGGGGTATGGAAGCTGAAAAAGAACTTTGGCAAAGAATACATGGGCATTGAACGTTCAACGTTTCTTATTAATAAAGAAGGAACGCTTGTGAAAGAATGGCGAAAAGTCAAGGTGAAAGACCACGTAGAAGAAGCGCTTGAGGAACTGAAAGCTCACGCTTAATATCATCACAGGATGAGATCGGCAGACATGCCGGTCTTTTTTGTGAAGAAGAATAGGTAAAAAAGAGGATTGTAATTGACAAAGATTCGGCTCTGGGGGTACACTATTTATAAAGATTATAATATAAGAATATTTTTGAAGAGAGGTGCATGATGAAATGGCTGCTCACGAACTAAAAGACGCTTTAGATGCTTTAAAAGAAACCGGTGTTCGAATTACTCCGCAGCGCCATGCCATCTTGGAGTTTCTCGTAAATTCTATGACTCACCCAACCGCGGACGATATATATAAAGCACTTGAAGGAAAATTTCCAAACATGAGTGTCGCAACGGTTTACAACAATTTACGAGTCTTCCGGGAATCTGGATTAGTAAAGGAATTAACGTACGGTGATTCCTCAAGCCGATTTGATTTTGCGACATCTGACCATTACCATGCGATTTGTGAAAACTGCGGAAAAATAGTGGACTTTCATTATCCTGGCCTTGATGAAGTTGAACAGCTTGCATCCCATGTGACGGGCTTTAAGGTCAGTCATCATCGCTTGGAGATCTATGGAACTTGTCAAGAATGTGCGAAAAAAGAAAATCATTAATGAAAAAGCTGACCGGTTAAATGGTCAGCTTTTTTTATGACTTTTTTCGATTGTAGGATTCATCAAACTCTTTGCCTTCTAATGCTGGATCGAGTGTAAGCGGCTCTCTGCAATGCATGCACATATCCACCCGCCCAAGCACTTTTGTTTCCTTCTCACAGCCTGGACAAACAACACGCACTGCCTTTGTAGAAAGCATACCGATCCAAAAGTAAACTACTGTACTCAATCCGATCGATAAGACGCCGAGCAGCATAAAGAAAGTCGACAGCCAAATCGATTCCTTGAAGAACACACCGATATACATGATCAGAAAGCCAACAAAAACCAAACTAAGTGCAAATGTTCTGATTTTATTAATTTTACTGGAGTATTTCGCCATCCCTAGTCCCCCTTGTCTCCAATATAGCACATTTTACCTTTCCGTTTGAATTAGTTATAGAGTTTTGTGAATAAATTGCTTATAATGATTCAATGATCTTTTTTCTTGTATTGAAGGAATTTTGATTCTATGAGGAGAAATACATAGCATTAGAGAAGAACTTTACACCCGAGTATTGGAGGAATCACTATGGAAAATCTTCTCCGTCCTATTTATCAAGAGAGAGCAAGCCATCCAGACACATTAGCTGTGATTATAGTAGAAAGAAGACACAAAGTATCTTCTGAGACGGATAACTTTGATGCAGCACTTCTAGTCATTGTAAAAGAAGCGGAAGAGCCGTTATTTATCAAGCACTATGAATCCGATCACCAAACAGCTTCTTTAAATGTTGTCACAGATGATCAGCTGAAGGAATGGATTACCCTCGGCACTAACCGCCGAATCATTGATTGGATTTTAAATGGGAAAGTCCTATTTGATCGAAATGAATATATTTTCAACTTGATTGATGAACTGAGTACATTCCCGTTTTCAAACCGCAAACTTAAAATCGGTTTAGAATACGGCAAGCTCATTCGCAGATATATAGAAGGAAAAGCATTTTTTGAGTCAAATCAATTCCTTGATGCATATAATTCAATTGTGCATGCTCTGCATCATTTGGCACGTATTGAAGTGATCGATAAAGGCTTCCACCCAGAAGTGACGGTTTGGAATCAGGTGCGTCATATGGAACCGGAAGTATATAAACTTTATTCAGAACTCATTGAAAGCCACGAAAGTCTGCATAAGCGTTTGGAACTTTTATTTTTAGCAAATGATTTTTTGATCCATTCAAAAGCAGAAATTGGTGCCGCTCATTTGCGTCATGTCATGGAACAGCAAGATATATGGCTTTTTGGCGAGCTTCTCGCGCATCCTGATCTCAAGTATTTCACGCCTGACCTTAGCGTCATGATTGATTTCTTTGTGGAAAAAGGAATTGTTCAGGTGGAGCCGATTGAGACAAAGGGACAAAAAATCTATCATCGAGGATATTTTGTGAAAAAAGATATTGACGCATGAATATTATGATGGTATATTATTATACGTCGCTAACGAGCAACCAAGTTGCTTCGAAAGAAAAGCTGACAAAAAGAAATTGTAAAAAACACTTGACGCACACAGCGCCGAAATGTTATATTGAGAAAGTCGCCTCTGAGCGACAATGAAGATGATCTTTGAAAACTAAACAAGACAAAACGTACCTGTTAATTCGAGTTTTTATAAAAAATCCTATGATACATCATAGGTAGTCAGTCAAACTGGCGAGGCAGGAAATGATCACATGCTAAGTTCGCTACTTCGTGTAGCAACGCATGTGTGATATGCATCCTGCATACCTCGGAGAGTTTGATCCTGGCTCAGGACGAACGCTGGCGGCGTGCCTAATACATGCAAGTCGAGCGGACAGAAGGGAGCTTGCTCCCGGATGTTAGCGGCGGACGGGTGAGTAACACGTGGGTAACCT
>NZ_PVRB01000005.1:0-391934 GCF_002998575.1 Bacillus sp. LNXM65 | reverse complement strand
ATCAGGTTGATAGGTCTGAGGTGGAAGCGTGGTGACACGTGGAGCTGACAGATACTAATAGATCGAGGACTTAACCTATATTCTAATGTGAAGCATGAACATTGTTATCTAGTTTTGAGAGAACATTCTCTCCATCAGGTTTGGTGGCGATAGCGAAGAGGTCACACCCGTTCCCATACCGAACACGGAAGTTAAGCTCTTCAGCGCCGATGGTAGTTGGGGGTCTCCCCCTGTGAGAGTAGGACGCCGCCAAGCTTTTTGTTTATATCCTTCCAATGGAAGAAGTTACTTTATCATTCCGCAGTAGCTCAGTGGTAGAGCTATCGGCTGTTAACCGATCGGTCGTAGGTTCGAGTCCTACCTGCGGAGCCATGCTTCCATAGCTCAGTAGGTAGAGCACTTCCATGGTAAGGAAGAGGTCAGCGGTTCGAGCCCGCTTGGAAGCTTTCCTCTAAATTATAATGATTAATGTGTAAGGTTTCTCGATGATGAGAAGGCTTTTTTTGTTTGTTTTCATATATATTAAATTCGTTCATGTTTAACTACAAACAAGATTGCTATACGAATGGAGCAATTTGCTTGGAAGCTTTGCATTAGGTTTCTACATATGCCTTTTTTCGTTCTTGATACTTCAGTGCCTTTTTATGCTTACTAAAGTGATGATATCCTCTCTAACAAAAGACTCTGTACGTTCCTCTTTCCCCCGAAAGTGAAGCATTGTTTATTTTTCCTTTCTTCATCTCCAGGTTTGGTTGATCTTCTTTTCTTGTTCGGTATGTATATAAAAAGGAGTAGATGGTTTGAAAGATTTATTTGTAAAGCAAGAATGGTTTGGGCATGTGCGTCAGGATGTGCTTGCGGGTATTTTAGTGGCTCTGGCCTTAATTCCAGAGGCGATTGCGTTTTCGATTATTGCGGGCGTTGATCCGAAGATCGGGTTGTATGCTTCGTTTTGTATTGCAATTGTGATTTCGTTTGTTGGTGGACGGCCAGGTATGATTTCGGCCGCTACAGGAGCTATGGCTCTGGTCATGGTTAATTTGGTTGCCGATCATGGATTGCAATATTTGTTTGCAGCTACGATTTTAACAGGTCTGATTCAAATAGTGTTTGGACTCTGCCGAGTGTCTCGTCTAATGAAATTTATTCCGAGGTCCGTGATGGTTGGTTTTGTGAATGCGTTGGCTATTATGATCTTCATGGCTCAGCTTCCACATTTCGTCGGAGAATCAATGGCCATGTATATCATGACAGGTGGCGCCTTGTTGATTATTTATTTATTGCCGATGGTGATAAAGGTGATACCTTCCCCACTCATTGCGATTATTGTCATGACGATCATTGCTGTATTTGGACATATTGATGTTAGAACGGTTGGAGATATGGGAGAGCTTCCTAGTTCTTTGCCTGCTTTTCTGATTCCTCAAGTACCGTTTAGCTGGGAGACACTTACTATCATTTTTCCTTATTCTTTAGCACTTGCGATGGTTGGTTTACTTGAGTCTCTTTTAACTGCACAGATTGTCGATGATATGACGGAGACGTCTAGTCGTAAGAACAAGGAAGCGAGAGGTCAAGGGATTGCTAATGTGGTTGCAGGATTCTTTGGTGGTATGGCTGGCTGTGCGATGATTGGTCAATCAGTGATTAATACGAAGGCAGGCGGGCGTGGCCGTCTTTCTACCTTTGTAGCGGGCGCATTTCTAATGGTGCTGATTTTTGTACTCGGAGATGTGGTGGTTCAAATTCCGATGGCTGCTCTTGTGGCTGTGATGATTATGGTCTCCGTTGGGACATTTGATTGGAGTTCCTTTCAGCAGCTAAAAAAGAATCCGAAAACAGATTCTATTGTCATGATTGTCACGGTCGTGACTGTGGTGTTGACTCATGATTTATCAAAAGGTGTGTTTGCAGGTGTGCTGCTTAGTGCGATATTCTTTGTAGCAAAAATATCAAAGCTTCATATTACCTCTACAGAAAGCCAAGCGGGTATTTGGGTGTATCGAATTAAAGGGCAAATTTTCTTTGCTTCTGTCACTGATTTCATCCAAGCGTTCCATCATGAGAAAGATCTCCAAGCCGTTGTGATTGATTTGTCTGAAGCGCGTATATGGGATGAATCAGGCGTGGCAGCGATAGAACGTGTAAAGGAAAAGTATCAAGCAGCTGGTGTACAGGTAGACGTAGTTGGAATGGATACCTCGAGTCGAAAGCTTGTGAAACAGGTGAATGGTTCTTAAAAAGATCTTTCTGTTTGTTACAATAGAAAAGGTAAGAAAGTGAAGGATGGAGGTGGCCGGCATGCTTGTGCGTTTGAACCAAGTGCTCGGCCGGATGATGCCGCTTATTACGCCCATTAGTGTGTTACTCGGTGTATTATTGTCGGCCTATTTAAAGGATTTTACGTTTATGGTGCCCTGGGTATTTGCCATGATGACATTTTCAGGGAGCTTGTCATCTACTTTTTCAGCTTTAAAGCATACGGTGATGCACCCATTGCCTTTGATTTTATCGTTTATGATTTTACATGTGCTGATGCCCCTTTATGCCTGGTCAGCGGGGCATTTGATATTTGCGGGTGATTCCATGACGATCACCGGTTTGACGCTTGCGATGGTGATTCCAACAGGTGTTTCTAGTTTAATATGGGCGGCGATGTATAAAGGGAATGTCGGGTTAACGTTATCTATCATTTTAATTGATACATTGCTTTCGCCATTGATTGTGCCAGTAAGCTTGTCACTCTTCGTCGGTACACAGGTCCATATGGACATGGTTGCGATCATGAAAGGGCTGTTTGGTATGGTGGTACTGCCCTCTATTTTAGGGATGCTCGTTCGCCAGTATGCAAAGCCATCGGTGACGAAAACAATTAGTCAGACCCTGTCTCCTTTTTCAAAATTAGGCTTGTTTGTTGTCGTATCGATTAACAGTTCTGTTGTCGCCCCATATTTGCGTGAACTGGATGTTGCATTTTTTAGCAAAGCAGCGACTGTCTTTTTCATTGCGATGAGTGGATATGCTTTTGCATGGTTGATTGGAAAGGTGATGAAATGTACTCAAGGGGAGATTGTGGCCATTGTGTATACGGGCGGCATGAGAAATATTAGTGCCGGAGCTGTGCTTGCTATTAGCTTTTTCCCGCCTGCTGTTGCTGTCCCTGTTGTGATTGGCATGCTATTTCAGCAAGTGCTTGCTGCCTTGTTTGGTTTCTTACTCAATCGTTTTGAGCTGAAGGCGCCTGCTGTGACTAAATCTTTATCATGAAAAGACCTCCATCTTATGAGATGGAGGTCTTTTTGCGAATTAATAGATGAGATATTTCTTCCGTTTCTTTTCGAACGATTTGAGGTCATGATGATAGCGCTTCATGATGTGTTTGACGGAAGTACCTTGATTGATTTCTTCTTTGATCCAACCATTTCCGATGAGTTTATCAAAGCTGCCTGTTTGAAGGAACTGAAAGTCTTTTGGATATAAATCATGTATTGCTTTGATGATGGATAACCCTGTTTTTACCGCTTCGAATGAAGAGCTGTCTGTGACGTATAGCTGCACACCGTGTGATAGCTTACCTGCATGTTTAGAAAAAGTGGGGGTGAATGATACTGGTCTAAATTGTACACCCTTTAGTTTTAACTGATTTAAATGATCTGCTAGTTCGCTGCTATTGATATATGGAGCGCCAATGAGCTCGAACGGTTTTGTTGTTCCTCTGCCTTCAGAGACATTTGTTCCTTCAATTAATCCTGTGGCGGGATATACAAAGGTACTATCCACTGTCGGCATGTTAGGTGAAGGAAGGACGAACGGCAGCTTCGTGTCATCAAACGTCATGGAACGCTTCCAATTTTTCATTTTGATGACTGTGACATCAGCATTGATATGAAACTCTTTGTTAAAGAATTTTGCTAGTTCACCAGTGGTCATTCCATGTCTTAATGGTATTGGATAGAGCCCTACAAATGAAGCGTGCTCAGGTTCTAAGACAGGGCCTTCTACTTTTAGTCCGCCAATGGGGTTTGGACGGTCTAGGACAACAAAGGGAATGTTGTTTTCTTTAGCGGCCTCCATCGCATAAGCCATCGTGTAAATATAGGTGTAATAACGAGCACCAACATCTTGGATATCAAACAGCAAGACATCTACATTTTTGAGCATGTCAGGCGTGGGTTTTCTTGTTTTTCCATAGAGAGAGTAAACAGGGAGACCTGTTTTTTCATCAGTATAGGATTCGACGCCTTCTCCTGCTTGTGCATCGCCGCGCACACCATGTTCTGGTCCATATAGAGCAGTAAGCTTGATACTTGGATGCTCAAATAGGAGATCGACACTGCTTTTCATATTTGCATCAATACCAGTTGGGTTCGTAATGAGGCCGACCCTTTTCCCTTTTAACCATGCAAGGTTGCCTGAGAGTAGTGTTTCGATCCCTGTTTTGACCGCTGCTTTTTTTCCTTTTGTATCTGTTCGTTCTTGGTTTGCGGGGGAGGCGGCGGTCAATGTGCTCATAATGAGAATGCTTGCGAGTATCAAGCTTGCTGTTTTTTTCAAGAGAATCCCTCCTATTTGATCTGTTTCCCTTTCAAGTTGAGTCCATAGCCGAATGGATACAGGGTTTGATTTGGATGAGTGACAGATGGGATATCCACAGGCAATTTGCCCTTAGGTGATGCAGCGCCAAATATCACTTCTAATCCAGCAGGAATATTTGGCTGATTGAATTGCCCGTTTGAGTAGCCTTTAAAACCGTAAACGGCTAGTAAGGCATCAGCCTCCTCAAAATTTGCCGCATCGTAAGGATTTCTTAGACTCATGATGACCATTTTTTTGTTTTGTGCTGCTGCTTCTTTCATAACAGCACGAGGGAAGGCAGTAGCCCATTTTTTCGGGTCCTGTACATTGTCATCAATCACACCATCATTCACAGCTGGGTCATTTTGGACAACGTAAGAGCCGGTAATCACATAGTCAGCATCTTGTATTAGTTTGGCTGTTTCTTTAGTGAAGGTCTTATCCGCAAACGCATATGATTGGATACGTACAGGCTTGATCTTTTTTTGTTTGATCAGAGAGTCAATTGTGACAGACATGGCTTTTGTCTGATCTTCGTAAGGTGCCATGACCAAGATCTTGTTATTCTTTTTAGGCTTGAATGGTAAGGTCTTTTCGTTGTTTTTAAGCAGGGTGATCCCTTCACGTGCCATTTTTTGTTCTGCTTTCCGGTGCGACTTTTTCCCAACGACTTGAGTGGCTTTTTTGATTTTTTTCTCAAGGGTGATGGGTTTCTTGGAAGAAATGATGCCGCGTTTGATTTTCAATTGAAGAATTTTTTCGACAGATTGGTTGATTTGAGACATCGGAACTTCTTTCTTTACAACCGCCTGTTTTACAGCATTGAACACATTCTCTAGGTTTTTTTCTGTTTTTAGAGAGGTGACTGGTGCTGGCATAAGGGCGATGTCGACACCTGCCTTAATAGCCATCACCACGGCTTCTTCCTGCCCAAAGTTATCTGCAATCGCTTTCATATTTAGGGCGTCTGTTACCACAACACCTTGAAAGCCCATCTCTTCTTTTAATAAGTGTGTGATGACTTTTTTCGATAAGGTTGCTGGAACCATAATGTCCTCGCCATCTTTTTTGCTTTTGTACGTTGTGTGGTCAATGGCAGGGAATTGAACATGAGCGGTCATGACCATATCCGCACCAGCGTTGATGGCTTGTTGAAACGGATACAGCTCCACTTTTTTAAGACGATCTAGGTCATGTTCTACGAGCGGCAAGCCATAGTGACTATCGACGGCTGTATCACCATGTCCCGGGAAATGCTTTAGTGTGGAAATGGTCTTTTCCTTTTGAAGTCCTTTCATGGTTTGAAGGCCAAGCCTAGTGACAAGAGCAGGATCAGAGCTAAAGGAACGGACACCAATGACGGGGTTGTTTGGATTATTATTCACATCAAGCACAGGAGAGAAGTTTGTATTGATCCCTAGTGCGTTTAGTTCTTTGCCGATGATTTTACCTGTGTCGTATGCATTTTTCTTACTTCTAGAGGCACCAATCGACATATTTCCTGGGAAATGTGTTCCCTTTTGTAATCTTGTGACGATTCCACCTTCTTGATCAATTGAAATGAGTAATGGAATCTTTGGTGATGCTTTTTGAAATTCATGGGTGAGTTTGACGGTTTGTTTCGTATCAACGACATTCTCCACAAATAAGATGACACCGCCTAGATGATATTTTTCAACAAGATGGGACACTTCTTTATTCATCTTTGTTAAGCCTGTAGGTGCAGATTCATCTTTTGTTTGCCAATTGCGAAAGTCTGGCATGAGCATTTGACCTATCTTTTCATCCAGGGACATGTCTTGCACCATTTGTTTTGCGGTTGGAAGAGGGGCAGAGCTAACCTTTTCCGTTGGAATGGAAGAGGTTAGCAGGGCCAAAACCAGAGTAGCGGGGAAAAGAGCTTTTAACATCGAATTCCTCCTTTTACTTAAAAGATTCGTAGATTGCGGTCATGATGCTTCCATAAGTACCAGTTGGGAAAAGGTCACCTTCAAATTGATTTGGGTTGGTTTCAGGTGAAACGACAGGCAAATGTTTCTTATTTGTCAGCAAGACGATACCTAGATTATGTTTTGGATCAATCAATGTCATGGTTCCGGTCCAGCCAGTATGTCCATAGGCTTCGTTACTTGCATATTTTCCAAACATCCATTCCATGTCAGTATGACCGTTTTTACGCCAGCCTAGCCCGTAAGTTGGGTTTGTATCAGAAGAGGCTGTAAAGAGATCGATAGAAGCTTGATCAAAGATGGTTTTTTTTCCATAGCCTCCTTTGTTCAGCATGAGCTGGAGCAGCACGCCCATATCTGACATGTTAGAGAAAAGTCCGGCATGACCAGAGATACCTGCCATTGAGTAATATGCTTTCTCATCGTGGACTTCGCCTAGCAGGGTGTACCTGCGAATGTTTTCAAAATCAATGACACCATCTCGCGAATTACCTAAACGTTCGGTTGCTGCAAAATGCTTCGGTTTAAATCCTTTTTGCAGTGGATTGAACATTGTATGTTTGAGACCTAGCGGCCGATAGATCGTCGACTCTACATATTGATCAAGAGGCATACCTGTTTTTTTCTCAATGATCATGCCTAACAGCATGTAATCAATGTCACTATAAATGTGCTGGGTGCCTGGTTTGTATTGCAGCGGCACCTTCGGCAGCCATTTCATCGTTGTCTTTCTATCTTGAGAGAAAAAGGTGCCGGCTGCTTCTTTGCTATAAAATAAGACACTGGAAGGGAGTCCGGCAGAATGGGTCAGAAGATCATTTACACGGAGCTGTTCTTTGCCGGTTACCTTTGCATCTGGTTCATCTTTAAAATCTGGCAGGATGGATTGTATTTTTTCGTTCACATCCAGTTTTTTCTCGTAGACGAGCTTTTGCAGGGCATAGTTGGTCGCATACATTTTGGTGTTGGATGCTAAGTCGAACAGTGTATTCTTTTTCATTTTCTTATATGATTTGAGTTCGGTTGTGCCTTCGTATTTTTGCCTGTAGCCATAGGCTTTTTGATGGACGATTTTTCCGTCTTTGATAATGATGAGTGCGGCTCCTGGAAATCCTGCTTTGATGTCGTTTTGAATCATGTGATCAACCTTCCTAAGCTGCCTGGAAGAAAAACCTGCTTGTTCCGGTCGTTTTGCCTTTTTTAAGACGGGATATTCTTCAGGTGCTGTTTTAGACAAAGACGATACAGGATGGGAGCTAGTTGCAAATGTTTGTACGGGTAATCCAAGGAGCATGAGCAGACTTGTTATTAAGAGAAAGTATTTCTTCAAGAGTTAGACCTCCTATTGCTTATTTTTCCTCAAATTCAACAGCCATATCATCATGAAAACCAAATAAGTATGTGAAAATAAATCCAGCGACATATGCAATAAAGAGTCCGATTAAGTAAAGAAGCATTTGATGTGTGTGAACAATAAAGGTTAATGGGAGACCTGATACACCAATCGCCTTCGTTGCAATTTGGAAGTAGGCTTGAAATGCGCCGCCGATTCCAGCGCCAAGACAAGCAGTGAGAAATGGCCGTCCCAGAGGGAGTGTGACACCGAAAATGAGTGGTTCACCAATGCCGAGCATCCCTGAAGGAAGTCCACCTGCGATGGCTCTTTTGAGTTTTTTCTTTTTTGTTTTCATATAAATGGCGAATGCCGCACCGACCTGTCCTGCACCGCCCATAGCGAGGATTGGCAAAAGCGGGTCATCTCCAATGGAATTAATGAGTTCCATATGAATTGGTGTCAGTCCTTGGTGAAGTCCTGTCACAACAAGTGGAAGGAAGGTCGCACCAAGAACAAATCCAGCGAAGATTCCGCCCATATTTAATAGATAAGTTAATCCTGAGGTGATGGCATCCGATATAAATCCGCCGACTGGCATGAAGACAACGTACGTAAAAATGCCTGTAATGAGTAGTGTGATGGTTGGTGTGACGATGATATCAAGTGATTGCGGGACGAAGCGTCTAATTCGGGTTTCCACAAGTGCCATAAAGATGGCGGCTAGAAGAACACCGATGAGCCCGCCTCTGCCTGGTAGAATATTTGTGCCAAATAACATAATGTCTGCGGAGGCTGGGTTAATAATGAGGATACCAGCTAATGCGCCTAATGCAGGAGAGCCTCCAAACTCCTTTGCGGCATTTGATCCGACTAAAATACCGAGATATGCGAACAAGCCTGAACCAATAACGGTTAAAATGATCGCTGCTTGAGACTTTTCATCGAGCCAGCCTGCTTGCACGATTGCTTTCGTAATCCCTGTAATAAGACCTGATGCAACGAGTGCCGGAATGATAGGAATAAAGATGCTGGCAATCCGTCGTAAGAACAGCTTGAACGGTGTGCGGTTCTTTTGTGAAATGGCTTGCTTGTTTTTTTGTGCTTCATTGTTTAAATCATAAGAGCCAGAGGCATTTAGCAGCTGTTCAAACGCACTTGATACTTGGTTGACAACACCTGTACCTAAAATGATTTGAAGCGTTTCTGCCTCAACGACACCAATGACGCCATCGAGTTCTTTAATTGCTGTGATGTGAACTTGTTCATTGTCAATCGGTGTAATTCGGAGACGCGTCATACAATGTGTATGGGAAGAGATGTTTTCAGAACCACCACAGAGAGAAAGAATGTCTTTCGCCAACTGCTGATATTTCGTTTGATGACTCATGTTGAATCCCCCTTTGATTTTCGTTTCATGGAGCGGATGGCATGTCTTGTCTTGTCAATATATTGCGCTGTCTCTTCATATTGACGGGAAGCTAAGCTGAGGAACAAGACATCAATTAAGTAGAGCTGTGCCATTCTAGAGGAAGTGGCTGCACTGCGAAAAGGTGCTTCATTGGAACCGGACGTCGATAGGTGAACATCACTTAAGGCAGAAACGCTTGTTTGACCAGGATGCGTTAAGGCAATGGTTTTCACTTGATTGTCTTTTGCGAGCTGAAGGGCTTGAATGATGTCTAACGTTTCTCCTGAAAAGGATATACCGAACACGATGTCATTCTTTCCTGCATTTGCGATGACCGTTGATGCGATGTGCATGTCAGTGAAGGCAGTCGCTGCATAATTGATTCTGAGAAATTTCTGCTGGGCATCCGCTGCGACGATGCCAGATGCACCGACGCCGATAAAATGGATTTGGTTTGCATGCAGCAGTAATTGAACAGCTTTTTCTAATGCTTCTGCATTTAAAATAGAAGCGGTGTCCTTAATCGATTGAATCGAGTTTCCTGCTGTTTTTTGAATAATGGATTGAAGCGGTTCATCTTGTTCGATATCACGATAGCCTTGTTTATCGTCGTGCATCAAGTCTCCAGCGATTCGCATTTTTAAATCGTGATAGCCATCTAGCCCGAGAGATTTACAAAGGCGGATGACAGCAGAGCTGCTTGCTCCGGCTGCCTGACTGATCTCGTGTACTGTGCTTTTAATGACTTTGTCAGGATGGGCAAGGATATAGTCTGCAATGATTTTTTCAGATTGGGGGAGCTTTGCTTTCATTGTGTGTAGTAGGGTGAGTCCACCTGCTGACATGAGCTCTGCCTCCTTTAGGATTGATGATGAGAGATGGCTTTGTCGATATGGCCATTCGCTTTGTTGAGTAAATCCTTGGCTGTTTTTTTGTCTGTGTTTGTTTGGAGCATGACGATGGCGGTTTTGACTTCTAAGTCTGCTGCTTCAAGAGTCTTCACGGCTTGTTCATAGGAAGCGTTTGTCACATGTTGAATGATGGTGATGGCGCGTTCTTTTAATTTATGATTGCTGACTTTTACATCAACCATCAGGTTTTCATATACTTTACCTTGTCTGATCATGACAGAGGTGGAAAGCATATTTAAAATCATTTTATGAGCGGATGCGGCTTTCATTCGTGTTGACCCAGTGATGGCTTCTGGTCCTACAATGACTTCAATGGCGCAGTCTGCCAGCTCGCTAATTTCTGCTTGTTCATTGCAGCTGAGGGCTACTGTTTTTGCGCCGATGGATTTAGCGTAGTTTAAAGCGCCGATGATGTAGGGTGTCCTGCCGCTGGCGGCGATACCGACGACCGTATCTTTTGATGTCAGGTGAATGTGTACTAAATCCTGTTTGCCGGCTTCTTCACTGTCTTCCACATCTTCGGCAGCATGTGAAAAAGCAGAGTCGCCGCCTGCCATGATACCGACAATCACATCAGGTGAGACGCTATAGGTAGGGGGACATTCAACAGCATCCATCACGCCAAGTCTGCCGCTTGTCCCGGCTCCTAAATAAACGAGTCTACCCCCATTTGAAATGGATTCATAGGCGAAGTCACTTGCTGTTTTGACATGTGGTAGGACACGGTTCACTGCTTGAGCGACCTTCATATCTTCTTCATTGATCAGCTGGAGTATTTCGAGCGGATCTGCTTGTGATATTCCCATTGTGTTAGGGTTTCTTGATTCTGTTGTCAAAGAACGCAATTGAGATGGCTGCATGCGACATTCCTCCTTATTTCTTCATTTTCAGTATATTCAGTGTGATATGAAATTTCAACATTATATTTAAATATTGAAATTATATTTCACTCGAAACGTTGTGCTAACTGGAGGTAAATAATTAGAAAATAAAAAAAATAAAAATCCCCTTTACAAAAGGGGGACAACCTGTATATAATAACTTTTGTCAGCTTCACGGAAACAGCAAACTTGACAAACTGGCCCGTTGGTCAAGCGGTTAAGACACCGCCCTTTCACGGCGGTAACACGGGTTCGAATCCCGTACGGGTCACCATGATGTGGAGGATTAGCTCAGCTGGGAGAGCATCTGCCTTACAAGCAGAGGGTCGGCGGTTCGAGCCCGTCATCCTCCACCATATGCCGGTGTAGCTCAACTGGTAGAGCAACTGACTTGTAATCAGTAGGTTGGGGGTTCAAGTCCTCTTGCCGGCACTGTTTTTTCTTTATCAATTCCATATGTGGAGGGGTAGCGAAGTGGCTAAACGCGGCGGACTGTAAATCCGCTCCCTCCGGGTTCGGCGGTTCGAATCCGCCCCCCTCCACCATTTTTGGGCTATAGCCAAGCGGTAAGGCAACGGACTTTGACTCCGTCATGCGTTGGTTCGAATCCAGCTAGCCCAGTTAAGACACCTTTTTCAAAAAGGTGTCTTTTTTTATGTTGGCAGACGGAATGTATAACTATTCAAAATATTGTTGAGTTGAGTCAGAAGGCATCGAGAAAGTAAAATATAAGCATGAACGGAAAGGGGATGTACATATGGGAGATCAAAAGAAGGTCACGATTGTCGGAGTTCCGATGGATTTGGGTCAAATGAGAAGGGGCGTCGATATGGGACCGAGTGCGATTCGGTGTGCAGGCGTAAAAGAAAAATTGGAATCGCTTTCATTTGATGTGGAGGATCTCGGCGATATTTTGGTTGAACAAAGAGATGATGAGAAAGGTTTATATACAAGTGAAAAGCTAAAAAATTTAACGGAGAATGCTAGTGCGAATCAGCTGCTAGCTGAGAAGGTTGACAGTATTGTGCAATCAGGCTCATTCCCGCTCATTTTAGGCGGTGATCACAGCATTGCGATAGGAACACTTGCGGGGGTAGCCAAGCATTATGAAAACTTAGGTGCCATTTGGTATGATGCACACGGTGATTTAAATACAGAGGAAACCTCTCCTTCTGGAAATATACATGGTATGCCGCTTGCAGTCAGTCTCGGCCTTGGGCATGCTGATTTAACGAACATTGGTGGTTATTCCCCTAAATTGAAGCCTGAGAATGTTGTTATAATTGGTGCTCGATCCTTAGATGAGGGAGAGCGGGCATTGATTAGAGAGAAAGGCATTAAAGTGTATACGATGCATGAAATAGATCGTTTAGGGATGACAAGGGTGATGGAGGAAGCCATTTCATATTTAAAGGAAAGAACAGATGGTGTCCACCTGTCGCTTGATTTAGACGGACTAGATCCAGCGGAGTGCCCTGGTGTAGGAACTCCTGTGGCGGGTGGCATTAGTTACCGGGAGAGTCATCTTGCCATGGAGCTTTTAGAGGAAGCGGGTATTTTGACTTCAGCTGAATTTGTTGAGGTGAATCCGGTATTAGATGAAAAAAATAAAACAGCCGAGGCAGCTGTTGCGTTGATTGGTTCGTTAATGGGCGAAAAGCTATTGTAGAGCGGGACTTGTTCCCGTTCTTTTTTGTTTTGGAGAAATTTAAGGATATATTAAGGTTTTTACCGGTGGATATGCGTAACACGCTGTCAAAAATTTGTTACACTATTTTTTAGAGGAGAATGAAACCTTTTGGAAAGAGATTCGTATACATAAAGACCGGTGAAGGCAGAGGTTGAATATACTATGGACACAATGATTAAAAAGAGAATTAAGCAATTGAAAAAAGGCGACCAGAACGCATTTGCAGACATCGTAGACCTGTATAAAGACAAAATTTATCAGCTGTGCTACCGTATGCTTGGGAATGCACACGAAGCAGAGGATATTGCACAGGAGGCGTTTATTCGTGCCTATGTGAATATTGAAAGCTTTGATGTGAATCGTAAGTTTTCTACGTGGCTGTACCGCATTGCAACCAACCTGACCATCGACCGTATTCGCAAAAAAAAGCCGGATTATTATTTAGATGCAGAGGTGGCAGGAACAGAAGGACTGAATATGTATTCTCAAATTGCTGCTGATGGCATTTTGCCAGAGGAAGAGGTGGTGTCTCTTGAATTATCGAGTACCATTCAGCAAAAAATTCTAAGATTACCCGATAAATATCGTTCGGTCATCGTATTAAAGTATATTGATGAACTCTCGTTAAAAGAAATTAGTGAGATCCTAAATATACCCGTTGGTACGGTGAAAACGAGAATACACAGGGGTAGAGAGGCTCTCCGGAAACAGTTGAGAGACCTTTGAGTGAGGTGATTTTGATGAGCTGTCAGGAAAAAATCGTCCTGCTTATGCATCAGTATTTAGACGGGGACATTGAGCCCCAAGACGAAAAAGAATTAAAAAGCCATCTGCAATCGTGTGAGGAGTGCCGTACTCATTTTCAACAAATTGAGAAATCCATCGCGCTTGTGCAGAGTACATCTCATATAGAAGCACCAACTGATTTCACTGCAAAGGTGATGGCAGGTCTTCCAAAGGAAAAAAAGCGTGTGTCGATTCAAAGATGGATCAAAGCTCATCCGCTGATGGTGGCCGCTGCCCTCTTTCTCATTTTGATGGGAGGCAGTCTGTTTACAAGCTGGAATACCGATCATAATTTCAGTGTGTCAAAACAGTCGAATCTCGTCGTTGTAAATGATACAGTGACCGTACCTAAAGGGGAAACCGTAAAAGGTGATGTCACTGTCAAAAATGGCAAGCTGATTGTAGAAGGCAAGGTTGATGGAAATGTCACCGTCGTCAATGGGGAACAGCTGACTGCTTCTGCCGGACAAGTCACTGGTCAAATTAATGAAATTAATGAAGTGTTTGATTGGATTTGGTACAAAATGAAATCCACAGCACAAAATGTGATGCGGGTCATTGGACCAGAGGAGCAAAAGTAATCATACGGGTCGAGAGCAGTCTCTTTATGGGGCTGCTCTTTTTCTATATTATAGGTCAGAATGTATGCGAACTAGCACGCCAGCCATATATGGCAACTGTTTTCCTTGCTGAAACAAAATGTGGTATAATAGCCACGCTATGTATTTACACATAGTCTCTTTTTTTATTAAAAATGCATCAAACGAAGAATAACTGAAAATTCTGGAGGACGAGGAAATGGCTTTAGGGGATATTCCTTTTTTGCAGTACCTCGGTAATGCTGTTGATGTTCTCGTTGTTTGGTATGTGATATATAAATTAATGATGGTCATCCGCGGAACAAAAGCGGTTCAGCTTTTAAAGGGAATTGTGGTCATTGTTCTTGTCAGGATGGGAAGTGCGTATCTCGGTCTTAACACACTTCAATGGCTGATGGATCAAGCGATTACGTGGGGATTCCTTGCGATCATTATTATTTTTCAGCCAGAGCTAAGGAGAGCGCTTGAGCAGCTTGGGCGCGGCCGTTTCTTCTCAAGAAGCGGGACACCTGTAGAGGAACAGCAGCAGAAAACGATCGAGGCAATTACAAAAGCAATTAAATATATGGCAAAACGCAGAATCGGCGCGCTGCTGACAATTGAGCGTGATACTGGGATGAATGATTACATAGAGACTGGAATTCCTTTGAATGCAAAGGTGAGTTCAGAGCTGCTCATTAATATTTTCATTCCAAATACACCGCTTCATGATGGTGCTGTCATTATGAAGCGTGATGAGATTGCAGCTGCGGCTTGTTATTTACCGCTGTCAGAAAGTCCTTTTATCTCTAAGGAATTAGGGACGCGACACAGGGCGGCAGTCGGAATTAGCGAAGTGACAGACAGCTTGACCGTCATCGTTTCTGAGGAGACAGGCGGCATTTCTGTCGCAAGAAATGGTGATCTCCACCGAGAATTGACAGAAGAAGCGCTTGAAGAAATGCTGATTGCTGAATTTAGTAAGAACAGCAAAGATGCTTCCTCGACCAAATGGTATTGGAGGGGCAAGAAAAATGGATAAGATTTTGAATAATCGCTGGGCCGTAAAGCTTCTTGCATTGGTCTTCGCTTTATTGCTGTATGGTGCAGTCAATTCAGCGCAAGCGCCCACGCCGAAAAAAATCGGTGAATCCTTTTTCCCAACATCGACGACAGATGAAGCAACTTTAACCGACATTCCTGTTAAAGCGTATTATGACGACGAGAAGTACGTCGTCACTGGTGTGCCGCAGACAGTCAATGTGACGATTAAAGGGTCAACAAGTGCTGTGAAAACAGCAAGACAAACAAAGAATTTTGAAATATACGCAGATATGCAGAATTTATCGACAGGTACACATAAAGTGGAGCTGAAGGCAAGAGATGTATCAAAAGGGCTCACACTATCGATCAACCCATCTGTGACGACGGTGACGATACAAGAAAAAACAACAGCAGAATTTCCTGTTGAAACTGAATTTTATAATCAAAATAAAATCAAAGATGGCTATTCACCTGAACAGCCTATTGTGAATCCGAAAAAAGTCACAGTCACTGGTTCAAAGGACGTAATCGACAAAATTTCTGTCATTAAAGCATTTGTGAACCTAGAGGATGTCGATCAGCAAATTGAAAAGGAAGCGAAGCTCACTGTGTATGATAGCAGCGGGAATGAGCTGCCAGTCGAATTGAGTCCGTCTGTGGTGAATATTACAGTTCCCATCTCAAGTCCAAGCAAAAAGGTTCCGTTTAAAATAGAGCGGACTGGCAGTTTGCCGGATGGGATCAGTATCTCAAGTATTGAGACAAGCCCGAGTGAGGTCACAGTGTACGGCTCTCAAAAAGTGCTGGATTCGCTTGATTTTATTGATGGCGTTAAGCTGGACCTAAGCAAGATCAAAGATGATACCGAGATTGATGCCGACATTCCCCTGCCAGATGGTGTGAAAAAGGTATCGCCCGAAACGGTTAAAATCAAGGTGAAGGTTGCAACAGCGCAAGAAAAAAAGATCGATAATGTACCGATTTCTGTCGTGGGTCTGAGCAAGGATCTCACCTCTGATTTTGTGAGCCCATCTTCTGGACGTCTCACGTTAACAGCAAAGGGATCAAAGAGTGCGATTGATAAACTAAAGGCTTCAGATGTTGAAGCCTATATCAATGTTGGGGACTTGAACGAAGGAACACATGAGGTCACAATTCAAGTGAACGGTCCTCAAAATGTGACGTGGACATTATCGAGATCAAAGGTCAAAGTGAAACTGACTTCTACTGAGACAGAAGATCAGCCAGCGTCTACGAATGATCGCAAGGATCCATCTTCTGATGACGATGATCAGGATGAGAAGAGTAAAGAAGAATCCACGCAAGATAAAGCAAAGAAAGAATCAAGTCAAAGACAGCGGATCAAAGAAGATAAAAAAGAGGACGAAGCGTCCTCTTGAATGGTAAAAAAGGAGCGATTGAAACATGGGCAAGTACTTTGGAACTGATGGTGTAAGGGGTGTGGCGAATAGCGAATTAACGCCAGAGCTCGCATTTAAAATTGGGAGATTTGGCGGCTATGTGCTCACGAAGGATAAAGAACGTCCAAAGGTACTCGTTGGACGAGACACACGTGTATCCGGTCATATGCTAGAAGGAGCGCTCGTTGCAGGCTTACTTTCAATTGGCGCTGAAGTGGTGCGTCTAGGTGTGATCTCAACACCTGGTGTGTCTTATTTAACGAAGGCAATGGACGCAGAAGCGGGTGTCATGATTTCTGCTTCTCACAACCCAGTTCAAGACAACGGAATTAAATTCTTCGGCGGTGACGGCTTTAAGCTGTCTGATGAACAGGAGAATGAAATTGAGCAGCTGATGGATCAGCCGGTCGATCAATTGCCACGCCCAGTTGGAGCGGATCTTGGAACGATGAATGACTACTTTGAAGGTGGTCAGAAATACTTGCAATTCTTGAAGCAGACAGCGGACGAGGATTTCACAGGTATTCACGTGGCGCTTGACTGTGCTCACGGTGCAACCTCTTCTCTAGCGACACATTTATTTGCGGATTTAGATGCTGATGTGTCCACAATGGGAACATCACCAAACGGATTGAATATCAATGATGGTGTCGGCTCAACTCATCCAGAGGCACTTTCTGCTTTTGTGAAGGAGAAGGGTGCAGATATTGGTCTTGCGTTTGATGGTGACGGAGACCGTTTAATTGCTGTCGATGAAAAAGGTGATATTGTAGACGGCGATCAAATTATGTACATATGTGCACGTTATTTGAAGGGTGAAGGCCGATTAAAGGATGACACTGTCGTATCCACGGTCATGAGTAACCTAGGTTTTTATAAAGCACTGGAGAAACAAGGCATTAAGAGCATCCAAACCGCTGTTGGTGACCGCTATGTGGTTGAAGCGATGAAAAAGGATGGGTATAATGTCGGCGGTGAGCAATCAGGCCATTTGATTTTCCTTGATTACAATACGACAGGTGATGGCATGCTTTCTGCGATCATGCTTGTCAATACACTCAAAGCAACAGGAAAAACATTGTCAGAGCTTGCAGCTGAAATGGAAAAATTCCCGCAGCTTCTAGTGAATGTGAAAGTGTCCGATAAATATAAAGTGGAAGAAAATGAAAAAGTAAAAGCAGTGATTCAAGAGGTCGAAAAAGAGATGAACGGTGATGGCCGTATTCTTGTTCGTCCATCTGGAACAGAGCCGCTTGTACGCGTGATGGCAGAGGCGAAAACAAAAGAGCTGTGTGATGAATATGTGACTAGAATTACCGCTGTTGTGAAAGAGGAAATGGGTATCGAGTAATAGATGAAAGCAAATCGCCAGCGGCGGTTTGCTTTTTTTTCGAATAAACGTCATAAATGGATGGATTTGTACGAATCTTATAAGCGAGGGCAATTTGCTGCCTTCATACATAGGAGAGCACATCAAAGGTAGAACATGACAAGCCTCATCGCATATAGTGTATGGAGGTCTCACTTTCTTGAGCGGGATCACCCGCTAAATTGTGATTGACGGAGGTCAGACCTTATAGTACAATCATCCTTGTGTTATTGGATTTTTATTCTATCAGGAAAGGCAGGGTAGATGTTCAGCAACTCTCTTATAATTATAGCGCCCGAACTAAGCGATCGGACGAAAGATGCTTAGTTGACGAGGATGGAGGTTATCGAATTTTCGGCGGATGCCTCCCGGCTGATCAAAAAAGAGATCACAGCCGTAAGTGTTTCTTTAAAGCAAAGAGGTGACTCTTTGTACAAAGGGAATACACATGATCTCCCAAATTAAACATGTAGAGAGGGACGAAGAAATGTCCCTTCTATTTTAGTAGGCTTTCTTTGTCCCTTTCACATGATCGGGAGGAAGAATATTTATGTGTGGAATCGTAGGTTATATTGGTCAGAATGATGCGAAGGAAATCTTATTAAAGGGTTTAGAGAAGCTAGAGTACCGCGGGTATGACTCAGCAGGTATCGCTGTGGCAAACGAAGAAGGCGTGCATGTGTTCAAAGAAAAAGGACGTATCGCTGAGCTTCGTGAAGTTGTTGATGCAAATGTAGCATCTTCAGCTGGAATCGGACATACACGCTGGGCAACACACGGTGTACCAAGCCATCTAAATGCGCATCCGCATCAAAGTGCTTCTGGCCGTTTTACGCTTGTTCATAACGGTGTCATCGAGAACTATGTACAATTGACACGTGAATATTTACAAGACGTCACACTAAAAAGCGACACAGATACAGAGGTTGTTGTTCAAGTTATCGAACAATTTGTGGACAGAGGTCTTGATACAGAGGAAGCTTTCCGTCAAACGCTTCTTCAACTAAAAGGCTCTTACGCAATTGCCCTTTTCGATAACGAAAACAAAGAAACAATCTATGTGGCGAAAAACAAAAGCCCATTATTGGTTGGTTTCGGAGAAGATTTCAACGTTGTAGCTTCTGACGCAATGGCGATGCTTCAAGTAACAAACGAATATGCGGAATTAATGGATAAAGAAATGGTCATTGTCACTAAAGACGAGGTGATCATCAAAAACCTTGACGGTGATATCATGACACGTCCTTCTTATATCGCTGAGCTAGATGCAAGCGACATCGAGAAAGGCACATATCCTCACTACATGTTAAAAGAAACGGATGAGCAGCCGCTTGTCATGCGCAAAATCATCCAAGAATATCAAGACGAAAACGGCAAGCTGTCAGTCGCTGGCGATATCGCAAGCGCAGTAGCAGAAGCAGACCGCATTTACATCGTGGCTTGTGGAACGAGCTACCATGCAGGGCTTGTTGGTAAACAATATATTGAAGACTGGGCGAAAGTACCTGTAGAAGTCCATGTAGCAAGTGAATTCTCTTACAACATGCCGCTTCTATCGAAAAAACCGTTGTTCATCTTCCTTTCTCAATCTGGGGAGACTGCGGACAGCCGTGCTGTACTTGTTCAAGTCAAAGAGCTTGGTCATAAAGCATTAACGATCACAAACGTACCAGGGTCTACGCTTTCTCGTGAAGCAGACTTCACATTGCTTCTTCATGCAGGACCAGAAATTGCAGTGGCTTCAACAAAAGCTTACACAGCACAAATCGCTGTTCTTGCGATCCTTGCATCCGTTGCAGCCGAATTAAATGGTCAATCTCTTGACTTTGATCTTGTGAAAGAGCTTGGGATTGTAGCAAACGCAATGGAAGCCCTTGTCGATCAAAAGGATGAAATGGAACAAATCGCTCGTGACTTCTTCACAGTGACACGTAACGCATTCTTTATCGGAAGAGGACTTGACTACTATGTGTGCCTTGAAGGTTCACTGAAACTAAAAGAGATCTCTTACATCCAAGCAGAAGGATTTGCCGGTGGAGAACTCAAACACGGCACGATTGCTTTAATTGAAGAAGGCACACCGGTCATTGCCCTTGCAACGCAAGAGCACGTGAACCTCAGCATTCGCGGTAACGTCAAAGAAGTCGTTGCACGCGGTGCAAACCCATGTGTCATCTCACTAAAAGGCCTAGAAGACGAAGGCGACCGTTTCGTCCTTCCAGCTGTACACCCAGCACTTGCACCACTTGCATCTGTTGTACCATTACAGCTCATCGCTTACTACGCAGCACTTCACCGCGGGTGTGATGTGGATAAACCACGTAACCTTGCGAAGAGTGTGACGGTGGAGTAGGGTTTAAATTAATTCAGACTTTTGATACCCCTTTAGATATAATTATCTAAAGGGGTATTTTGTGTCTAAAGAGCTAAATAAAATGAAAGATAGATTCGATAAGATCGTACATGTTCAAGGGAGCGGAATCATTATGAGTGAATATTTAAAAAAGGAAAAATGGGGAATTACTTTTTTCTTAATCATTTATATCGCATTATTTATTAGCTCTTATTTGTTGATTGGTGGTCCTGCTACCGTCGAAGGACCGATTTGTGTATTTCTAGGATTCTGTTTCGTTCAATTTCTTAAATATAGATCTTTCAAAAAAGATGCAGGTAATAAAAAGGAAATAGGCATACTAAGAGAGCGGCATCTAGAGAAGGCCATACAGCTTGAATATTTAAAAAAGAAAGAGAGAAAATCACATGACCAAACCTAAAATCTATACAATGAGCTTCGCAAAAGTCTATCCTCTCTATATCGCAAAAGCAGAGAGAAAAGGACGAACAAAGGCTGAAGTCGATACGATTATTTGTTGGTTAACAGGGTACAGTCCGGAAGAGTTACAGGAACAGTTGAACAAACAGATAGACGTTGAAACCTTTTTTTCTGAGGCTCCTGAGCTTCATCCTTCCCGCAGCTTAATCAAAGGGGTCATCTGTGGTGTTCGAGTGGAGGATATTGAGGAAGAAACCATGAAAAACATTCGTTATCTGGATAAGCTAATTGATGAATTAGCGAAAGGAAAGAAGATGGAAAAGATTTTGCGAGGTTCATCATAAACATCTATAACACGTAAGCCCAGTAAAGGTGCCTTCACTGGGCTTTTTTATATCTTATAGACCACTCGATCGATAAAAATAAAATCCATTTGAACGAATTCACTCTTCATGTCGTCAAAAGAAGTGATATCAAAACAAATTGGTTATGAAAAAGGAGTGGCGTGGATGGATATGAAGATGATTTTACCTCTCGTTTTGCTGCAAGCCATTTTAATGGTGATTGGTTTGTTTGATTTGCTGAAAAGAGATCCATCGAGGGTCAGAGGAGAAGTGAAGTGGGTTTGGGCTTTGGTGATTGTGTTTGTGGCGAGTGCCGGCCCTATTGCGTATTTCATTTTTGGTCGTAAACAATCTTAGTAGGGGGGATTTGCTTGAATATGCTGGAGTGTCAAGGGCTGACGAAATCGTATGGTCGGCATGAAATTTTAAAAAACGTTTCGTTTTCTGTTGGGGAAGTTGGTTGTGTCGGTTTTTTAGGAGCCAATGGAGCGGGGAAGACAACGACGATTCGGATTTTGACGGGGCTTGCTCGTCCTACGTCTGGCGTCGTGAAGGTGGCGGGTATGGATGTGACAAAGGACATGGATGACATCAGTCATGTGATTGGATATTGTCCGCAGCAGCCTGCATTTTATCAGGACATGACGGGGCAGGAGTGGATGCATTGGGTTGGCGGGTTATTTCAATTAGAGAAAAACATCATTCGCTCCAAAACTGAGGAGCTGTTGAAGCTTTGCCGTGTGTATGAGGCGAAGGATCGTGCCATTGGCAGCTATAGTGGAGGAATGAAGCAGAGGCTCGCCATTGCACAGGCGCTCATCAACAGCCCGAAGGTTCTTATTCTAGATGAACCTGTGTCCGCACTTGATCCGATGGGGAGAAAAGACGTCCTGACTTTGATTGAGCGTTTAAAGCATGAGATGTTGATCTTTATGTCGACCCATATTTTAGATGACATTGAAAGGGTGGCGGATCATATTATCATGATCAACAGCGGAAAAATTGAAATGTCCTCTTCCATGAAACAGATCAAAGAAGACTATATTCAGCCAGTGATTGAATTTCAATTAGAACAAAAGAATACGAAATTAGTGGCTTTGTTAAAAGAGCAGGATTGGATGGAGGAATGCATTGAGGCAGGGGACGGTTATCAGGTGCGAGTGAACGATCAACAAATGGCGTTGAAGGAGCTGCCTGGTCTCATCACTGAAACTGGCGGTGTTCTCCTCCATTATCGACTATCTAAGCTGACGCTTGAAGATATTTTCATGAAGGTTGTGAATGCATGATGATGCTGAAAAAGGAATTTAGGGAGTTATTCACTAGTTATAAAATTTTATTTGTGCCGATCATTTTTACGATTTTAATGATCACACAGCCTATTACGCTCAAAATGCTGCCGGATCTTTTATCGAAATCAGCTAATTTACCTGAAGGGTCCACATTTTATATACCAGAGCCTAGCGCTGGTGAGGCTTTAGCGAGTGCATTGAGTAAGTTCGATTCGCTTGGTGTTTTTATTCTCATTATGATTGTGATGGGGACGATCGCTGGAGAGCGTGCCTCTGGGGTGACTGCGATGATTATGGTGAAGCCGATCAGTCGAATGAGTTATTATGTCTCAAAAATATGTGCCTATGCTGGTTTGACCTTGTTTAGTTTGGTGGTGGCGGTGCTTGCCTCCGTTTATTATGTGGACATTCAATTTGGGCATCTGGATTGGGTCAATGTGGTAAAAGGAACACTTCTTTATTATCCAAATTTATTGCTGATTGTGGTATCGACCATTTGTGCTTCGGCGTTCTTTACGCGTTCCGTCACAGCCGGCGGTGTATCGCTTGTGATCAACCTTATTCTATTTACCGTTCCTTCATTTTATGAGGATACATTAGGGAAGTTTGCGCCTAAAGGCGTGACAAGTGCGGCCGAGGAGATGATTCATAGAGGGACTTATTCGGATCAGGCGCTTACAAGCTTTCTAGGTGTATCGGTATTGATTGGTTTCTTTTTTCTCATCGGATGGTTTCTTTTTAGGAAACAAGAATTGTAGGTTGATGTACCCTTTGGAGCAGCTCGAATTAGCGTTAGAGAATGTGAAACGGAATGTAGAAGCGGCAGATATGGCCGTGGAAGATATAACGAAACTAGTATTTTATCTCGTGGGAGAGTTCGATGCTGCGAGCAGAAAACGAATCATGGGTCAGTTTTTAGGGGATCATCTGCCTTGACGATGGTTTATGTGGTGGCCCTGGCTTCTCCTGCTTTGAAGGTAGAGGTGGATGCTTGGGCGGGTCAGGAGATGGGTTTGGGTGATGGGGCGGTTTGAGGGAATAACTGTTTAATAGATAAAGGATTAGGATACTGTCGCCTAATCTTTTTTTATTTTGTACATGATATATTTTCTTAATCCGTTGTACATAGAATAGATTACCTCATTCCTATTACCTTGTTATTCTCTATATGGTAATATTAGGGTAAGTGGTTAGTGGGTCTAATGACATTCGCTTTTCATCTTATAACACACCATAGAAAGCAAAATCACTCTAATACAAGGGAGAGATTCGATGCCATTCATGGAGGTTCAGAATATAAGCAAACGATACAGTAATGGTGATGGGATAGAGGGCCTGTCATTTTCCATAGAAGCAGGAGAAGTTGTGGCGCTGCTTGGGCCGAATGGCGCCGGGAAGACGACAACGATTCGGTGTTTAACGGGTCTATATAAACCAGATGGAGGGGAAATTCTCATTGAGGGTTTCCCGCCTGGTCATTCCCATGTCCAAAAACAAGTAGCTCTTATTCCTGATCAGCCGTATTTGTATCCAGACTTAACGGCTGCTGAACATGTTCAATTCCGTGCGCGAGGATATCATAAAGGTTTAAAACAGATCAAGGAAAAGGTATATGGAGCGTTGAAAGAAGTACATATGGAAAAAAAGATGAACGAACTGTGCGGAAGGCTGTCAAGAGGTCAAAAGCAGCGTGTCGTCTTAGCAGGGGCCATTGTTCAAGATGCCTCCCTTTTTATATTAGATGAACCGACTGTCGGGTTAGATATTCCGTCAAAACAGTGGCTGTCGGATTGGCTGAGACAAAAAAGCAGTCAAGGTGGGTCGGTCTTTGTGTCGACTCATAGTCTGGAGTTCGTTCTTGATACGGCCAGCAGGGTGGTATTGATTCGAGACGGTGCCATCATGAAGAATATGGATGTTCCTCAATTAAAGGAAGAACAGATTGAGTGGAGTGCAGAAGTCATTCAACTTCTGGGGGAGTGGTCAAGTGAATAACACACTCTCCCTTTTATGGATGAAATCTCAAAGGCGCTTGATCAGTAAAAATCAAGAAAAGAAAATGCCTTTTGTGATCTTACTTCTTTTCATTGCGGCAATTGGTTTTCAGCTAAGCGCAGTTTCAAGTATGGGTGATTGGAATACGGTTGCAGCTGGATGGATCATTGTCTGCTTGTTTGTTCTCTATACGGGGTTTGGCTTGTTTACAAATCGGCTCCCTAGTCAAATGAACGATATCATTTGGTTATATGGAAATGGCGCTTCTCTATGGACAGTTGTCATCAGTGTATGGTTGTATCACATTTTTTGGCGAGGGGCTCTTCTCATTGTCTCTGCTGTGGCTGCGGATCTTCTTCTGTTTTTTATGACGCAGCAGTACCCGTTTCTGCTTGGAAAATCACTCATCCTGACAGGGCTGTTATGTTTGATCGAAACTTGGATGATTGCGATGTCTTGTGCTAGAACCATTCGAGTATACAAGTGCCTGCTCTTACTCGGTTTTGTATTGATGTTTGGCTTCTTTGCACTGCTTGTTTTGAATCAATTCATGATGAAACAGCCCTTCTTGATGAACATTGCTGATTCTTTGATGTTTCAAGCTGGACGTATGATCGAAGAGTTCTCTATTCTTTCTTTCTTCATCTTTATTGGAGTAATGTTCCTATCTTTCATGATGATGTACAAGGCTAGTCATCGTTTAGAGATGAAGGAGTCTTTAGTCAAGGAGGCAGTATTTTGGGAGGAATTTGAGGGGAATCATATTCAATCAAGTCCAATCGTTCAAAAAAAGGGCAAGACGTGGTGGGGGCTTCCGTCATTAACGGGCAGCTGGGCTTTTCTTTGGATTGAATTATTGCTAATAAAAAAGTATGCGACCTTCCATTTGTTATCTACCATGCTGTTAATTGGTACTTACTATGTCATCCTTACTTATTTTTCGGATTGGCTGAATCTATTCTTGATCGTCATCGCCGCATCAGTTCTTTTTAGTTCATATTATGCAGGGATTGTAAGACACGCACAAACAGGAGTGCTCTATCTTTTTCCAGGCGCTTTATATCAAAAAATCATTCTGTTAGAAGTGTTTCAAACCTTTTGGCTGTATGCGTTCTACTTGATTTCACTTTATTTGGTTGAGATTCAGGATGTATTGTATTGGACCTTATTTGGTGGAGGAGTTTATATATGGTTTTTGGCCATACGGCTCTTTGCCTTTATGCAGCCTCTGAGACGAGAAAGAAGTTTTGCTTTGGCCGCCTATTATCGATCATTGCTATTTGCGTCTGTGATCAGTGCTGTGGTCATTATTAGCATTCATCTGTTCACTGATGGCTTGTTGACAGCAATTGTATCCCTAGTGGCTGGAGCAGGATTTTATGTGCTTTGTTATCGATACCGTGCGGTTCATTAAAAAGAGGAGTTGATTGTCAATGAAACCAGAAAATAAGCTGTCTCAATCAGTTCAACAATTGGCAAATACAAATGAAGTAACGATCGTTCAAGCAATAGGGGAATTGAGAAAGTTCGGAAAAGATGCAGTGCCCGTCCTTGTTGAGGCTTTAAAAGAAAAAGGGTCTTTGCGGAACATTGCAGCAGCTGTACTTGGTGAATTTGGAGCAGATGCGGGAGAAGCAGCTGAGCCGCTAGCAAAGCTATTAGAAAGTGACGAAGAGGATACAAGAATGGCCGCTGCCATGTCACTCATGAGGATTGGACAGCCCAGCTTGCCATTCCTTCTGGCACTGGCTAAACGTTATGAGGGACCTACTTGTTTCTGGGCATCATGGTGTATCTCTTGGATTGATCCATCAAAAATTGAAAAAAACATGTACGAGTGCTTAAAACAAGAACAAGAAAATCCAACAGGCAGCGTCACTCCTTTTGCTGCAGAGGAAGCATTAGGGAAAATTATCGCTTTTCAGCTAAAGGAAAAGGAGGATGAATAGTGGAAAAGCAAAAACTCAATTGGCCTGAGCACCTTCCGTGGATTCATCCTTCAGATCAAAGGAAAAGTTAGAAAAACATTCAATTGGTTAGTAAGTGTAAGGGAGGAGAGAGTGTTGTTTCTATCAAACAAAGAATTAAAAAGAAACGCGGTTTTTTTCGCAGGGGTTGGAGCGGTTTTGTTGATTTTAATGATATTGAAATGGTTTTCGATTTCTGCAGACTGGGAGTTGGCGTTGATTTTTTTCGGATTGGGGATTTTGTTTTATTTGAAACGTGTGGTGCGGAAAGAAGAAGGAAATCATCATTCATAATTCATCAGTAAGATACCTAGAATGTATATTCTAGGTTTTTTTATTAAATTTACCTTAAAACACATGTTTTTACACGGGTGTAGAGACCAATTTTTTGAAAGTGTGGTAGGATAAATATGCTTTTATATTTTCCGAAGGAGCTGTCGTGTTGAAGGGATCTAGGGTTGAGTTCATTGATAGTTTGCGTGGTTTTAGTTTATTAGGTATTTTGATCGTGAATATGCTTAATTTTCAATATGATTATGATTTTGAGAAAATGTTTGATTCGAGTTTTTGGGGGCAGGAATTTGGTGTTTATGTAACGGAAATTTTGTTCCAGGGGTCATTTTATCCGATTTTCTCCTTTTTGTTTGGGTATTCTTTTATCAAGCTGATTGAATCGACGAAGGCCAAGGGGCTGAATACGAATGCCATTGTCGTCCGCCGTGGTTTTGGTCTGATTGTGCTTGGAATGCTGCATTTAATCTTCATTTGGAATGGCGACATTCTTCTCTATTATGGAGCTTGTACGTTTTTCCTAATGATGTTTATAAACAGCCGAATCAAAACAGTGTTTATATGGTCGGGTATTTTAGGTGCCTTATCTTTAGTGATTTATCCATCTCTAATGAATTTTATTTACGGAAATCCTGATTTATTAACGAATGTATATGGGACTGGTACATATGGCGATATTGTATTGAGCCGGATTACAATTGAAGATGATATGGTAATCGTCTCCATCATTATGGCAATTGTGACACTTACTATGACACCAATTTTAAGTCTTCTCTATGCTCCTATCATGATCGGTCCATTTGCACTGCTTGGCATGGCAATCGGGAAAAAAGGTCATTTGACAGAAGAAGATCGAGGCATGGCTTATCGTAAAGGCTGGGTTTGGATGATTATCATCGGGCTTGCTTTAAAATGTGCGACGTTTATCGATGCTCCTTGGAGTGAAATGGTGTTGACGTTAGGAGCCTATGTCCTGACGATCGGTTATATTCAAGCCTTTATTGTTTTTTACTATTCAAAGGCTGCTCAAGGGTTGAAACGTCTGCTTGCAGGGCTTGGCCGTTTGTCTCTATCAAACTATTTGGCACAGTCGATTATTTGTACAACGATTTTCTATTCTTATGGACTTGGTCTATTTGGACAATTGGGGTCAATGTTTGGGCTGCTGCTAGCTATCGGGCTGTACACAGCACAGCTGTTCATCAGCTATCTCTATTTGAAAAAATGGAGAAGAGGTCCTGTGGAGTGGCTTATGGGAAAATGGGTATATTGGAAATAAAGCATTTTGTTAAAGAACCGCATGGCTTAAGGGCTGTGCGGTTTTTTAATTGCATTTTACTTTAAAAAATGAGGAGAACATTTTTTAAAATAGTTGAATATTCTTTTAGTGTGTATATAATGTATATATAGTATATATACATTATTTTGTTCCAACTATCTGAAAAAAGAGGTTTTTATATGCAGATTACGATTTCAAACCACTCTAAGGAGCCCATTTATGAGCAAATTACGAATCAAATCAAATCGATGATTTTAACGGGGGAGCTGGCGGAAGGCTCGGCACTGCCGTCTATTCGAAAGCTGGCGAAGGATTTGCAAATTAGCGTCATCACAACAAAGCGAGCATATGAAGAGTTAGAGAAGGCAGGATTTATTTATTCGATTGTAGGCAAGGGATCATTTGTTGCGGAACAAAACCTAGAGGTCATGAGAGAGAAAAAATTGAAGGTGATTGAGGATCAGCTTGGAGCGGTTGTCATAAACGGCAAGGAATTAGGCTTATCTTTTGATGAATTGCAGCAGTTATTAAAGTTCTTGTATGAGGAGTGAGAAGAGTGGAGCATGTGATTGAATTCAAAGGAGTATCAAAACGATTCAAGGACTTTTCAGTTAAGAGTCTCGATTTGCAGGTCAAGAAAGGCTTTGTTACAGGGTTTATTGGAGAAAATGGAGCTGGTAAGTCGACCACCATTAAAATGATCATGAATTTGTTAAAACCAGATTCAGGTGAGGTCAAGATTTTCGGATTAGATTATCACACCCATGAAAAAGAGATTAAGGAACGAATCGGCTTTGTTTACGATGCCAACGTTTTTTTCCCAGGTTTGAATTTAAAAGACATTAAAAGGATTGTGGCACCAGCTTATAAACGCTGGGATGACCGTCTTTTTCATCAATATATTGAACAGTTTGGCCTGCCCCTGCATAAAGCAATCAAAACATTCTCAAAAGGGATGCAGATGAAGGCGTCACTTGCGATTGCGCTATCACATCATGCAGAGCTGATTATTATGGATGAGCCAACAGCCGGTTTAGACCCAGTTTTTAGAAGAGAGCTGTTAGGAACGTTACAAGAGTTAATGATTGATGAGAACCGGACCATATTTTTCTCAACACATATGACAACAGATTTAGACCGGATTGCGGATTATATTGCGTTTATACAAAATGGACAATTGGTCTTTCAACAGTCGGTTCATGATGTAGCGGAGAATTATGCGCTGGTGAAGGGAAGCCTGGATTTGTTGGATCGAGACACAGAAAAGGCTTTTGTCCATATTCAGCGTACAGCAGCAGGGTTTGAAGCATTAACAGATCGGATCGGTGAAGTGAATCATATTTTTGGAGACGCTGTTGTGATCGAACCGGCGTCGCTTGAGGATATCATGTTTTATTTGAAAGGCGGGGTGGCGCATGTTTCATTTAATGAAGCGTGATGTGATTTTGCAGAAAAAGCAGCTGATTATTTTTCTTCCGTTTATCTTATTTTTTATTCTCATGGATGCGCATCCGGCATTGATTTTTCTAGTCGCTAGTTTCTTCATACCTTTTAACACATATGCGTACGATGAGAAGGCAGAAACGAATATTCTATTAAACTCTTTGCCTTATACACGTAAAGAAATTATCGCATCACGTTATCTTGGTGCCGTTTTCTATATGATTATCGCAATCGGGCTGACAAGTGCTGCTTTATTTGTTTTTGGGAAGCTGTTTTCGCTGACGGATATTGCGATTGGCAGCGGGCTGTTTTTATTGTTTGCGGCGTGTACGTTTCCATTGTTTTATATCTTAAAACCTGGCTATATCACAACCGCAGTGATCATTGGCTTTATCCTATTATCTGCTATGGGACCGCCTGTTGTTGCCTATTTAGCAAAGCAATTCAGTGCAATCACTGATTTTATCATGAATTTATCGATACCTATTTTATATACTGGGTCAGCTGTGCTGATTATGCTTATCTACCTGCTGTCTTGGGGGCTTTCTACTGCTATTTATCAAAGGAAAGCGTTCTAGGAAAAATAGCTGAATCTATTCAAAGTAGATCATGACCGCAATTATGATCAAGTAGAGGTGAGCGAGATGATGTATAGTCTGTCACGTAAGAGACGATTTCCTATTTTGAGTCGCATTTGATGGATGAGCTGTATTAAGGCAGGTGCCTGAAATAGTGGGATATTCTCATTTTCATTTCAATATGCGATTGTTTTAGATATCCCTTCTCACAGTGAATCCATTCATTTTGGTGTCTTGCTCAGCGGCAAGGGAACGGTATGGGCAGATGGGTTTCGATTTGAGGAAGTGAATGAGAAGACACCTACAACCAATATGGTGGAGGATTCTGCATTGCCAGATGTTCCAGTGAATTTACAGTTTGAGCTTGAGGAGACCGTGTGAGCGGTCTTTTTTATTTTATATAAAGAACCTATATTGACAGTTTATCATGAAGTAGATTAAAATACATACCAACGGTCGGTATGTAAAAGGAGGCGTTTCATTTGGCCAGAAATAAATATCCAGAAAAGACAATCCAGCAAATTTTAGATGTGTCGACGAAGCTGTTTCAGGAAAAAGGATTTGAAAAGACGAGTTTGCAGGATATCATCCATGAATTGAACATGTCTAAGGGTGCTATTTATCATCATTTCAAATCGAAGGAAGAAATATTACGTGCCGTGATGGATCGGCAATTTCGTCATGCGACAGAGAAGCTTGAAGATCTGATTGAGCATACAGAGGCAGTTCATGCAAAAGAGAAGCTGCAGCTTATTTTAGAGAAGCTTGTGGCAGATCCACAGTCTCACTCAATTGATGGAATCTTAGTTGATCAGATCAAAAACCCGCAGTTTGTGGTGGAAGGGATGAAGGCAGGAGTAAATCAGGATGCGCTTAAAATTAAAAGGCTCATTCTAGAAGGAATTGATGATGGTTCGATGAAGACTGCTTTTCCTGGTGAAGTGGCAGAAGTGTTTATGCTTCTCGTGAATATATGGCTGAATCCAACACTATTTGCTCGTGATGAGCAGGAAACTAGTCAGCGTTTGCTGTTTTTACAACAGATGATGAAAGGGCTTGGAGTGGATGTAGTGAGTGATCTATTTATTCAAAAGGTCACAGCGCATTATGCTGGAATTGGTGGATATGATCAGCCTGGAACCTAAATGGTCAGATAAGAGACAAAAAGAAAAATTCATTTCATAGGAGGATGCCTTATGCTTCACTTCATAAAACTTGAGCTAAGAAAAAGCCATATGAAACATTATATTCAAGCTAGTATGATTGCAAGCATTGTACTGCTGGTGTTTATTTATTTTGTCGCGTTTGTTGCACAGGTTGAACAGGAAATAGGTTTTCAGCAATATCCGAATATCTATTTGTTGACCAGTATAGTATGGATGATCTTTTTTTCGATCGTCACAGCCTTGATGTATTGTCGAGTGATGGTGACTGCATTGAAAGAGCATGAACCTCATTCATCAAGTCTGAAAGCATCACTCCTTTCGAGAATGGTCTGGATGCTGTGCTTTTCTACGTTTGCAATGCTGTGTAGCATCATTCCCTCATTTGTTGTGTTTAGTGTCACTGAAACGTTCTTCCCCCTTGTTCAGGATGCGCTGACAGCTGATGTGATGTTCACTGTGATCAAAACGTACCTAGTGTTTACTTGTTGTATCAACGGTATTGGCATGATTGCGATGAGAGTGGGGTTAATGAAGAAATCTACCTCCATGACCATTCTGACTGCGATTGTTCTATGTGCTGTTTTAGGAAACCTATTAATTGCTTTTTATGGAAATGATCAAATGAATTTCATTCTGTCAGGAGTCATGATCGCAGCCGTTCTCATTGTGATCTTGGAATTATGGGGCAGTATCATCCGGCTTCAAGAGAGATGAGCCGCGTTGAAAAAAGGAGGGAGACATTGTGGAGCATACGGTTCGAATTGAAGAATCGGTCGTAGAATTATCGCTGGATTGGCTATTGGGAGAGGTGCGTATTCATCATCATGATCATCCTTATCTATTCATTCGTCAAACGACCAATCAAGCTTTTCCCCAACGTTATTTGCTGCATCATCAGGTAAGAGATGGACGGCTGGTCATTCAAGATAGACGAAAAAAAATACTCAGCTTAGGGCTTCACCTTTATAAAACCGATGTAGCTATTTATCTTCCTAAACAACAATTACAGTCCATATCTCTTCGTTGTAAAGGAACAAATCTTCAGGCAGAGAGGCTGAAGGTGGAAAATGTCTCTTGTCATTTAACTTCTGGAAAGACGATGCTATCAGGTGAAATCAAACATCTCCATTTAGAGACAGTAGGTGGACTTATTTCTAGTCGGCAGCTGGTCGCGCAGAGATTATTACTGCACGCCACATCGTCAAAAGTTGAGTTGACGGGTGCTTTTTTGGACGTTGATCTGCATGTAACAGGTAGAAGGATACAGATTCATTCTACAAACATGCTAAATTCACTTAAGTCTACTTCAACTGGAGCATATGTCAAAGTGGAGATACCGGAAAATGATGGGTTTACTTGTTATGTAAAGAAAAGATCCGGTGCTTTTCGGAATGACTTTTCTTGTCATCTAGAGAAGGGCAAAATGGTGCATAAAAATGGACTACGATCCTTTGAGATTGATATAAGAGGCGGTCAGTTTCTAATAAGTCATAAGCATTGAAGTGACTTTCACTCGTTGATTCAATATATCAATATAAAACAATTTGAATCTCTTTTATCGTCGGAATATTTCGATAATAGTGTTTTCCTCAAAAAAACAATTGTTTTTTAAGGGTAGATTTATTATGATAATATACATCGAAAGATTGATGTTTCTCAATCAGAATGAATATTCTGATTTTCATTTTTTATGTTGTTTGTTGATGAGGGGGAAGAAAAGTGGCTCAAAAGGAATTAAAAAGAGGGTTAAGTGCCCGCCATATTCAAATGATCGCACTCGGCGGCACGATTGGTGTTGGCTTATTTATGGGGTCAGCCAAGGCCATTCAATGGACAGGTCCATCGGTTCTTCTAGCGTACGCAGTATGTGGTATCTTTATTTTTTTTATTATGCGTGCGATGGGAGAAATGTTATACGTTGAACCGAGTACGGGTTCATTTGCTACATTTGGTCATCAATATATTCATCCGCTTGCGGGGTATATGACAGCTTGGAGTAACTGGTTCCAGTGGGTCATTGTCGGGATGTCGGAAATTATTGCCGTAGGCGCTTATATGAAATATTGGTTCCCAGAGCTGCCAGCTTGGATTCCAGGATTAATTGCGATGATTATTTTGGGAGCGGCCAATTTGATTTCGGTTAAATCGTTCGGTGAGTTCGAATTTTGGTTTGCAATGATCAAGATTGTGACGATTATTTTGATGATCATTGCAGGTCTAGGCATTATTTTCTTTGGATTTGGAAATGGCGGGACGCCTATTGGCTTGTCTAATCTGTGGGCGCACGGCGGGTTCTTTACAGGTGGATTTACCGGATTCTTGTTTGCGTTGTCGCTCGTCATTGCTGCCTATCAGGGGGTAGAGCTGATTGGGATTACAGCAGGTGAAGCACAAAATCCAGAAAAGACGCTGACCAATGCCATCAAAAGTATCATCTGGCGTATTTTGATTTTCTATATCGGTGCGATCTTTGTCATTGTGACAGTGTATCCTTGGGATCAGCTGAATACCCTTGGCAGTCCATTTGTGGCGACGTTTGCGAAAATTGGGATTACAGCAGCCGCTGGTATTATTAACTTTGTTGTCATTACAGCAGCGATGTCCGGCTGTAATAGTGGGATTTTCAGTGCGGGACGTATGCTTTATACATTAGGTGTGAATGGGCAGGCGCCTGCTTTCTTCACCAAGATTTCGAAGAATGGTGTACCGTATTTTGGGACATTCGCTGTGCTGATTGGCTTAGCGATAGGAGTTGTCCTCAATTATGTTGCGCCACCAAACATTTTCGTCTATGTGTATAGTGCGAGTGTACTTCCTGGTATGGTGCCTTGGTTTGTGATTTTGATTAGTCATATCGGCTTTAGAAAAGCGAAGGGATCTGCTCTTGATCAACATCCATTCAAGATGCCGCTAGCGCCGTTTTCTAATTATTTAACAATCGGTTTCTTACTGATGGTGCTTGTATTTATGCTCATTAATCAGGATACGCGTATTTCTCTGATTGTGGCAATTGGGTTCTTAATTGTAGTAGCGCTTAGCTTCTATGTTTTTGGGATCGGGAAACGGAAGCCGATCGAAACAGCTTCTTCTGATCAAACGGTAAAATAATCAAAGGCCTTGCGGGATGGACCGCAAGGCTTTTTTTATTTAGAGTGAAGCTTTCACACGTTGAAAGACATCTGGAAAGTTGGTGAAAAGACCGGTGACGCCGTATTGCAGTAGACGGGTCATATCTGCTTCGTTGTTGACCGTATATGGGTGGAGGAGGAGTCCGTGGCTTCTGACCTGCTGTACGTTTTCAAGTGTCAGTGCTCTAAAATTCGGTCCGACACCCACTGCATAAGTTTTGATGAAAACGAGCTGATCCTCTGTGATGGACGTCATTTGGTTTCTGTCTAATAGCTGTACTTTTGGAAGGCGTGGAGCTAGTTTCTGTAGTTTTAGCAGGCTGTCTTGACTAAAGGATTGGATGATGACCTGCCCTTTTTTAGTATGTTTTCCGAGAAGATGATGTTTCTTTAAGACGGCCAATAGCTTTTCTTCCATTTGCGGATAAAGGTCCGGTTTTTTTGTTTCAATATAATAATTCTCTCGTTTACCGAAATAGCGCAGCACCTCATCTAATGTGAGGACTCGCTGTCCGATATAGTTGGCATTTTGTCTGTCGGGATTGGCTTCGTTAAACCATGTACCGGCATCAAGCTGTTTGATTTCGGCAAGTGTGAGGTCTTTGACCCAGCCCGTTCCGTTTGTGGTCCGGTCAACGGTTTCATCGTGCATAACGATGAGGTGTCCATCCTTTGTCATTTGAAGGTCGAGTTCGAGGTAATCCGCATTCATCTTTGTGGCGAGTTTGTAGGAAGCCAGGGTATGCTCTGGTGCATACCCTGATGCTCCGCGGTGTGCGACGGTTAGAATACGATCTGGAGATAAAAGATGTTCATGTGCCGATATGGTGGTCGGCACCCACGCAAAAGACAGTAAAGAAAAAGAGAGCAACACGAAAGCAAGTAATCTACTTTTCTTCATATTTTATCCTCCTTTTACGGTAACTGCCTCCATCATAAGAAATAGATGTAAAGGGCATGTTGGGCGGATATGAATCTTTTATGTGATTTTCATTAAGCTTGCTCTACACGCTTCCCAGTATTCCATGTCATCGCCAGGAAGACAATCGCAAGCACACAAGAACCAACCAGTAAAATGAAGCCTCCTGTCCAGTCGTAATGATCCACGACGACGCCCATCATTGCATTGGCAAAGGCAGAGCCGCCAATATAGCCAAAGAAGCCAGTGAGTCCGGCCGCAGTGCCAGCCGCTTTTTTAGGAGCAAGGTCAATGGCTTGAAGTCCAATGAGCATGACAGGTCCGTAAATCAAAAAGCCGATGCTGATAAGGGCGATGTTATCGACCATTGGATTGCCAGCAGGGTTTAACCAGTAAACGAGCACCGCAATTAATACCCCAGCCATAAATAGGACGCCCGCTGGTGCACGGCGGCTTCTAAAGAATCGGTCGCTGATCCAGCCGCACAACAATGTCCCCGGAATGCCTGCATATTCATAAAGAAAATAAGACCAGCGTGAATGCTCTGGTGAAAAGCCCTTTGCTTCTGTTAAGTAGGTCGGCGCCCAGTCAACGACACCGTAACGGACGAAGTATACAAAGACGTTGGCAATGGCGATATACCAAAGGAATTTATTGTTGAGTACATACTTAAATAAAATCTCTTTCACTGTTAATTCTTTTTCTTGATCTTCATACTGCTGTGCCGGATAGTCATTGCGATATTCCTCGATTGGCGGAAGACCAGCGGATTGCGGGGTATCCCGGACGAGTAGAATGATCACGATGGAGACGATAATGGCAATGATGGCAGGGAAGAAAAAGATACTTTTCCATGTTGCAAACAGCACGATCCCTAAGGTGATGAGCGGTGCAAGAATTCCCCCGCCGATATTGTGAGCGACGTTCCAAATAGACATTTTCGTTCCACGTTCACTAACCGAAAACCAATGCGCCATCGTCCGTCCGCATGGCGGCCACCCCATGCCTTGGAACCAGCCGTTTAAAAACATGAATAAGAACATGATCCATACACTTGACGTCACCCATGGAAATGAGACAAATAGGATATTGATAAGGGCTGATAGAAAGAGTCCGGTGGCTAAAAAGTATCTTGGGTTACAGCGGTCTGAAATCATCCCCATGATGAATTTACTAAAGCCATAGGCGATGGAGACAGCTGCGAGTACAAAGCCTAATTCACTTTTCGTGAACCCTTCTTCCTGTAGATAAGGAATAGCAAAAGCGAAATTTTTGCGCAGCAAATAGTAGCCCGCATACCCGATAAAGATGCCTAAAAAGACTTGCAGCCGCAGCCGCTTATAGGTCTCGTCTGTCTTGGCATCATCAAGTCTGTCGATATGCGGAGCGGGTTTAAACCATTTAAACATAAAGATCCTCCTCCTGTAGTTGTCCGATTGACTGAAGCAAAAGTACGAGATCGGCGTTTGATCTTGTACTTTTTAAGAGACAAAAGAATTGATAGCGCTTTCTTTTATACTCCCATCATATCGGATGGAAGAGATGTTTATGATGAGGCTTTTGTCATTATTTTGGAAAAACAGTTCGTCAAGTAACGAAAAAAATCCGCACAATGGCGGATTTTTTTCTTAGCTGTTACAGAGACACATTAATTTTCGCAGATTTCTTTAGTTTTTCAATTTCTTTTTGTACTTCTTTCTGCTTTTCTTGAGATTCTAGCTGTTTTTTAATTTGTGATTTAACCTCTTTGTATTCAGGTGCTTTTTGCTTTTGTTTTTTCATTTCATCTGCGTATTGGTCATAGTACGCTTTGACGTCCTTTTCAGAGACGGAGGCTGATTTGATTTCTTTGTCGACATATTGGCTATATTTGATGCTGTCGGCAATGTCACTTTTCAGCTGATCCATGGTGAGTCCGCTTTTCTTAAGGGCTTCTTCAAATTGATCGTTGTCCTTGAATTGTTTCTTTTCTTCTTTTAGCTGTTTATCTACCTGCTTGTCAGAGGCTTTGATGCCCTTCTTCTCAGCATCTTGCAGGATGAGCTCTTGACCTACGAGCGCATCAATGGTTTGTTTCTTGACTGCTTTTGCGCCTTCTTTAGATGTTGGGTCTTGCCCGGATTGCTGAAGCTGTCCTTGAATGGTCGATAAAGCGCTATTATATTCATTACCTGTGATTTTGTCTTGGTTGACGGTCGCCACGACCTTTTGATCATCGATTTTTTGTGCGTCTAATTTCTTTTGCATCTCTTCCATTTGCTTTTGCTGTTCTTTTTGGTCAGCCTGTGTTGTTTCCTTGCTTTTGGCTGAATCGTTTTGCTTATCTTGTTTGGTATCGTTTGACGAGCAGGCTGCAAGCCCAACAGATAACAGACAAGCGATGAGTGTGTATGATACCTTTTTCATCATTTTCTCTCCCTTCGGTATGAGAACATCTAGTGCGCATTCTAACCGTTTTTTAGGAAAAATAAAACCGTACAGACAATTTGTTAGCGGATTGACATGTTTTTTATCTGTTTGTCCTCATTTTGTCTTCTCATAGTCATCTTATGACAAACTCAATCGTGGAATAATTGTTCCATCGCCTCGTCGATATTGGTAATGGGCTGGCGGCAACTGTAGTTTTCACAAATATACACAGTGGTTCTGCCATCGATTGTTTTGTAATCTTTTGTAAAGGGCGCGAGCTGCGCTAATTCCTGCCCTGTTTCGGCAGTCAATATGATATCAAATGGCATGAAGCGTTTTTGAAGCGCCTGTAAAAGCTGTTCTTTTTGAGGGTCTCCGTTTTTTCCGAGAATGATGATTTCTCTTTTCGATGCATATTGAGCGAGGAGCCCTTGCAGAAAAGCTGTGTGCCCGCTTGGATAGGAAGAGACATCGACATAAAAGGCTTGGAACATCTGCTCTAATGTGTCCAGCCAATCCTGACGTCCGGTCAGTCTGCTTAGCGTGAGAAGGTGCTTGAGTGCGGTGCTGTTACCAGAAGGCATGGCGCCGTCGTACACTTCTTTTTCTCGAACGATGAGCGCTTCCGCATCTGATCCTGAGAAGAAAAAGCCCCCTTTTTCCTTGTCCCAAAACAGCTCAAACATGTTCTCGGCAATGGCTGTCGCTTTTTCCAACCATTCTAATTCAAAGGTCGCTTCGTATAAAGACATATACGCTTTTAGCATATGCGAATAATCCTCGATAAAGCCAAGATGCTTTACGTCTCCTTCTCTATATCGGACCATGAGCCGCTCATGTTGGACGAGGTGTGTTTCTAGAAAAGATATCGCCTGTTTCGCCCTATCGATCGCTTCCTCTGCATCAAATACTCTTCCAGCTTTGGCGAGAGATGAGATCATGAGCGCATTCCAGGATGTGAGCACCTTGTCATCGATAAGCGGTGCAGGTCGCTGATGTCTGACAGATTGTAAAATGTGCCGGGCTTCATGCAGCTTAGACTGAAGCGTATGGTCATCAATTGAAAAAGAGGCTTTGATGTCATCAAAAGAGGTGGAAATGGTATGAGGGATGTTCGCCCCTTCAAAGTTCCCCTCATCTGTGATGTGATAGACAGCGCAGAATAATGCGCCGAGATCCTCGCCTAAATGAGTCATGATCTCATCTTTTGACCAGACGTAATATTGCCCTTCTTTCCCCTCAGAATCCGCATCGATCGCTGAATAAAAGGAGCCATCCGGATTCATCATATCTCGCTTGATAAAGTGAATCAGGCGGTGGACAAGCTTTTCATATGTAGGTTGTTGAGTGAGCTGATACGCTTCTGTGTAAGCCTCCATCAGCAAGGCGTTATCATACAGCATCTTTTCAAAATGAGGCACAAGCCATTTTTCGTCTGTTGAATAACGAGAAAAACCTGAACCGACATGGTCGTATATACCGCCATTTGCGATTCCATCTAATGTTTTCGTGACTGCATATAGCGCATTTTCCTGCCCAGTCCATTCGTAATAGCGCATCAAGAATGAAAGCATATGAGGTGCAGGAAATTTCGGTGCGGAGCCGAACCCGCCGTGCAGCGTATCAAAGCTGCTCATGAGCTGGTAATAGGCTTTGTGGATCGCCTCTTGAGACAAGGTATTTTCTGTCTGTCCTGCTGCTTTGATCCGCAAATTATTTGTCGCCTTCTCTGCCAACGATTCGATATGATCGCGGTCGTTGTGGTACGCATCCAGCAGTTGCGTCAGTGCTTCAATGAAACCAGGACGTCCGTAAGCACTTCTCTTTGGAAAATAAGTCCCCGCATAAAAAGGCTTTTGATCAGGCGTGACAAATACATTCAACGGCCAGCCGCCTTGCCCCGTCATCATCTGACAAACAGACATATACATAGAATCGATGTCTGGACGCTCCTCACGATCGACTTTAATCGAAATGAAATGCTCATTTAAGATGTCAGCGACTTGCTGATCTTCGAAGCTTTCGTGTGCCATGACGTGGCACCAATGACATGTGCGTGTAGCTACCCGAGCTAGCTATACCCAATAGATACGAGAACAGGTTTGTTTTCGCGTTTCGCTTTTTCAAATGCTTCTTCTCCCCAAGGGAACCAATTAACGGGGTTGTGAGCATGTTGAAGTAAATATAGAGACTTCTCAGCGATTAATCTATTGGGCTTATTGTTAGTGGGCATGGGATCACCTTCTTTCGATACAGTTTCTTATCAGTATGGTCTTTCCAATATCTAATATACCAAATATCAAAAAAGAAGAGGTCTTTTAGGGTTAGCCTCTTCTTTTCTTTTTATAAGGTGATTCCAGACCTCAATTGGATAAAAGGCGACGTTCAACAATAGGCATAAAAAAGTGAAGGATCATGCCTCCTAAACACACAGTTAAAATGGTTCCGATACCGACAGGGCCTTTACATATATAAGCCAACAATAAGAAAAAAGCATACAATACTGTTCTTGAAAATAGGATGGTTCTTTTTGAAATATCTCGAATAATGAGTGTTAAATGGTCGATAGGAGTTGATGCAAATTTTGTTTGAAGATAGATGGCTGTTCCAAGACCAATGAATACCAAACCAACTCCGAAACACGTCAGTTTGCTAAACCACATGCTTGTGTAGATGACATGTTTTATGAGGAACAACCACAGATCAATGCCTATTCCAGTCACGAATGCTGTTATCAAACCTAAAAAAACAGGTTTTTTTCTTGTTAATATAGAGTTACAGATTAAGGTGATGACAGAAATAAGGACCTCCCAGCTTCCTACGGTAAGACCGAATTCTTTGGAAAGGCCAACCAAAAGGGCATCGAATGGGGAAGTACCTAGTCCTGATTGTATTGTTAAAGAAATGCCTAAACTTAATACGAGTATACCTAGTCCGTAATAAACATACTTCTTTTTATTAGACATGATTTGTATTTCAAGATATTTCTTTTGTCATCAAGACGTGTGGAATTCCGTCTTCCATAAATTCATCTGAAGCAGTTTGATAGCCCAGTTTTTTATAAAAGCCTTCTGCATGTGTTTGCCCATGCAGCTTAATCTTAGTAATGCCTTTTTCTTGCATGATTTTTTCCAGCTCTCCAATGATGATTTTGCCCAAACCGTACTTACGATAAGGTTTTAGGATACAAATTCTTTCCAGTTTACCTGTATGATCAACGATGCGCACACGGCCTGTGCCGACAGGCTGATTCTCATGATATACCAAGACATGCTGGCATTGTTCATTGAGTGTATCGAATTGATCGAACTCATCGGATTCAGGTACTTGCTGTTCTTCAATGAATACCGATTTTCTAATATCTTGAGCAACATGTAAATCATTTTCAGTTGTTATTCTTTTTATATTCATTATTTATCAATCCTTTTCTGATATTAGTCTGGACTGTACAGCATGCGTGTGGTCTTATAAAAGTAAGGTTAAATTATTTTTGTTGTAATTGCAACGAAAATAGATGTAATTACAACAAAAAATATGTGAGGAGTTTTGGGTATGAACGACATTTTACGAGAGATCGGCATGATATCCAGAGGTTTAGATTCCATAAGCAATATTGAATTTAAAGATTTGGACTTAACGAGAGGGCAGTATCTCTATCTTGTACGTATATACGAAAACCCCGGTGTTATTCAAGATAAATTGGCTGAAATGATAAAAGTTGACCGAACAACGGCTGCACGGGCAATTAAGAAATTGGAAATACAAGGATTGATTGAAAAACAGCCGGACAGACAGAATAAAAAAATAAAAAAGCTGTTCACGACTGAGAAAGGGAAAAAAGTTTATCCTTTTTTAAAAAAAGAAGAAGAACATTCTATGAAAGTGGCCTGGTCTGATTTTTCACCTGAGGAAAAGGAAACCATTTTTAAACTTCTTCACAGAGTCAGGAAAAATGTAGAACGGGATTGGGAAAATGTGAAGAAGGGAAACAAAAGGGACTACTAAAGTACAAATTTCAACTTTAAAAGTTTTAGAGCACATTATGTGGTATAGTCCCTTCAATAAAAATATGTGTAATGGCATCAATGGCTAGTTTAACAGCCTATAAATAAAGGGAGTCCCATAAACAGGGACTCCCTTTATTTGTAAATTGTAGAAGCATCCTTAGAATTAATGCCTCATATGAATCTTTTTGTATGAGAATGGTGTCATATTCATAGCTTGTTGAAATTTACTTATGAAATAACTGGTACTGTTAAATCCAACTTGATAAGACACTTCTGTCACAGTGGTTTCCGGGTGTTGCAGTAATAGTAAGCTTTTTTGGATTCTATAATCCAGTACATAACGTAACGGCGTCTTATTCAGCATTCGTTTAAAATAACGGCAGCACTCAGAACGGCTTAATTGGCCAGCTTTTGCAATGTCTTCTAATGTCATTTTCTCAGCATAATGGAGATGTATCCAGTTTAACATTTGTTTCATTCGATGACTTTTTATCATTTCAGATTGATCGTACTTTAATTGAAAACCATTAATGACTAAGTTTTTCCATATTAAAGTTAATTGCATGGTAATGTCAATTTCATAGAGCGATGTCTTTTGTTGAACCAATTGATTTATTTTTTTTACAGCTTGTAGAATGTTATTTGCCCAATGTTGATTTCCACCCAAAAATAAATGGGATAAATTAGTTGAAAGAATATAGGGCTGAACATAGCTTGAATACAGCTCTTGAGCTAAAACGAAATGGGGTGAAACATTTAAACAAATGTAAGTACAACCCGAGTGATCCTTTTCCTCTGCCATGTGCAAGCAGCCACTATTAATAAATAATCCATCACCTTCTTGAACCTCTATTTTTTCTTCATTTATTTGAAAGACAGCTATCCCTTTTAGTATCAAAACAAATTGAATTTCGTCATGCCAATGAAGCGGTATATAGCCATTTATATTTTGATTGATCCTTGTCTCGTAACATGCAACTGGTAATGCAACCGTTCGGTGTTCTGTTAATTCCTTTAAGTTTTGATCAACCATAAAATTTTTTACTTGCACCCTTTCCACCTCAATATATTTATATTTTTTTGTTCGATTTAAGTATTTTTTATGAGATTTTGAATTTATGATAACACTATTATTATATTTATTAGCGAGGGATCTTGCATGAATAATTCAAATAGAAGAATGGGATTGTTCTATGTTATAACAGGGGCGACATGTTGGGGAATTGGGGGTACAGTAGCCAAAAAACTTTTTCAAGGTGATCAAATTGATGTCAATTGGCTTGTAACGATACGCTTACTTACGGCTGGCATTTTACTCTTGATGCTTCAATTGTTCAGAAAGAATCGGATTCAGATTATCGAGATTTGGAAAAATAAAGCCACAGCTTGTCAGCTTCTTATTTTTGGCTTATTCGGAATGCTAGCTGTGCAGTACACATATATGGCATCCATTCAACATGGGAATGCAGCGGTTGCTACGTTATTACAATATTTATCCCCAGTAATCGTTATTATCTACTCGCTTTTGCGAAAACGAACGGTTCTTACCAAACAAGATATCATAACAGTATCACTTGCTCTGGCGGGGTGCTTTTTTCTACTAACAAATGGTTCACTTTCTCAACTTTCAGTACCGGTAGCTGCGGTCGTATGGGGAGTTTTATCAGGATTCGCGGCAGCTTTCTATACTTTATATGCCGTTGGCTTATTAAATAAATTTAATTCTCTTGTTGTTGTAGGCTGGGCTATGATTATTGGCAGTTTTGCATTAAGTTTTATTCATCCGCCATGGCAAATGGATTTTAAAAGTTTAACTGCTGAGGTGTATGTATATATTATATTTGTAATAGTGTTTGGCACAATGATTGCGTTCTGGTTCTTCATAAAAAGTCTGCAAAGCCTCTCACCTAAAGAAACAAGCTTGTTAGGAAGCTTAGAGCCTCTATCTGCAGTTGTCACAACTGTTGTTTGGTTAAAGGAACCATTTGGGTATTTTCAGTGGATTGGTGCTGTATGTATTATAGGAAACACTCTGATATTGGCTTTGCATAAAGGGCCTTCTAAGCGGAGTGAGAAATCTAATTTGAAGATTGGGGAATCTTGCAAACACTAAAAGTTAAAAGGAAAAAAGAACCTGTAGAATTAACTATTTTGCCGCCCTTAAAAGGGCTTTTTTTTGTAAAACTTTAAGGTCACTTTAGCAGACATGGCACCAGTGACAAGTTGAATAGCCGATGCTGACCAGAACCGGCTTGTTTTCACGTTTTGCTTTTTCGAAGGCTTCTTCTCCCCAAGGGTACCAGTCTACGGGGTTGTGGGCGTGTTGAAGTAAGTATGGTGATTTTTCATTGATTAATCTATTGGGTTTACTTTTGTTTGGCATGGGATCACCTTCTTTCTGAATTTAACTAAAGATAACATACCACATTTTCTTTATTTAACTCTCCTTTTCAAATACCGCCTAAAATCATGAATAAAAAGCGTTATAAAACCAATATAAATATCGTGATTAAAATATGAAAAGGAGACTCAAGATGGAACTTATTCTTCATTATGGGTTTATTGCTGGTTCGCTGGCATGGGAGTATTTTTAACTAGAGAAAACGAAGATATGTGTATTACAACCAGGCCCTTTTCAAAAGTTTTACACCCTGTGTTATTTCATCAAAGTCGAGATGAGCGAAACCTAACTTTATGATTGGTCTATTAGGATTTCTATTAACGAAATAAATGTTAGTAGGATATACTTTTACTCCATATTTTAAAGCACGTTGGATTAATCTTTCTTCTGAATAGTTCAGATGAACTTTCAATAATATATATAATCCAGACTGCTCACCAATAATCGTTAAATGATCTCCGAACTGCTTCTTTAAATTTGAAGTAAAGTGCTGCATTTTGCTTCTATAAGTGGTGCGCATGCGTTTAATATGGCGGGCCCATTCACCTTCTTTCATAAATTCGGCCATGGTTAGTTGGTTAAGCAAAGAAGCAGTGCTTTCGAAATGAAGAAAACGGTTTTTGTATCGATGTAATATAGGCTGGGGCAAAACCATATAGCTTAGGCGAATGCCTGGAAGAAAGGATTTTGAGAAATTTCCTAAATAGATGACTCTTTCTGAATGAATGGAGGCAAGGGCAGGAAATGGCTGCTGCGTATAACGGAATTCACTATCATAATCATCTTCAAGAATATATCCCTCTTTTTTATTAATCCAATTGATAAGTGTTTGACGTTGCTGAATGGGCATGCTTACTCCGTAAGGGCTATGATGAGAAGGTGTCACATAAATTAGTTTTTCTTTCATTGAATGTAACTTCGAAAAATCAGCCCCACTTTCAAAGACAGGTAATGTTTCTAGAGAAAACCCATGAAATTGAAATGTTTCTCTAGCACCGTCAAAACCAGGATCCTCAACTATGATCCCGGAAAATTCATCTTTCAGAATATGACCAAGATAAACCAACATTTGTTGGGTGCTGCTGCCAATGATAATGGAATTTGCATCAGTTTTCACCCCGCGGGATTCTAACAGATAAGCAGCTACTTGTTCACGTAGCTGTATTTCTCCGAATGCTTCACCGTATAGGTAGCTTTTCTCTAATGTCAAAACTTGATTGTACAATTTTCTCCATGTTTTCAGAGGGAAGAGCTTTTGATCTACGGCACCTGCACGAAAATCAATCAGAACCCGTTCTAATGACATTTCTGTTTGCTTACTCCGAAAAGAGTTATTTTTTCTTTGGAACAAAAGGGTTTCTACTTTATTGACAAAATATCCTTTTCTTTTTTCGCCCCGAATGTACCCCTCCGCTAATAGTAGATCATACGCCATTAGCGTTGTATTGCGGCTTACCTGCAGGGAATTTGCTAATTCACGAATAGATGGTAATTGTTCATTTGCTTGGATATTTCCTTGCTCGATTAATATTTTGAATTGTTCATAAATTTGTTTGTATTTAGGAGTATTACTTTTAAAAGCAAAAATAATGTTTTTCATCGTCTTCTCCCCTGACATGTATATTTATTTGGAATTGTACCTTTTTAAATGTCAGTTAGTATCATATTATACTCTAAAAGCGCTTTATCAATCCATTTTGAGAGAGGAGAGTTTTTATGTATATCCCTGCCTCATTTCAGCTTAGTGAAGACGAAGCTTGCGATGTTATAAAAGAGTATGGTTTTGCAACATTGTTTTCAATGCACGATGGTATGCCATATGCAACCCATTTGCCCTTGATGATGAGCAACGATAAAAATTACTTATACGGTCATTTTGCTCTACCGAATCCTCAGTGGGAAGATATTGAAAGCCAATTCGTTTTAGCAGTTTTTCAAGGGCCTCATTGTTATATTTCGCCCAAGTGGTATGAGACAAATCAGGCTGTACCTACATGGAATTACGTATCTGCTCATGTTTACGGGAAAGTTGAACTTTTGGATGAGGAAGAAACAATAAATTCAATGAGTGATCTGGTATTGAAATACGAAAGCCCTGACAGTCCATACAAATTAGGGGATGTCGATTCTAAATTGTTAGCGGGCATGAACAAAGGGGTAAAAGGTTTTAAAATCAAAATCAACAAAATAGAGGGGAAAGCGAAGCTAAGTCAAAATCATTCGATATTACGGCAAGAATTAGTCGTTAACCAACTCAGTCTAATACCACATACACACGAACAAATAATCTCTAGTTTAATGAAAGAAAATATAAACAAAAAAATGCAATAAGTTTATAAGTTGGAGGTTGCTTTATAATGAAAAATTTTAACGTTGCTATTCCTACTCCTTTTTATGAAGATGAGAGTTTATTTTTAGAAGGCTTTGACCCTATTGTTGAATATTTACAAAACAACGGAATCGATTCCTTGCTTATATGCGGCACTACTGGTGAACAACATTCACTCAGCATTAATGAACGTATACAAATCATTGAACATTTCAATCAGCAAAAATTTGAGGATATTGAACTGATGTTTGGTGTGTCATCTATAAGAACAAGTGATGCTAGAAAGCTTATTGAAAAAATCGAAAAAACCAATATAGATGTTATATTACTTGGCTTTCCACCTTATATAAAACCAACACAACAGCAAGCTATTTATTATGTTGATGAACTGCTTAGCCATACGTCTAAAGAGGTTGTACATTATAATAATCCTGCTCGAACTGGCTTTGATTTGAGCGAGAAAGCACTTAAAGACTTGGTTAGCCGGCATCCTAATATTATTGGACTGAAAGAAGGAGGGGACGTTCATCGTCATCAACAAACAAATCTTCCTAAAGACTTTATTATGTTTGCAGCAGGAGATGTAAACTTCCTAGAGTTAATCAATAATGGATGTAACGGTTTGTCGAGTATGGTAGGGAATGTTTATCCTCGAGAAGTCAAAGAAGCTTTCAATAACTTGTTAGAGAATAAACCGGTTAATCTAAATAAATTAAACGACCTAATAAATGAGGTTACAAATAATCAACCTATTGTCAATATAAAGACCCACTATAACAAGATCGGTATAAAAGTAGGGAATTGTCGGTCACCAATCATATCACTTTAAAGAAGGTTTGACATTAAACTAGTTGCTACCCAGTGAGTAACTAGTTTTTTATATCAAGCTAGTCTGCCTTTTACTGACTTGTTGAAATTAAAGAAAGTACATATGGATATTTCCAAATGATGTCAACACGAGTAGCAAAGATGTCAACACCGAAAACCATAAATGTCAGCACTCAAAACCATCCAAGTCAACACCGATATTTTGGCAAAGCAAAAACAGCTTTTCTCAATCTTTTTACATATAAAGACTATTTCCTGATTTGTTCCTAATAGAGATCAAATCAGGTTTTTATTTTCTCTTGGTCTTTTTGGTGTCCAAAAATTAGCAAGCTAGGAACAGCCAAATGATTTTCTAATCCTTATAATAGAGGCAGAGGTGGTAGTATGCAGTACAAGCAAATTATTGATCAAAGTATCACTTATATTAAAGACCACATTAACGAGCAGCTTACCGCTGAAAAAATAGCAAATCATGTTGGATACTCTACCTTTCATTTTTGTAGAATTTTTTCTCTGGTAAAAGGGGTTCCGGTCATGGAGTATGTGAGAAAATACCGCCTATCGACAGCAAGAATTGAACTTTCTGATAACCAGAAAATCTTAGATGTTGCCTTGCAGTATGGCTTTGAATCGGCAAGCGGATTTTCAAAATCATTTAGGCAAGAATTTGGATATACCCCGACATCATATAAAATTAGAATGGCGGATAGTGATAATACTCTCGTAAAAAATATACGAGATGTCCTAGATCCACCGAAATTCGTTGATAAAGAGCCCTTTAGGGTAGCAGGTTATGGCTTACACGCAAATATTGCAGATAATTATAGCCATCAAATAGCTGCTTACTGGGATTCAAGTAACGAATCCAATTTAGAGGAAAAGCTTTATGAACAATTAAAACCACCCAAACATGGTGAAGTTGGGCTGTGGCTTCCTTATCAGAATGAAGGTAATGCAATCTATTTATTTGGGGTTATTGTCGATGACTTTAGTCTGGCAACCTCAGATATGATCGTTGCAGAAATACCAAGTGCAACGTACGCTGTCTTCACTACTCCACCTATCAACAATCTATCAACCGCCACAACATACGACAAAGATCCTTTATCAATAGCTGTTAAGGAAACCTGGCGGTACATTTTTTCGGAGTGGTTTGATCAAAGTTCATATGAATTGGATGAAGATCGCCTTGCTTATGAATATTATGATGAACGCTGTCATGCCTCCGAAAATTCTATTATGGAAATCTATATACCGATTAAGAAATCATAGAAAGAAGTTGAAAATATGTTTACAGAATATGGTGAATTAAGCACCATGCTATACCAGTTGACCAAACCAGCCGGATACTCTATTGATGGTGATTTGGAATACTATTATGAACATTTGAAAAGTACTAAAGGTAAAATCTTAGAAGCAGGCGTCGGCACTGGTAGAATGATGATTCCTTTTCTGCAAAAGGGACTTGATGTAGAAGGTGTTGACGTATCTGAAGATATGTTAAAACAATGTAGAGCTAACATGGAGGCCGCAAAAGTGAAGGGAACTCTCTACCAAGGAGATCTTACTGACCTTCATCTACCTGAAAAATACGAGGCGATTATCATGCCTACCGGGAGTTTCTGTCTATTACCCCGGAATCAAGTTAAGGATATTCTGCGTTCTTTTTACCAACATCTTGAAGTAGGCGGTAAAATTATTATTGATTTGGAATTGCCAACTGGATTCATACCAGACAAAGTTTCAACAGGTCAATTTTCAATCGACAATGAAACTGGCATTCTATTTACGTCAACAACCCAAGGAATAGATTGGCTTCAACAGAAAACCAGCTTTATTCACCGATACGATTTGCTCAAAATTGGTAAGATTCAAGAAACAGAAATATCAAATTTTGTTCTCTATTGGTATGGAATCCAGGAGTTTCAGCTTTTACTGGAACATGAAGGATATTCTTCGATTGAGTATAAACTTGGGTATGAGAGAGATACGTCTTCTTCCCTCATCACCTTTTTTGCAAGTAAAGAATAATTAGGTTATTTCTTTTTAAGAAAGCTTCGCCAAAAACTACAAATTCATTTCTCTCTTACCTGTCACTCTGTTTATCATTTTTGGATTTTTTTACAGGTACTAACTTAGAAAAGATATTTAGTGTTCCGAGGAGGAGTCGAATGATTCAATACCAAAAGATCCTACAAATGTACTTCAACGGTGACTCTCAACGAACCATCGCAGCCGCCACCGGTCATTCATGGCGGACGGTAAAAGATGTGATTTACCGAGCAGAAAATAAAAATATCATTGAGCTGAAGCCGGAGATGGATAATCTCTGGCTATTTGGCTTCCTATACCCCGAAAGGCAGACATTTGAGCGGGGTTATTACCCTGTTAATTGGGAGTATATCCATAAAGAGCTGATGAAAAAGAACGTGACGCTCCAACTTCTTCATCGTGAATACAAAGAGAAAGCTCGAAACTCAAAGAAATATCCTTATTCCTATACCAGCTTTACAAGGGGTTATCGTCTATTTGTGATAACGCAAATACATTTGTATAATTCACATTTATGTAAATTAGTGAATAAAAAAAGCATATCCTTTAAGATATGCTGTAATTAAACACGTATGTAACTCATGGCTAATCCATTTTCATTTTTTTGAATTACTTTAAACCCGTTGTTTTCATAAAAAGATGATAACTGTTCATTTTCTTCATATTCAACAGATACTATTCTAATTGCAACTAATTTATTAATTAGCTTACAATTTTGAAACAAGAATTTTGGAACTTTCCAAGATTCATTAGGAAAGCACCTAATATACAAACTTTTTGTTTGATGTCTTTACAGAAATTATAAATCAAAATAGTCGCATCCTCAAGTGTTTTGTTGCAGATATCATTATTATCCTCCCCAATTATTAGTTATTTTATGCAGTTTCAAGCATATTAAATGACAAAAAATATGCTTCATTTATAGGTGGCAACAATATGACAAAAAAAGAGCATATCTAGTTAGAAGTTTGTTCTTTTTCTCTGTGCATCTTATAAAATCCATATCATATATTATTAAATTGAGGGGTTCGAATCTTTGTAACACTCGAGGCATTTGCAAGCTAATCAAACATTACTAGTTGATCTTTTGATTTTGCGTTATTCTGTTTTTATATCAGAGTAGCTAAACAAACAGGACACCAGTGACAAGTGGCGTAGCCGATGCTGACAAGCACTGGTTTATTTTCACGCTTGGCTTTGTCGAAGGCTTCTTGCCCCCACGGGTACCAGTGAACTGGGTTGTGGGCGTGCTGAAGGAGGTACGGTGATTTTTCGTTGATGAGTTGGTTGGGTGTTTGGTTGTTTGGCATGGGTCACCTGCTTTTACATCATTAGTTTAATTTCATCTTAAATTTCTTAAGGAGTAGAGACTAAGTCATTATTTGAGTGTATCATTTTGTTAAAATATAGGTTTTTCTTGATATTTGGAAACTGAATAAACACCCTACAATTTTAAAATTCGAAGGAGTTCTAATGTCTAAAAAAATAATGAGACGGTTATCACTGCTATGCTTTGTAATAGGTGTTCTACTATGGAGCCCTAATTTGATATTTGGATATGGAAGCGGATTATGGTTATTGAATTATCTATTAGGTCCAGTTGGTATTATATTAAGTATTTATAGTAGAAATTATCTTTATACGTTTTTAAACTTACTCACCACATTTAGCTTTTTTATCTTCATGTTTCTTGGGTATCACTGATTTACAACGTGACGTCAATTCACCTATCTAATACTAAATAATAAGAATGGAGAGATAAAATGGACTATGTTTATCAGAAAAATGAAAAGAAAAACGGTAATTGTGTCATATCCGTTCGAGATAGATGGGAGAATTCAATTATTGAATTTGAAAAAAAGCTACATCACATTGATATAGTGGTTAATTACCGTAATGATAAAACAACGAAGTATTCAATGCCAATAGAGATTTTTGAAAAAGTTTACGATGATCTACACAGAGATAATTGAGGCCTAAACTTTTCAACGCCTCATTGATGTTCCATTTCAATTCTCCTCTACTTCTTCACCAGCACATATTGTAAGTGTTCTAATTCAAACATATCAATCAGTTCACCGATCTCTTTAAAATCGATATGTTTCCCAAATCGTTTTTTGCTTAAGTCAATTTCTACATCTAATTGATCGTCTTTTTCTTTCGTTTCCAGGCCGTCTACACAAGAGTAGATTTCAATGGTTTCTCCTTTGGGCAGCTCTGTTTCAATGAAAAGGAAAAGAGGACGGAGAGAATGAATGATGCCTAAATCATAAACAAAAGGATGCGTGAATTTGTCTCTTACGGCTTCATAGACCGGATCTACATAAGCAATGTGAATGCCAGCAAAGTCCTCTTCTGTTTCGTATACTTCTATCAAGGGCTCTTCTTTTTGATAGGTTTTGGGCTTTTTTCGTTTTCTATCAACCGTTTTGATATTGAGTTCAGAGAGTGGTTTATAGATAGGCTTTTGACCAAAGGTACCAAGCGGCAGCTCTTTATTAGCACCAATATAGTGATGTAAAGTCATATGTGTGTCCTCTTTTCGCCAACTAATTTCTCGTGCATTGATTAACTTCTTTTTATCAATAAATGGTGGAATGTGCAATTCTTTTCACATACGATCTATCCTTTCTCTATAAAAAGGAGGGCAAGTCGTTTGACTAAATACCTCTTAGGGTATACTATCTGTTCATAGAAAGAATAGAAAGGAGTGCTGGTACATGGAATATAATCAGCAGATGAAGAACCGTCTTCGCCGGATTGAAGGGCAGATTAAAGGGGTTCTTGCGATGATGGAGCAAGGCAAGGATTGCCGCGAGGTGGTGACGCAGCTGTCTGCATCACGTAATGCCATTGATCGGGCAATGGGTGTGATTGTGAGTACAAATCTTGAGCAATGTGTTCGTGAAAGTCTTGAACAAGGCAAGGATACGGAAGGTCTTGTGAAAGAGGCAGTTGAGCTATTGGTGAAAAGCCGGTAAGAAATTCCTCAGCCTTTGGTGGTTGACGGATTTTTTTACTTGATGTAATATACCCTTACCGGTATATGTATATATTTTTATTTTCTATATACCCCTATAGGTAATTATTGAAGGAGGAGCAGAATGGAAGAACAGAAAAAACGTACGACGATTGTGTTATTCAGTGGAGATTATGATAAAGCGATGGCAGCTTACATTATTGCCAATGGTGCAGCAACCTATGATCATGAGGTAACCATTTTCCATACGTTTTGGGGGCTGAATGCCTTGCGTAAGGATGAGATGGTGCCAATGAAAAAAGGATTTTTAGAAAAAATGTTTGGGAAGATGATGCCGCGCGGGGCTGATCGAATGGGGCTGTCAAAGATGAATTTTACAGGGATGGGGCCGAAAATGATCAAGCATGTGATCAAAAAGCACAATGCCATGACCTTGCCGCAGCTCATTGATATGGCAAAGGAACAGGATATCAATCTCGTGGCATGTACAATGACGATGGATCTTTTAGGATTACAGGAGAAAGAATTATTAGATGATATTCAATATGCTGGTGTAGCGGCATATTTAGCAGAAGCTGAAATCGGATGTGTGAATTTATTTATCTAGTGAGGTGATACAGGATGGTGCAGACGATTTTACTCATCATCGTGATTGGATTACTCGTGAGCCGCTTTCTGCCGGTACGAGGTGTGAAGCAAATGGATGCAGCTCATATGAAAAAGAAGCTGAAAAGCAAAGGTCAACAGCTCATTGATGTGCGATCTCCTAGTGAATTTCAAACAAATCATATCAAAGGCTTTCAAAACATCCCGTTGTCTCATTTGAAGAAACGAGCTTCTCAGCTTGAGAAAAATAAAGAGGTCTATGTGATATGTCAAAGCGGAATGAGAAGTATGCAAGCGGCGAAAATATTGAAGAAGCAGGGATTTACTCAGATTACAAACATCAAGGGTGGCATGAATGCTTGGCATTAAATGCGCAATAAAATATACCCCCACCCCTATATAAAGGAGGATAAGACATGCAGCAACCAACTGTCATTTTAGATGCAAAAGGATTGGCATGCCCGATGCCGATTGTGAAAACAAAAAAACAAATGAATGAGCTTTTGCCCGGAGATGTACTTGAAGTGCAAGCCACCGATAAAGGGTCAGCAGCGGATCTAGCGGCTTGGTCAAAAAGTGCCGGCCACGAATTTTTAGGAACAAAAGTAGAAGGTCAGGTGCTTCATCATTTGATTCGTAAGGGCGGAGAACAAGAGAAAGAAGGGAAGTCCATGATTTCGGAAATGTCTTTGGAGACTTTTCAACAGAAAGTAAAAGAAGATCCATCTTTGTTTATTTTAGATGTGCGAGAGCTGGATGAATACGAGGCGGGGCATATTCCGGGAGCTGTTCATATTCCCCTTGGTGAGGTTGAACAACGTGCGGAGGAATTGAGCCGAGAGACGGACATTTACCTTATCTGTCATTCAGGCAGAAGAAGTGAATTAGCTGCGCAAAAGTTAAAAGAAAAAGGATTTCATCAATTGGTGAACATCGTGCCAGGCATGAATAGCTGGACAGGAGCGATTGAAAAATAGGAGCTGAATGAAACATGACGGTAAAAGCGATGACTGCAGAACAGTTAACAAAAAAGATCGTGAACAAGGAACCGATTTTTTTGCTAGATGTGCGAAATCAAGCGGATGTTCAGGATTGGAAGATCGAAGGGGAAGCAATCGTTCATATGAATGTGCCTTATTTTGATCTCCTTGAAGGAGTAGAGGGCATTTTATCTCACATTCCTTATGACCGTGAAGTGTTGGTGGTTTGTGCCAAGGAAGGCTCCTCTATCATGGTGGCGGAGATGCTGTCAGAGGCGGGCAGAACGGTCCATTATTTAGAAGGCGGTATGAAGGCGTGGAGCGAGCATCTAGAGCCAGTGAAGATCGGGGATTTAACCGGCGGTGGAGAGTTGTATCAATTTGTGCGGATGGGCAAGGGATGCCTGTCTTATATGATCATGTCGAATGGAGAAGCCGCAATTGTAGATGCAGCTAGAATGACGGATATCTATACCCGTTTTGCTAAAAAACATCATGTCTCTATCACGCAAGTGTTGGATACTCATCTTCATGCGGATCATATTTCTGGTGGGAAAAGACTGGCTGAACAGACTGGTGCCAGCTACTGGCTGCCGCCAAAAGATGCAGAAGAGGTGATCTTTGAATATCACCGTCTTGAAGAAGGACAGCGGATGACGATTGGAGCGGCTTCCATTGATATTCACCCCCTTTACTCGCCGGGGCATACGATTGGTTCAACATCTTTTATCGTGGATCATCAATATCTTCTTTCAGGTGATATTTTGTTCGTTGATTCGATTGGAAGACCTGATCTCGCTGGAATGGCGGAGGACTGGGTAGGTGATTTGAGAGAAACGCTTTATGACCGATATAGAGCACTTTCGAAAGAATTCATTGTATTGCCAGCGCATTTCATGATCATGGATGAAGTCAATGAAGACGGAAGCGTTTGGAAGGAGCTAGGCGTTCTATTTGAAGAAAATCATGGACTGAATATTGAAGATGAAGACGTATTTAGACAAATGGTCACGAAGAATCTGCCTGCACAGCCAAACGCCTATCAAGACATTCGTCAAGCCAATATGGGGAAGCTGAGCCCAGATGATGAAGCGCAGCGTGAAATGGAAATTGGTCCAAACCGTTGTGCGATTCGGTAATGTCCAATAAAATAAGAAGAGAGGAATAATCAAATGACATCAGATCAAATTTTAGACGTAACAGGGCTTGCATGCCCAATGCCGATTATTCGGACAAAGAAAAAAATGAATGACTTGACGGAAGGTCAAGTTTTAGAAATACATGCAACAGATAAAGGGGCTAAAGCTGACTTGGCAGCATGGGCGAAGTCAAGCGGACATGAATTGATCACGCAGACGGATGAAGGACATGTGCTGAAGTTCTGGGTGAGAAAAGGGTCCTAAAGGATGTTAGGGGTATCTGCTGAAGATCCCCTTTTCCTTTTGCAAAGGAGGAGACCAGCGTGGATTTTGCGTTTTTGATTACACTTTTTATCATCGGATGTATTGGTTCCTTCTTATCAGGAATGGTGGGGATCGGGGGATCTGTGATCAACTATCCTATGCTGCTTTATATCCCGCCACTGGTCGGTGTGATGGCACTATCGGCTCACGAGGTATCAGGAATTGGCGCTATTCAAGTGCTTTTTTCGACGCTCGGTGGGGTATTGGCCTACCGAAAAAGCGGGTATTTACATCGGTCGTTGATTTTATATATGGGGAGCAGTATATTGGCGGGCAGCTTATTAGGCAGTTATGTATCTCACTTTATGCCAGAGAATGGGATGAATCTCGTCTATGGATTGCTCGCGGTAGTGGCTGTGATCCTCATGCTGATTCCAAAAAAGGGACAGCGTGCAGACTCAGAGGGAGAAGTCACTTTTCATAAAGGGCTTGCGGCAGGTATTGCCTTTGTGATTGGCAGTGTTTCCGGGGTGCTAGGCGCGGGTGGAGCATTTATATTGGTACCGGTGATGCTGTCTATTTTAAAAATTCCTGTCCGGATGACGATTGCGTCCTCACTTGCGATTACGTTTCTATCTGCGATCGGTGCATCGACTGGAAAGGTATTGACGGGTCAAGTCATGCTTCTTCCTGCGGTTGTGCTGATGCTGGCAAGTTTAATAGCCGCTCCGATTGGTGCTAAGGTCGGTCAGAAAATCAATGCCGTCTACTTACAATGGGCACTAGCTGTGATGATTACGGCGACAGCGGTCAAAATTTGGCTTGATTTATTATAAAGAAAAGACCAACAAAGCAAACGTGTTGGTCTTTTTTATTTGACGTCATCGTGCTCGATATATGTTTCAAGGGCTGGGTGAAACTCTTTTTGATAATGAAGGTTGGGGCACGTTTTCACGACTTTGCCTTGCAGGGCATTGGACTTAGAGACTTCTAATGCTGTTTTACATTTAGGGCAGCGTTCGGCAAACAGTGAGGGCCAGCGCTTCATATATCACCACTCCAGTTAAAGTCTTAAAAACCGATTATATTAATATGAATTATAGGGGATCGTGCAGGTGAGGTCAATGGGTGTTTGGGTCTTTTTAACAAAAAAAAAGCATCGTAAAGGATGCTTCTCTTTCGTTTCGATTCTCAATAAGCTTTTGCCCAAAAGACCATATCAGATGCAGGCTTTCCGCAGCAGACACATGTGTCTGAAACAGATTCCTGTTCAAATGGGATACAGCGTGAGGTCGCCCCTGTTCTCTCTTTGATGTCGTTTTCGCAATCTTCATCACCGCACCACATTGCTTTGATCAATCTGTTTTCTTCGGCAAGAAGCTGCTCGATGTCTTCGATTGTGTGGGCGTTTGATGTTTTTTCATGTAATCGTTCTTTTGCTTTTTCGTACATCGTCTGCTGAATGTCTTCAAGCGTGGAAGTGATGGTTTGTTCAAGTGCATCTAACTTGACGGCTTGCTTTTCACCTGTGTCTCGTCTTGCGAGCATCACTTGTCCTTTTTCGATGTCCTTTGGTCCTACTTCGACACGTAGAGGGATGCCCTGCATTTCACATTCGTTGAACTTCCAGCCTGGCTGTTTATCACTTGCATCGATGTCAGTACGTGCGATGCGGGTGAGTCGATCTTTCAACTCGTAGGCATGATCGAGCACACCTTCTTTATGAGAGGCGATTGGCACGATTCGCACTTGGGTTGGCGCAATGTTTGGCGGAAGGACCAGTCCTCTGTCATCACCGTGCACCATGATCATGGCACCGATGATTCTTGTCGTAAAGCCCCAAGAGGTTTGCTGGACATGCTCTAGTTTTCCTTCGCGGTTTAAGAATTCGATGCCAAATGCTTTGGCAAATCCGTTTCCGAAGAAGTGAGAAGTGGCCGTTTGCAGGGCTTTTCCGTCATGCATCAGACTTTCGACTGTATAGGTGAAGCGGGCGCCAGCGAATTTTTCTTTCTCTGTTTTCCTGCCTTTAATGACAGGGATCGCTAGAAGCTCTTCACAAATAGACGCATAGATATGGAGCATTCTTTCTGTTTCTTCAATCGCTTCTTGTTCAGTCTCGTGACAAGTGTGCCCTTCCTGCCAGAGGAATTCAAGGGTTCTAAGGAATGGACGTGTTGTCTTTTCCCAGCGGACGACATTGGCCCATTGGTTATATAGCTTCGGTAAATCACGATAGGAGTGAATGATGTTTTTATAATGCTCGGCGAACAGCACTTCAGAGGTTGGTCTGACGCAGAGTCTTTCTTGTAATTCCGAATCACCGCCATGTGTCACCCACGCCACTTCAGGAGCAAAGCCTTCGATATGATCCTTTTCTTGCTGGAGCAGACTTTCTGGGATAAAGAGCGGCATATACACATTCTCATGCCCTGTTTCTTTGATTTGGCGGTCAAGTTCGTCGCGAATATTCTCCCAAATTTTGAAGCCGTATGGCTGAATGATCATACTGCCTCTGACGCTTGAATAATCGACGAGTCGTGCCTTTGTGACAACATCTGTATACCACTGGGCAAAGTCGTCTTCCATGCTTGTGATTTTTTCAACAAATTGTTTCTTTGACATTGCATGTTCCTCCTTTTAAAAAACAAAAAAGCTGTGCTTTAAGTTAGGGACCATTCCTGGTGGTACCACCCTAATTTAAAGCACAGCTTTACACTCGATCATGATAACGGTATGAACCGCTGTATGAAACAGAACTAAATCGGCAGGTTCACTTGAAGATGTCAGTAGGAACTTCTCAGCACCGTTCCCTCTCTGTTAAAGGTCAATTCAAGCTACTATTCCAGATCTACGTTGATCAATGTTCATTGATTTTTCATCAGTTTACCTGTAAATGCAGGAGAAAGCAAGTTGTACTGGGGTTTCTTTTCATGCTGTTCTGAGTGCTTTGTTTGATCGTGAATTTGCAGTCATTTCCTATTTTTACAGCTTGCCAGTTATGTAAGCATATGCTACTATATTTGAAGAAAAAAATAGACTTGTATAACCTCAATAATATGGTTTGAGGGTTTCTACCAGGATCCGATAAATCCTGATTACAAAAGCGTGCTTTCCTTTTTTGTAATCAGGGTTTTTTTGTTTGTCTGCGCCCTGTATCAAAAGTGAAAGCGATGATATATAGAAGGGATGTTAGACATGAACTGGAGAGTATATTTATTAGCCGTTTCTACTTTTGCGGTTGGATTAGTTGAGCTTGTGGTCGGGGGCATTTTGCCAAGCCTTGCAGAGGATTTGAATGTATCTCTTGCAACAGCTGGGCAGCTTATCACCGTATTTGCCATTGTGTATGCCATTTCAGCACCCGTGCTGCTGACCGCCACAGCCAAAATCGAACGAAAGCGTCTTTATTTAATAGCGTTATTGGTGTTTACATTAGGAAATGTGTTCACTTATTTTAGTTCGACCTTTGCCCTTGTCATGATCTCTAGGGTATTGATCGCAATGAGTACAGCGCTTGTGGTGGTGTTGTCACTGACGATCACTGCTAAATTGGTGGAACCAGCGCATCGTGCGAAGGCATTAGGGCTGATTTTTATTGGGATTAGTTCTTCACTTGTTCTCGGTGTACCGATCGGTATTTTTATTACAGAGAGCTTTGGCTGGAGAGTGATGTTTTTAGGAATCAGTATTTTATCAGCGATATCGATGGTGCTGATCTATTTTCTATTGGAGAAAATGCCTGTTGAAAAAGTGACACCTCTTAGAGAGCAAATACGTTCTTTAGGGCATCCGAAAATTTTTAGTGCACACTTGATTAGTTTGTTTATGCTGGCAGGTCATTATATGCTTTATTCTTATTTCACTCCGTTTTTAATGGAAGTTCTGCATATGACCCCGTTCTGGATTAGTATTTGTTATTTGGTCTTTGGGCTTGCATCTATTGGCGGGAATGGGTTTGGCGGCTGGCTTAGTGACAAGCTGGGTTCAGGGAAAGCCATTTTGCTGGTGACAATCGCGTTTGCAGTTGTGATGTTTATCATTCCTTATACAGCGGGTGTGTTTGTCCTCTTTATGATCATGGTTGTCCTATGGGGAGCGCTTAGCTGGGCATTAACGCCTGCCTTGCAGAGTTATTTGATTCAAACAGATCCTGTGACGTCTGATATTCAGCAAAGCTTAAATACATCGGCCTTGCAAATTGGTATCTCAATTGGATCAGCGGTTGGCGGTTTCCTGTTTACGATGACCGGTTCATCTGTTGATCTGGCGAAGTTCGGTGCAGTTTTTGTGCTGATTGCCTTTAGCTGTGCGGTGATTTCGTTGAAGAGACCACCACTTTATATGGATCGTCAGCATCGTGCTGAATAGCTGCCTCATGATAGGTAGCTTTTTTTCTGTTCTATATTATTTCAACATCTCACGAAAAGAGCCTTTCTTTCCATGAATTATAGCAAATAAAAGAAAGAGGAGCTGTGACATGATGGGTCAACTAGTAGAAAAGTGCATACACCATTTTCAGGTCTGATGGCCTGTTCTTTTTCTCACACTGACATTTCTTTTGACTCCTCTTTTAATTATTAGTACCATTTTATTAACCAGTTAAGAGTGGAGGTTCAGATGGAAACTAAAGAGCAGATTGTATTAAAAGCGATTCAAGATCTGATTATGCATAGGGAAAAGAGACGGAATGATCCAACAGATCCACTGATTACCACGACTGATACACTCAAGCAAGATTGGACACTCACACAGCTTCACATTTTATCGATGATTCAAGCCAATCCAAACGAATCAAATAATACATTTCTTTCTCAACAACTAAAACTATCAAAGCCTGCCATTACAAAGGCTGTGAAAAAACTAATTGATAAAGGCATGGTGGACTATTGCCACCGGCAAGGGGATAAGAAATCTGTCTACTATTCATTGACAGAGAAAGGCACGCAATTGGCAGCGCTGCATGATGAACTACATGAAAAAGCCGTCGCGTCCTACTTAGAATTTCTCCAGCAGTTTCATGAAGATGAATTACAAGTAATTGAGCGCTTTTTGAAGGCATGGAAAGAAAAAATATAGATTAAAAAAACCGAAACCATCGTAGAAAATGAGATGATTTCGGTTTTTTATATGGTAAAATTAACATATATTGACGTTATTCCTGATCATGTTAAAAGGGAGGGAGCTTCTTTGGGGAAAGAAATGATGGAAAATTTTAAAAAGTCAGCAACCATCATGCCGTTCGTAGGACTGTTTGTCAGCTTGCTATTATTTGTTTACTATTTTGGCATTACAGGAGTTGAAGAACCTGTTTGGGCGGCCGCTTTGTATTGTGCCCTGCCCTTTTTAGGGTACACGATCTTCTATCTGCCTGTATGTATTTATTTTAAATTCAGTAAAAAACGCTCAATCCATAAAAATGAGGAACAGACGTGATTGTGGTCAGCGCTTGTCTTGCTGGGTTGAAGGTCCGGTATAATGGCAGCCATCGATTAGATCAGCGAATTGAAGAGCTTGTGCAGGAAGGAAAGGCTGTGACAGTTTGTCCTGAACTGCTTGGCGGCTTCTCTACGCCTAGACCACCGGCAGAAATCATTGGCGGAGATGGATATGATGTTTTACGGGGGCAGGCTGCTGTTGTCGATGTTCATGGAACTGACGTCACAGAGATGTATGTAAAAGGTGCAAAAGCCACGCTGGAACAGGTTCAGTCTCTGAAAGCAACAGCGGTTGTGTTAAAAGAGTACAGCCCTTCTTGCGGGAGCCGGCTGATTTACCAGGGAGAGTTTAACGGTAAGACAAAAGCTGGTGATGGTGTGACGTCCGCCTTGCTGAAACAGCACGGGATTCAAGTGTTCTCTGAGGAGGATGATTGGACTTCGTTGTTTCAATAGGTGTGGCGTGGATAGAAGGAGGAGCTAGGTTGAAAAAGTGGATCATTGGTGTAGGTGTAGTGGTTTTAATAGGAATAGGTATTTATTTTATGATCAATACCAAAACATACTCTTTTGATGATGTGACCTCACTGGATAAGAACAAGGTGACTTCGATTCAAATTGAGCATGATAATGAGCAAGTTGTGGTAGATAAGAAAGAAGATATTCAAAAGCTGCTGAATGAATTTTCAGGTATGAAATTAAAGAAGGCGAATGGCGCTAAAAAAGAAACAAAAGAGTCTTATTGGATTAGGGTGTTAGAGGAAGGCAATGTTACATACGGAATCGTCTTTTATGATCAAGCTTATTTAGAGACATATGATGGTTCTAAAACGAAAAATAAGATCAGCGAATACCAAATCGTTGACGCCAATCAAGTCGATATAGGACAATATATCAAATAACACCAGCGAAATTTCTTGCATGATCAATAGAAAATTCGGGAATAGTGCATGGTAAGTAAAAATGAAGCGGAGGTTTGTTTGATGAGTGGATTAACAGATACAGTCACATTAGCAAACGGAGTAAAAATGCCGAAGCTAGGCTTTGGTGTATGGCAGGTAAAAGATGGGGAAGAGGCTGTAAATGCAGTCAAAGACGCTCTTGAAGCGGGCTATCGCAGCATCGATACAGCAGCGGCCTATCAAAATGAAGAAGGGGTAGGCAAAGCCATTCAGCAATCAGGCATCTCTCGCGATGATCTGTTTATTACGACAAAGGTCTGGAATCGTGATCAAGGCTATGAAGCAACACTTGAAGCCTTTGAAACAAGTATGAACAAGCTTGGGCTAGATGTATTAGACCTTTATTTAATTCATTGGCCAGTTGAAGGTAAATATAAAGATACTTGGAAAGCACTAGAGAAGCTGTATAAGGATGGACGCGTTCGAGCCATCGGTGTGTGTAACTTCCATCAGCACCACCTAGATGATTTATTAGAAGAGGCAGAAGTTGTGCCAATGGTCAACCAAATCGAGCTACATCCAAAGCTGACGCAGGAGCCTTTACGAGACTACTGCAAGGAGAAAGGGGTTCATGTAGAAGCGTGGTCACCATTAGGCAGTGGGAAGCTTCTGAACCATCCTGTTCTTCAGGATATTGCGAAAAAACATGACAAATCCGTGGCACAAGTCATTCTTCGCTGGGACTTGCAGCATGGCATTATCACCATTCCAAAATCTGTGACGAAGAGCCGAATCATCGAAAACACACAAGTCTTCGATTTCGAGCTGTCCGCACATGAGATGGGTGTCATCGATCAGCTCAATGAAGATGAGCGCACAGGTCCAGATCCAGATAACTTTGATTTTTAATCGAAAGAAAAGCACAGGTGGATGCCTGTGCTTTTTTTTATTTAACGGTTTTTCGAGGCTGATACGTTTTCAATGACTTGAATGGCGTCGGCAATTTGCTCTTTGGAATAGTCTCCAATCAAGCAAAAGGTTTCGTCTGCACGTGCAGCATGGCTTGCCACTGTTTTTGCGGCTTCTTCCAGCTGAGCTGTGATGCCAAGCTCTCGCATATTTCTAGGTAATCCGAGTGTTTCATAAAGCTCAAGTAATTCTTCTACTTCGCTCATTCGATTTTCTGCGGCAAGCTGAACAAGAATGCCATAGGCCACTTTTTGACCATGTAATACGTGATGCGTTTCTTCAATAAATGTCAATCCGTTATGGATGGCGTGAGCTCCTGCCATTCTGCCGTAGCGTCCCCCGTACCCGCCGACCGTGCCGGCTAATGTAATAATGGTATCCGTTACATCCGCAAATGCTTGCGAGTGCTGCCCTGTTGTCAAGCTGTGGACGGCTTCTTCGCTATGGGAAAGAAGAATGTCTCTGACGTATACCGCCTGCTTTAGTGCAGCATGCACCATGAGCGGTAAGGAGTCTTTTGCATTTCGAATAATGGCTTCTGCTTCATACCATTTGGCCAGCGTATCTCCAATCCCACTTTGAAGGTAGGAAAGAGGAGAAGAAAGCAAAAATGTATGATCAATGAGCGTGAGGTAGCTGGACCGTTTATGATAATCGACTCTCATGAAATTCCCCTTGTCATCATAAATGACGCTAAGCGGTGTAGATGCAGCACATGTCCCTGGGATGGTTGGAACCATGATCACTTCAATTTGAAGAGCTTCTGCTACTGACTTGGCGGTGTCTAAAATCGTGCCGCCTCCAATCCCAATCATCACATCTGCCCCTTTCAGTTCTTCAGCAATTCGTGTGATCGCATTTGGTGAACTGTATCCTTTGTGCTGAACAACAGGCCAATGAGGTGGAAGCTTTGTGTACGCTGAAAAAGCATGAAATGAATCGTGTCCCGTCAGTACAGCGGGCGACTGGAAGGATGGAGAAACAAGTGAATCGAGTTCATGATAAATCCCTTTTTGAGAAATAAATTGGTTTGGGCCGCTTCTGACGATATCTTCTGGCTGGATCATTGAGTTCTGCTCCTTTACAACATCATATTTCATAAATCATCTCATTTTACAGAAAGTTCTGTCAAATAATCGATAATATGAGGAGAAAGACCCTTCCGTTTTATGGAATTGAGCCGCTGACATTGCCTTTAGGTATGTATTTCCTGTATGATAAAGAACGGTATGTTTTGATTAAATTTAAGAGGTGTTTATATATATGGAAAAACAATATCGTGTCTTACTTTACTATCAATATGTCCCCATTGAGGACCCAGAGACGTTTACAGCAGAGCATCTAGCATTTTGTAAGGAGCTTGGTTTGTTAGGCCGTATCCTTGTGTCAGCAGAAGGCTTGAACGGAACTGTTTCTGGTACCATTGAGCAAACGGACAAGTACATGCAAGCGTTAAAAGAAGATCCGCGCTTTGCGTCTATGCCGATCAAAATTGACGAAGCAGACGGTCATGCGTTTAAAAAAATGCACGTCCGCCATCGAAATGAACTAGTGAATCTGAGCCTTGAAGATGACGTGAACCCGTTAGAATTAACAGGTAAACATCTCAGCCCGGTTGAATTTTACGAGCAAATGCAATCACCTGATACCGTTGTGATTGATGCACGTAATGATTACGAGTTTGATGTCGGCCACTTTAGAGGGGCAGTACGTCCTGATATCGAGACATTCCGCGAATTACCTGAGTGGATTCGTGACAATAAAGAGATTCTTGAAGGGAAAAAAATCCTGACGTATTGCACAGGCGGCGTACGCTGTGAGAAATTCTCAGGCTGGTTAAAGCGTGAAGGCTTTGAAGATGTCTCTCAGCTTGACGGCGGAATTGTCACGTACGGAAAAGACCCAGAAGTTCAAGGAAAGCTATGGGATGGTCAATGCTATGTGTTTGATACCCGCTTAACAGTGCCAGTGAATCAAACAGAGCATGTAGTTGTCGGAAAAGATTTCTTCACTGGTGAGCCTTGCGAGCGTTATGTGAACTGTGCAAACCCTGCATGCAACCGCAAAATGATTGCAACAGAAGAGAGCGAGCATAAGTATATGCGCAGCTGCAGCCATGAATGCCGTACAAGTGAACGTAACCTTTATGTGAAACAGCACAATCTGTCTGAAGAAGAAGTGCAAGAAAGACTAGCTGTGATTGAAAAAGAACAAGCAATCTCACAAGGATAGAGGGACCCCCTTTATCCTTTTTTTCTATACACGAGAGGGTTCAGAAGAAAGAGGGATTCATTTCCTCTTTCTTTTTTTGTTTTGTTTTTTTCAAAATAAGGGTAAAGGTAGTTATTCAGTCTAATAGATTGAATCGTTGAAAAAGCGCTTTCTTTAGAAATAAGCATGTTCGACTATTTCAGAAAATAGAGAATTGAGAGATAATAAAACAGGCGAAAAAATGAACAAGGGTAAAGATTTAGTTGAAGAAATATTTGTCAATTGATTGAAAAGTGAGCTGCAAGTAAGAAAGACGCTTACTTGGGCACATGCTTTGTAATTTAATCGAAAGGTGTTATGAACATGAATCATTTGCATCGTAGAATGGGAACTTTCGCTTTAATGATGGTAGGTCTTGGCTCAATCATTGGTTCAGGATGGCTTTTCGGTGCTTGGCGTGCCGCTCAAATTGCCGGCCCTGCTGCTATTTTGTCCTGGTTGATTGGGATGGTCGTGATTTTATTTATCGCTTTGTCTTATAGTGAACTCGGATCGATGTTTCCAGAGGCAGGCGGAATGGTGAAATATACGCAATATTCACACGGCTCTTTTATCGGGTTTATTGCTGCTTGGGCAAACTGGATCGCTATTGTCTCCGTCATTCCTGTTGAGGCGGTGGCTTCTGTCCAGTATATGAGCTCATGGCCTTGGGAGTGGGCAAAGTGGACAAGCCATTTGGTCACAAAAGGGGTTTTGACGACAGAAGGGCTCATGGTCGCCAGTGTACTTCTTGTGATTTACTTTCTGCTCAATTATTGGACAGTTGGGTTATTTTCAAAAGCGAATACATTCATTACTGTGTTTAAAATTGTCATTCCAGGATTAACAATTGGTGCGCTCTTATTCGTAGGTTTTCATAGTGAGAATTTTACTTCTGGAACAAGTATTGCCCCTAACGGCTGGGCGAGTGTGCTGACAGCTGTTGCGACATCAGGGATTGTGTTTGCCTTCAATGGCTTCCAAAGCCCGATTAATATGGCAGGTGAGGCGAAAAATCCAGGCCGATCGATTCCGATCGCCATTGTTGGATCCATTTTGATTGCGACTGTAATTTATGTGCTTTTACAAATCGCCTTTATCGGTGCTGTCAATCCGTCCATGATTGTGAATGGATGGGGCCATTTGAATTTTAACTCGCCATTTGCTGACCTTGCCATTGCGCTTGGGATTAACTGGCTGGTTCTGATTTTATATGCAGATGCTTTTGTATCACCTTCTGGTACAGGGATTACGTATACGGCGACGACATCTCGTATGATTTATGGAATGGAAAAAAACAAATACATGCCAAGCGTGCTTGGCCGTCTGCACCCTATTTACGGTGTGCCTCGTCCAGCGATGTTTTTTAACTTAGCCGTATCGTTTATCTTTCTGTTTTTATTTAGAGGCTGGGGTGTACTTGCAGAAATCATTTCAGTTGCGACGCTCATTTCTTATTTGACAGGTCCAGTGACCGTTATGACACTGAGAAAGACAGGGACAGATTTATATCGTCCGCTTCGAATAAAAGGACTCAGCATCATTGCTCCTCTCGGCTTTGTCTTTGCCTCATTGACGCTGTATTGGGCGAGGTGGCCGTTAACAGGTCAGGTGCTGTTCATTATCCTCATCGGTCTTCCGATCTATTTTTACTATCAAGCAAAAGCGAAGTGGAAAGGCTTCGGCCGCAACTTGAAGGCGGGTGCTTGGATGGTCGTGTACTTGCTTGTGATGATGACGATTTCCTGCCTTGGCAGTGACAAATTCGGCGGCTATAACGTCATTCATTATGGCTGGGACATGGCACTTATTACAGTGGTTGCCTTGCTATTTTATATGTGGGCACTCAAAAGTGGATTTGAAACAGAATTTCTAAAGGATGCGAAAAAAATTAATGATGAGCTGCGTACTTCTCAGCAAGAAGCCGCATCATCCAAAGAATAAAGGAACGGCTGCCTGAATATCGCGGGCAGCCGTTTTATTTTGATAAATGATGCATCACGTGCTGCCTCAGCCAAGTGGTGACGCCACGCAAAACGGCTGCTGTGACAAATGAGATGAGCACATATCTCCAAAGCTGATCCATGCCTTGTCCACTAAGCCAAAACACGATTCCTAGAAAAACGAGTGTGAATAGAAGCATGAATAAAAATGATGCAGACCAGAAAAAAGCCTTCACTGAAGGTCACCTCCTCGGAGTATTGTATGCAGGCAATTGAATGATCAGACCAGCTATGAAGGGGTAGAATCATGATGAAATCTATTTCAAAAGTCAGATAAAATCACCAAGTGATTTGACAGTTGTGTTAAGATGAGAGCATATTTTGAGTGAAGATTGTGGGTCATAGACGGAGGTGTTTGGGGATGCAGATACAAAAAGTTCTAAACAATAATGTCATTAGTGTGATAGATGAACAAGGAAAAGAAATCGTCGTCATGGGCAGAGGTATCGCGTTTCAACGACGGCCTGGAGACCCGGTAGACGAATCGTTAATCGATAAAGTCTTCCGCCTGGAGGATCACTCCGTTCATGAGCGGATGAAAATGCTGCTTCTGGAAGTTCCGTATGATGTGGTCAAGGTAACCGAAGAAATGATTCAATATGCACATACAAAGCTGAACCGAAGATTAAATGAAAGTCTGCATGTATCACTCGCAGACCATATTCATTACGCCATCGAACGATTGAAGAAAAATCACCTCATTGAGAATTCGCTTATTTGGGAGATTAAACGCTTATACAAAGATGAATTTCTTGTGGCAAAGGACTGTCTTGAGATGATTGAAGAGCGTCTTCATATTGAACTGCCTGAGGATGAAGCAGGCTTTATTGCGATGCATATCATTAATGCAGAGCTCAATGAGGACATGAATACAACGGTCAATATCACAAAAGAAGTAAACGCCATTCTCACCATTGTGAAATATCATCTCAACATGGATTTTGATGAAGACTCACTCAACTATTACCGTTTTCTCACGCATTTGCGCTTTTTCGTCCAGCGTCTGATCAACGAAACACTGCTTGTCAGCGAAGATCAGGACTTGTATCAGCTGATCAAGGTGAAATATCCGAAGGCTTACGAATGTGCAAAGAAAATCGCAGAATATGTCTATCAAACCTATCACCGAGATCTCACATCAGAGGAGATGCTGTATCTATCCATTCATTTGAATCGATTGATCAAACGAGAAAAATAAAGGTAGATTTTAAAAGAAAGCGTTGACATGAGAAAAGCTGAGTGGTACTATTTGCTCATAAACATAAAAGAATACGGTTTCACAATGATCGTCTTAGAGGATTGTGACTGTTCGGCAGGCAAAACCTAAACGTTCACTGAAAAAGCGCAATGGCAAGTTGCGACTATTTTTGGTGCCCGTTTAGGTTTTTATTTTGCCCAAAAACGTATTTTTTTGAAAAAAAGGGGGTTTTTGTATGAGTTATCGTCAATTAGCAGAAGACATTATCAAACACATTGGCACAGAGAAAAACGTTCATTCACTGGTCCATTGTGCCACAAGACTTCGCTTCACATTACATGACCGATCAAAAGCAGACAAAGCAGCCATTGAAAAATTAAATGGTGTTGTAACCGTCATGGAAAGCGGCGGCCAATTTCAAGTAGTCATTGGCAATACCGTACCAGAGGTTTATCGAGAAATTGGGGAGTTTACGAATCTATTAGAGGATTCCACTTCTTCATCTGCAAAATCAGGTGGAGAGAGCACAAGCCTTTTCGGAAAATTCGTCGACATTGTCTCTGGTATTTTCACACCACTTCTCGGTGTCATGGCGGGTGCTGGTATTTTAAAAGGTCTATTAGGCATCTGTATCAATGCGAAATGGTTATCACCTGAAGATACGTCGTACCAAATTTTATTTGCTGCGTCTGACAGCTTGTTCTACTTCCTGCCATTACTGCTCGCATTCACTTCGGCGAGGAAGTTTAGAGCGAATCCATTTGTCGCTGTGACGATTGCTGGTGCACTCATTTACCCAACCATTCAAGAGTTGTCAAAAGGCGGCGGAGATGTGACCTTCTTCGGTATTCCGGTCGTCTTAATGTCGTATACATCAACGGTTATTCCAATCATTTTGGCAGTGTTTGTCATGGGATATATCGAACGTTTCTTTAACAAAGTCATTCATGAAAGTGTCAAAAACTTTATTACACCACTGATTTTACTTGTCACGGTTGTTCCGCTGACACTCATTGTATTCGGCCCATTTGGTGTGTATGCAGGGAACGGCATTGCAGCTGTCTTGCTGAAAATATTCTCCTTTAGTCCTACACTTGCAGGTGCTTTAATTGCGATGGCATGGCAGGTTCTCGTGATCTTCGGTATCCACTGGGGTCTAGTGCCAGTGATTTTAAATAATATCGCCGTCCATGGAAAAGATCATATCAAGCCGGCTACTGCGCCAGCTGTATTCTCACAAGCCGGTGCCTCAATCGGTGTTATGCTGAAAACAAAGAATAAAAAACTGAAATCATTGGCTGGATCGACAGCGGTTTCTGCCGTGTTTGGGATTACAGAGCCAGCTGTATACGGGGTCACGCTTCGTTTGAAAAAACCATTTATTGCAGCCGTTCTCTCTGCCGGTGTCGGCGGTGCGATCATCGGTTATTCACAAAGTATTGCGATTGCGTCAGGGCTTCCAAGTTTACTGACACTTCCGATTTTCTATGGACAAGGGTTTACAGGGTTCATCATCGGAATCTCGGTCTCGTTTGTTCTATCCATCGTCTTGACTTATTTGATTGGATTTAAGGATCCAGTAGATGAAGATGACACGCCAGCACCGATTTCCGCACCAACAATGGAAAACGAACATGGGGTCAAAGCAGCTCATGTGAAGAGTCCTTTAAAAGGCGAGGTGATCAAGCTGGAGGAAGTACAGGATAAGGCATTCTCATCTGGTGCACTAGGAAAGGGTGCAGCCATCATTCCATCAGAAGGCAAGTTGTTTGCACCAGTATCAGGAGTTGTGACAACGGTGTTCCCAACAGGCCATGCGTACGGTCTCACTTCTGAAAGCGGAGCAGAAGTGCTCATTCACATTGGACTGGATACCGTACAATTAGGCGGTCAGCATTTTACCCCGAAGGTCGTACAGGGGCAAACCATCACAGAAGGTGAACTGCTTGCAGAATTTGATATTGAAGCCATCCAAGCTTCCGGCCTTTCCGTCACAACACCAGTGATTATTACCAATTCCGGTGAGTTTAGCGATATTATTGAAACAGAAGTAAAACAAATTACACCAGGACAATCATTTTTACATCTCGTTTAATCAAGAGGAGGAAGAAATTATGAGATATTCAACACTAGCACCATTTCCAAAGGACTTTTTCTGGGGCGGATCTACTTCCGCCTATCAAGTAGAAGGTGCGTGGAACGAGGATGGCAAGGGGCCTTCTGTCATTGATATGAGAGCAAGTTACCCTGAAGGGACAACGGATTTTAAAGTCGCAAGCGATCACTATCACCGCTATAAAGAGGATGTGAAGATGTTTGCAGAAATGGGTTTAAAGGCTTATCGCTTCTCTATTGCATGGACACGGATCATTCCAGATGGAGATGGGGAGATCAATCAAAAGGGGATTGAATTCTATCATTCTCTCATCGATGAATTGCGCCGCTATGACATTGAACCAATCGTGACAATGTATCATTTTGATCTGCCTCATGCGCTTCAAGTAAAAGGCGGTTGGTCAAATCGTGCGACAGTAGATGCGTTTGAACGTTATGCAGAGGTTCTCTTTAAGGAATATGGCCAGAAGGTAAACTATTGGCTGACCATTAATGAACAAAACATGATGATCTTACATGGATCGGCGCTCGGTACACTTGATCCAAATTTAGAAAATCCAAAAAAAGAACTGTATCAGCAGAACCACCATATGCTCGTAGCTCAGGCGAAAGCCATGACGCTTTGTCATCGTTTGCTGCCTGAAGCGAAAATTGGACCAGCACCAAATATTGCGCTCATTTATCCGGCATCTCCAAAGCCTGAGGATGTGCTTGCTGCGGCGAATTACAATGCGATCCGCAACTGGCTGTATCTTGATATGGCAGTCTTCGGCCGTTATAACAACCTTGCTTGGGCATACATGAAAGAAAAAGACATTCTTCCTGTTATTGAAGAGGGAGATATGGATATTTTGAAAAGTGCGAAGCCAGACTTCATTGCCTTTAACTACTACACATCTCAAACGGTTGAAGCGAGTAAAGGAGATGGCAACGATGAATTTGCACGCGGCGGAGATCAGCATTTAAAATCTGGTGAAGATGGCGTATACAAAGGCGGCAACAACCCGTTCTTAAGTAAAAATGCGTTTGGCTGGGAGATTGATCCTGTCGGCTTCCGTTCAACGATGCGCGAGATTTATGACCGTTATCAGCTGCCCCTTATTATCACGGAAAACGGATTGGGTGCTTTCGACAAATTAGAAGAAGATGGATCGATTCAAGATGATTATCGAATTGACTATTTAGAAAAGCATATCGAACAAATCAAATGGGCGATCACAGACGGAGTCGATGTCTTCGGATACTGCCCGTGGTCTGCAATCGATCTAATCAGCACACACCAAGGATGCTCCAAGCGCTACGGATTCATCTACGTCAACCGCGACGAATTTGACCTAAAAGACCTCAAACGAATTCGTAAAAAGAGCTCTTATTGGTACGAAACCTTGATTCAGCAAAATGGAGAGAACATCGGGGAGTAACAGATAAAAAAGCCAATCACCTTATGCGGGTGGCTGGCTTTTTTTCTTCATTCACTCTATTAGCAAGATCATATTGTTCGAGTTGTTCTAAAATGATAGTCTAATTATATATTGTAAAATTTGGTTTAATATCCATTATAAGAGAGGGTCTGTTTATATGATGACGATTCTTTTTCTGTTTTTCTTATTGTTTTTCATTTTTTATGCTTTGAATTATATAGGTCAGAAATTAATTGCGAAGGAATACCCAATGAACCATGGTGTGATTGTGACTCTATCAGCTGTGGAAGGTATTCTTGTTTTTGTACTTGTTGGTGTTAATGAGAAGTTTCCATTTTTTTAGATCCAATCACATCTTGCTCTCTACTATTATTATACCGCGAATACAATCTCATTTACAGACTGTTTTCCGCCCAGATCAGGCCGTATACTGTTATACGCAAGTCAAAAACGATAAGGGGTGCGGCTGTATGAATGACAATGAGCAGGTTTTAGATCCTGGCCCATTTTTTCATGGGACGAAAGCAGAATTGAAGATTGGAGATCTGCTTGAACCGCTGTATTTATCCAATTTTCAGGATAAAAAATCAAACCATATCTATTTCACTGGAACATTAAATGCGGCCAAATGGGGTGCTGAGTTAGCAAGGTCTGATGCGAAAGAGAGAATATATCTTGTAGAACCGTTAGGCGAGTTTGAAAATGATCCGAATTTGACTGACAAAAAATTTCCCGGCAATCCAACACGTTCTTATCGATCGAAATCCCCTTTGAAAATTGTCGCAGAATTAGGTTCATGGGAAAGACATTCTGATGAAGAAATTGAACATATGCTGAGCTCTTTGAAGAAATTAAGCGAAGAAGGGAAAAATGTCATATACGATTGATGATCCATATTCTAAATAACACGAAGGCCGCCTCATCAACAACTGGGCGGCCTTTGTTCTATTTTATTGAAACAATGCATCCATCAACTCATCAAATGTTTTTGCTTGCTTCAGGAAGTGAATGCGGTCTGGATTGTCCAGTAAATCGACGGCCTGTTCAAAGAATTGATTCATACAGACTGCGTCATCCTTATGAATGGCTAATAAAAAGACAAGTGATACTTGGTCTCCCTGCCAGTCAATTGGCTGTTTTAAGTGTGCGATGGCTACGCAGGATGTGCCTTCATTTGTGATGAGCGGGTGAGGCATAGCCATTCCTCTGCCAAGATAGGTAGACGACATTTGCTCCCGCTCAAGCACCGAGGACCGAAAAGAAGGCGATACTAGCTGATGCTTCTCTAAACGGCTGCATAGTGTCTCTAATACCTCCTCCTTGCTGGATAGGTCAGCATTCAATAAGGTCAATCGTTCTTGAAAAAATGCCATCAGCTCTTTAGAGGGAGTCCCATGTCCATTTAATAAATGAATGATCTCATTTACCCGCTGTACATCATGATGTTCAAAAAAAGCGCTGACCTGAATCACGGGTTTTCCCTTTGATGCGAGTGGGACGGTTGTAATGATGACATCACAGGGCAGGGTGGTGCTCATTAGATAATCCTGATAGGAATACAGCTCGACGATTTCCAGTTCGTGCTGAAAGGCTGCCTTCAATTTAATTTCAAGCAGTCTTGCCGTCCCTAGTCCAGACCCGCACACGATAATGGCTTTCTTTTTTTGCGAGGTATCGAGCTGACTTCTTTCAAATGAAGCAGCGATATGCAGAGCAACATATGCCGCCTCGTCTTCATTTGGCGTCCGTACCAGCTGTAAGGCATTCAGTCCGCTGACAGCCAAATCAAACGGGTAAGGATAGGACGCTTTGATCTCATGCAAAAGCGGATTTTGTAAGGATACGCCATATTGGATTCGATTTAATAATGGCTTCATATGAAGCATCAAGTCTTGCTGCAGGATGTTGTCATCTGCAAAGCGGTGGCCGCTTGTTTTCTCAATGTGCTGTAGAAAGACCGCAACCGCCTGCTGAACTTCCACTGTCGTCTGATGCTGGGCGGCTTCTTTCCACGTTTGATTCGCCAATAGATGCATCACTAAGTAATCTGTTTCATCCTCTGATAAGATGACGTGAAAGGTGTCACTTACCTGCTGTATGATCTTTTGGGCAATTCTCATTAAGACTTGCGATCTTTGTGTACGAGTGGTACTGGCGGATATCCGCTGGTTTTTTCGTGTCTGCTGAATCGCAATCGCTAAGTGAATGACTAAGTTTTTTAAGGCAATGTCTTTAATGAGCAATGACTCTTGATGCAGGTTCGTCAGGACAATAGATCGAATGGTTTCAAGAGAAATATCAGGAAAATGGAGCTGCTCCCGCTCGGTGATATGAGAAAGTGCAGGCTCTTCCTCAAGGAGTAAGTCTGCATAGCATGTTCTTTTTTGCAACTCGTCTCCCTCAATCTTTAAGCCAAAACCAGGCTTTGACACAAGGGTCATGCCGTAACGGGCTAACAGCTCTCGTCCTTTTTTTAAATCACTGCTGACCGTCATGCGGCTGATAAACAGTTCTTCAGCCAGCTGGTCAATTTTTAAGTAATCCGGTTGAAGCAATAGCTTTCTCATCATAAATCGTACACGCTCTTCTGGCATGACGGGGACGAGAGAGCGGGCAGGAAGCTTCTGTTGATGAAGCCAAAGCAGGAAGGCGTCTTGGTCACTTGTTAATAGGGTGTATCCCTTTCCGCGGATCGTTTTAATCTTGGCTCCAGCTTCCTTTAATTGCTCATTTGCTTCTTTGATTAAATTGCGGATGGAGCGGTCAGATAACCGAAAAGAGGCAGTGAGCTCCTCCAGCTTCACGAACCCCTTCGTTTCAAATAGCCGCTGAATCAGCTGATAGGTTCGAGGATCTGCCGTCATCATCATTGCGCGGCTCCTTGCGCCTGTAAGGCATCAGTACCAAGAGCGATTGCGCCCATTAAACCCGATAATCCATCAAAGGATGGCTTGGTGATAATTTCATTTAAAGGCTTTGGCAGCTGCAAATACCCGTGAAGCCGCTTTTCTGTTTCATCAAGAATGAGCGGCAGCATAGCGGGCTGTTTCATCACACCTCCGCCGAGAATGATGCGCTCTGGTGAAAGAGTGAGTAATAAATTGGCGGTCATCTGCCCGAGATAGTAGGCATGAAGTGACCAGGCAGGATGCTCCTCTGGCAGCATTTGCGCCAGTGTATGATAGCGTCCTTCTATGGCAGGTCCAGATGCCAGTCCCTCTAAACAGTCGTGATGTATTGGGCAGCAGCCTCCGTAGGAATCATGAGGATGCCGCTGAACGGTGATATGACCCATTTCTGGATGCAACAATCCGTGAATGAGGCGGTGTTCAATATAGGCACCGCCGCCTATTCCTGTTCCAACTGTGATGTAAACCAAAGAAGCAGGCTTTTGTGCTTCGACCGAAAAGCGGGCTTCTCCGAGTGCAGCACAGTTCACATCGGTATCAAGCTTCATCGGGAGCCCAAGGGCTTGTTTTAAGGTTAAGAGGAAAGGGAATTGGCGCCAGGCTGTTTTTGGTGTATCTAAAATCGTCCCATAGCTTGGGCTTTGTTCTTTTACATCGACAGGCCCGAATGCCCCAATGCCAATGGCATCGACAGGATGCTTTGTAAAGTAATCGATCACTTGCCGGCATGTTTCAATTGGGTTTCCTGTTGCAAAGGAAGTCATGTGTTCAATCGTTCCGTCTGTTGTTCCGTAGCCGCAGACAAATTTTGTTCCGCCTGCTTCAATGCCTCCAATTCGCATGATCAATGCCCTCCATTAAAGAGGGGCGGAATCCAAATGGACCCCGCCCCTACATGTTCATTTTTTCTTTACAATGTAGGTTTGTACCTGACAAGGTGTGAGCGGTTCAATGTGTAATGATCCATGTTGTGCTTTGAGTATATGTCCTTCAGGTGTTTCGCCTAAATTCGCTGTTTCTCCGTGTTGTAGAGATGAACTATTGATTGAAGCGGCTGTTTGACGCGTTAAATATGGATTGAAGAGACGGATGACAATGCCTGTTCCATGCTCTTCTTTTTTTAGAGCGCTTAGAATGGCTCCGTCTGTCTCAATGTCAAGCAGGCTATAAGTAGATTGTAAGTCTTCTTTTTCATCTCGGAAAGAGAAAATTAAACGACCGTTTAAAAAGTCTGCCCGTTCGTAGCATTGAACTGGGGTGGTATACCGCTTAGCAAGCTGCGCTAAGTGCCCCTCGCTGACAGCGTCCTTGCTATAGTGCATGCCAAATGAGAACGACAGTGCACCTTGCAGCTGAGCGTCAGGTGTCTCAACAATTTTTTCCCCAGATGCGCGGCCTGGACGGTAAAGAAGATTTTCTTTCCCCATTTTTCCGAAACAGCGGAAGAGCGTATACGCAATCGTTGTGTAGCCTTCTCCTGTGATCTGGTATTCTCTCACACAGTCGGTCAATAGAGCGACACCATATGCTTCATCACGAAGTGCAGTAAAGGATTGCATCGGTTCAATGGTGATCGGTTTTTCTTCCCAATGCTCATTGCTCCACCATTCAAGCTCTTGCGTGAGCTCTGTTGGGCGTTCGATGGTTCCAAACTGCTGATCGCTCAGTGATACCTTTGATGCGATGCCTGTATCAAAGAGGACACGCAGACGATGGTCTAACGCATGATTGTCGACATCGACATGAAAACGGATGACAGGCTCATCTTTGTTTAATGCCACCTTCGCTGTGATCGGGAGTGAAGTCGTGACCGATTGCTGAGAGCGCTCTTCTAAGTCATATGGGACAGTGAGAGTAAGCTGGATGGTGAGCTCTTCCTGCAGTCCGCTTTTAGACACTGTGAGGTCTGCTGAAGAAAGATCCTTGGATGACACATACAGATCTTCGCGCGGCGGGGAATAGTTGTAAGAATCTCCATCGTCTCCATTGTCTTCAAAGGTCATTTGCTCAGAGAATGTCCGGCCTGTTTGTTTATCTGTGATATCCAGCGATCCGTTGTCATTTGCCGCTATGCGGTAATACGTATTTTCAATCGCGCGTCCTTCTGTTTGTTCCCATGCAGATTCGCTTGATTCATCGAAAACCATGCTGACTTGTGTATAACCAACGGACGGTAAGCTGGCGGCTTCAATCAGCAGAATGGCTTTCCATACTTGTTTTGGCATGTACACATCTTTACTTGGGTTAAGAGAAATTTGCTGTGCCAGCACATAATCTGTGACATCGGTTTTGCTTTTCACTGTGTAGTGAAGCGTTCTTCCGTTTGCATCCTTTAGTGTAAATGGACGTTCCGTGATAAAGGTTTCGACCTCAATGACTTCAGAACGCTTTGAAGGCAGTGTATTAAATAACGTGAATGTGATTTCTTGCTCAGTTTGCAGTCGAATAGCAATGAGACGCATGTGTAAGTCCACAAGATTCTCGGCGATTTCCTTTGCCTGCTTGTAGCGGAATAAGACATCTTGATTCGTCGTGTCGCTATTGCAGCCGCCAATGCTGTCATGCGCTGCATTTTCAAACATGAGGTACCAAATATCACGAACCGTATCATGCGGATAGTCGTGTCCGAGTGAATAGCTGATCGTTAGGATAGGCTCCATCACATTGACGAGATAGTTTTCAATTTGATTGTTTAAGATTTTTAAATCAGCTCGTGTTGAAAAAATAGATTTGTGAATCCGCATATGCTTCGCATGAATGAGCTCTCCTTCTAATGTTTCAAAAGACGTCCGCTCTTTTTTCACTGCTGCAATGTAATCTTCTAAACTGCTGATTTGATAGTGGTGCTCGTTAAGTTCATTGGCTTTTTCCAATAAGTCAGGCAGGTTTTTGCGGATCGGTGCCTGGTCAAAGCCATTTGGGAAATAGACATTCTTTGTGGTTGCTTTTGCTTGCAGCGCACCAATTTTTTCAGATAAAAAGGCTTGTAAGTCCTCATCCTTTTCAGGAATATTTCCACCGTAGTAGTAGCCAAATGGCAGGTTCACAGCAAAGACTTCACTGCCGTCAGCACCTTGCCAATTGAATTCAGTGTGATTCGTCATATGGTCTGAAACACCGCGCCAAAAAGCTGTATCCACAATGCCGAATCCACGGTAAATTTGAGGCATTTGCGCGGATTGACCGAAGGAATCAGGGACATAGCCGACTTTCATCACATGACCGAACTGCTGACAGCGTTCAATCCCATATTGCAGGTTCCGTACAATCGATTCACCTGAAATGACGAGCTGGTCGGTTTGGGTATACCATGGGCCGATGATGAGACGTTTGGCTGTGACGAGCTTTTTGATTCTATTCTCATCCTCAGGGCGCCATTTCAAGTAATCATCCAATAAGGATGCCTGTGCATCGAGCATGAAGTAATGGAACCTTTCATCTGTTTCAAGGGTGTCTAAAATGTCCATTACGCTTTTCATTAAGTAGATACGGGATCGGGAGGTGGTGAAATACCATTCCCGGTCCCAGTGAGTATGTGGAATCACATGTACATTGACAGTCATTGATCAACGACACCTTTCTATGTTCAAATTATCCTTCTAGCACAAGGTCAAAATCGTCTTCTTCTTTCTGCTTCTGGTCATGTTCTGGCGTTTTTGGCTCTTTTTTCTCAGAGAAATTCACAAGCAGGTTGGCGCCAATACCGATGACGAGTGCGCCAGTGAGGGCTCCGATTAAATAGGCCCACCAGTTTCCGACTGAGAAGAAGCCGTATAGCCCGCCAATTGGCGGCATGATGTCATGAACACCTAATAATGCAGCGACCCCGCTTCCAGCAGCACACGCGACAACATTGAGCGGAATTAATTTCAAAGGATTGACAAGGGTAAAAGGAATCGCCCCTTCCGTAATACCGATAATGCCCATCACAAGCCCGCCTCGTCCGGCTTCTCTAAAGGTTGGAGAGAAGTTGCGTTTTCGAATCAATGTCGCAAGCCCGTATCCAAGCGGCGGAATGACAATCGCAATATTGACGAGGATGGCAGGGAGGTAGACGCCTGATAGGAAGAGTGCATTACCTGCCATCCAAGCGGATTTATTCACCGGTCCGCCAAGGTCGAAGCCAATCATCGCACCTAGAATCAGAGCGAGTGCAAGTGTGCTTGTGCCGTCAGCGACCATACCTTTGATCCATTCAATTAATGCCGTGTTCAAAGCGCCTAATGGTCCGCCCAGCAGAACGGACATGAGAAGCCCGGTTAAGCCAACGGTTATAAGCGGTAAGATGAGCAGAGGAACGAGTCCGGCTGCGGAGCCTTGAATTTGAATTTTTCGTTTCACAAAAAGAGCAACATATCCTGCGAAGAAGCCTGCAATGACGGCACCGATAAATCCAGCATTCGTTGAGCTGGCAAGGGCACCACCGATGAAGCCGGCCGCAAGACCTGATTTATCCGCAATCGAATAGGCGATAAATCCAGCGAGCAGGACGTTCATTAAGCCAATGCCTGTCCAGCCAACCTGCTCCATTAAATAGGCGCCGTGTAAAATGCCGCCAGCATCCTTATAGGCGTTTAAATCTGAAACACCAAATCCTAATCCGACTAGTTTTGCTAAACCAACGATAAGGGAGGCGCCGATGATCACAGGAAGAATATAAGAAATACCGGTCATGAGATGGCCTTCAATGACTTTTAATTTTGCTTTCATTTTGCTTTGCTCCTTTCTATATGGCATTGCTCACGTTTATTGAGATTCAGATTTTTTCTTTTCAACAAGTGCTACGGCTTTTGTGATGATTTGCTCGGCATTTTTTAAGGCGCGTCCGATCTCGACACGTACTGTGGGAATGCCTGAGAAACGTTCCGCATCGTTGATATGCTGATTTGAGGCAATGATACAAAGGTCTGCCTGTTTTGCTTCCTCTGCTGTAATGCCATTTACCTGTCCCATAATCCCTTGCTGCTCGATTTTGATCTCGTGACCGAGCTGTTTACCCGCATTTTCTAACGCCTTTGCTGCCATTGGTGTATGAGCTAACCCTGCTGGACATGAAGTGACACCGACAATTTTCATTGTGTAATCCCCTCTTTCAATTGTTGTTCAATGACTTCGTAATAATAGTCAGCGGTTTGACCTGGTTGTATCTTTTCGATGAAAGCCGGTTCCATGAGGCTTGTCGCAATCCCTGACAGTAATTTCAAGTGTGTGACATTTGCTTCTTCTAATGGAACGAGCAGTGTAAATAAATAGCTTGTGGGCAAATCGTCGAAGCTTCCCCATTCAATCGGTTGTTCTAACTCTAAAAATAGAAGTGAAGCCGTTTGTACAGCGGAGCTTTTTGTATGAGGAATGGCGAAGCCTTGCTGAAGTCCTGTTGAGACTTCGTCTTCGCGTGTCAACAAATCGGATAATAACCCCGCCTGATCGTTTGTAATCTGAAGGTCTTCAGCTTTCTCGGCAATGTATTGTAAAATCTCATTCTTTGATCGTCCGTTTACTTGTGTGAAAACATGATCTTTTTGGAACAAGCTGATCCCTTCTCTCTTGTTTGTTAAGCGCTTACAAGTTGATTGTAATGTACTTTTCGGCATGGTTAAATAGCATCATTTTCCGTTTGAAATGGCAAAAAGTTTATGAAGCTATCTGTCATACTTTCTGGATATCTCAAATCCTAGCTTAAAACGAGTTTAATTATGTAAAAAACAGATTCTACTAAATGCATTTCTGTGATATTCTTCCAAGGTATTACAAAAGATAAGGGGGTCTTTTCATGTTCAAAAAGCAGGTCAAATCCTGTGTGATCGTACTCATGGCCATCATTCTCTGTATGGCGGCATTACCTGGATATGAGGCAGCAGCTGCCAGTAAAGGAACAACTGTCAATGAAGCCATTGGGTTAAAAAATGGTGAAGTGATTTCAGGTACATTACAGAATGAAAAGGAAGAGTCATGGTACCAAATCACGCCATCTGCACAAGAGGTGGCAAAACATACGCATATGAAAATTTCTGTAAAAAGTAAACAAGTGTTGTCCGTATCGGTCTATCCAAGCAAGGACAGAGCGATGAAGGATGACACTTATTCCAGATATCGTGTGGACACTGCAAGTGGAGAGACAGAGATCGACTTCCCGCATGCATGGTCAGGTCCTTATTTTGTCAAAGTGCTCTATTTAGGGTCGGAGGAAGACAGCCGTGATGAGGAAGAGGATGCGGCCTATACAATTGGGTATAAAGGAGCTAACCTTCCGCCTTCTGAACCCGTTTTCCCTGAAGACGATGAGCCTGACATCATTATTATTGAGAAAAAGTACGGGCGCGAAATTCTCCAATCGATGCGTACAATTGAAGATAAACGTTTTAATGAAACACCAAATGGTCAGAAGCTGAGTCGCCTGCTCCAAAAGACAAAGCCATTTCTCAAATTGAAGCTCATCAAACAAAAAAATGAGCAGCAAAAGGTATACAATCATCTGCTGACATTAAAGTCACTGCTAAATGACGTAGAGAAAAATGGTGCATTTAGCGGTCATATCGTGACAGAGAAAGAACAACAGGCGATCCGTTCCCTTTTTGATATGCTCAAAGGAGCAAGTCCTGCCTATTTAAAGAAGGAATTAGAAGCAGTGAGTCAAAATATTGGAATCGATCAGCTTGAAGGAAAATCGATCGGTTATGTATTAGAGAAGCAAAAGCTTGTAAAAGAAGAGAAAGTGAAGACGAATAAGATCATTTTTAAATTAAAGGATGGCCAAACGCTTCAATCTGCGAAAAAGAAGATGAAAAGCTATGGAATCCAAGAAAACCGCGTGACATCGCAGTCAGTAAGTCCTTTGTTTAAAGGAATGTATGTCTATGATGTACCAGCAGGGCAAGAATCAGCTGGGAAGACACTAAAAGCAGGCAAAGCTGTGATCAAAAGCACTGCAAGAAAGCTGTCCAGTATGCCGAATGTTGAATTTGCGGAGCCTGTTCAAACTTATCGTGCACTGAGCAATGACGTGCAGTATGGTTACCAGTGGCCACTGAAAAACAGTGCGCAAAACAGCGGGAAAAAAGGCGCTGATGTGAAGTTTGAACAAATGAATACACTGATTGGCACAAGCAAGATGAAGCAAACATTGATTGCAGTTGTGGATACAGGTGTAGACAGTCGTTTGTCTGATCTAAGCGGGACTGTTCGTACGGACTTAGGTGCGAATCTCATTGGACGAAACAAAGATGCGATTGATGACAATGGACACGGTACGCATGTGGCCGGCATCATTGCCGCAAAAGCCGATAATCATTACTCGATGGCAGGTCTCAACCAACATACGGGCATCATTCCAGTGAAGGTGCTGGATGCCTATGGTTTTGGAGATACAGAGCATATTGCACTTGGAATCAAGCATGCAGTGGATAAAGGCGCAAAGGTCATCAACATGAGCCTTGGCGGCTACTACAGCCGGGTGATTGAATATGCAATGAACTACGCGGCTCAAAGAAATGTACTAGTGGTCGTGGCGAGTGGAAATGATGGCGTTCCAGAAATGGGCTATCCTGCGACATCAAAGTACGCAATGGCCATTGGCGCAAGCAACCGTATGGATATTGCCGCTGAATTCTCAAGCTACGGTAAAGGACTGAGCATGTCTGCACCAGGATCTGATATTCCAAGCTTAATGCCAGATGGGAATGTCTCATATCTGAGCGGGACATCAATGGCGACACCATATGTGGCAGCGGCAGCAGGATTACTGCTTTCTAAAAATCCATCCTTGAAGCCAAATCAAGTAAGGAATATCTTGCAAAGCACAGCAGATAAGATCTCCTTTACATCTGTTGATGGAAAAGATGACGTTTTCTATGATGAAAACGATGAGCCAATTGTCGATCCGAAAATTCCAGGTATTGATTGGATGACAGGTCATGGCAGACTGAATGCATTTGCTGCTTTAAGTGCTGTCGAACTGAATGCATCTGTGAGCAAAGTGGAGGATCAGCATCAAAAGGTGACAGGTAAAGCAAAGGCCGGCGCTGCTATTTCTGTGTATAGAGGCAAAACCCTGCTTGGAAAAGGCACAGCAGGCAAAAATGGAACTTTTAGTGTGAAGATCAAGCATCAGAACAAAAACAAAGTCCTTCACATTAAGATTTCAAAAGGAAAGGCCGCTACAACGCTCAAAACAGTCGTCAAAAAAGGCAAAGCACCAGCTAAGCCGAAAGTGGGCAAAGTAACGGTCAAAAGTAAAACGGTCAAAGGGACTGCGGGTGCAGGATTGACCATTAAAGTGAAAAACAAATCAAAGAAAGTCATCAAAACGGTGAAAACGAATAACAAGGGCGCATTTACTGCCCAAATAAAACCGCAAAAAGCCAAAACAGTCTTGTATGTGACCGCTTCTGATGTGAGAAAAAGAGAAAGCAAAGCGGTGAAGGTTGTTGTTGTGAAAAAGTAAGAGAAGAACTTCCCTTTCTAAAAAAGGGAAGTTCTTTTGTTTGTTACTGGAAAAATACCAATTAATGTCGATAGTAATATAGTAGGAAAAAAAGGAGGATTTATCGATGAAAAAAATGATGTTTGCTTTCTTTCTATCATTGCTTCTCGTATTCCCAACCTTTGCACATGCAGAGGAAACAGGAGCAGTACCAGCATCTGTACAAGTAACAAGTGTTACAGCAGCCGATAGTGGATTGGTGAATTACGGCTATGGCAGTAAATATCGCGTGGGTTCTTATTATCCAGCTACGTTTAAAGGAACACTAAAAGATGCAAGTGGAAATCTCATGCCCAATCAGCCGATCCAGCTTTATTTTGAAGCAGCAATCAAATCATATGCTCAAACAGCGACAGGCACAACAGACGTAAATGGACAATTTTCACTGACGTTTCAAGTTCCTGCAGGTGCAGGCTACCAAACATACAATAATGCAGGCTGGTCTACACATTACTACGATATCGTTCCAGTGACGTTCACTTCAAACGACATCAAGCTATCTTCAAATGTCACAAGTGTATACCATTTGGCATATACATCACGTTACTAATCTGCTGGAAGAGGCGACTTGGCGAAAGCCCTGTCGTTTTTTTCATAGAAAAAAGGATGTCATCATTTGACATCCTTTTCTTTTTGTTAGCAAACCTGCTGGGCGGCAACCGAAAGAGTCGATAAACAAACACTCATGAGCCGTGACTCCCAGATTTGATCGAGCGTTTACCTTTTAATTCTGAGCTTTGATGGATAAGAACTTTCACACTTGAACGTTGATCCTTGAACCTTCAGCTTTGAGCTTTTATCAAGGATCATCCAGAGATGATCAGATGAGGAGGGAATGACCTTTCCCTCGGAGGTGTTTAGTTCTATCGATTTTCGGCTCACTAACAAAATCAATTAATCGATCTGTATTTTCGTCAGTGTATTGCTTTCAGACAAGGAAAAATCAACTTCCATTTGAAAATCCTCAATTTCGTTCGAAAGCTTTTCAATCTTCACTCGAAGACGAAGCGGATCGATGATCGTTGCCTCATTTTCAGCTAGGAACGACTTGACGATCTCTTGGTTGGCAGCCGCTTGTGTTTTTCCGTCTTTTCCAAACAAGGTTTCTAAATGCTGGTCGAGTCTCTTTTTCACATCTTCATTGGTTTGTTCTGCTTTGTCTACTAGTTCTGTGTACACCTTTTTTAATTTCCGTAAATAACGAATATCGTATTCAATGGACGTCTTCCGTTCAATCGCTTCTGCCACCGTCATGCTGACACCCGCTACATCAATTGTTGTGGTCGCATTCGACACAACAATGGCTGATTTGATGGCATTCCGGCGTTTGATTAATGCTTGAATCGATTGGTCATCAGCCTTCGCCTTTTTTTCGATTTCTTCTTGATTTTGAAACCCGTGCTGTATATGTTTCCCGATCATCAATCCACCAAGTACGGCTTCATCAACGGTTCGGTTGATTCTCTTATCTAACATTTTCAGTTCACTTAATGCTCTTGTAATGGTCATTTCCATATTAGTGACAACTCCCTTGGTTCATCCTGAAAATCATAGATTCCTATCATATACCAATGTGTGTTTCTTTTGCTAGCGATATCCTTTTTTGTCAAGTTGTTTATACTTTAAAAAACCTGGTGCTATACACCAGGTTCTTCTCGTTTTTTCTGAATCCAAGCTGTCACATAATAGGCAGCATAGCAGAGCGCGATGAAAGGAATGCCGCAGATGAGGGCAATCCGCTGATTTGGATCAAAGGCAATACCGATGACAGATGCAAAACACAGGAGGAAGGCAGCAATTGGAACCACTGGATAGAGCGGGGTTCGAAAGGAAAGATCATGGAGCTGTCCGCCTTCCTGTAAAAAACGTTTCCGAAACATCAACTGTGAGGCAGCAATCCCCATCCACACGATTACAACGGCCAGTCCAGAGATCGAAACAAGGACAAGGTATACCGTTTCGGGTGCGATGACACTTGATAACAAAGAAAGAATACCGCCGATCATACTTAAAATCAGTGCATTCAAAGGAATTCCTTTTGATGTCAGCTTTGCAAGTTTCTTAGGCAGTGTCCGTTCCTCAGAAAGTGACCAGAGCATACGGGATGACGCGTATAGTCCAGAGTTTGCAGCAGATAAGATCGCTGTCAAAATGACAAAATTCATGAAATCTGCGGCATACGGAATCCCGATTCGATCAAACACCACAACAAATGGACTTTTGATCACCCCGGCTTCTTCCACTGGGATCAAGCCGGCTAAGACCACGATCGTTCCAACGAAAAACAGGACAAGACGCAGTACGGTTGTGCGAATCGCTCTTGGAATGGTCTCGTCAGGATTGACGCTTTCACCCGCAGCAATTCCAATTAACTCCGTACCTGAAAAAGCGAAATTGACGGCCAGCATCGTCATTAAAATTGGTAAAAAGCCGTTTGGGAAAAGTCCGCCATCTCCAGTGAAGTTAGAAAAGAATGGAGCGGCCTCACCGCCCTTTAATGGAATCAAGCCAAACATCGCAGCTCCGCCAAGGATAATAAAGAGAATAATAGCCATTACTTTAATGCTGGAAAACCAAAATTCCGATTCTGCAAAGAACTTAACTGTAAAAGCATTGAGTAAAAAGATGAGAAGAGCAAAAACGCCACTCCACATCCAAACCGATGTGTCTGGGAACCAGCGCTGCATTAAAAGGCCTGCCGCTGTAAATTCCGAACCGAGTGCCACTGTCCATGTCAGCCAGTAGAGCCAAGCGACTGTATAGCCTGTGCCGGGTCCAATGTATTTTGTTGCATACGTATGAAAGGCCCCTGTAACCGGCATTGCGACAGATAGCTCGCCTAAACAGAGCATCACGAGGTACACAATTAATGCCCCGACAAGATAGGCAAGAATCGTTCCTGCGGGTCCTGCCTGATTGATGGTATACCCAGAGCTTAAAAAGAGCCCTGTTCCAATAACGCCGCCTAGAGAAAGCATGAACAGGTGGCGGCTCGTCATTTTTCGTTGATATTGTTGTGACTGATCTTTTGCTTGTTCCATGTCTTCCCGCCCTTTTGCTTAGAAGTATGTGTGATGATTCGTGGTGCTATGATGTGGTTTGTTTTAAGATGTCCGTGATATCTTCTGGGGTCGTCCGGCAGCAGCCGCCGATGATATGCGCGCCGTCTTTGTACCATTGATGCGCACATTCACCAAATGTATGCTGAGATGTATCCCCGCTCCATACCTTTTCTTCAGGATCATATAATTCTCCTGAGTTTGGATACACGACAATCGGCTTGCTCGTCCCCTTTTTCATCTCTTGAATGAGAGAAGAGATAAATTGCGGCGGCGTACAGTTTACACCAACAGCAGCGATCTGTTCATATGGTTCCAGTGCTTGTACACATTCTCTGAGCAAATCACCTTCACTAATATGAAGGTCATCCTTCGCGCTGAAAGTAATCCAAGCACATACACCACTGAATTCATCTTGCAGCAGCTTTGCGATAGCCGTTGCTTCAATCAGACAAGGGATCGTTTCACATGCAAGAATGTCTGCACCAGCTTCTACTAATGCCTGAATTCTTGGTCTGTGAAAATCAATGAGTGCCTGCTCCGTGAGTCCGTAATTTCCCTTATATTCTGAACCATCAGACAAATAAGCGCCGAATGGCCCCACAGATCCTGCGACAAATGGTTTTGTCCGCCCTTTACGACGCGCTTCATCCTGCCAAAAAAGATCGCGTGCCTCTTTTGCTAAAGTGACAGATCGTTTCATTAGTTCAATGGCTTCTTCTTTTGTATAGCCTTTTTCAGCGAAGCCATCAATCGTTGTTTGGTAGCTCGCTGTTGTGGCACAGTCAGCTCCGGCTTGGAAGTAATCCAAGTGTACTTGCTGAATCAATTCTGGCTGTTCAATGAGTATTTTGGCTGACCATAAACGATCGTTTAAATCGCAGCCCTTTCGTTCAAGCTCCGTTGCAAGTGCACCGTCTAAAACCAAAGGTGCGTGAGGCTGTAAACGGCTTTGAATAGGATTCATCGGAAACGAACACCCTCCTTTTTAGTTGGAAATGATGGATATGATATGAGGCAGTAGTTTAAATGACTAAAGTGTTTTTGTCAAGGAGAGGAAAAAGCATGATATCGCGGAAAAACCTTGAAAACATGCGGGTTTCGGTGCATAAACATGCAGTCAAAATAATAGAAAACCAAGTCATTGACAGCCTCTAAAAAGAGATATATATTATGGAAAGGTTCATTTCAGAAAGCTTCATCAAAAGGCGCTGTCTTTTGATTTTTATTTTGTCCAACGACTGTCTTCTTTCGTGCAGAAAGAGGGTTTTTTATATGCTTAGAAAAGGAGGAAAGAAGAAATTGAAAAAATGTGTAAAAGATTTGGCTATGATTCTGATTGGTTCTTTTTTATTTGCTGCAGCAGTGAACATGTTTGTCATTCCACTTGAATTTGGTGAAGGCGGTGTAACGGGGCTGTCCATCATTTTCTATTATTTGTTTGAAATTGCACCATGGCTGACGAACCTGGTGTTTAATTCCATCCTGCTGCTTGTGGGGTATAAATATTTGGACAAGAAGACGACGATTTATACTGTGGTTGCCGTCGCAAGTAACTCCCTATTTTTACACCTGACCACAACATGGGTCGTGAATGTACATGAATTGATCATTGGAGCGATTTTCGCAGGAATTATCATCGGTATTGGAATTGGTCTTGTGCTAAGAGCAGGCGGTACAACGGCGGGTTCTGCCATACTCGGAAGAATTGCCAACAAGTATTTAGACTGGAACGTGAGCTATGCCATCTTGTTCTTTGATCTGATCGTCGTATTTGCTTCCTACTTTATTATTGGTGCGGAAAAATTAATGTTCACCATTGTGATGCTGTACGTGGCAACAAAGGTGATGGACTTCGTGATAGAAGGGCTTAACACGAAAAAGGCAGTAACGATTATTTCTTCATGCAAAGATGATATTGCTGAAGAAATCAATCACACTTTGGATCGAGGCGTGACGATTTTAAACGGACGCGGTCATTATTCAAAGGAATCGAAGGAGATTCTCTACGCAGTCATTCAAAAGCAAGAGCTCATGCGCCTAAAGAAAATCATCAAGAAAATTGATCGAGACGCATTCGTTGTTGTCCATGACGTGCGTGATGTGTTCGGAGAAGGATTTGTGAATATATAAACCTGAAAAGACCTTAACCGGGTCTTTTTTTATGCTCTATACCTCTTGTCACATTATACTATGTATTGTATAGTATAAATGGTTAGGAGTTGTAATCATGAATGCACAATTAAAAAAAGGTTTGCTGGAATTCTGTGTACTGGCGGTATTAAAGAAAGGCGATTCCTATGGTTATCAAATTATTAAAGATATGTCCCATTGTATTGAGATTTCAGAATCGACATTATATCCGATATTAAAGCGGTTAGAGCAAAACAACTATGTGGAGACCTATTCCCAGGAACATAACAGTCGATTAAGAAAGTACTACCGAATGACAAATAGCGGCCGTGAGCATATGGCGCAGTTTTTAGCGGAATGGGATCAAGTAATGGCGATTTACGACTTTATTTCTGGAGGACAGGGCAATGAATAAAAAAGAATTTTTAGCCAGCTTAGAGAAGCACCTGCATCGTCTAGGCGAAAAAGAAAGTGATCGGTTCATCGAATATTACGATGAAATGATCGAGGATTATCAGGAAGATGGCTACAGCGAACAGGAAGCTGTTCATCAAGTGGGTCAGCCTTCAATCATCGCTGAGGGGATTATGAAGGAACAAGGAATCAAAACTGCTCAGGTGCCGACGTTCGGAGAAAAAGCTACAAGGCTTTCCATTCTCATTTTGGGCTTTCCGTTATGGGGAAGTATTTTAGCAACGGTCTTTCTGCTGATTCTTTCTGTCTATATGGTGGTTTGGTGCGTTCCGCTCGTCACAGGTGCATTGACGCTCACTGGTCTGCTCGGAGGTTTTTGGAGCATCATTGGTTCTCCATTTATTTTTCAGGACGGTTTGCATGTGGTGGTGACGCAGGTTGGAGTGGGTATTCTTCTATTAGGTGTCGGATTATTATGCGGCATAGCCACGGTGTATTTGACAAAGCTATTTGTTCAAATGACTGTTCAAACCACTAAGGCATTCATGGGAATGTTTAAAAAGAAGGTCGTGAGAATATGAATGTGAATGATTTAAAAAAGCAATGCATCAAATGGGGGATCATCTTCACCGTTGTCGGAGGAATGATCATGGCAATTGGTTTTGGACTATCAGGCTTTGACCTAGATGCATATCACAACAATGACCAGAACAATGTGTTCCGCACTATCAATTGGAACAAGCCATAAATGAAAGACCCGCTTATGCGGGTCTTTTTTTCGCTCGAACCACAAAGAAGAAATAACAGCAAAGTGCACCTAGTTCACAAAGCATAATGATCAGGCCCATTGGAAAGGCTGTTTGGCTTCCCGCTAGTCCGACAAGAGGTGTCATGCATGCGCCTAGCAGCATTTGTGCCACCCCGATGAGGGCAGCTGCACTTCCTGCATGCGCTCCATGATGCTGCATCGCAAGAGACGGCGCGGACGTACCGACAATTCCGACGCTTGAGACAACAAAAAACAATGGAATGAGAATGCCATACAATCCTGCATCAATGGAGATCATCAAAAATAAGGTGACGCCGCCTAAGGCAGCTGTCAGCAATCCAATGCGAAGAACTTTCTCTTCGCCGATTTTTACAGCGACACGGGCAAATACTTGTCCAGCCATGATGATGCCAAGACTGTTCACTGCAAAGGCAGCACTAAATCCTTGTGGAGAAAGGTGGAAAAGATCCTGGAGCACAAACGGTGAGCCAGAAATATAGGCAAACATCGCTGCGAATACAAGACCCTGCGAGAGGGCATACCCAACAAAGAGACGATCACTCGCTAAAATTTTCATGGCACCAACAATCTGTTGAAAGCCCCCAGTCTGTCTGCGCTCCACAGGTAAACTTTCTTGTAGTGAAAAAATGGATCTCAGCAGCATCAAGGCCCCGAGAATTCCTAGTAGAACAAATACACCCTGCCATGTTGTAAAGCGTAAAATCTGTCCGCCCACAATAGGTGCCGCTGCCGGAGCAACCCCGTTGACCAACATCAGCAGTGCAAAGAATTTCGTCATTTCTGATCCTTCATAATGATCTCGCACAATGGCTCGTGCAATGACAATGCCAGCTGAACCAGCGAGCCCTTGAATCAATCTTAAGAGGATGAACATCCAAATCGATGTGACTACCGTACATAAAAGTGATGAGGCTATAAAAATGATTAAGCCGATCATCAGCGGTTTTCTTCTGCCGATCGTATCACTAATAGGACCTGCAATCAGCTGTCCAAGCGCCAGTCCAATAAGACAAGCCATAAGACTTAATTGGGACAAAGCCGTGCTTGCTTCAAAATCACGCGCAATATTAGGCAAAGCAGGTAAATACATATCCATTGCAAGCGGTGCAAGGGCTGTTAAAGACCCAAGCAATGCAGCAAGGAGAAATCGATTTTTTTCCGATTCTTGGGGATAAGATAAAGAACTCATATGATCACTACACTCCTCGTATACTTCCTCAAAACAGCATAATGAATCAAGCGTTCCTTTTCAATAGAAATTTTCAAAGATGGATTCCGTGCAAAATGATTGATCTTTCGAATGAGACTCTTTACATTGAATGAGTAGAGAAAAGAACAAGGTCATCGACATGCAGTATTTGCATGATACGTATATCTAGCAATAAACAACAGGAGGTGCTGACATGAAGCAGCAAGAGCTGATCATTCGTCAAGCAGTCAAAGAAGATCATGAAGCGATCAGGCATGTACTAATCAAATCCTATTCACAGTATGAGCCTCAATTTACAGAGGAAGGCTGGCAAAATTATTCTGCTGCGCTTGCAGCAGCTGTAGATAATCCGAACATGGAGCTGATGCTTGTGGCGGAGCTTGAAGGCAAGGTCGTGGGGACGCTTCAAATGTTTCGGTCATCAGAGCAAGCGTATGACAAACCCGAAATGGGCATTACATCAGCCATCGTCCGGTTTTTAGGAGTAGATCCCGATGTTAGGGGAAAAGGAATTGCAGAGTCATTGTTACGTAAAAGTATTGAACTTACGCAATCATGGGGCGAAAATGTCCTGTATCTTCATACATCTGATAAAATGCAGGCTGCCATTCGTCTATATGAAAGAATGGGCTTTGAGCGTGCACTAGATAAAGAATTTGTGAATCAAAATGGGACGCATGTCAAGAGCTATCAATATGTTATCCAAAAAGAACAGCCGGCTGGTTCATCACATCACGCGTAATAAAAGGAAGAGCACGTCCTCAATGGACAGCTCTTCCTTTTTCAATTTATGCCCACAATACAAGCGCCCAATATGATACCAACCACGAGATTAAACCGAACATAACAAAGAATTTTAACATGCGCTCATAAGGAGAAAGCTTTCGTTCTCTCTTCGTTTTCACCAGCCGCCAATAAAGGGCATAGCCGCAAAAAATGAGGATGATTTGTCCAAGCTGTGTAAGGTTTTCAAGAATCGTGATTCCGTTCATTTATTTCACCTCATCATAGGTCTTCCATATGTGAATGCAGCAACCCTTTATTTTTTCATAAAAAAACGGTGTATACTGGAAAGAGAGAAACTAGAAGCAGAGGGAGTTGTGACATGTTGTTTTCGCTACATGCGGATCGTTGGGATGAAGTAATCGAGAGGAAAATCAAATACGATCAGAAGGTCGTGGAATATACTTGTCAGCTGTTAGACGCACAGGAGCAGCAGGCTGTGCTGTTTCACAAGATCGAAGACACGTTTATGATGAGGGCAGGTGATGGTGCTCTGACCATTCCAAAAGGGAGCTATACGACCGCTTATTATTGGAAGGATCGACCTTACAATATTTACTTCTGGAGGGATGATCAAGGGAAGGAACTTGGGTCTTATTTTAATATTGTGGGGAATACATGGTTCAACGGCCAGCTGGTCATATTTGAAGACCTCATTATTGATCTTCTCGTTCTGCCGAATGGTCATTTCTTTGTGTTGGATGAAGATGAATTGCCGGAGAGTTTAGCGGCTTTTGAACAAGGTTCAGTGCGCCAGGCATTAGAGGGTGTGATGGCTTCGTTAGAAAGCATACTCGATCAAGTGAGGGCAGATGCCGAAGGAAAATATCATCACAGCTTGTTTGAGCCGATGTTGAAATAGAAAAAACGATTCCTTTCAGGCGAGGAATCGTTTTTTTCTGTCAAACCTTGATACGGTTTAATCGTTTCTGTAAGTTGGTTTTCGTTTTGGAAGCTTTTAGCTGTTTGACAGCGGTTTGAGCCGCTGCTTTTGTTTTCTTTGTTCGTTTGGCTTCTGCTTTTTTGACCTTTTGTTTGGCGTCTGTCACTTTCTTTTGATAGGCGACCTGTTTTTTGACTTTGTCGAGCCGGTTTTGGAGGCTTGTTTTTTCTTTACCTTTGTTTAGCTTTTTGATAGCCGTTTGGGCGCTTTTAATGGCCCCTTGTGTTTTGCTTTTTTCGGCTGTTTGAACCTTTGCACGTGCGGAACGGATATCAATGGTTCCTTGTACCTTTTTCACCCGTTCGGTGAGTGCTGTTTTTTGTTTACTTGCAGTGAGTCGGCCAATTCTCGTTTTGGCTTGATTGACATCTGCCTGCTTTTTAGATGTTTCGGCTGTTTTGACAGCGCTGGTCGCAGCCTTCAAAAAGCTTGATTGTGGTATATATTGCATGCGGCCATAGCCGAATTGTGGATCCCTTCCTTTTGCGCCAAGATCCACTGTATAGCTGCGCAATAAGGTGCGAAGCTGTACATTTGTTTTTTTCGGATGAAGCTGTTTCAACAGTGCCAGCATGCCTGTGACATGCGGTGCAGCTTGTGATGTACCTGTTGCATACCAATATTCATTCTTTAAATAAGTGCTAATGACGTTCTGGCCAGGGGCAGAAAATTCAATGCCTTTCCCTGTATTTGAGAGAGACGCGAGTTTGTCTTTGTCCGTCGTTGCAGAAACGGCAATGACGCTATTGTACGCGGCAGGGTAGCTAATATAATTCTTCTTCCCATCATTCCCGCTTGCAGCGACCACAAGCAGTCCTTTTTTGTATGCCGCATCCACTGCTGAATGCAAGATGGGGATATTGTCTTCAAAACTTAGGCTTAAATTCATAATATCCATCTTGTTGTTAATGGCCCAATCGATTCCTCGAAGCAGGCTGTACAAGTCGCCTTCTCCCTTTTTATCTAACACTTTTACAGCATACAGCTTCGCACCAGAAGCGACGCCGACTGTGCCATAATCGTTATTGAGCGCACCAATCGTGCCTGCGACATGTGTGCCATGCCCTTGATCATCTTTATAGGAAGTTGTGTACTTCACAAATGATTTCCCGCCGGATATCTTTAAATCCTCATGTGGAGAAATACCAGTATCTAAAACAGCTACCTTCACATTTTTCCCCGTGACGCCTTCTTTTATCGCTTGCTTTACATTCAGCTTTTGCAAGTTGTAAGATTGTTGAACCAAAAAATTCTGACCCGTAGCGGCAGCGGTTTTTTTCATAGTAGAAGAAGCGAGTTTAACCTTTATGTTTTTTGAGACATAAGCGATGTTTGGATCTTTTTTGAGTGAGGTGACCGCTTGTTCATCTGCTGTCACAGCGACAGCGGGAAGATGTATGTACTGAGCGTTCACTTTTTCACTTTCTTCAATAGCCGTTTGCTTTCCTTTTTGGTTTTTATAGACGATGATGACATCTGTTTCTTTTGGCGGTGCAGCTGCCTGCGAATGGTAAGGCAAGGCAGTTGTCAACGCAAGAAGAAACGCGATGACTACGACGATTTTCTTTTTCAAGGCGATAGCCCCTTGCATACGATGACCTCCGTCTTTTTTTCTCTATTATATCGGAGAAATGAGAAGGATGGTTAGAAGAATCATATTGTTTGTCAGAAAGTTTTTTTACAAGTAACCTGAAATTGAAATTCATACAAATCTAGTAGACAATAGAGAGATCATAATAAGAGAAAGTAGGACATGCTGATGAACGTAAAAGAGTATATGACGTATGATGCGACTGGCTTGGCAGCACTTGTACGGAATAAGCAGGTAACGCCAGACGAGCTTGTACAGGCTGCATTTGCTAGATTGAATGAGGTCAATCCTGAACTAAATGCGGTGATTCAGACAAGAGAAGATCAAGTATTAAAAGAAATCAAGACATTACATACGAATCAGCCGTTTGCGGGCGTTCCATTTGTACTGAAAAATATATCGCAAGGGATGGAAAATGAACCGCTGACAGCAGGTGCTGCATTGTTAAAGGATGTAAAGGCAAAAACGGATTCCCACTTTGTCCATCGATTGAAGCAGGCTGGATTTCTCATGATGGGGCATACAAACACACCAGAATTCGGTTTAAGGAATGTAACAGAACCTTCTTTACATGGTCCAACGAGGAACCCTTGGCATCCTGACTATTCCCCTGGCGGTTCAAGCGGCGGGACGGCAGCAGCTGTTGCAAGCGGCATCGTACCGGCTGGTGGAGCAAGTGATGGCGGTGGGTCCATTCGGATTCCAGCATCCTTTACAGGTTTGTTCGGTCTCAAGCCAACGAGAGGAAGAACGCCGGTAGGACCAGGCGCAGGAAGGCAGTGGCAAGGGGCTTCCATTGATTTTACACTCACAAAAACAGTGCGGGACAGTGCAGCCCTTCTTGATCTGCTTCAAGTCATTCAGCCTGAAGCGGCTTTCCAAACGCCGTTATACGACGGCAGCTATCAAGAAGATCTAGTGAAACGTACATCTTCTATGCGAATTGCTTACAGTATAGAATCTCCAGTAGGTACGAAGGTTAGTGAGGAAGCGAAGCAGGCGGTTCAGCAAACAGTGAAATGGCTGAGTGACCAAGGGCACCAAGTAGAAGAAGCGAAGCCGGCAATTGACGGGATCCATCTGATGCAGCAATACTACGTCATGAATAGCGGAGAAATGTCTGCATTATTCACGTCCTTGGCTCGTTCATTAGGACGTCCAGTCAATCCGGAGGAAACGGACATCGTCGCATGGGTGCTGGCGGAGGCTGGCAAGAATGTGACCGCTGCTGCTTATACAGAAAGTCTTGATGCGTGGGATATGGCGGCTGCACAAATGGCATCATTTCATCAAACGTACGATCTTTTTGTGACACCAGCTACTGCCTATTCAGCTCCAAAGATTGGTGAGCTGATGCATTCGAAAGAGGAAATCACTGAACTTTTACGTGTGTCATCCCTCTCAATGCAAGCGCAGCAGGATCTCATTTATGACATGTTCTTAAAGAGTCTGACCTACACACCATTTACACAGCTTGCCAACTTAACGGGTCAGCCTTCTATGAGTGTTCCTGTTCATCTCACTGAAGCGGGCATGCCTTTAGGGGTACAGGTGACAGCACCAAAGGGAAAAGAGGACTGGCTGCTTCGGCTTGCAGCAGAAATGGAGACATCCTCGATTTGGAAAGGAACAAATCAAATCATACGTTGAAACGACATTTGTCTATGGAGGGAAAGGAGTGTCACACGTGAGTACGAAGGACAGAATCATTCAAACGGCTGCACTTCTTTTACGAAAACAGGGGTATCATGCGACAGGATTGAATCAAATTATTAGAGAGAGCGGCACGCCTAAAGGATCTCTTTATTATTACTTTCCAAACGGAAAAGAAGAGCTAGCCATAGCAGCCGTTGAATATATTAGTCAAAAGGTCATCGATCGAATTGAAGAAAGTTTTGCCTATTCGGATGACCCTTATATCGCCATCGACCGTTTTATGACAAACATCATTCGGGGATTTATGGAGCAAGAAAGTGAAAGAGGGATTCCGATTGTCTTGCTGGCGGCAGAATCCAAGCCAGAACATACGCAGCTTCATGCTGCATGCAAACAAGAAATGATCCGCTGGCAAGAGCTTGTGAAAGAAAAGCTAATGAACAGCGGATATGAAGAAAACAAAGCTGATGAGCTGGCTTCTCTCCTTCATTCAATGGTGATTGGGGGTCTATCGATGACCACAGCACTCAAACAAACGACCCCGTTAGAACACGTAAAGTGTTACCTTAGACACTTATTTATGCGAGAAGAGTAAAATCTCTCGCATATTGTCTATCTATTATATCAATTGGTCTATATAATAAAGATAGTCAATTAGTCAATTAGTCATGAGGAGTGATGGGATGTCGGAGCAACCGCAATCGATTAAGCAATCCGAGGATACCTATTTTTATACCGTGTCTGGATCAGGGAAGCTGTATGGGCTGGAAAATCAGCTTGTTCATGTACTGGCAGAAGCAAATCAAACGAATCAGCTGTTTGAGCTTGTCTTAATCACAGGTGGGAAAGGAGCTTATTTTCCACTTCATTGTCATGAGCACTTATTTGAAACCATTTTCATGCTGGAAGGAAAGCTTGAAGTGATACTGGACGGTAAAAAATATATGGTCACAGCCTTCGATTATATTCATATCCCGCCTAAAACGATTCATGGCTACAGAATGCATAGTCACAAAACAAGGTTTATTTCATATACGTTGGGCGGACAAATGACAGATGTCTATCAGCAAATTGGGAAGAGGCTTCAGCAGAACGAATGGCTGATGACTGATCATGCTTTCGATGCAGCCAGCTTTGAACAAGCTGAAAAAGAAAGCGATCTCATATTGATGCATGGTATCCGGCAGCTATCAAATACAACCAAGCCCTCCGTTTTATTTCATAGTCAGCTCCCTCAGGCGGTGCAGCCCTATGTTTTAGAGGCTGGTGAAGGGAAGCAATATATCGTGGATGGTCAGCTTCATGAGCTGATCGCAACAACAGAAACAACTGGAGGCGGGTTCAGTCATTTTGTGATTGAAGGCGCGAAGGGAAAGTATTTTCCTCCGCATTATCATCAAGTACATACAGAAGCACTCTATTGCGTTGAAGGAAAAATGAACCTTCAATTGAACGGAGAGGATATTTGCCTGATGCCGGGTGATTTTGCCTATATACCGCCGGATACGATTCATTCTTATGAATTCGTTTCCCATTCTAATAAATTTTTGCTTTTACTGCTCCCTGGAAAGATTGAGCAGTTGTATGAGCAGTTTGAAGAATCACAAAGCCCGAGTATATGTCCTTATTTTATTCAAGAAGGGAACTTGATGATCGATCGAGAGACTTCCTCTCAATATGATTTGGTTTTTGTCGAAAAAGGATAAATATGTAACGCGTTACACATGATTGAATAAGCGCCTGTCGAACCCATCGACGGGCTTTTTTGTTTTTCAAATATTCCTGATCTGATGCATGAACCATCCATTCCAGGTGAAGCTATGTACAGATGATTTTCGCTAAAGGAGGAAATGCATGTGAGAGCTGTTACTTATCAAGGAAAAAATAGCATTGCAGTGAAGAAAGTAGATGCGCCATCTATTCAAGATCGGGAAGATGTGATCATACGAATTACATCAACAGCAATTTGTGGATCTGATTTACATTTGTATCAGGGGAACTTCCCGCTTCCAATCGGCTATGTGATTGGGCATGAGCCAATGGGGATTGTGGAGGAAGTTGGACCGGATGTCACGGTAGTAAAAAAGGGAGATCGTGTCGTTATTCCATTTACCGTTGCATGTGGTCAATGCCAATATTGTCATCATCATTTAGAAAGTCAATGCGACAACTCAAACCCGCACTACGATTCGGGTGGACTTTTTGGATATAGTGAGAAATATGGGAACTATCCTGGAGGACAGGCAGAATATTTACGCGTGCCTTTTGGAAATTACACCCCGTTTAAGATCCCAGATGATTGTGAGCTGGAGGATGAACAATTGCTGTTCTTATCGGCTGTTCTTCCAACTGCCTATTGGAGCGTGGAGCACGCAGGTGTGAAAAAAGGTGATACGGTCATTGTGTTAGGCTGTGGACCTGTTGGGTTAATGGCGCAGCAATTTGCATGGCAAAAAGGGGCAGAACGTGTGATTGCGGTCGATTATATTGATTACCGTCTGCGTCATGCAAAACGGATGAGCGGCGTAGAAGTATTTGATTTTACAGAAGATCCCGACATGGGAGAAACGTTAAAGGAGCTCACCAAGGGTGGAGCCGATGTTGTGATCGATTGTGTGGGAATGGACGGGAAGAAGTCACCGCTTGAAAAAATTGAGCAGAAACTCAAGCTGCAAGGTGGAACGATCGGACCGATTCAAATTGCTACAAAAGCCGTCCGTAAATGTGGAACGGTGCAGATGACGGGTGTGTACGGCGGCCTATACAATATGTTCCCATTAGGTGCCTTTTTCGCAAGAAACGTCACCCTGAAAATGGGACAGGCTCCGGCGAGAGGCTACATGTCAAAGCTCTATCAAAAAGTGACAACCGGTGAAATTGATCCTAGAGCGATCATCACACATCAATTGCCATTAGATGATGCCGCTCATGCGTATCACATATTTAACGAAAAAAAGGATGATTGTATAAAGGTCATCTTAAAGCCATAAAAAAAGGCTTAGGAGGTTTCCTAAGCCTTTAATGTGTGCTCGTCCATCATTTTTTCGATTAATTCAAAAAATGTTTTTTTATCTTCTTCTGAAAGATGGTTGAACAGCTGATTGACAAGCAGCTGGCGGTTGTCGATCATTTGTTTTGCGATTTGTTCACCTGATTCAGAGAGTGTAATCCATACAGTACGGCGGTCATTATTATTTCGAGAGCGGATAATCAGCCCTTCATCTTCTAAGTGATTGAGAGCGGTTGTTGTTGCAGAGGGAGATAATGAAACTTCCTGCAGAATATTTTTCACAGTACATGATTGATGGCGATAAATGATGCGTAAAATAAACCCTTTCACATTCGTGACGTTTTTCGGGATGTTCTCTTCATCTATTTGCTTCGTCGCCTTTAAATACTTTGTCAGCGCATGGTCTAATAAACTTGCCTCTAGCTCGAAATGTTGCATTCTCCATACCTCTTTTCCTATTGCGTTCGCATTTTCCGATCAATTACTAGGTCTATCTTATCATAATAGTTATCATCATTTAAACCAAAATGGAAGACGGCTATAAAATTACCTATATTATCAATTAATATAAAGAACAATTCCAAAATGAAATGATTTTACTTTCAGCTGGTTTTATTTTAGAATGTGAATGAGATAAAATCTGCCAACCCCATTCACTGGAAATTGGCTATTGTAAATCAAACGTTTGGAGATGAAGATATTGAATACTTTACAGGCATTACTTAACGACAGAATGGAACGCTCTTCACAAATTGAAGCGGTAACTGGCGGGGGTGTGTCTTATACATTTGAAGAATATGCAAAACGCATTGACCAGCTCGCTCATTACTTATATCAAAAGGGGATTCGAAAAGGAGACCGCGTTTGCTTTATTTGTCAAAACCATCATCACTTTTCAACGATTATGCTGGCAGCCATCAAAGCAGGTGCAGTCGCAGTTCCGCTTAGCTGGCAGCTTACTTCTTTTGAGCTGGAAGGTATTTTGAAAAAAGCAGAGCCAAAGGCTTTATTTTTTGACCGTGAATTCCGTGACATCATTGCGGCAGTGAATGTGTCTTTAGAAGATTGTCTGATGGTGGAATCCGGTGCCAATGCGAAAACAACCCAGCTGTTTGAAGACATTTTGGCTTCAAATGATGGAAGTCATCTTGCTGATGAGGTATCAGAAGAGGATTTAGCGATGATTTTATTCACTTCTGGAACAACGGGCAATCCAAAGGGCTGTATGGTCGGGCATGGACGAATTTATCAATTTTTAACAAGACATGGGAATCGAGGATTTGATCTGAAAGGAAAACGGTACTTGGCGAGTCATCCGCTGTATCATATGAGTTCAATTAATCATCTGATCGCAGCTGCGATTGAAGGGTATACGCTTGTCTTCTTACATGATGCAACACCGAAACGCATTTTAGAAACGATTGAGAAAGAAAGAATTACGTTCATGATGGCTTTCCCATCAGCTTACACGTACATGCTAGAAGAAATGAAACGCGGTTCGTACGATCTCTCATCTTTTGAAATTGCGATTTCTGGCGGTACGAAGGTGCCGGTACGCTTAATTAAAGATTACAAAGAAGCAGGCATTCAGATGATGCATGGCTATGGAAGTACGGAAGCATGGATTGTCAGTGCGTGGCATCCAGCGATGGGTGAGGATAAAATGGGCTCTGCCGGTAAAGTGGATGCGGATGTAGATGTGAAAATCGTGCATCCTGAGACAGAGGAGACATTGCCAGCAGGAGAAATTGGCGAAGTCGTCATGAGAAGTCCATTTTATTTCCTAGGCTACTATCATCAGCCTGACGCTACTGAGAAGGTGCTGAAAGATGGCTGGTTCCATATGGGGGATGCAGGCTATCTAGATAAAGACGGTTTTCTTTTCATCACAGGCAGATACAAAGATGTGATTCTGTACGGCGGGGATAATATCTATCCTGACCAAGTAGAAGAGATTATTGAACAAATTCCAGGTGTGATTGAGTCAGCTGTCATCGGGGTACCGGACGAATTATATGGGGAAGTGCCAAGTGCGTATATCGTAAAAGACGAATCCTCCGATTTCTCCGAAGAAGATGTGGTGAACTATTGCCAGGAACGTTTGGCAGATTACAAAGTGCCCTCCATTCATTTCACACAGGAGCTGCCAAAAAACAAGCTTGGTAAAATCATGAAGAAAGATTTACGTGAATTGGTTGTGAATGCGTAGTACCTATTCTGCTATAATGAAATTTGAATGATTTTTTGTTTTTCTAACGTTTTGGAGGGAAAGGGTTTGCGACATATTCTTCGTAAGAAACACATTCACGATTTGTTAGAACAGAGCAGGCAGCAAAAGGTAAAGAGAACGCTGGGCGGGCTCGATCTCACGCTCCTCGGTATAGGGGCAGTGATCGGCACGGGGGTCATGGTGTTAACCGGAATTACAGCGGCTAAGGATGCAGGACCGGCTGTCATTTTCTCCTTTGCCATTGCAGCGATTGTGTGCAGTTTGGCAGCACTTTGCTATGCAGAAATGGCTTCAGCGCTGCCTGTATTCGGCAGTGCATACATTTATTCATATACAACGATGGGTGAGCTTGTCGGGCATCTAATGGGATGGACTTTATTGTCCGTTTATATGCTGACTGCTTCAGCTGTCGCCAGTGGCTGGTCGAGTTATTTCAACAGCTTGCTTGAGGGGTTTGGCATTTCGATTCCCCATCAATTTTTAGCGGGGCCAGAACAAGGCGGATATATGAATCTGCCAGCCATTATCATTGCCTTACTGATTGCGTGGATCTTATCTAGAGGAACGAAGGAAAGTAAAAAATTCAATAATATCATGGTGTTTGTGAAACTCGGTATTATTGTTCTTTTCATTGTAGTAGGCGGGTTTTATGTACAGCCATCCAATTGGCAGCCGTTCATGCCATTTGGTGCAGAAGGCGTCATTGCCGGTGCTGCTGCTGTATTTTTTGCCTTTTTAGGATTTGATGCGATTTCTGCTTCTGCGGAAGAGGTGAAAAATCCGCAGCGGAATCTGCCAATTGGCATTATTGGCTCATTACTCATTTGCACGATCATTTACATTGTCGTTTGTTTGATCATGACAGGTATGGTGCACTATACAAAACTGAATGTCACAGAGGCTATGTCCTATGTGTTGCAAAGTGTACATCAAAATAGCGTAGCCGGTATTATTTCTGTCGGTGCGGTCATTGGATTGATGGCTGTGATTTTCGCCAATAATTATGCAGCAACTCGAATTGCTTATGCGATGGGACGAGATGGACTTTTGCCTAAAGTGTTTTCGAAAACAAACAAAAGCGATACGCCTGTTGCAAGCATATGGATGATTGGCGGCATGACAGCTGTTATTTCAGGGTTTATTGATTTAAAGGACTTGTCCAATTTAGCGAATATCGGTGCTTTATTGACGTTTGCGATGGTGAGTTTATCTGTGCTCATTTTGAGAAAGACACATCAGCAGCTTGAGAGGGGATTCCGGGTTCCATTTGTGCCGGTCTTGCCGATTATCTCAATGGGCTGCTGCTTGTTCCTTATGCTCAACTTACCAGGCCGGACGTGGCTTTACTTTGGTGTTTGGCTGTTAATCGGTGTCGTCATGTACGCAGCGTATTCAAACAAACATAGTGAATTAGCGAAAGCTTCATGAGAAAAAGGTGCAAATCCGTTGACGATTTGTGCCTTTTTTCATACGATTTGGGATAAGCTATAAAAGAGAAGATGGACGGACAAGAGGAGGATGAAGGGTATGATTAGCGTTAGTCCTTATATTGTGGTAGACGATGTGAAGGAATCTCTTCAATATTATCAAGGAATTTTTGGCGGAGATATTCATATTTTAAATGAACATCAAGACCGTGTGCTGCATGCGGAACTTCACCTTGGAGAATCATTGCTTCACTTTTCAGATACGTTTGGCCGCACACCAAAGCCCGAACATCTCAGATTGATTATGCAGTTTGACAATGAAGAAGAACTAAAGGCTGTATATGAAGCGCTAGAAGCTGACGGAGATGTACTGGTCGAATTACAGGATACGTTCTTTGGTGCACTTCACGGACAAGTACAGGACCGCAAAAATGGGTTGATCTGGGTGCTGAATTATATGAAATAGATGAAGACAAAGAGCTAAATAAAGATCATGCAATGATATAAAAATAAAAAATGATTGTGGACACAGCAACCTCAAAAAACAATTCCCTTATATTTACCTTAAATCTATTGAATATCCAGGTGATAAATCTATGTATGATCTCTTTTCAGCAAAATTATTGTTTGAATCCATACCGTCTCCCAAAGTTAGACCTGATAAGATATTTGAAGAAAGAATCGTATTAATCAAAGCAAAAGATCAAGATGAAGTTAAAAAAATTATAGAAAAAAGTTTTCCAGAAGAAACATTTGGAAATGGGGATTACGGACAAACAACAAAAAAATTAGTAGCAATCCTAGATATATTTGAACTTGTAGACAATTTAGAAGAAGAACCACTTCACTTAAGTGAAGTGTATTGTCGTTATCTTTCATTTGATGAAGAAATATCTCCAAAAGAAGCAATAGAAAAATATTCTCTAGATAAATAAAAATCGTAAAAAAAGCAGACTGATTAGAGTCTGCTTTTTTAGTTATTTAGTCATTTAGCACAAATACATATCTTCTCTGTTCAAGGATCCTTGGTCAAAATTCTAAGACCTTCACTATTGTGAAGGTTTTTTTGGGAGTGTTTTTATTTTCTGAAAAATGGAAAATATGCTATGTTGGAAGAATAAAAGAACAAGGAGAAGGGTGGCAAAGGGATGGAGCAAATTGAATTTCAATCGATCCAAACAAATGGTGTAACACTTCACACAGCAATGGCTGGACCTGAGAATGGCCCGCTGCTTGTACTGCTGCACGGGTTTCCTGAGTTCTGGTACGGCTGGAAGAACCAAATCATGCCCCTCGCTGAGGCAGGCTATCGTGTCGTCGTTCCTGATCAAAGGGGCTACCATCTAAGTGATAAGCCAGAAGGAATCGAATCCTACGTATTAGATCAACTGAGAGATGATATCGTAGGGCTGATTAAGACGCTTAGTCCGAATCAAAAGGCGATTGTGGGTGGTCATGATTGGGGCGGAGCAGTTGCTTGGCATTTGGCATCCACACGTTCTCAATATGTAGAGAAATTAATCATTGTCAACATGCCGCATCCGCGGGTCATGATGAAGGTTCTTCCGTTTTATCCCCCGCAGTGGAAGAAGAGCTCCTATATCGCTTTCTTTCAGCTTCCGAATGTGCCAGAGGCAGCACTTCAGGAAAATCACTTTCAAAAGCTGGATGAAGCCATTGGATTGACTGCAAGACCACATTTGTTCACGAAGGAAGATGTATTAAGCTACAAGCTGGCTTGGACGCAGCCAGGTGCCATGACCTCAATGCTGAATTGGTACCGCGCCATCAAAAAGGGCGGCTTTGAAAAGCCGATATCAAAACGCATTTTAGTACCTGTTCGCATGATCTGGGGGATGGAGGACAAGTTTTTAAGCAGAAAGCTGGCGAAGGAAACGATGAAGATTTGCCCAAATGGTCAGCTGATTTTTGTCGATGATGCTTCTCATTGGATCAATCATGAAAAGCCAGAAGTGGTGAACAAACTCATACTCGAATTTTTGAACTAAAGAAAAAAGCTCTGATCAGAGGACCAGAGCTTTTTTTATTTATCCGATTTGATTCTTTTTCAACGAAGCAGGTTCGTCGTCCCAGCATTCAATTTTCTCATTGTTTGGAACGGCATTTTTATAGAAGACAGGGTCCTTGCCTTCTTTTTTCTGTCTCGTATAATCCTTCAATGCTGCAAAGGCGACCTTAGACAGCATGGTAATGGCGATGAGGTTGACGATGACCATGAGTCCCATGAAGAGATCGGCTAGACCCCAAACGAGAGGAACAGTTGCAACTGCACCGAAAAGAACCATTCCAATAACGGCAATTCGATAGATGTTAAGCCAAATTTTGTTGGCACCAAGGAATTCAATGTTCGTTTCACCATAGTAATAGTTACCGATCAATGTACTAAAGGCGAATAGGAAAATCATGATAGCAAGGAATCCAGAGGCCCATGGCCCAATGTGCTGACTGAGTGAAGCCTGTGTTAATTCAATTCCTTGCAGGTTCGTTGTTTTGTACGCATCAGAGAATAGGACAAGGAAGGCTGTGCTCGTACAAATAATTAACGTATCTGTTAATACGCCAAATGCCTGGATTAACCCTTGTTTTACAGGGTGACTTGTCACGGCTGTTGCTGCTGCGTTAGGTGCACTACCCATACCAGCCTCATTCGAGAAGAGACCGCGTTTAATCCCTTGTAATAATGCCCCGCCTAGTGTTCCGCCAGCAAACTGTTCAAACCCGAAGGCATGTTTCACAATCGTACTGATGACACCAGGAAGTTCAGTGATATTTGTCACAATAACAAAGAATGCAATTCCGATATAAGCTAGAGCCAGTACAACGACAATGTATTCAGAAGCTTTTGCAATGGCTTGGATTCCCTTGAAAATGATTGCTGCAAAAATAACAGCCATTACAATACCGACTGTTAAACGGTCTAATCCAAAGGAGTTTTCAAAAGCGACGGTGATCGTATTTGATTGAACCGCATTAAAGACGATTCCAAAAGAAATTGTAATTAGGATCGCAAATAAAATTCCCATCCAGCGCTTGTTTAACCCTTTTTCCATGTAATAAGCAGGTCCACCGCGGAATCCTGTTTTATCTTTCACTTTATACACTTGGGCTAATGTACTTTCAACAAAGCTTGAGGCAGAACCGATAATGGCTACGATCCACATCCAAAAAATTGCCCCAGGTCCACCAATTGCAATGGCGATAGCAATCCCTGTGATATTCCCTGTTCCTACACGTGCCGCCATACTGATGGCAAATGCTTGGAACGGTGATATCCCCTCTTTTTCTTTTCTTCCTTCTTTCAGGACACGCACCATTTCTTTAATCATTCTCACTTGCAGGAAGCGTGTTCTATATGTGAAGTAGACCCCTACTCCAAGTAACAGAGCAATCACAATATAAGTCCAAATAAAATCATTTGTATTTGTTAAATAAGATAGCAAAGCTTTTTCGTTCATAACATCACCTCTTCGAATTCATGACTGTTCATTTTAAAAAATACTGAGATCCCACTCTTTGGCGAGCTTTTTCAGCATCATGACACCGGTAATACTATTTCCGCAATCGTCAATGGCGGGACCATAAATACCGATTCCACAGCCTGTCTGAAATGGGAATTCTCTTCTTGCGCTTGGCGGAACGCAAGCCATAATTCCTCCAGATACACCACTTTTGGCTGGAACGCCTACGAAAGCAGCAAAATTACCAGACGCATTATACATGCCGCATGTCAGCATCAATGCCTTTGTAAGTCTTGCGATATCTTTCGGGATGACTTGGACTTGTTTAAAGGGATGGTAGCCATCACTTGATATAATCAGTCCAATCAAGGCGATGTCCTCTGTTGTGACCTCGATGGAACATTGCTTTAAGTACACTTCTAACGTGTCCTCGACATCTGATTCTAAATAATTGGTTTCTTTTAAATAATAAGCAAGTGCCCGGTTGCGATGCGCAGTTGCCCATTCTGATTGATAAACCTCTTCATTAACAGAAGGACGCTTACCTATTAAGTTTTCGATTAAATCAAAAATATATGCTAGCTTTTCTGTAGAAGTCTTTCCGGGAAGGATGGAGGATACGGTAATAGCTCCAGCATTAATCATTGGATTAAAGGGCTTCCCCGGTTTATGCATCTCAAGGCGGTAGATGGAATTAAATGCATCACCAGTTGGCTCTACATCTACCCGATCCAAGACGTATGGTACGCCTCTTCCTAAACAGGCAGCTATAAAGCTGATGACTTTTGAGATACTTTGTAGGGTAAAGGGAACGTCCCAATCACCGTAACGTACAGATGATCCATCTGGGCCTATCACGCTGATACCAAGTTGAGAGGAATTCACTTTTCCGAGTGCTGGAATGTAGCCAGCATTCTGCCCGTTTTTGTAATACGGACGTATTTCTTCTGCCCATTGATCAACAGAAGACTGACATGCGTGTTGTGTATTATTAGAAATTGCTGTTTTCATACGATTCCTCCAATCAAAAATCAAAAAGTACCCTATTGAATTGGCGGATGACAAAAAATGCGATCAAATAGGCACGAAAACATGTTACACATCTTCAAAGAACTTGTCATGCGCTGCTTGTACCACTCCTTTACACCTAAATATATGTTCAATTGAAGGCTTTGGCGGCGAAAAAACAAAAAGGGTTTTTAGTGAAAATTCAGAAAACGCTTACATATAGTTTCACTAAAATTGTTCATTCAATTTATCTTGGAAACTACACAATCTGACGAAAATCTACAGAAAAACTTACAAATAAAAATCGGTTTGTCGATGATTGTCTAAACAATTCCCATTATTGTAGACAATCACCAAAAAACTGAATAGCTGAAAGGTCACCATGCCGCCTCGGAGAATAGTCATAAAAAAAGATTTTTTGGGGAAAGAAGGAGCTGTGAAAATTATTTTTTTGCACATTGTGAAGAAAAGAGTCTCCTTGTATACTGTGGCTATGCAAAAAGGGGAAGGGATGTCAGTCATTTGAGTTTAAACCAGCTTGTCAAAAAAGACGCATACATTTTAATTTTTATGGTGGTTATTGTGCCGCTTGCAGGAGAACTGAAGTTTTATCCTGTGAATGAGACGTTCCGGATCAGCTTTGGCGCACCTGCGTTTTTCTTTTGTTTATTACTCTTAAGGAAATCTAGACCGTTTTTGCCTGGGTTTTTAACAGGCGCAGCCATTGTGCTTTTTCGAGTAGGCTTAGATCTGATTCAGCATAATGCTGGACTGGCTGCATCATTTTATCAGCAATTCCCAAGTTTCTTCTTCTATTTTACATATGCTTTCCTGTTTTTTGCCGTCCGTACGGGACGTTTTAAACAGCGCTCTATTTTTATTGGGATCATTGGTCTCATGATCGAATTAGTAGCTGATTTTGTTGAGCTGTTTGTCCAATTTTTAGTGTTTGATACGACGATGACATTATCAAAGCTGAGTGATATGTTTCTCATTGCGTTTGCTCACAGCTTTGTGGTGATCAGCTTTTTTAATATGATGAAGCTGTACGAGGCGCAATCAAGAGAGAAGCAGATCATGAAACAAAATGAGCATATGATGATGGTCATTTCAAATTTATATGAAGAAACGGTTCATTTAAAGAAAACGTTAAAACATACAGAGCATATTACGCAAGAATCATACAGACTTTATCGTCTGCTGCATGAACACGAAGCAGGCAAGAAAGTGAGTCAGGAGCTGTTGAAGCTCGCAGGAGAAATCCATGAAGTGAAAAAGGACAATCAGCGTATTTATGCTGGTCTTTCGAAGTTAATTTCTAAGGAAAATATGCAAGACTATATGAAGGCTGAAGAGCTGGTTCAGATTGTCATCCGCATTCAAGAGAAATATGCGTTATCTCTAGGAAAAAACATCTCTTTTACATCTGATATAAGGGGCATTCATTTGCATGATTACCATGTGTTCATTTTCTTATCGCTGATTAATAATTTAATGGCAAATGCGGTTGAAGCCATAAAGGATACTGGAATGATCTCACTCGTATTAAAAGGAAGTCATGATAAAATAGAGATTCGGATTGAAGATGATGGCCCGGGGATTCCTGAAAAGATGAGAGAAATTGTATTTGATCCAGGCTATACTTCTAAATTTGATGCATATGGAACACCATCAACTGGGATTGGATTATCCTATGTGAAAGAGCTGGTTAAAGAGCTTGGCGGTCAAATTAAAATCGAACAAAGAGAAACAAAGGGAACAGCTTTTCAGCTAATCCTTCCTATACAAAATTTAATACAGAGAGGGTGAGTATATGCGATTTTTCATTGCAGATGATGATCGTGCAATACGCTCGATTTTAGGTCAAATCATTGAGGATGAAGATTTGGGAGAAGTCGTAGATGAAGCCGATGACGGAGTTGGATTAGAAGCCCATTCATTGAACCTAAAAAAAGTAGACATCCTTCTGATTGACCTTTTAATGCCTGCTAGAGACGGCATTCAAACGATTCGTCATATTCACCCTGAATTCAAAGGTAAAATCATGATGATTTCCCAAGTAGAGGCGAAAGAGATGATGGCAGAAGCCTATGAATTAGGGATCGAATATTATATTCATAAACCTGTCAATCGAATTGAGATCGTCAGTGTGATTCGAAAAGTCATGGAGCGTATTAAGCTGGAGAAATCGATATATGATATTCAAGCTTCCCTTCGCCATGTGCTGCCGTTAGAGCCTGTAATTTCTCATGATACGACGGGTGCTGGGGCGAAAAAAAGGACGATGAAAGAGGCAGGGGAATTTCTCTTATCCGAACTAGGAATTGTCGGAGAGAGCGGTTCTAAGGATTTACTAGAGATCCTGATCTACTTACATGAAACACAGTCAGCCAATTCTCATGAGGTTAATTTCCCGCCGCTAAAGCAGCTCTTTATCAAAACAGCGGAGAGGAAGCTGGATCATGGAGCAACCGATGTAGAAGTGATGAGGGAAGTGAAAGCGGCAGAGCAGCGGATTAGACGAGCTATTCACCATTCCTTGAATCATTTTGCTTCACTAGGATTAACAGATTTTTCGAATCCTAAATTTGAGCACTATGCGTCGAAGTTTTTTGACTTTACCGATGTCAGCCAAAGAATGAAAGAAATGCAGAAGACCTCTTCATCCGCAGGATCGACGGGCAGAGTCAATACGAAGAAGTTTGTTCAAATCTTTTATTTTGAAGCAAAGCAGTTATTTGAGGGAATGAGCTGAAGAAAATCTGTTGGAATGATTGGAGAAAATAAACAGAAAAAGACCGCTATTCCTATGATCTGTCGTGATCTTTATGTATCTTTGTTATTTAACTGATCATTCTGATTTTTCTTTTTTCTTGAAAATAAAACTCTCCTGTGCAATCGTTTGTTAAAATAGTGAGGTTAGACTAGAATGTCGGAGGTTTTATTTTGGGAAAAATTAAACGAAATGCGCTCTGCCCATGCGGAAGCGGAAAAAAATATAAACATTGCTGTGGTCAAAAGTCAGGCGGAGAACAAACGTCTGAGCTTGTGTTTAAGGAAGCTGTACAAGTTCAAAAGGATTTAATGAATTATGCTTTCTCTAAGCATCAGAGAGCCATCAATCAATTCATTAATGAGTTTTCTTTCCTTGCAGATATGGATAAAGAAACGCAACAAATTTCAGTTTTCCATTTGAGTGTATGGGGCATTTTCTTCCGTCCATTAACGGATCAGAAAGAAACCATCTTCCAAGAATTTCTGACAAAGAAAGCAGAGGATATTACCCGTCCGAAAACAAAACAAGTGGTTCAATCATGGACAAACATGGAACCATCTTTGCTTTTATTAAATGAAAAAACGGACGAGTCTCTTTACTTTGAGAATATGGTGACAGCTGAGAAGGTTGAAGTAGATGTAAAACCGGATCAAACAGTCTTGCCTGAAAAAGGAAGTCTCGTGCTTGGATTCCCTGTTCAATTTGAAGAAAAAGCAGAGTTTTTCATTCAATATACGATGTTTGCGAAAGAGTTTACAGATACGCTTCTTCTTCAGGTTCGTCAGCTTGTTGAAGCATATGAGGCAAATGGAGGGGCACGCAGTACATTTATGAGAGAATCATTCCCTGACGTGCTGAAGTGCATGTTTGCGAAGCAAGAAGTAGAAGAATCAGAAACATCTGCTCAAACAGAAGGCGATACTGGTCTATCAGCAGATCGTATGGACTGGGCAAGTGACGTTCAGCTGGAAACAGCTAAGCTGATTGAAGACGGAATGAAGGAACACGGTGATCAAAGCCTGACAGATGGCGCTTTAACTGTGTGGAAAGCCTATTGTGATCAGAAATCACCTGTGATCCGTAAAGCAGCATCATTTGCTGCGGGAATCGAATATTACATTCATTCACTTGCAAGCGATGCCCCGCTTTCTCAAGCGCAAATAGCGAAAAAGTATGGCATTAGTGCGTCTACTGTATCGAGCCGTTTTAAAGATATTGAAAAAGCGGTGAAAGAAGAGCAAGAGGCGACTGTATAGCATAATAGAAAAGACGCGGCACCTTCATGGGCCAGCGTCTTTTTTGTTGATGCTTATCTTGTTTTAATAAAACCGCTCATGTACTGCGATGTATTATAATCGTTGAGGTCAATTTTCCACTGACCATCCCCATTACGTTTCATTTTCACTTCGTATTCAGCTGGGCTGGAGACTGGGGGAAGCTTCTCGAATTCAGACGCGTACATGTCTAAGCTTTTCTTATACAATTCTTCTTTAGAGCGGATCTTGCCGTTGTAAAACTCGTCTCTTTGCTTGTCTAGCTTGTCTTTTAAGTTAGAAGCATCAATGCCTGTTACTTGAGCGACAACCTTCGCCTCGTCATCAGAGATGGTTTTCACACTTGTTTCTACTTTGGCTTTATCCTTCATGGTGTTTTGAATGCGTTTATACATAGACAGAATATCACGATCACTTACTTCATTTCCGTACATTCCGGCACTTCTTTTGAAGTCTTTGACAAACATTTCGTGGTATTTATTGACGACATCCGATTGGTTGTCACCTGTTAAATCGGCAAATTGATCGTTCTTTTTGTCAAAGACAATCATATCGGTATAAGCGGATAGCGCCTTTGCAGGGTTATCCAGCTTTTTCGCTGTATCCAGTATTTTGTTTCCATCTAGGTTGATTTCGATCGAATCACTGTTTTTCTTGATGCTGTCTTGGTACACGAACTGATATTTTTTCCCTTTGTCTACTAGGAAATAAAGAGCACCTGATTGTGATTTGCCTTTGTTCAATGAACCGAGGTCAAGGCGGTCTTTACTGCCGTAAAATTTTAAATCAGATACTTTGGCATCGTCCTGATAAAGGGAGAAGTCAGAGTTATATAATGAAAGGGCTTTGTCACCTTTGTTTGTGATCGTCAAGTTGACTTTTAAAACCAATTCATTGTCTCTTAGCGTAGTTGTTGAGTCTTCTGGTAACGTATATTCGTAGCTATTGACTTTTACCTCTGCTGTTTTTGTTGATTTTTGATCAGCGTTGCTTGATTTGGCTGAGCTCTGGCAGGCTGCAGAGATGATCATCACGAATGAAATCATGAGGAGTGCACTTATTTTTTTTAGATTCACAGTTGATGCTCCTTTGCTTTTCTTTCGTCATTTCATTCCCGCTATCTGACTATGAAAAAAGAAACAGATAGAATGGTATATTCGGGTGTTAAAGGGGAAAATCTCCTTATGACGATTTGCACTATTCATTCTATCGAAATTCAATCATGATGAGGAATAGGTTTTAATCCCTATCTTTGAAAGAAATTTACACAAACATCTTTAATAAAAGGAATTTTGTAAGTCTAATATACTAGTTAATAAGAATTAATTTATAGATTTATCATGGGTTTTAAATGTTTTTTAGGTAAAAATCTTGAAGTGAAGGTGTTAATGCTTTTAGAGAGATGACTATACGTCCCTTCATTTTTTCAGCATCTACCTGCTATGTTAATTTTCAGAGAGCAGGATACTTGAATGTTGAAAAGGATTCATGGGAAAATAAGGATGATTAAGCAGATAAGGGAGATGAGCTTTTGAAAAAGGTAACGCTTGGACGAACTGATTTACAGGTGAATCCGATAGGGCTTGGTACGAATGCGGTAGGTGGACATAATTTGTTCCCGAACCTGAGTGAAGATGCCGGACGAGAGCTTGTGGAGACGGCTCTTGATCAAGGTGTCAATTTCTTAGATTCTGCTTTTATTTATGGGCTGGGCCGTTCAGAGGAATTGATCGGTGAGATCATTGCCAAAAGAGGCGGCAGAGAAAACCTTGTCCTTGCGACAAAGGGGGCTCATAAAGAAGTAAACGGACAAATTGAACTGGATAACAGCCGGGACTTTTTAAGAGAGCAGGTCGAAAATAGCCTGAAACGACTGCAAACAGATTATATTGATTTATACTATATGCATTTCCCGGACGGCCGGACGCCGCTGGAAGAAGTAGCAGGCACATTAAAGGAATTGAAGGATGAAGGAAAAATCAGGGCAATTGGTGCATCAAACCTTGATTTTGAACAGCTTCAAGCCTTTAATCGAGATGGCTACTTAGACGTGCTTCAGTCGGAGTATTCTCTGCTGAAACGTGAGGCAGAGCAGGATCTTCTCCCATACTGTGTCGAGCATCGTATTTCCTTTATTCCTTATTTCCCGTTGGCGTCAGGCCTGTTGACTGGGAAATTTACGAAGGATGCGACATTTGATGATATTCGAGCAAAAGACCCGCTTTTCCAAGGCGAGGTGTTCCTGCAAAACCTCGAAAAAGTAGACAAGCTGAAGGCAATTGCACAATCAAAGAACGCTGAAACGGCACACGTCGCACTGGCTTGGCTTTTAGCGCAGGACGGCATCGACGCCATCATTCCAGGTGCAAAACGAGCTGAGCAAGTTCTGCAAAACCTAAAAACAAACGATGTTCAATTAACAAAAGAGGAAATCAATCAAATTGACCACATTTTCTCTTAACATAAAAAAGGTGCTCAGCTGCACCTTTTTTTTATGACATCGTAAGGGGAATTTTGATGACGAGCCGCAAATTTGGAGAACGGTAAGTGAAATCAAGTTTACCGTCTGCCTTTTCAACAAGCTGATGAATGATATACGTCCCCATTCCTTGATGATCGCCGCCTTTTGTCGAGCGCCCATAGGTTTTGAACAAATGGTCTAACACGTGTTTTTCCATTCCTTTTGTGCTGTTCTCACAATGGATTAAAAAGAGCCCGCTCCGAATAGAGGTCGTGATTGAGATGCTTCCCTCGTTCCCGGCTTGCTTCGCTTCAATCGCCGCATCTAGGGCATTATCAAGCAGGTTGCCAGTAAAACTAACCTGATCCGCCTTAGAAAACGGAAGCGATGAAAAAGGTGCTTGAAGGTCTAGTGAAAGGGCAATGTCCTCTTTTTCAGCCCGCTCAAAAAAGGAGTGCAGGGTTGAGGCCAAATAAGCATTTTCTCCTTTAATCCATGGGAAATGTTTCACGTATTGCTGAATCAAATCCTTGATCTCATGTTCGTCGTTCGACGCGGAAAAGGCATTTAAATGTCTAGCTGTTTCATGATGTTTACTGCGCAGCTCAAGCAGCAATTCATTGGTTCTTGATTCTGCGTTGATCAGCTCTTGAAGCCGTCCATTTAACCGTCTCTCCGTCTGCATCATCTTCAATGAAAGGATATCTGCTGTCATGATGATTATAAAAGCCAAAAGAGAGCTCATCCCATTTCCTTGCGTCAGAAAAAGGGAAAGACCTGCACAGGTGAAGAGCACAAAAGCGCCCAGCATCACATAACCACTCACATGAGGCAAAAACCTTTTGTACATGAAGAATGTATAAAGACAAATCACACAAAAGGTGAGGAGCCACAGCACCCCAGATGATAGCGGCAGAAAAGCTTCAACAGCTGCATGAAATGCAAGACCTAGCCATATGAGAGCATACATGCGGAATCCAAGATAGAAAGCGTTCACGTTCGTTCTCCTTAAAAATAGTATTTCTTAAAGTATTCTAATTGCTGCTTGGTCATCATGGCTTTTTTATCCGTACCTTCAAAAGACACGATAAACGAATTTTTGGCATACGCCGAGAAGTTCTTAATGTAATGAATATTGATGATAAACGATCGGTGGGAGCGGATAAAATCTCTTTCAGCCAGATCGCCTTTTAACTCGTTTAATGTCTGATATGTCTGGATATCTCCTGTTGTTGTGACAATGGTGGTTGACCGTCCTGTTCGCTCAACAAAAATGACATCCTTCTTTTGCAGCACATGAATATCTGACTGCTGCTTAATGAGAAGCCGTCCATGAATGCTTTTCTCCTGCTTGGTGGACAGATAGCGATCTAAGGATTTGGCAATTCGATCGGCTTGATAGGGCTTCATAATATAATCATGAACATTTAAATCAAACGCATGGACCGCATATCCGCTGTTTCCTGTCACAAATACAACATCGACATTCAGTGCGTGAGAGTGAATGAGATCCGCTAATTCATAACCGGACATTCCGGGCATTTCAATGTCTGCGAACAACAGGTCAATGTCTCCCTGTTTGACCTTCTCGTATGCATCCTCTGCTGACTGCGTGACAAAGACAATGTCCACAGCCTCCATTCTGCCCACAATGGCATGCAGTTTTTCTAAATCTACTCGGTAATCATCAACGAGACCTACTTTTATCATAAAAATCACCTGTGACTCTTCTTATTATTTGTCTATTTTACCATTTGTTTTTTTAAAATAGATCATTTCAAGACAGAAAAAGGACGTTTCGCGACATTTTTATGTCAGGGAAGCGTTATTTTTTCTATCATAGACTTAGAAAGTTGAAAGGGGCGAACCAAATGATTACTCTCAGCGATTGCAGCTGCTGGTTTAAAGATAAGAAAAAAGTCGTGAAAGCAATGAAACACATGACGTTCTCTGTGAAGGAAGGGGAAGTCGTTGGCATCTTAGGAGAAAATGGTGCAGGAAAAACCACATTATTGCGCGCCGTAGCCACATTATTAGAGCCTACGCACGGAACAGTCACTGTCGCAGGCTTTGATACGGTGAAAGAAGCAACTGAAGTGAAAAAGCGAATTGGTGTTTTGTTTGGCGGTGAGACGGGGCTTTACGATCGTTTGACGGCACGAGAAAATCTTGAATACTTTGGCAAATTATATGGCTTAGACCAGCATGAAATCAAAGCAAGAATAGAGGATCTGGCAAAGCGTTTTGGGATGAGACAATATATGGATCGCAAGGTGAAAGGATTCTCAAGAGGAATGAAACAAAAGGTGGCAATTGCCAGAACCTTGATTCATGATCCTGACATTATCTTATTTGATGAGCCGACAACAGGCTTGGATATCACATCAAGTAATATTTTCAGAGACTTTATTCATCAGCTCAAGCAGCAAAATAAAACCATCCTTTTTTCAAGCCACATCATGGAAGAAGTCAGCCAGCTTTGTGACAGTGTCATGATGATTCATCAAGGAGAGCTTGTGTACAAAGGAACACTTCCAGAATTATATACACAGGAACAAAGTGATGACTTGAACTATATCTTTATGTCGAAGCTCGCTAGGGGGATTTCATAATGTGGAAAACCGTATTTTTAAAAGAAATGACAGATGCGCTAAGGGACCGAAAAACCTTACTCTTAACAGTGCTGATTCCTCTTTTGACGATGCTTGGACTGGTGTTCTTTTATGAAAGCATGATTGCAGATCCAGGGGATGAAACCTATACGGTCGCAATCAATGAAAAGCTTCCAACTGAAATGAATCAAATGATCAAAGAGGTCAAAAACCTCACGCTTGAAACATTTGATGACCCGCAGCAAGCTGTCAAAGAAGGGAAGGCGAATGCTTACCTGGAAATGCCGAAAGAGGCTGACGACATGCTTCAGCATCAAAAATCATTTGCGATTAAAATTCATGGGTACACAACAGATGATGATTCGGTCATCGCGGTTCAAATGCTGCAATCCTTACTGGAGCAGTATCAAAACCAAATCGTAGAAAAGCGTTTAGCCGCTGATCAAATCAATACATCTGTTATTCATCCATTTCAGGTGCAGGCCGTTGATGTAGAAGAAGGCGATGAAGGGGAAAATGGAATGACCGCTATGCTTTTGTCGATTCTCCTTCCGATGATTTTGGTGACCTCCGTTATCTCAGGAGCTTTGCCAGCTGCGCTTGATATTGTAGCGGGTGAAAAAGACCGGAAATCCATTGAAGCGTTGTTCCTGACACCTGCCAGCAGACTTCATATTCTCATAGGAAAATGGCTTGCTGTCTCCATGTTCGGGATTTTAAGTGGAATTGTGGCGATCGGCATGCTGCTTTTATCCACGCTGCTCTTTACAGAAAAGCTAAAACAAGCACTGAACTTTGGTGATCAAATGTGGAGCATTATCGCCGTCATGTTTGCGGCGCTTATCATCTTCTCATTCATGGTATCGATGATTGAACTGCTGCTCAGTGTCGTTTCAAGCTCAGTGAAAGAAGCGCAATCGTACATGTCCATGATCATTACATTAGGTGTGATCCCAATGTTCTTTACCATGAGAGCAGGTGCTACGCAGCTAGATACGTACTACTTTGCTGTCCCATTCCTTAATATTCATGCATTGTGTAAGCAATTGATGTTTGGCATCATCGATCCGATGTCCATCACTCTGACACTCGGCTCCTCAGCCCTCGCAGTCGTCATCTTGTTTGTCATCGTGAGAAGCTTGTTTATGAAAGAAAAGTGGATGCTTGCAAAATAAAGAAACGCCCTCTATGATAGAGGGCGTTTTCAAGTGAATGCCGATCACCGTATGTTTTAGTTTAAGAAACCGAATTGATCCAAGTTCTCTAAATAAAATTGAAAATACTCGTTATGAATATCAACTGGATATTCTTCTAACTCATTTTCAATAATTGCACCTACAATTAAAGCATTTAAATACCTATCAAGCTTTTCGCAGCTAGCTCTTACTTGAGATTCTGAAATATATAATCCATCTTTACTTTCTAAAATGATATCAATTCTTCTACCTTCTTGTTCATCAAGCAATAAGTGATTATACTCCCATTCTTTGACTCTCTTGGGGTTTAAGGGATGTTCACGATTATCAAGTATTTCTTCACGATGATTCTTTTTTTCCTCATTTGAAAACAATTGAATCAATATACTTGGATCATCTATGACAAAACATTTATATATCTTATTATACTCAAAGTGATCATCATTTACTAAATCTAAAATTTTTGTTTTTGAAAATTCTCTAGCTTTAAATTTAGACGTTATCATCTCAGCGACTCGTTCTTTAGTAAAAATCAATTGATCTTTTTTATATAAATACTGTTTATATAGCTTTTCGTAATTATACATGATTCACCTCTATTAATTATTTAACAGGACCTCCGTAGAATGAATGAGCTTTTGGAGTTCTTTTATAGGGATGCCAGTGATAATAATACCATGAGAGCAGGAGCTACGCAGCTAGATACGTATTACTTTGCTATCCCATTCTTAATATTCACGTACTATGTAAGTAATTGATGTTTGGCAGCGTGAGAAGTTTGTTTATGAAAGAAAAGTGAATGCTTGCGAAATAAAAAAGCTAAAAACTTGTAGATTTTTTCTGCAAGTTTTTTTATATCCAGAGATTCATATAAAAGAGGTTCACGATCGGACAAAAGAAATGGCATAATAGAAGGAGAAATGACATTATTATCCTAATTTAATTAAAGAGGTGATTGGTGTATGTCTTATCAAACAGATGATGATGATGTGCTAGAGTTATGTAATATATATGCTCAACAAACACACCATTTTGAAGCGTTTATTTTGGGAAACAGGAAAGGGTTATTGGAATTAAGAAAAGCGATAGATGAGGCATTAGAAACGGGTAGTTCCGTTGCACATTTATATCCATCTGATTTTGAAGGATATGAAACGTATGTTGCTTTAGTAGATGATGAGCAAAAGTTTGAGAAATTAATGGACCCTTATGTAGAGGAATACGCACAAGAGGAGGATGCGGTTGATCCGGTTGAGGTGATAAAAGAGTATGAAGCTGTAAAAGAAAATCCTTCATAATAGACCGTATCTTACTTTCTTGGCTGCAATTCGGAACTAAATATAGGGATCAAACAAAAAACCCCCGGCATCGGGGGTTTTTCATTAGTTCTTGATGAACTTTTCAACTAATGAGCTTGTTTTGTAATCGTTCAAATCAAGTTTCCATTGGTCGATGTCATTTTTCTTCATGTTGACTTCTACTGTTTCTTCAGAAGATGAAGGTCCTAATTTTTTGAACTCTTCTGGGTAGATGGAGAGTAAATATTTTTGTGCTTCATCATAAGATGCTGTACGGTTTTTGCTGTAGAACTCAGTCGCTTTTTCTTTTAAACGATCGACAAGCGGGCTTGCATCAATTGGTGTAAGAGTTACAGTCACGACAGCTTTATCACCACTGATGGCTTTTGTTTTTGTTGATACTTTTGATTTTTCAGCTAATGTTTCTTTTACAGCTTTTAGAAGCTTATCAAGGTTTTCGTCCTTCGCTGAGCTAGAAGAAATACCTGATGACGTGATGTAGCCTTGTTTGAATGATTTATCAAATTCGTTGATAACGGTTGATTTGTTATCACCTGTTAGTTTTTCGAACTCGTCGTTATTCTTACCAAAAATCATCACATCAATATAAGAAGAAAGGGCTTTTGCAGATGCTTGAAGTGTATCTGCTTTTTTCATTAAGTCTTTCCCTTTAATATCAAACTCTAGTGTTTTGTCATCTTTTTTAGAACCAGTGCCTGGCTCTGTGTATACAAGCTGATAGTCTTTGTCTTTATCAACAACAAAGAAAAGACCGCCTTTTGATACTTTGTCTGCATTTAGAGAGCTTGAAGATAATACTTCGTTGTAGTCATCTGGAGAGATCGTAGACACCTGTGCGTCATCTTGGTAAAGCGTGAAGTTGCTTTTATCAACATTTAGAGGCTCTTTGCTGATATTTTTTACAGATACGTTCACTTTTAGTACATACTGATCATCCTGTACAGATGTATCGTATTGAGGTGGTAATGTGTACTCAGCACTTTCTACCTTTACTTCTGCTGCATCAAGGGATTTTGTATCTTTTTCCTTTGCAGCTGACTTTTCTTTTCCACCACTACAAGCAGCAGCGACAACAGTGACACACAAGATTAGAAGAAACAGGGATAATTTCTTTTTAAACATGAGATGTTTTCCTCCTCGGGTTTTATGGTGAATTTCATTGGAAAGCTTTAGTTCATATCATTCTTTTTGCACAAAAAGAAAAATACTGTATGTTTTTTACTGTAGAATGAAGCGAAAGTACTGTCAATACTTCAGTGCGTTTCTAAGTTTGCACAGCTTCAAATAGTAAAAATGACACTAAGTTGAGAGGAGAAACTTGTAAATTATGATTTGATGTCTCCTGTAAAAACTCAACATTTTATATTTTAAGGTTTTGAGTCGGATTGTTGAATAGGTTCAAATGACTGTTTTTGATAATGGTGTAGCAATTAGAAGGATTTTTATGACTTGTAAATGAGTCTATAGTAATGAATATTTTTTCCTGTTATGCGCATGATTACTTGGTTTGTGTGTTGTTGCCAGAGAGACACATGTCCAGCAAAATATTGAGGTATTTAGACAGGCTCCCGACATGGAAAGTGTCTTTTCCCGTCAAAATGGCAGTCATCTAGACAGAAAGACCACATAAAATAAAAGAGAAACGAAATGGAGGTGGATGTATGGCAGTGGTAAGAGCGACAAGCTCTGATATTGATCTAATGGCCAGACTGCTGAGAGCGGAGGCAGAAGGTGAAGGGAAGCAAGGGATGCTGCTCGTAGGAAATGTAGGCATCAACCGGTTGCGTGCCAACTGCTCTGACTTTAAAGGGCTGCGTACGATTCCACAAATGATTTATCAGGAGCATGCATTTGAAGCGGTCACGCATGGTTATTTTTATCAACGAGCACGAGAAACGGAAAAAGCACTAGCGCGTAGGAATATTAACGGAGAACGATTTTGGCCGGCAAAATTCAGCCTTTGGTATTTTAAACCGCCTGGAAATTGTCCACCGACTTGGTACAATCAGCCGTTTGTGGCAAGGTATAAGTCGCATTGCTTTTATCAGCCAACCGGTGAAACATGTGAAAATGTCTATAACACCTTTTAGCTTGATGAACAGCACAATCCTCTTAGTCAACGATTGCAGAGGGTTGTGTTTTTCTTTTTTTCAAAATGGGTAACCATTGTGTATCAACAAGATGAAGCACGTGATTGGGGGAAATGAAGATGTATCAAGATTTAAAAGGGAAAACAGCCATTGTCACAGGTTCTTCAAAAGGAATCGGACAAGCCATCGCATTACGATTTGGACAAGAGCAAATGAATGTGGTTGTGAACTATAAAGGCGATGAAGAGGGTGCTGAAGAAACGGTACAAGCCATTCAGCAGCGCGGAGGTCAAGCGGTGAAAGTACACGCAGATGTCTCCGAAGAGGAAGGAATTCAAGCCATCATGGATACAGCACTGGAGCATTTCGGTACAGTAGATGTGTTCGTTAATAATTCAGGCTTTAATGGCGAAGAAGCGATGCCGCATGAGATGACGCTTGAACAATGGCAAAAAGTCATTGATGTCAATATCACAGGCGCCTTTTTAGGAGCAAAGGCTGCGATCGCCTATATGATGGAGCATGACATCAAAGGGTCCATTTTAAATATATCCAGTGTCCATCAGGAAATACCGCGCCCGTTCAATGTTCACTATTCCACTTCCAAAGGTGGAATGAATATGATGACGAAGACGCTGGCTCTTGATTATGCGGAAGCAGGGATTCGGATCAATGCGATTGCACCAGGTACAATGGGAACCGAATCGAATGATGATTTGCAGGATGAACAGAAAAAACAAAAACAGCTTGAAAAGATTCCGATGAGAGCCTTTGGCGAACCGAAGGAGATTGGGTCCGCCGCTGCATTCCTCGTATCTAAGGAAGCTTCGTATATCACAGGCACCACCTTATTTGTGGATGGAGGAATGACGCTTTATCCTTCTCAAATCAATGATTAATACAAAAAGCATCCGCCCGATCAGCCGGCGGATGTTTTTTGTTCGTAGCGGTGTGCTGTTTTGGCTGGTTTGCCGAGCAGCATCGGATACTTGCTCAGGAAGGAGATACACGGCACCATAAGCAGCAAAGTCCCGATTGTATAAAAGAGTGTCCAAGAGAGCTGCGCTGTATCCGCAATATTGATACCAAGTCCATAATAAACAAATGCTTTCATGATATCGATGCCGGCAAACTGCAAGACAAGAATAACAATAGAATTTCGTCCGAGATACGTCAAAATTGGGGACGTTTTGAATTTAAAGCTTAAATAAATCACGGCAGCTGAACCGAGCAGTGCACATGCATAGAAAAGAAAGAGATCGCCATAGTCGTTAACGCGCATATCGATCCGTGAATTCAAGCTTTGCATGTAAGCCGTCAGTACAAGCAGACCTGTACATAGAAGAAGGGTTGGATCTGTTTTTAATTCCACAAACCATTGCTTTGCCAAAAATCCAATTGAATAAAACACAACAGCCGTCAAGGCGACATTGGCATTCCAAGGAAGACTTTGGTCTAAAAGCAATGTAGAGACATATCCAGCACCTCCGCAAAAAACGGTCAGTAAGATCAGGACAGCAGGTTTCCCTTTTGTCAGACGGTGCATAAAGAAAAATATAATTTCCACTAAAAAGAGCGTCGTTAAAAACCAGATGGCTGGGTTATGCGTGAGTCTAGCTTCATCTGCATTGGATATAAAAATACCTGTAAACGGAACGAAAGGGTCAATATCCGTTTGTCCCTTAAAGGCAAAAAAACGAGTAACGGAGAACCAGAAAACATACGTAATGATGGAGAAATAGAGATAGGGTAAGAGTAAGCTCTTGGCTTTCTTCTGAATAAATGACAGAGCAGGGTGTGAGGATGATCGAAACATCATGCCTGATAGTAAAAAGAAAAGCGGCATATGAAAAGAGTAAATGAATTGCTTTAAAGAATCTGGAATGGGCACATGCGCCATGACCACGAGCAGAATGCCGATTCCTTTAGCCGCATCGACCCAATCGAGTCTCTTTTTCATGGCCTGTCATCTCCTTCCTTCTAGCGTCGTAAACGATTCTTTGAATATGTACCTCTACTATATAAAAGGTACACCCCTTATGCGTTTACAGTTCGCTAACGATTAGAAGACACATTTGCGATCAGATGACAGACGGAAGGATTTTGACATCTTGATGTTACATTTCCCATTTTCTATGACAATGAAAAAAAGAAGCCAAGGGGATTGGCTTCAAAATAATTCTGCGATTCGTTTGAAGGAGCGCTGTTTTTCGATCGGATCAAAGGAATTGTTTAGAATCATGATGTCATCCGTTTGATAGCGGTCCATCAAGCTAAGTAATTGCTCTTTCACCGTTGCCTTTGAGCCAACAATCATCCGCTGGCGGTTTTGTAACACTTTTTTCTTTTCCTGCGTGGTGTAGTGATAGGAACTGGCTTCTTCTATAGAAGGTACGCGGCTGTCCAGTCCTTTTTCAACACGCAGCAGCCATAAATCTGTACTGCTGGCGATCTGGTCGGCCTCTTCATCTGTTTCACCACAGATGACAAAAACAGCAAACATAGCGTGCGGCTGCCCGGAAAAGACAGATGGAGAAAAGTGAGACCGGTACGTCTCAAATGCTTGCTTGCCGCGTGCAGGGTGGATAAAATGACCAAAAATATAGTTGATCCCAAACTCCGCCGCCTGCATGGCACTATTTTCTCCTAGCCCAAGCAGCCAAACCGGCGGATGAGCATCAACAAGCGGAGAAGCTTTGACTCCTGCATGTGGGTGCCCAGAAGGCAGGCTGTCTGATAAGTAAAATAGAAGATCCTTCAGCTGGCGGTCAAACTGAGACAGGTCTTTATGCACGCCGTCCGTCAAAGCCAGTCTCGTCCTTTCAATCCCGCCCGGAGATTTGCCGACACCGATTTCAATTCGTCCAGGATAAAGGGCCTCAAGCTGCCGCGTGACCTCTGCTACTTTAAAAGGGCTGTACTGCGGAAGTAAAATGCCGCCAGACCCGGTACGTAAGGTTGATGTATGAGCGGCAATATGAGCCATTAATATTTCAGGTGCTGTACTAGCGAGCCCTCTTGTGCTGTGGTGTTCAGCAAACCAATAACGCTCATACCCAAGAGTTTCCGCAAGCTGAGCCAGCTGCGTTGTGTGAATCAATGTCTCTTGGGCTGTCTGACCTTTAGGAATAGCGACTTGATCTAATATGTGAAGTGATGGCATTATCAACATCCTTTCATCGAAACGGTCCATGTTCTTCATCTCAAGTATAAAGAAATCCATGAATAGAAGGAAACGAAAGGGTTTATCTCTCGATCGCAAGCTTTTATATTTTCTATATCAACATATAAAACCAAGTGAAATGATGCCTACACTTCGTTCATTCAGCTAGAGCTGCTTACCGGGAACATTCGACAATGTTTCACATGAAACACTTCATTTACGACATGAACCATTTTCAACATGGATCTTTCGTTAAAAAAATATCATCTGTTTGAAACCTATCTTGAACATAGATCGTATATACTAGTAAATAGAAAAAAGAGTAAGAGGCTCCAATGTCATATCATGAATTTTGTCGAATTTTCATGTATGATAATTTTAATAGGGTCCATCGCTTAATAAATAGATTTTTATTATGCTGGAGGAGTGATTGATTTGGCGATTACATTAGAAAAAGGTCAACGTATTGATTTAACAAAAGGCAAAGCAGGGCTAACGAATATTCTTGTTGGACTTGGCTGGGACCCTGTATCACAAGGCGGCGGATTTTTAGGAAAGCTGTTTGGCGGCGGAGGCGGCGCTGATGTTGATTGTGATGCTTCAGTGCTCATGCTGAAAAATGATAAGTTTACGGAAAATAAAGATTTGATTTATTTTGGCAACTTGAAAAGCAAATGCGGCAGTGTCGAGCATACAGGTGACAACCTGACTGGTGAAGGAGACGGAGATGATGAACAAGTCCTCGTCAACTTGAGCAAGGTGCCAGGCAATGTGAATAAATTGGTGTTTGTTGTGAACATCTATGATGCACTAAGAAGAAATCAACATTTTGGTATGATTCAAAATGCGTACATTCGCATCGTGGATCGTTCAAACAATCAAGAATTAGTGAAATATAATTTAAAAGATGAGTATGCAGGGAAAACATCGTTAATCGTTGGAGAGCTTTATCGTCATGAGAATGATTGGAAGTTTGCGGCTGTTGGAAACGGTACAAATGATGCGAAGCTTGCCGATATTACGAGAAACTATATTTAATCAGAAGGGAGAGATTCCTAGTGGGAATTTCTTTAGCGAAAGGTCAAAAAATTGATTTAACAAAAACGAATCCAGGTTTAACAAAAGTGGTCGTCGGTCTTGGCTGGGACGTCAATAAGTATGACGGCGGACATGACTTTGATCTAGACGCAAGTGTATTTCTTTTAGATGCAGCAGGTAAGGCAAGCTCTCCATCGGATTTTGTCTTTTACAATCAAACAACTGGCGGTGGCGGCAGTGTCGTACATACAGGCGATAACCGCACTGGTGAAGGAGACGGAGATGACGAGCAAGTCAATATCGACTTATCAGCTGTACCAGCGAGTATTGAGAAGATTTCATTTGTCATTACGATTCATGATGCGGAAGCGCGCAGTCAAAATTTCGGACAAGTAACGAACGCATATGTGCGTATTTTAAATGCGGCATCAAATGAAGAACTCATTCGCTACGATTTGGCAGAGGACTTCTCCATCGAGACAGCGATTATTGTAGGTGAATTATACCGTCATGGCGGGGAATGGAAATTCTCAGCTGTCGGATCGGGCTATCAAGGCGGACTTGCCCGCATTGCAACGGACTTCGGTTTAGATATCGGGTAACGGCTAGTTTCATATTTTCAAAGATAGGAGAGGTACGAATATGGCGATTCAGCTTTCAAAAGGACAACGTGTCGATTTAACAAAAACCAACCCAGGGCTGACGAAAGTGATGATCGGTCTTGGCTGGGATACGAATAAATATTCTGGTGGAGCCGAATTTGATTTGGACGCTTCGGCTTTCTTAGTCGATGCAAACAATCGTTGTCAGCAAGACACAGATTTTGTCTTCTATAATAACCTTCAGCACCCAAGCGGCAGTGTCACTCATACAGGTGATAACCGGACGGGCGAAGGAGATGGAGATGATGAGCAAATTCTCGTTGATTTCTCAAAAATTCCTGCTAACATTGATCGTATCGGAATTACAGTTACGATTCATGATGCAGAGACGCGCAGTCAGAATTTTGGACAAGTCTCTAATGCGTTTGTTCGTGTTGTAAATGAAGAGGGCGGGGAAGAATTGATTCGCTTTGATTTAGGGGAAGACTTCTCAATTGAAACAGCTGTTGTGGTATGTGAGTTGTACCGCCACGGAAGCGATTGGAAGTTTAACGCCATCGGAAGCGGATTCTCTGGCGGACTTGCAGCTCTTTGTCAAAATTATGGGTTAGAAGTGTAAACGATAGAAACAAATCGATTCAAGTGGCGCTGCCAATGACTCAGAGGGTCTTTTCCAAAGTGAGAAAGAAACAGCGGTCAAGAATAACAGCAGGCGAAAGCCTGCTGATACTTCTACACTTATAGGAGGAAAACCAGTTGGATATTTTGAAACATATGTTGGACACGTATGCCTCGTTTTTTGATTGGCATATGTGGGCAGAGGTATTAACAAACCCTGTCTCTTGGGGGCTCATTGGGACCCTTGTTGTGCTTGAAGGGTTGTTATCAGCAGATAACGCGCTTGTATTAGCTGTCATGGTGAAACATTTACCAGAAAAGCAGCGTAAAAAGGCATTAACCTACGGATTAATTGGCGCTTATTTCTTCCGTTTTCTATTCATTGGCGTAGGGATGCTGCTTATTAAGTTCTGGTGGATTAAGGTCCTCGGAGCTGCATATTTAGCATGGCTTGTCATTAAGCACTTCTGGTTAGGTGACGGCGATGACGAAGCGAAGGAATTGAAAAAAGAAGGCTGGATGGTTCGTGTATTTGGCGTGTTCTGGGCAACCGTTATTTCTGTGGAAATTATGGACCTTGCCTTCTCGGTGGACAGTATTCTTGCGGCATTCGCTGTATCTGAGGAAGTATGGATTCTGCTATTAGGCGGAATGCTTGGAATTCTCATGATGCGTACAGTGGCACAGTTATTCCTTGTCCTCATTGACCGTATTCCAGAGCTTGAGAATACAGCGTTTATTCTCATTGGAATTATTGCCATCAAAATGGGCTTAAGTGCTGCTCATATTGAAATTCCGCATGTCGCATTCTTTGCAATTATTATCCTAGCATTTATCGGGACGTTTATTGTTCATAAAATCAATAAGAAGAAACATCAAGATGTGACAAACGAAGCTGCGGCTTCAAAAGAAGAATAGGACGATCAAAAAGGAATGGAGTTGACTAGCGGCTCCATCCTTTTTTGAATCATCAGGTCATTTATTTTCTCTAAACAACAGGAGGTGGCACAGCATGCGGTATTTTCGATTTTTATCAGAGGCGAGGCAGCACGATCTTTTTTTCAAGCGGCCAGGGGCGATGCATTCACTCACAACGAGGCATGTACTTGCGCATGCATTAGGTGCTACTTTGTATATGCCTGCGACAAGACAAGATATAGCAGATATGCTGCTGTCGCAGAAATATGAAGCGCTTTGCTCTGTTGTATTTTGCTTGGAGGATGCCATCGGTGATCAAGAAGTGGACATGGCCGAACAGAATCTAGTGACACAATTGGCCAGTCTCAAAGAGAAAGTAACGCATGCTCCTGAAACGGCTGAACAATTGCCTCTTTTATTTATTCGAGTTCGTTCGCCGAAACAGCTGCTTAAAATGGCAGACTTGCTCGGTTCCTCTCTTCAATTACTTACCGGTTTTGTGTTCCCGAAGTGTTCAGTTCATAATGCGAAGGATTATTTGGACAGTCTGAAACAGGCATCGTCCCAAACGCGGACAACACTTTATGGGATGCCCATTTTGGAAACACCCGATTTATTAGAAAAAGAAACAAGATATACGGTGTTGTCTGAGTTAAAGCAGATCTTGCTGAATGATGAAGAATATATTTTGAATATTCGCATTGGGGCAACGGATCTTTGCGGTTTGTACGGTATTCGCCGTGATCGTGACACGACCATCTATGAGATCAAATTGATTGCAGATTTAATCACAGATATCATCAATTATTTTGGGCGTTCCTTTGTAATTTCTGGGGCTGTGTGGGAGCATTTTGGCCCTGCTCGAAAGGAACAAAAGCCATTCATCCGTGCGCTTTCTCATAGGAGCGGTGAACCGTCTTTATCTGAATTTGATGACGTACAAGGTTTACTCAAGGAGACAAAACTCGATGTCGCTAACGGCATTCATGGAAAGACGGTCATTCATCCAACACATCTTAAGCCGGTGCAAAGCATGTATGTTGTGACGAAGGAAGAGTATATGGATGCATTAAGCATTCTTGAACATGCAGACGGCACAGTTGGCGTAATGAAGAGTACCTTCTCTAATAAAATGAATGAAACGAAGCCGCATTACCGGTGGGCAGAGCACATTTTAATTAAGTCAGATATTTACGGGGTGTTTCATGAAAATAGAAGCTATATCGACATACTCAAAGAAGCAGAAGCCGCATACGCTGAGCATCTTGGAACATATGGAAGTTGAGCTTGATCTCAAAGAAGGTGCGCTTCAGCTGGAAAAAGAGCATCTTTTTGACATGGCAGCAAGAGTGAACAAAAAAAGAGCCTTTTTATTCGTTAGTAAGGTGCTCGGTAAGCACATTCCTGTTCATCCAGTAAAACCGCTTCTTGTCTCGGGTCTTTTAGCCATGGCATATGCCCAAGAGCAAACAGGCAAGACATCTCCGCATCAAGACCTTTTAGTAGAAGCACTCAAGACGGATGACCACACGGCATTAACTAAAGCCTACGAAGCACTCAAAAAAGAGAAGCTTTCATCAGGAAAACAGCCGATCGTGATCGGCTTTGCAGAAACAGCAACAGCACTGGGGCATGGTGTGTATGACGTAATAGAAGGAGCATCTTACATCCATACGACACGTGAACAGCTGCTGGATCTTGATCCTTCATTGGTATTTGAAGAAGAGCATTCGCATGCGACGGATCAGCTTTGTTATGCAGACGAAGCATTACTTCGCACAGACCGTCCCATCGTGCTAGTAGATGATGAAGTCACGACAGGCCGTACGAATATCAATATCATTCGGGACCTTCATGCAAAGCATCCGCGGCATTCTTACACGATTCTTTCTATTTTGGACTGGCGGACTGAGGAGCACGAGAAAGCCATGTGTGAGCTTGAAGAGGAGCTTGGTATTCACATCACATCATTGTCTTTATTAAAAGGGCAAATGGTCTTTCGGGGCAAAACGCTGGATGAGCCAGCTTATTCGTATGAGATTGCTGAGCAAAAGGATCTGCCAAGTCTCTCTGTTCACTCTCTTCAATCTTTCTTTAAGCACGAGCCGTATGCACTTTCTTATGCAGCAAATTCGGCAGGTCATTCGCCATATATACATGAAACGGGCCGTTTTGGTTTAAACGCAGCAGATACGGCAGCCATCGACCAAGCAGCTGCAGAGGCTGGGCTGAAACTGAAGAAGGAACGTAAAGGAAAGCAGACACTTTGTTTAGGAACAGGTGAGCTGATGTATGTGCCGATGAGACTGGCTGCACATATGGGAGAAGGCGTTCTCTTTCATTCAACGACGAGAAGCCCAATTCACCCTGTTGAAAAGGATGGATACGCTGTTCAAAATGGGTTTACCTTTGTGAGTCCAGAGGATGCCCGAATTCAGCACTACGTGTACAACATACCAAAAGATCAATACGATGATGTATTTCTCTTTTTTGAGAAAAAGGTCTCTCAGGAGGCATTGCGTCCGCTTGTTCACTTATTTGCCGAGCGGCATGTGAAGCATGTGCATATTGTGACTTTATCAGACGAGGTGAAGGTGAATGGCTAATGTGTATACAAAGATGGGAAGCTATCCAGAGCAGGATGTAACCTTCTTACTCAAAGATTTATCATCCATTGAGATGGAGAAAAGTACAGAAGAGCGGGAGCGTTCGATTCAGAGCGGTGCGCATTATTCAGAAATGCTGCCGATTGAGTATAAACCAACGGAATCTTATATGGATTTATTCTATCAATCTCTGAAAGAAAGTAAGGAAAAGGTAGCAGAAGCAGTAGCTGTGGTAGCAGAACAGATTGTGAAAAAGCGAGGCTTCCAAACGGTTCTTTGCAGTTTGGCTAGGGCGGGAACGCCGATCGGGGTGCTCATCAAACGATATATTCGAAAGACATATGGTCTTGAACTGCCTCATTACAGCATCTCTATTATTCGTGACCGAGGAATAGATGAGAATGCGCTGCATTATATGCTCAAGGAACATCCGGGCTTTGAGATTGCCTTTATTGATGGATGGACCGGAAAAGGTGCGATTTCGAGAGAGCTCCAAAAAGCTGTGATTGATTTTGAAAGAAAGTATGATATTCGTCTTTCTAGTGAACTGGCTGTACTAGCTGATCCAGGCTATTGTACAAATGTCTACGGAACGAGAGAGGACTTTCTCATTCCAAGTGCCTGCCTGAATTCGACGGTATCAGGACTTGTCAGTCGAACGGTACTAAACAACCGCTGGATCAATGCCGATGATTTCCATGGGGCGAAGTATTATGAAGAGTTGCTTGATGAGGATGTGTCCAACCTGTATGTGGATACAATTGAAGAAGCATTTTCTAGCCTCGAACCAAATGTACGAGAGAAAGCAGAGACCATCCTCACACAGGGAATGCCTGCGGACTGGCGGGGGATGGCGTCCATTGAAGCGATCGGTCAGGAGTTTCACATTGAAAATACCCATTTGATTAAGCCGGGTGTTGGTGAGACGACCCGTGTGCTGCTTAGAAGAATCCCTTGGAAAATCTTGATTCAGCCGGGGTCTCAGAAGAAGCTGAAGCATATTTTGCTTCTGGCAGAGGACAGAGGCGTTCCTGTCATTGAATATGCCAATATGTCCTATACGTGCTGTGGACTTATTCGTCCGATGGAGCAGACGTCATGAAGACATGTGCGTTTGCCAGTGATTTAGACCGGACGCTGATTTACTCACATCGAGTGCTGGACCAGTATGAGTATGAAGGAGATTATGATTTAGTTGAGGTGCTGGACGAACGACCGCTTTCCTATATGTCGGTTGAAACGAAAAAATCCTTGCAGACAATTCATCAATTAGGCTGGTTCATTCCAGTGACGACAAGAACGACTGCTCAGTATGAACGGATCACCTTCTTTCAGCAAGAGCTTAAACCGGAGTATGCCGTCACGACAAATGGGGGCTGTATCCTTCATCACGGCAAGCCGCTTGAGGATTGGCAGGCTATCGTTGATGAGAGGCTCAAAGCGTGTATGTCAGTCAGAGAGATGCTGAAAGCCATCTCCGACCTTCCAGTTGCGGCATGGGTGAAGCGTACCCGGACAGCAGAGGGGAAATTTCTTTATTTGATTATGAAAGATGAGTATTTGTCTCACATTCCACTTGCTGAATTGAAGCTGTGGGGCGAGGAGAGAGGCTGGCAGGTTTCTCTTCAAGGACGGAAGCTTTATTTTATTCCGGAGCCGCTCAATAAATGGGATGCTGTTGCTTTTTTAAAGGAACGGCTGGAGCTTGAATATGTATATGGTGCAGGCGATTCCCTTTTAGATGCAGGTCTTATTCGTCAGGCGGATATGGGCTTTGCCCCGAGGCATGGGGAAGTGCTTGACTTTGACCCATTACTTGAGCCGACAGCAGCATCTGGCATGGCAGCAGCAGATGAAATCACCGCTTGTGTCATGAAGCAGATGACGACCGTAAAAAAGCCTTCGATTCGATAGCAGAAGTAGAAGGGTGAATGATATGATAGTAGTAGCTTTCGAGAAAATATAGGAGAAAGGAAGGAGCGGCGTGAGTTATAAAGAAATCGATGTCAACCATACACGGGCGGAGCAGGAAGCCTGGAAAAACGTGCTGAAAAAGCCGCTCCCTGAAAGAGACGGTTATGTAAAGGACGAGCATACATTGTCCTTGCCGCGTCTCGCCGCCCGGGTCCTTGGAACTCCGCATGATGCAACCGATTATTTTATTTATTTACATGAATTATATGAAACAGATGGCGTTCATATTTTAAGTGAAACGCTCAATCGTCATATTGAGCCGGAGCATTTTCAAGCGCTTCAACGCATTCATTTGATTAACCAAGAAGAAAAGGGATTGTCCGTGAATCGCTTTGTGGCTTTTTTAGATGGTGAACAGCTGATTGTACGCCATCCAAACCCTGTGATGAACCGGCATATCCGCCTTTCATTGATCAAGGTGTTTGAGCATTTCAAACAGATGCATGAGGATGGATTTCAGCATCCCGATTTCCGCCGGGTTCTGCTGGATGTAGTGAAGTTTTCAAATAATCATCTAGATCCATGGCTGAAGGAAGTCAATATAGAAGAAAAAATGCCGGCTGTCATTTGGTATGGAGAGGCGAATAAAAGTCAGCTTTATTTTCTTTACTATGTCATGCTGATTGGCTGTGATGTTGTGCTATTTCATCCAGAGGGCGAGGATTCGTTCCGCGAATTAGATCCAGAAGAAAAGCTGACTTTTATTGATCAGTATCCGGGAAATTCAAAGCTTGAACCGTTCCCTACTGAAAAGCCTGAGAGGAAATCAACGGTGGCGTACCGCTCGACAAGAGAGCTTGAAGAGGTGCTCCACACGGAAGATTCAATGCTGTATAAGCCGTGGCAATTCAGGGATCATACCCCTCATTCCATTACGCTGAAGACAACGTATGATGAGCTGTTTTTAATTGCAAAGGAACGTTCCTTTATTCGCCCTAATTTTCAAGCAGACCGGGACACGATACAGATTCCGAATCTCTTTGCGAAAATGATGGGGATCACACGAGACAAGCGTGAATACTGGGATCGTATCCATACGTTAATGGAAGGGAAAGAGACGAAGACCATTCGCCATTTTCCTTTTACGAAAGAAGTGTCTTCGAATTATCAATTTCATTATCAGCATGCCCTTTCTTCTGCTGGAGAGATTGATCCTGAATTATTAATGAAAAGCAATGTATGGCAGTTTTCTCATCTATATGAGGGCGCGCAGCGTGCGATAGCAGAGGCGATATCTCGAATCTGTCACCATCCAAAGCTATTAAAAGAAGGCAATGAGACCGAATTAGATGTCCGTATTTATTTATTCAAACAGATACTGCATATCGGCCAGGAGCTCATTGAACTCATTCAAACCTTTGATTATGCACAAACCGTACCGAAAGTGATTTTATACCATACGGAATATAATGGTGAGCTGACTCGTTCTGATGCGGCTGCCCTCATTTTCCTAAACGAAATGGGGGTGGATCTCTTCGTGTATCATCCGGCGGGATACCAGTGTATCGAGCGGTATATAGATGACCAATTATTTGATACCCATTGGCTTGATGAGATGGTCATGAATCAGGAGTTTAAAGAGCCATCCATCGTCAGAAAGTTATTTCAATCCATTAAAAATCGATAAGGAGATCAAAGCTTATGACAAATACAAACGGAAATGACATCATTTCAATTGATAAAGAGGAAATCTCCATTGAGAAGGCAGACGATATCCGCGTTCAGCTTCGAAATGAACCAGAAGTGCAAAATATTGCGAGACAGATCGATGCGAAAAATCAGCTGGAGCTGCTTGAATACGGAAAGCAGCCGGCCGTTGAAATCTCTAAGTTCTCTGATCGTATTCTTTCGATGATGCGTTCAACAAGTGTCACTGACTCAGGAACGATGCTGACGCAGCTTGGAAAAATTATGGATCGTTTTGATAAAAATGATTTTGACGAGCCAAAGGGTGGTTTGTTGTCAAAAATCTTTAAGCGCGGCGGCAGCATGATTGAAAAGATTTTCAGTAAATATCAAACGCTCGGTGCAGAGATTGAAAAAATTAATGTAGAAATCAGTAAATATAAAGACGAAATGACCAAATCGACTGTGACGCTTGAAGAAATGTATGAGCATAACATTCAATACTATATGGAGCTTGAAAAGTATGTTGTTGCAGGTCAAATGAAAATCGAAGAATTAAAGCAATTGGTTCCTTCTTATGAAGAAAAAGCGGCTAGTGGAAACCAGCTGGCACAAATGGAGCTTGATACACTTCGTAACGGCATTCAAGCATTGGAAGAGCGTGTATATGACCTTGATATGGCACGGATGGTGGCTCTTCAAACGGCACCGCAAATTCGTTTGCTGCAGCGTGGGAATACGAAATTAATCGGTAAAATCAACTCAGCGTTCATCATCACCATTCCAATTTTTAAAAATGGGATCATTCAAGCTGTTACAGCGAAAAGACAAAAGCTTGTGGCTGATTCAATGAGTGAGCTGGATAGAAGAACAAATGAAATGCTGAAACGAAATGCTGAAAACATCTCAAGTCAAAGTGTGGAGATTGCCAAATTGTCTGGACGTCCAAGTATCGACATTGAAACGATCGAATCTTCCTTTAATACGATTGTACAAGGGATGAAAGAGACGAAACAGATCGAAGAAGAAAACAAACGATTACGCGAAGATGGAACAAAACGTATGCTTGAATTGCAAGATAATATTAAGCGGGCTGCCCTAGAGTCCTAAAAAATAAGCTGTCTGTAACTAAAGTTGCAGGCAGTTACTCATGAATTTTATTGAAATTTGAAGAAAAAAGGTTTTTATGTGACCATTTTCGGGTAAATCCTGTTCAGGGGAATGGTTCGCCCATGTTTGAAAAAGTCCGCTATGGTGAGGATTCGAGTTATTTTTTAGCACAATTAGGAATTTCCAGTAAAATATTGTCTGATGAGAGGAAATACCCCGTAAAATATGTAGTTTATGAAGCATTCTATAGGATTTACGAGTAATACGGCGTATAAACTCTAATCACCAGACCTCTATATGGAATTCATACATATTGTGCGGAAATAAGCGAATTCTAAAGATTGTTCGCATCATAACGCTTATGTTACGGTTATAAAGATGCTAATTTGGAGGGAAAATATGAATTCTGAAGAGAGAACTATCAAAATCAAGATAAATAATGTATCTAAAATTTTCGGTAAAAATGCTAAAAAAGCATCTCAAATGCTTGGAAAAGGGAAAACAAAAAGAGAGATCCTAAAAGAGACCGGCGCAACAGTTGGTGTCAATCGAGCAAATTTTGATGTGTATGACGGCGAGATATTTGTCATCATGGGGCTATCAGGGAGCGGAAAGTCCACACTTGTGCGGCTGCTAAATAGGTTAATCGAACCAACCTCCGGAGAAATATTTATTGATGGGGATATGATAACAAATATGTCAAAGGATCAATTGCGTGAAGTCAGACGGAAAAAGATCAGCATGGTCTTCCAAAACTTCGCATTGTTCCCCCACCGTACGATTCTTGAGAACACAGAGTACGGTCTTGAATTACAAGGTGTAGACAAAGAAGAACGCCGCTCAAAAGCGCTTGAATCCTTAAAGCTTGTTGGACTTGAAGGCTTTGAAGAACAGTACCCAAACCAATTAAGTGGCGGGATGCAGCAGCGTGTTGGATTGGCACGTGCATTAGCAAATGACCCTGACATTTTATTAATGGATGAAGCTTTCAGCGCACTCGATCCATTAATTCGTAAAGATATGCAGGATGAATTGCTTGAGCTTCATACATCTGTAGGAAAAACGATCATTTTCATTACCCATGATTTAGATGAGGCGCTTCGGATTGGCGACCGCATTGTGCTCATGAAGGACGGAAATATCGTTCAAATCGGAACACCAGAAGAAATCCTGATGAACCCATCGAATGAATATGTTGAACGTTTCGTTGAAGATGTCGACCTTTCTAAAGTATTAACCGCTGGTCATATTATGAAACGTGCAGAAACAATTCAGATCGACAAAGGGGCACGTGTTGCGCTCACGCTCATGAAAAACCTTGGGATTTCGTCTATCTATGCAGTAGATAAGAAAAAGCATTTATTAGGTGTTATTTCTGCACAAGCAGCGAAAAAGGCGGCAGAAATGGGAGCGTCGCTTGAAACAGTTCTCGATAAAGAATTCACGACAGTATTGGAATCTACGTATTTGACAGAAATCTTTGACGCAGTATCTGATGCAGCAAACATTCCGATTGCCGTTGTCGATGAGAAAAACAGAATGAAGGGTATTGTGGTCAGAGGTGCATTAATTGGTGCGTTATCAGGTAATGATGAGTATATCAACATGTCTTCTAACAAACTTGAGGAAATTAAAACACAAGAGCCTTCTGCACAGGAGGTAGAATAAGATGTTTAGTATGAGTGATTTACCTAGAATTCAGTTCGCGGATTACATTGATCGATTTGTTGACTGGTTAACATTAACGTTTGGTGGTTTCTTTGATGGCATCACAAATGGATTAGCAGGCACAGTAAATGGAATTGTGGCAGCACTTGGTGTGATTCCATCTATTATTTTAACCCTTATTTTTGCCGGCATTGCCTGGTGGATCAGTACAAGAGGAGTTGCTCTTTTCACACTTATTGGATTTTTGCTGATCGACTATTTAGGCTACTGGCATCCAATGCTACAAACACTTGCGCTCGTTTTGACAGCTGTGGTCATTTCCATCGTGATCGGGGTTCCGATCGGTATTTGGGCATCACAGAAGGAAACTGTGCGTAAGATTGTAACACCTATTTTAGATTTAATGCAGACAATGCCTGCATTCGTTTATCTTTTACCAGCAATCTTCTTCTTTAACATTGGCGTTGTGCCTGGGGTTGTGGCATCAGTTATTTTCTCCATGCCACCAACGATTCGTATGACGATTCTCGGTATTAAACAAGTACCAGCTGATTTAATTGAAGCAACAGAAGCATTTGGTTCAACGACATTCCAGCGTTTATTCAAAGTTCAGCTTCCACTTGCAACAAAAACCATCCTAGCTGGTATTAACCAAAGTATCATGCTTGCTCTATCAATGGTCGTCATTGCGGCAATGGTAGGTGCTCCAGGACTTGGTTCGGAAGTATATAGTGCGGTAACGCAGCTGAAAACAGGAATTGGTTTTGAAGCAGGTATTGCCATTGTGATTGTGGCGATTACACTCGACCGTATTACACAAAACATTAAAACGAAAAAAACCAGGGGGAATGCTTAATGTGGAAAAAGTCTCTCTACATTGGGATGACCGCCCTGCTTGTCTTTTTACTAGCCGCTTGTGGCGTGAAGTCAGATTCAAATGCGAGTGCAGCACAGCAGGTGAATAAAACCATTATCGGCATTGATCCGGGTTCAGGGATTATGGCGCTAACGGATCAAGCGAAAAAGGATTACGGCTTAGAGGATTGGACGGTTGTGTCTGCATCAAGTGCAGCTATGACCGCAACGCTCAAGAAATCTTACGACCGTAAAAAGCCAATTATTATCACTGGCTGGAATCCACACTGGATGTTTACTCGCTATGATTTAAAATATTTAGAGGATCCAAAGAAATCTTACGGTGAAGCGGAAGAGATTCATACGATTTCACGTAAAGGTTTTGCAAAAGATCAGCCGGAAGCAGCCAAAATGCTTAGTCAATTTAAATGGTCTCAAGATGACATGGGCGAAGTCATGATGGATATCCAAGATGGTATCAATCCAAAGGATGCCGCCGTTAAATATGTGAAAAAACATAAAGACCAAGTAGCGAAATGGACAAAAGGCGTGAAAAAGTCGAATGGTGACAAAGTCAATCTTGCCTACGTTGCGTGGGATAGTGAGATTGCAAGTACCAATGTCGCTGCAGAAGTACTGCGTGAGCTCGGATTTGAAGTGACCTTGACTCAGGTGGAAGCAGGTCCGATGTGGACAGCAATTGCAACTGGAAGTGCAGATGCCTCATTATCTGCTTGGCTGCCAAATACGCATAAAACGTATGCAGCGAAGTTTAAAGGGAAATATGATGATCTAGGCACAAGTATGAAAGGTCTTCGCATGGGGCTAGTTGTTCCGACATATATGAAGAACGTCAACTCGATTGAGGATTTGAAAAAATAGCCTATAGTGATGAGGTTCCCTTATAATAGAAGGGAGCATATGAAAAAGCAGTCTGCTCAAAAAGCGGCTGCTTTTTTCTTATATAAGGATGGTGGACGAGTTGTCGATGATGGATAAGCCAATCATGATTTTCCTGCATGGCGGAGGAGTCAGCAGCTGGATGTGGCAGGAGCAGATGGAAACATTCAAGGAAGCGTATGAATGCTATACGCCTGATCTGATTGGTCACGGGACAAGAGCAAATGAACAGTCATTTTCCATGCGAGAAAGCGCTCTTGAAGTCATCTCGTGGTTCAAGCAGCATGCGCACGGCCGTAAAGTGATACTCATTGGATTCTCTCTAGGTGCACAGGTTGCCGTTGAAGTGTTATCGAATGAGCCTGATATCGTAGACATAGCCGTCATCAACAGCGCTCTTGTGATGCCGCTGCCATGGCTTTACTTGATGGTGAGACCCCTTTTACCTCTTACGTATCCATTATTAAAGAAAGATTGGTTTATCCAGCTCCAAGCTGAAAAGATGGGGCTTCCAAACGATGTACTGAATGACTATGCGGCGGATTCGAAGAGTTTGCAGAAGAAAACCCTTCTGACGATGTTTCAAGAAAATCTCCATTACAAGCTCCCAGACACGTTTCAACAAGCGAAGGCACGGATTCTTGTCACAGTGGGAGAAAAGGAAAAAGGTATCATGAAACGGTCAGCAAAGAAAATAACGACATCACATCCGAAGGCAACAGGTGTCGTCGTTCCTGATATTGGACATACATTTACGTTTGAAAAGAAAGAACTGTTTATTGATATGATTCAATCCTTTATAGAAGAGCGTGCGTTACCAGTGGAATTAAAGGAAATCAAGTAGCCGAAAGTGAAGACAGGCATAAAAGAGGCAGTTAGATCTTAGAACCTATATGATATAGGCATAAAACGCTTACAGATGAGCTGCAGTCTGACTGAAAGCTCATGAGCCGTAGAAGGAGGAGCTATGAGTAAAAACTATATCATATTCGGTGCGAGTCAAGGCTTAGGGGATGCTTTTGTAAAAGGTCTTCCTTCAAGTGGAGATACAGTTTGGATTGTGTCGCGAAGTGAACCGAGCAGTTTGAACATAGATGACGGTGTACATAGAATTTGGCTGAAAATTGATTTATCAAGCCAAACCCACATCCCTTTTATGCTCGAAGCATTGGAGAATAAAACCATTGATGTTCTCATCTATAACATTGGTTTATGGGAAAAACGAGGCTTTGAAGATGATTATTCATTCGATCACGATCAGCCAGAGGATATCGCTCATTTAATCAATGTGAATGTCACCTCTACGATTACTTACATCCAAGCACTGCTTCCGCACGTAAGGAAATCGGAGAATGGAAAAATCATCGTGATTGGCTCAACGGCGGGACTAGATCATACAAACCTGCCGCAGGTTTCTTTTGTCGCTTCTAAATTTGGCCTGCGCGGAATTGTGAATGCACTGAGAGAACATGTGAGAAAAGATAAAATATCCGTCACCTGTATCAATCCAGGAGAGCTGGCGGCAGAGGTTCCATATGAAGATGGAGCCGAAAAAGCCATCACTCTATATGGTGAAACGAGAATCCCTGTACAGGATATTGTAGAGCTTGCGAGATGTGTGATTCATTTATCAAGGGTATCCTGTGTAAAAGAAATCAACGTCCCAGCCATGACAGATTTGAATGCATAATATAAAGCATACCACCCGTTTAAAGAAAAAACGGGTGATTTTTTGATTTTATGATGAATGCTGCTGAAGGGTTTGATAGACAGCTTCCGTCAAGATCTCAATGCCGGTAAAGATAGCAGAGCGGTCGAATGTCATATATGGATGATGTAGACCGGGCTCTAGATCACAGCCTAAACCAAGCATCGTGGATTTGATATGCGGAACCTTTGCTGCATAAAAGTGAAAATCCTCTCCGCCTGTCGTGACGATCGGGGGATCGAGCTGCTCTTTGCCTAAAATCTGTTCAATGGCATGAGACATGATCTGGACAGCTTCCTCATTTAAGGTTGCGGCAGGCAGACGGTGATCGGTTGAAAGTGTAATGGAAGCGCCAAAGGCATCCGCTACAGCATGTACGGCTCTTTCAATTTCTTTTTCTAGTTCATCCATCACATCATTTGTTTGTGCCCTGACATCTAATGTAAAAGAAGCTTTGCCAGGGATGATGTTTGAACTGCCCCCGCCAGCATGTAGGTTGGTCATTTTTACAGAATGTGCAACTCTTGGGTCGACATGGATATGCGCGAGTCTCTGCACGAGGGTAGAAGCCACTTCAATGACGTTGACCCCAAGATGCGGGCGTGCACCGTGGGCTTCCTCTCCAATAATTGTGCCGATGTAATGATTACTCGATCCATGCAAAATTGCAGGTGCACAGCGTCCGTTTAATGTTTCTTGAATTGGGCGCACATGCACTCCGTATAAGTAATCAACGTCTGCTAACATACCTTTTTCAATCATTTTCAGCGCGCCGCCGCCTTTTTCCTCAGCAGGCTGAAAAATGAAGCGGATGGTGCCGTTCGGGAGCTCCTTTTCCTTTAATGCCATGAAGGTGCCGAGAGCCATTGTCATGTGTGCATCGTGACCACATGAATGATTGGGTTGAAACTCACCATCTACTTCCTGCCAAAGTGCATCAATATCGGCTCTCACAGCGACCACTGGTGCGCCTTCTCCAATTTCACCAATCACTCCTGTACAGTCGTCAAATGTTCGAGTCTTGCAGCCCATTTTTTTTAATATGCCTTCAAGATAAGCCGTCGTATTCGTTTCTTCCCAGCTTATTTCTGGGTGGGCGTGCAGGTGTTCAAAGATGTCTGTCACGGTCTGTTGCATTTCGTTTGTCAAAGTTGTCATGAGTAGCCTCCTTGCTGACAGAAAATCTGCCAAAACATTCTTTTAGTGAAATAATATTGATCTTAAATATCATCAGTGTTTATAATATAACACATCATTTGATTATTCTGAAAATTAAGTGAAATTCCGATCGGGACAAAGGGGTTTTGACACATGAAAACAGCGGCAGTATCAGCACCAGAGAAACAAAAACGAAAACTTCAAATGCCGGATGCGTATGTTCTCTTATTTATCATTGCGCTCATTTGTACCATTGCAACGTATTTTGTACCAGCGGGTGAGTTTGACCGAAAGACATCAGGGGAAATCACAACAGCTGTTCCTGGTAGCTATCACCGCATTGATCAATCACCCGTAAGTCCCGTTGGCTTTTTTACAGCCATTCAGGAAGGGATGGTAGGGTCCTCTTCTATTATTTTTCTCATTCTATTTACTGGCGGAACCATTGCCATTTTGGAGAAAACAGGTGCCATTAACGGAATGATTCACCATGTCATCAGCAGGTTTCAAACGAAGCAATTATTGTTTATTTGTATTGTTGGAGGATTATTTTCGGTGCTTGGAACGACCGGCATTGTCGTGAATTCTGTTATAGGATTTATTCCAATCGGGATTATTGTGGCAAGGTCCTTGAAATGGGACGCTGTGGCAGGAGCAGCGGTCATTTACATCGGCTGTTATGCTGGATTTAACGCAACCATTTTGTCTCCATCTCCACTAGGTTTATCTCAAACGATTGCAGAGCTGCCGATCTTTTCTGGCATTGGCCTGCGTGTCATTATTTATCTTTGCTTTCTTATATCTAGTATTGTGTACATCTATTTATATACAAGACGCCTGAAGAATAAAGAAAAGGGAAGCCTTCTTGGTGATCAATGGTTTCCTGCGAAGGGGCTTGGCGGATCTGATGCAGAATCTGTGGACAAGCCTGCATTTACCGGCAGACATAAGCTGATTTTAGCGGTGTGCGGATTGTCTCTTGGGGGCTTCTTATATGGCGCGCTTCAGCTTGGCTGGACCGATAAGGAAATGGCAGGTGTGTTCATTTTTATGGCCATTGCTGCTGGATTGCTTGGCGGATTAGCAGCCAATGATATTGCGAAAACATTTATTGTCGGCTGTCAAAGCCTTGTGTACGGCGCACTCATTGTCGGAATGGCACGCTGCATTTCTGTCATTTTAGAAAACGGTAAGCTGCTTGATACAGTGGTCAATGGCTTGGCGAGTATGCTGACAGGATTTAGTCCAATTGCTGGTGCGATTGGGATGTATATTGCGAGTGCACTTCTTCACTTTTTGATTTCATCAGGATCAGGAGAAGCGGTTGTCTTTATTCCAATTCTTGCGCCACTGGCTGATTTAATGGGCATCACAAGACAGGTAGCTGTTGAAGCGGTTATGCTTGGCGAAGGGGTGGTCAACTGTATCAATCCGACGTCAGGTGTGTTGATGGCTGTGCTTGCTGCAAGTGGTATTCCTTATGTGAAGTGGCTGCGTTTTATGGTGCCGCTTGCGCTCATTTGGTTTGTCATTGGTCTTGTCTTTATTTGTATCGGCGTTATGATCAACTGGGGACCTTATTAAACATGTATAAAGCTGCTGACAATTGTTTGGCAGCTTTTTTCTTGTGGAAATATGCATGGAGACAGCGCATTGAAAGCACAATAAGTGTGTTCACAAATTCGCTACATATTTTTTTTGAGCAACCCCCTTGCAAAAGTTTGTGAAGTGTTGCACAATAAGAATGTGAAATACTTCACATACGAAAAACAACCTAGTTTTACTCAGGAGGATGAGATAAATGACAAACGAAAAAGTAAACAAAGTAGCACTTATTGGAGCAGGTTTTGTAGGCAGCAGTTATGCCTTTACATTAATAAATCAAGCGATCACAGATGAATTGGTTGTCATCGATTTAAATCAAGATAAAGCAATGGGTGACGTCATGGATTTGAACCACGGGAAAGCATTTGCTCCGCATCCTGTGAATACATGGTATGGAGATTATGAGGATTGTAAGGATGCAGACATTGTATGTATCTGTGCTGGTGCGAACCAAAAGCCAGGTGAAACGAGACTTGACCTTGTTGAGAAAAATTTAAATATATTTAAAGGCATTGTAGACAATGTGATGAAAAGTGGATTCGATGGTATTTTCTTAGTCGCCACGAACCCTGTTGATATTTTGACATATGCCACTTGGAAATTCAGTGGCCTGCCAAAAGAGCGAGTGATTGGCAGTGGAACCACACTTGATACTGCAAGATTTAGATACATGCTCAGTGAGTACTTTGAAGCAGCGGCACACAATGTGCATGCGTACATCATTGGAGAGCATGGGGATACAGAGCTTGCTGTGTGGAGTCATGCGAATATCGGAAGTGTACCCATTACAGAATTAATGAAGAGAAATGATCAATACAAACAAGAAGATTTAGATGAGATGATGGAAAATGTCCGCCATGCCGCTTACCAAATCATTGAGAAAAAAGGCGCCACTTACTACGGCGTAGCGATGAGTTTGGCCCGCATTACAAGAGCGATCCTGCACAATGAAAACAGTATTTTGACCGTCAGCACTTACTTAGATGGAGAGTATGGAGCAGAAGATGTCTACATTGGTGTACCTGCCCTTGTGAATCGAAATGGCGCAACAGAAGTGATGGAGCTTGCACTTAATGATACAGAAAAAGAACAATTCGCACACAGTGTGAATGTGTTAAAAGAGATTTTGGCTCCTCATTTTTAATCAAAAGCAACCTATCTGAGCAGAAAAGGATGAATCACTATGTGGCAGCAAATATATAATCCGTTTGGTAATGAGTTCGTGAGTGCATTGGTAGCAATGCTCCCAATTTTGTTTTTCCTGCTTGCATTAACTGTATTTAAGTTAAAAGGTGTTTTAGCCGCTTGTTTTACCTTAATCGTCAGCTTTGTAACAGCTGTTTTCTTCTTTCATATGCCAATTGAAAAGGCATTATCTGCTGTGCTGCTCGGTATATCTAATGGGCTGTGGCCGATTGGATATATCGTCATCATGGCGGTATGGCTCTATAAAATTGCTGTGAAATCTGGTAAATTCGATGTCATTCGTTCTAGTATTGCAGGAATCTCTCAAGATCAACGTCTTCAGCTCTTATTAATTGGTTTTAGTTTTAACGCATTTTTAGAGGGAGCCGCTGGGTTTGGTGTACCGATTGCGATCAGTGCCGCTCTCTTAACAGAGCTTGGGTTTAAACCGCTGAAAGCTGCGATGCTCTGCTTAATTGCCAATGCTGCGTCTGGCGCATTTGGTGCTGTGGGTATCCCAGTCATTACAGGGGCGCAAATGGGCAATATGACGCCGCTTGCGTTATCTCAAACCCTTGTGTATACGATTCCGTTTATTTCATTCTGTATTCCGTTCCTGCTCATTCTCATTGTGGACGGATTCAAAGGGATTAAAGAAACGCTCCCTGCCTTGCTTGTTGTAAGTGGAAGTTATGCCATTTTACAAGCTGTCACAATGGTGACAATGGGTCCTGAGCTTGCCAATATTATTTCAGCCTTAGCAAGCATGGGCATTTTGGCTTTATTTCTTCGAAAATGGCAGCCGAAACACATTTATCGTGAAGAAGGAGCACCAGCCATTGAACAGAAACAAACGTATCGCGGCATTGAAGTGCTGAAAGCATGGTCTCCGTTCTATATTTTAACCGCCGTTATTACGGTATGGAGTCTGCCAGCATTTAAAGCATTGTTTGCTGCAGGAGGCCCGCTCAACTGGACGACGATTTTAGTGAAGATGCCGTTTTTGCATCAGCAAATTGTGAAATTACCACCAATTGCACAAACAGAAACACCCATTGATGCAATCTTTAAAATTGATGTCATCAGTGCAACGGGTACTGCCATTCTGATTGCGGTGATGCTGACAGGGTTGTTTAGCAGACATATTACATTAACAGAAGGCGCTGCCTGCTTAAAAGCATCAGTGAAAGAGCTTTGGGTACCTGTTCTTACCATTTGTTTTGTCATGGGCTTTGCCAACTTGGCGAACTTCGCTGGACTAAGTTCAGCCATTGGGCTTGCACTTGCCAAAACAGGCGATTTGTTCCCGCTTGTCAGCCCGGTGCTTGGCTGGATCGGGGTGTTTATTACAGGATCTGTCGTGAGTAACAACGCCTTATTCGGCAACCTTCAAGCGGTCACTGCTTCTCAAATCGGCTCACAGGCAGGTTTGTTAATCGGGGCAAATACAACTGGCGGGGTCATGGCAAAATTAATTTCTCCACAATCCATCGCCATAGCTACAGCAGCTGTTGGAGAAACAGGTAAAGAATCTGAGCTCTTCCAAAAGACCGTGAAGTACAGCTTTATCCTGCTCGGCATTGTGTGTATATGGACATTCATTCTTGCTCAATTTGTATAGGTTTAAAAAAAGACTGAGACAGCTCTCAGTCACAGCGTGTAGATAAACCCTCGCATTCTTTGTCAGGTCTGTGCTCCGGTGCTCGTCCTTCCTAGACTGCAAAGGTTTTCTATCACGCTGAAAGAAGGAAGACAAAGGGCTAAAACAAAGATCATTTTAGCCCTTTGTCAACAAAAAAGACTGAGACAGCTCTCAGTCTTTTTTGTTTATGTCGATTCCCTTGTCACAAGCCGGGTAGGCAGATGGATATGTTCACGCTGTAATGGTTTTTGGTCTTGCAGGATCTCGATTATTTGCTGCACAGACCGCTGGCCAAGCTCTACGATCGGGATGTCAATTGTGGTGATTGTTGGAGCTGTCACCTCGCAAATGTCTTGATTGTCATAGCCGATCACCGCTAGATCCTTAGGGATTTGATAACCGTATGAAATGGCCTGTTTAATGAGCCCTGCTGCGACTTGATCATTACCCGTGAAAATGGCATCAGGTGCATTCTTCATGTCATGGATGACATCCATTAAGCGAAAACCGTCTTCAATGGTGAAGGCCTCCCCAAAAAGCCAATCGTCATGCAGCGGCAAGCCGTGTGCAGAAAGCGCATCAAGATAGCCCTGTTTCCTTTGTTTTTGTGCTTCACTGCTTTCAGTATCAAAGCAAAACCCAATCGATCTTCGCCCTGACTGAATCAAGTAGTCAACCGCTTTATAGGCGGCTTCCCGCTCATCGTATCCAATAATCGGGATGTCTGCTGTTTGATGATATTCGTTCGCCATGACAATAGGGCCGTTCGTTAAAAATGGCTCGATCTTTTCCCACGGATTTTCTAATGCCCCTAATATGACCCCATCTACTTCTCTTTTTTTTAATAATTGAAGCCCTTCAAGCTCTAACGATTCCTGATAAAACGTCTGAAGCACGATGGCTTTATAACCTTGATCCAGTACTTCCTTTGATATGCCTTTAATCAATTGTGCAAAAAAAGGATGGTCCACAGCCGGGACAGACACAGCAATGGTTTTTGTCTGATGTGAACGAAGAGTGCGAGCCGCTGAACTTGGTGTATATTCCATTTCTTTCATCACCTGTAAAATAAGCTGACGCTTTTCCTCTGACACATATGGATGATGATTCAGCACTCTGGAAACGGTGGTGGTTGAAACCCCGCAGCGTTTGGCAATTTCATAAATTGTACACATATTAACAAATCCTTTACACAAAGTTATTGTTCTGAAATCGATAACATCATTTACAATGTGAAACAAGTTAAATATTAACAAATGGAATTGATTAATTGGAGGGAATGGAATGCAAATATTGACGAAGATATCAGGTAAAAGCAAGGATTATCTTCCTTTGCTGGATATGATCAATCAAGGTGTTCAAGTAAAGTCTGATTCAGTTGAGAAGCACCTAGCAAATGAAAAGCTGGTGACGTTCCTTGAGCAAGATATAGGGCGCACAGGCTTGGAAAAAATTCTCTTCCATTATAAACAAAATAAGGAAAAAAAGATACCATTTCTGCCAGTTGATAAACTGATTTCAGAGGATGAGATCGATGATATCATGCAGGTGTTGAAAGAAGTATTGAGTTCTGGCCGTTTTACTTCAGGGCCATATATTCCGGCGTTTGAAAAGCAGCTCGCTGAGTACTTAGGGAAGAAATATGTCATTGCCACGTCAAGTGGAACAGATGCCCTAATGATCAGCCTCATATCAGCAGGCGTCCATCCGGGAGACGAGGTCATTTTGCCAGCGAATAGCTTTGCTGCAACAGAAAATGCAGTGCTTGCGATTGGGGCTGTTCCGGTCTATGCCGATATTGATCCAGATACTTACTGCTTGGCACCGAGTGAAATTGAGAAGCATATCACAGATCAAACGGCATGCATTCTTCCGGTTCATTTATATGGAAAGCAAGCGGATATGAAGGCCATTTCGGCGATTGCGAAACAGCATGGGTTGAAAATCATTGAAGATGGCTGTCAGGCGATCGGCAGCAGCAGCCTTGGTGCATATGGAGATGGACTTGTTCTCAGCTTTAATCCATACAAAAACCTTGGCGTCTGCGGTAAGGCAGGGGCTATCGCCACAAATGATGAAGCCTTAGCGGAAAAATGCATGGAGATCAGCTATCACGGCTTTGAAGTAGGAAAGAAAAATGTCAAACGCAGTGACTATGGATTTAATTCTAAAATTGATAATTTGCAGGCAGCGATCGGACTCGAACGCATGAAGTATTTAGGGTTACAAAACTTTAAACGCTTTTACTTAGCAAAGCGATACATTGACCAGCTGCAAACGCTTGAGGAAGAAGGATACTTGAAGCTTCCGAAGCTGACGGATGATCATGTCTGGCATCTGTTCCCGATCAGAGTGCTAAAGGGCGAACGAGATGAGCTTGCAGCGAAATTGCTGGAAATGGGCATAGAAACAGATGTTTATTACCCGATTCTATCGCATCAGCATCAAACAAATCTTGTTTCTCAAAAGTATAAACGTACGACACTTCCACACACGGAAAAAGCAGCACAGCAATTACTTCACTTGCCGCTGTATCCAGGCATGCCGCTGCAAGATCAGGAGAAGGTCATCGAGGGGGTTCATCATGTTATCAAGTCTTCCATTCAATAAAAAGCTGCTGAATCAGCCGGAAAATCCGAAGTGGATCGTCTTCTGTGACTTTGATGAAACCTATTATTCTCACGGAATGACCGATGAGCAGAGAGAGGATGTAAAGCGGCTGGAAGCCTTTGTGGCAGAAAAGAGCGAAGCAGGACAGCTCATGCTTGGCTGGGTCACGGGAAGCAGCCTCGATTCTGTCACAAGTAAAATGGAAAAAGGAGGTTTTCATCAATTCCCGCATTTCATTGCGTCGAACTTAGGAACTGAAATTGTGTATACATCGGAAGCCCGTTTTGGACAGCCAGATGCGGAATGGATGAAGCGGCTGGATGCGCAGGGCTTTTCAGATGAAAAAATTGAAGACATCCTGGAAACCGTACGTGAAAAGGGAATTCATCTCAGACCGCAAACGCAGCTGGGCAGCTCAGGGTATAAGAAGAATTTCTATTATCAGGAGCAGGATGAACGGACAGATCTTCATCATCTATCATTCATCCAAACACTTGCCAAAGAGCGCGGGGTGGCGGTCAACATTAACAAATGCAATCCGCTCGCAGGAGACCCTGCGGATTGCTATGATGTCGATTTTTTACCAGTCGGAACAGGGAAGGATGAAATTGTCCGCTTTATGCTGAACCAATATGATCTATCAAAAGATCAAGGCTTTGCCTTTGGAGATAGTGGGAACGATTTGCGGATGCTTCAATCCGTCACGCATGGTTTCCTCGTCCAAAATGCGACGGCCGAAGCCAAGCGGCACCATCATCAGATTTGTCATCATGGGTATGCAAAAGGAATCTATGAAACACTGAAAACAGTGATGTATAAACATGAGGAGGCACATTCATGAAGAAAATTGGAATTGTTGGAGCAGGGAATATTGCAAAAGCTCATGCAAGAGCATTATCAACAATCAAAGGTGCAGAGTTATCCGGTGTCTATGATTTGCACGAGTCAGTTGCACAGGGATTCATTAAACAGTACGGTGGACGTGTGTATTCAAGTATTGAAACACTAGCAGATGCATCTGATGGGTTGATCATTGCCTCCCCTAATTTTTGTCACAAAGACCATGCCCTTCAGGCACTAAGAGCAGGACAGCCCATTTTATGTGAAAAGCCGATGGCTGTGTCGCTGAAGGAAGCGAAGGAAATGGTGGAGACAGCCAAACAGTTCCAGGTTCAAGCCAGTATGGGCTTTAACTATCGTTACTTATCCTTTGTGAATATTTTGAAGAACTTGATTGCCAATGGTGAATTAGGCCGCATTTTGACCGTCAGGACTCATTTTAAGAAAAACAGTGCCCTCAGAAGAAAGACATTTTCATGGAGAGACGGCGGTGAGAGTCTGCGCACGAGCGGTGCATTAGGGGATCTTGGTATTCATTTAATTGATATGCTGTGGTACTTATTTGGCAGTGACATGAAGAAAGAATCACTTAATACCAAGATGCTGACACATGTAAAGGAAAAAGAAGAGAAAAAGGTGCAGGTGGATGATCATACCGAAATTTTCGGACAGATGGAGAATCAAGTGTTCTTTCACTTGGTCACATCCAAAAGCACGCAGCCTGAGGAATGCGGATTTAGTGTAGAAGTCGTTGGTCATGACAAGGTATTCAAATACCATACGAACATGAAAAACGAATATGAGATCAGTGATGGATTGTGTGTGGAGCGTCATCAAATGCCGCAAACCCTGCTGACAGATCCGCCAAATGAATTTTACGGATGGTCTGATACGTTCCGTGATCAGCTGATGCACTGGGTGAATACTGATCCATATCCATGTCATATGAAAGTGGCTGATTTTGTAGATGGGTATCGCGCACAGGCTGCGCTCAATACATGCTTCGAGAGGGAAGAGGCTGTCAAGTCTGCCCGGGCATATTAAAGAGGTGGAGCGGAGGATGTCATGACTCCGCTCCTTTTTAGAGGAAGTGAAAAGATGAAAAAAGTATTTTATTTTGGCTGTGTCTTTTATTTTTTTATTGGGACCATTCATGTGTTTTTTGGCAGCTTAACTCCTTATTTACTGTCAAGTTACGATAAGGGTCCCGGGGAATTATCTTCTTTAATCTTTTTTCAGTTTATTGGTTTTTTGACAGGTGTTCTGTTATCCCCCATTCTTGTGAGGAAAAAAGGCTATGGCGCTGTTCTGACTATGGGTCTTTTGCTGATGATCGGGTCACTTCTCCTTGGGCTTTTGGTGCCGGGCTGGACAACACTTGTACTGGCAGGTTTTTTTCTTGGGAGCGGTGCAGGCAGTCTTGAGACCACAGCCGGAGCGTATGTGATTTCGATGGCAAACAGTGCGAAGCGAATCAGCATCATGGAGGTCTTTTTTGGGTTAGGAGCGCTGTTATTTCCACTTGTGATTCTGCTCACTGTCACTGAACAGACGTGGCACTATGTGTTTTTATTTCAAGTCGGTGCACTGACTTTCTTTCTTATGCTCTGGCTTGCCTTTATGAACAAATTGCCTCGTGGACAGATGGATTCTTCTTCCAATTCCAATGGGATGAGAAAACCGTCCTTACTTGTTGATCGAAACAATCGAATGATTGTGGTGCTCATGATCTGTTTTGCTTTTTTCTACGCAGGGATTGAAACGAACTTTGCGAACTTTTTGCCGTCGATCATGCTGGAAAAAGGGGGAGACAACTGGAGTCTTTTTGCGGTTTCTACCTTTTGGACAGCGATCGTCATTGGCAGAACTGTCATTGCGAGAAAAGCTGATCAGCTGCATCCGCTGCGTTTTTTAAAGCTAAGCGCAGCACTCATGATTCTGCTGCTCGTTGTATTTGCCCTGACAACCCACATCGCCGCGCAGCTGCTTCTCATCTTTTTCATCGGCCTGTGCGCAGCTGGCATGTTCCCAATCGCACTGACTGCATCTGCATTAATGATTGAAAATGCCATCGACGAGGCAACGAGTTACTTTATTGCAGCCGCAAGTTTAGGCGGAGCCTGCTTGTCCTTCTTGATTGGCTTTAGTCTTGAATGGGCAGGAGCAGCAAGTGCCGTCTTTGTTTTCGCCTTCTTAGCTGTTCTTCTGTTTGCAGCTGCGATTCAAATGAATCGTGCTAAGAAAAAGGATACGGTTCTGTCGCAGCAATCGGCGCTGAAAGCCGATCGGTAAGCAATATCCAATGTCTCCTTGAGTCCACCTGAAAAGATGACAAAGGACTTGTACTAAAACACAGAACGTTTGAATAATATGTACAAGTCAGCATCAAAAGGAGGACGTCTATGTGGCGGTGTTTTTTGGTTATATCTTTTTAGGGTTGTCACTTTCAGCGCCTGTTGGGCCAGTCAATGCAGCCCAAATCGACAGAGGGATTAAAAGTGGATTTTGGCACGCGTGGATTTTTGGTGTGGGGGCGATGGCCGCGGATATTGTCTATATGCTCCTCATCTATTTTGGTGTCGCCCAGCTTTTGACTGCACCTCTAGTGAAAACCTTTTTGTGGCTGTTCGGCTTTTTCGTTCTGACCTATACGGGCATTGAAAGTCTGCGTAAAATCAATTTGCAGGAGAGCCCGAAAAAGGATGGTGGAAACACTTCGGTTGGTCAGTCGTTCATGACGGGGTTTTTCATTTCTCTTTCCAATCCGCTTAGTATTTTATTTTGGCTTGGCATCTACGGCAGTATTTTGGCTAATACGATTGAAAAGTATGGGGCATCTCAAATGCTGATGTACAGCATGGCTATTTTTATCGGCATGCTGATCTGGGATTTCAGTATGGCGCTGCTTGCTAGTTCGTTTAGGCGCTATTTAAGTGAACGTGTCTTACATGGCTTATCCGTTCTTGCAGGTTTATCTTTACTTGGTTTCGGCGCCTATTTTGGGTATCAAGGGATCATGGCGTTGATTGGGTAGAAAAACAGACTGATACATTCAGTCTGTTTTTTTGTAAGGATTGACAGACATAACACATTCTTGAATAATGGTGGGATATTGCCATCCGTATTTTTCTTCCAGTATTCAACTATGTGTGCATGCTGATCTTATCAGTTATCACAGCAACATTGTCTATCTATTTAGCTTTTGCTCAGCCCTCATTTATTGGGTGCTTAATTCTGTCTTTTTGATGAAGAACAGATCATAGGAATGATACAAAAGCGCTCTATTAAAAGAAGCAGCTTGACGGCTGCATACACTTGTCTGTTCATGCATCATGGAGTGAAAGACACCATACATGCTCAATTTGAACGAGAACGTCCACCTCTTGAATGCGCAAGGAAAGTCGTTGAAGGACAGTCACCACAGCCTTTTTTTCTCATAGGCTATGGAGAAGACGCTAAAACGAGGTGGAAGAAATGGCAAAGTTGTATGCAAAAAGTTGCCTTGATCAAAATCTACGATCACTAGAAGAATGGAAGCAGGATGCTTTTACTCAATTTGGAGAGATGGTAGGAGATGAGGCAGATACATTCCCTTGTGTACCGGGAAGACAGGGGTTTTTTCTCGATCATTTACGCTATGGGTTTGTTGGTGATCCGAGGGAAGAGGAAGCGGTTGATGAATTAGCCCAGCTGCTGAGAGAATATCAAAGCTGTGCGAAAGAAACGGGTCAATATGCTTCATTTATTTGTTTTTTTGAAACACCGCAGGATTTAAAAGAAAGTTCGCTTGAAGAGTTTGAGCAGCAGTTTTGGTCACTGCTTCAACGACTGCACCAGAAAGATGAAGTGCCATGGCCTGAGGATATTCCACTAGATACTCATCATCATGAGTGGGAGTATTGCTTTCACGGGGAAGCGTATTTTATTTTGTGTTCCACACCGGCTCATAAGCTCAGAAAAAGCCGCCACTTCCCTTATCTCTTGATGGCATTTCAGCCTAGATGGGTGTTTGAGAAATTGAATGGATCGACCAAGTTTGGTCAAAAAATGAGCCAGCTCGTTCGCAAGCGGCTCAAAGCGTATGATGAGGTCAGCGTTCACCCATCATTAAAATGGTACGGTGATCCGACCAATCATGAATGGAAGCAATACTTTCTCCCAGATGAAGAGGCGGAGAAACCAGCCTCCGCCAAATGTCCTTTTACTGCATTAAAAAACATGATGAAATTATGATGCGGTCTGATCCTGCTGCTTCCACTTTTTTCTCATAAATAGCACCATGATGGCAATCACTGCAATGATCCCAAGGCTGATAAAAAAGCCAGGTCGTCCGCTTGCCTCTGTTAAAGTGCCTGAAATGGCGGCTCCAATCAAGAGAAGCGCAAGAATCATTTCGCACGTTTGGCGAGTGGATGGCTTTGATAGCTTTTTACTTGAGAACAGAATGAATACCCATGTGTACAGAAGGGTAAGGCCGGCTGCTGTTGTGAGATGCTCGTAGATGTGTTTGGACAAAAAGAGTGCAAGCAAAATCGAGACAATTAATCCAGCAGCAGTTAAAATAATCGAAGGCCATCCGACATGAGATGGGTCTTTTTGTTTAAAACAAGCAGGTGCATCTTGATGCTCCGACATCGTGCCAAGCAGCGTCGTGACTGCATAGAGTGAGGCAACCAATGTCGAAAAGCCGGCAATAATGAAAATGCCATTAAAGATATGAAGAAAGATTGATAAATGAAATGGATCTAATGATGTAATAAATGGACTGCTGTTCTCGTTAAAGGCTGTTACTGGGACAAGCAAGAGAGCAAGTCCGATCGAGACGATATAGATGACCGCTAGAATGATCAGCATGACGCGTCCAGCCTTTGCCGCATCTTTCGGATCTTTTAAATGAACCGCCATCAGCCCCATGACTTCAATTCCCCCAAATGCATAAAACGCGTAAATCAATCCATTCCAAAGACCAAGTGCACCGAGCGGCATCCATTCGTGATCTTTGTTTGGCAGATGCAGGGTCGGTTTATGATCTGTCAGAATGCCGAATAACACAAGCACCGCAAGGATCATAAACAGAAAAATCGCCGCTGTCTTCAGTACCGCAAGGACATTTTCTGTCTTTTGAAAAGAAGAAAGCCCTATGATAATCACGAGCAGGGCAAGAGCGGAGTAAATCGCAGAAAACACCCAGAGCGGAACAGATGGAAACCAGTGGCGGGTAAAAAGAGAAATCGCTGTTAACTGACTTCCCGTAATCAACATTTCTGCAAACCAATACACCCAGCCATTGCTAAACCCTGCCCAGCGTCCATATGCTTTACGAGCATAGGAACAAAATGACCCTTTATCAGGGTTATCGGCTGTCATCGCAGCCAAATGCTTAAAGACGAGATAGGTTCCGACCGCAGCAAGCAAAAAAGAAATGCAGACGGAAAAACCGGACTTTGTAATGGCAATGCTGGAACCAAGGAAGAAACCAGTGCCAATTGTACAGCCGACTCCGATGAGAGAAAGCTGCCACCAAGATAAAGTTTGTTCTTCTTTCAATGCATGTGCAACACCTTTCGATTTCAATGACATTAGCTTGTGACCGCCTTCTTTTTTTATACATGATCAAGGGGACATTTTGGGCATACTGACATGGAAAGGAGTGCATGTGATGAACGGAGAATATGTCATTTTACCAAAGGATGGACACGGCTTTCGCTTAGGAAAAGGCCAATGTATGCGGGTCGTTGATATTGAAGGTCAGCAAGTAGCAGATGTCATGGCCTATCATGAAAAGGATTTTTATGAAAAATTTGACCAAGGCGCGACAATGGACAGCCTATTTTCGTCAAAAGTGAAAAAAGGGGATAAGCTCTATTCTAATTTATATAAACCGATGTTTACGGTCATTGAAGACACAGTCGAATGCCATGATTTATACATGCCCGCCTGCCGGCAAGAAATGTATCAGCTTTTATACGGACGGACGCATTTAGAGGTCATGCATACATGCTACGATAATTTGCGGACTGCCTTTGAGCCATTTGGGATTCCTAAGGAGGATATGTACTATCCTTTTAATGCCTTTATGAATACAGTCATTGATGAAAAAGGAAAACTGTCTGTGGAGCTCCCAAAATCTCTTCCCGGTGATTACATTCGTCTGCGAGCCGAAATGGATCTCATTGTGGCCGTATCCGCATGTCCTTCTGATATTGGGAAGTGTAATGGCGCAGCCTGTACATCTATACGGGTAGAAATTGATTGAAAAAGAAAAGGGCCAGTCCTTATAGACATGGTCTTTTTCTTTTGTGAATGTTTGATCATTAATGAAATAGGGGAACGTCTAACAAAATGTTCTTCTTGAAAACATGGTATAATGAAGACTCATAAAACGTTGTCAAACCAATGAATTCAGAGTAAAACCTGTTCTCTTCATGTAGAGGATGCTTAGGAGGAAAAGTGTATGAGTTTGCAGAAAAAGATCAGCCAAGAGTTGCATGTGCAGCCCTCAATTGACCCAAAGCAGGAGATCGAAAAGCGGGTTGGATTTCTAAAGGAATACTTGAAAAAAACTGGCGCAAAAGGATTCGTCCTCGGCATTAGCGGCGGACAGGATTCAACGCTCGCTGGCCGTCTTGCACAGCTGGCTGCATCTGAGCTGCGTCAAGAAGGAAAAGAAGAGGCAGTCTTTATTGCGGTGCGCCTCCCGCACGGTGTGCAGCAGGATGAAGATGATGCACAGCTCGCTTTATCATTTATTCAGCCGGACAAGTCGTGGAAATATGATATTGCGCCTGCCGTGACGGCATTCAGTGAACAATATCAAAAGGACACAGGCGGCCCGTTGTCTGACTTTAATAAAGGAAATGTCAAAGCACGCATGAGAATGATCGCGCAGTATGCTGTCGGAGGAGAAGAAGGATTACTTGTCATCGGTACAGATCATGCAGCTGAAGCAGTAACCGGCTTCTTCACGAAGTATGGTGATGGCGGTGCAGATGTTCTTCCGCTCACAGGTCTGACGAAACGCCAAGGCCGGATGCTGCTAGAAGCGCTGCAAGCACCTGAGCGCCTATACTTAAAGAAACCGACAGCGGATCTGCTTGATGACAAACCTCAGCAAACGGATGAAACAGAACTTGGCATTACGTACAATGAAATTGATGATTACTTAGAAGGTAAGCCAGTGTCAGATCAAGCAGCAGAAGCGATTGAAAAGCGCTATGTTCAATCAGAGCATAAACGCCAAGTACCAGCTTCCATGTTTGATGACTGGTGGAAATAAGGAATGCCTGAGACCTCTCCTGTGATGGAGAGGTTTTTTATAGTAAAAATACTGTTTGGAAAATATAAAATTATTTATAATGGTCTCTTATTGAATATGTATTTAGGATGATAATCAGCAACTTTAACCAGCAGATATTGCTTAATCATTTAAGAAATAAAACAAACCTATATTATTTACTAGAAAAATGAAATTGATTGTATTGTTATTTGAATAATAAAAATTTTCTAAAAATTTAAGTTGACAATCTCCGTTATGTCATTTTATGATTGTTTACGTAAACGCTTACCGTAAACGTTTACTATAATCGAATGGGGAGGAATTTGTTGATGAAAAATAAAGAAAAATGGAGCGGTGTATTCCCGGCTGTCTTAATTCCTTTTAAAGATGACTATTCAATTGATGAACCTGCTTTTCGTAAGCTTGTCCGTTGGGTGGCGGAGCACAAAGGGATTAACGGTATCGTTGTCAATGGACATACTGGCGAGATTATGACTTTACTGCCACATGAACGAGCTGAGGCTGTGCGCATTGCAGCCGACGAATTAAAAGGGGAAGTACCTGTCATTTCTGGGGTTTCTGCTGAAGGGACAATTGAAGCGATCCAACATGCAAAAGCCGTTGAAGAAGCTGGCGGAGAAGGTATACTTCTCATGCCGCCACATTCATGGCTAAGATTCGGTATGCAGCCTGAGTCACCTGTCCAATTCTTTAAAGAAGTTGCAGAAGCGATTGACATTTCAATCATCGTACATCAATATCCAACTTGGACAAAAACCTCATATACAACCAATCAATTACTAGAAATGTCAGAAATTGAGAATGTTGTCTCGTTTAAAATTGGTCAAAGAGACATGGCACAATACGAGGTCGATGTGCGGGCATTGAAAAAACATGCACCAGATGTATCGTTACTCACATGTCACGATGAATATTTATTGCCAACATTAATTCAAGGGATTGATGGAGCACTTGTAGGTTTCGGCTGTTTTGTGCCAGATTTGATCGCTGAACTTGTGAAATGTGTGGAAGAAAAAGATCTTGTAGCGGCCAATAAAGTTTACGATAGAATCTTCGAATTAAAGCATGCTGTGTATAAAATGGATGAACCTTCATCTACCTCTCATCTGCGAATGAAGGAAGCGATGTACCAGCGAGGTCTAATCAGTAGTTCGCTTGCTAGGAAGCCGGTCTTACCTTTAACTCATAAGGAGAAAGAAGAGATTCGCCAGGGCCTTCAAAGTGTTGGTTTGCTTAAGGAAAACGTCAGTAGATAACAGACCATTAATTTCATGATGAAGGTGAGTCAGGTTATAATAGAGGACAAAACAACAGACTCCCGGAGGTATGAAATGTGTCAGTAAGTATTAAAGATGTAGCATTGAAAGCTGGAGTGTCTATAGCATCTGTTTCCCGAGTATTAAGTGGTAAACCAGGAGTAGGTGCTCAAACGGCTGAAAGAATCAAACAAGTAATTGATGAATTAGGCTATCGTCCTAATTTAGGAGCTAGAGGGCTCGTCAAAAGGAAGACTGGGAATATAGCTGTAGTGGTTCCGCGTGGTTCATATATTTTGAATAATCCATTTTTTTCAACGATTCTAGATGGAATAGCGAAGGAATTAGATGAGACGGAATTCAATATGTTGATGTCGTTTACATCTGTACAACAGCAGCGATTACTTGAAACGCAGGCAGTAGATGGAGCCATTCTATTTTCACCAAGAAATGAAGAACTAAGCATGGATTGGTTAAAAAGTTTAGCCATTCCCATTATAGTTGTCGGAAGTTATCTAGATGATTCTCCATTTCCATGTGTCAGGCCAGATGATGAAGAAGGTGTGTGTCAATCAATAACGGCCTTATTTGATAAAGGTCATCGAACCATTGGGCTGGTCAATGGTCCAATGAGTTCGATGCATAGTGTGAGGTATTACAAGGGATATGAGCGCACACTTAAAAGTTTAGGGTTAACAATAAACAAAGAACTTGTGTTTGAGTTAGATGAATTTGATGGGGGAAAAGTAGTAGAAGTGGTTTCTCAATTTCTCCAAGGAAACCAGCACATGACTGGAGTTGTTTGCTCTTCAGATTTTTTGGCGATGGGGGTCATGAAAGCGGCAAATAACGCAAATGTGTCAATACCTCATGATTTGTCTGTCGTTGGTGCCGATGATGTGCCCATTGCAAGTTTTCTAACCCCTTCTTTATCTTCAGTTCATGTTGATTTAGTTGGAATGGGAAGAAAAGCTGTTTCTTTACTAACACAGTTATTGGAAGGGGAACAGTTAGATGCGATGGAACATATCTTCCCTATGTACTATATAGACCGGGGCACCACGGGAACGCCAAAAAAGAAATGATAGATGCTGAAAACTCGTATGAACGCTTTAGAATGTCTATTGGTTTAAAATGTAAGCGATTTCTTTAGCACTCTTCGGCATGTACTTTTGCATCATTTCCTCTAATAAGGAGGAGATACCATGACGTTAGAACTCAGCGGAAATCCAAATTCTCATGATGGGCAAGTTGTTGATAGAGCTTCACAACTATTGACTAGAATGGAAAGTGTACCTTTTTCTAGATGGCATTTAAAACCTCGTATCATTATGGGATCTGCTACTTTTTTTGATGCTTTTGATGCTCTATCTTTAGCGTTTGTTCTCCCAGTTCTCATCGGAATGTGGAGTTTATCACCTGCTCAAATTGGTCTTCTTATTGGGTCTGGTTATATAGGACAAGCGATTGGTGCTATTTTCTTTGGCTGGTTAGCAGAAAGGCGCGGCCGTGTATTTAGTGCAAAGTGGACTGTACTCCTCATGTCCGTCATGAGTATTGCATGCGTGTTTTCAGGTAATTTTATGGCCCTGTTTATTTTTCGTTTTATACAAGGGATTGGGGTAGGAGGAGAGGTGCCGGTAGCAGCCTCATATATCAATGAGCTGTCCCGGGCTCAAGGGAGAGGCAGATTTTTTATGCTTTATGAGATGATTTTTCCTTTAGGATTAATGATCTCAGCTCAAATAGGCGCATTTGTTGTACCTAGCTTTGGGTGGAAGTGGATGTTTTTGATTGGGGGCATTGGAGGTTTAATCGTCTTTGTATTCTTTTTCATGTTGCGCGAATCTCCAAGGTGGCTTATTTCGAAAGGCAGGTTAGATGAAGCCGAAAGAATTATTGAAGAAATTGAAGCTAGTACTGACAAACGAATGCCTGTAGCAAAGCAAGTATCTAGCAGTACTGAAAAAGGCGACTGGAAAGAGCTTTTTTCAACTTTTTATCGTAAAAGAACATTGATCGTATGGGGACTATGGTTTTCTGCCTACTTTGTTTCGAATGGTTTAAATAACTGGTTACCGAGTCTTTATAATACTGTTTACAATTTGCCAGTTGGAGATTCATTAAGGGCAGCATCTCTAACAAATATTTTACAGACCATAGGGGTATTCGCTTGTGCATTTTTAATTGATAAAGTAGGACGAAAGCGCTGGGCAACCATTGCATTTATTGTAACAGGTGCTTTATTAACGGCTTTATGGATCAGCGGAGCTAATTCTCCAGAAAGTGTTATATATTTAGGGTCCGCTGCTTACGGAATGATGGGGACAATTACAGTTCTTCTCTATCTATATACACCTGAAATTTATCCAACACGTATGAGGGTGATTGGAACGGCATTTGCTACAGCGTGGCTTAGGCTGGCCTCAGCGATCGCTCCTATTATGATAGGCTTTATTTTAGAGGTAAGCGGTGTTTCAACTATTTTTATTCTTTTCGCAAGTGTGACTGTAGTGGGAGCAATTCTTGCTTTTAAAATGATCGAAACGCGCGAGAAAGTATTAGAGGATATTGCACCGTGAGTTACGCACGCAGTGAAGAACTTATTCCAAAGAGGGTAGGTTCTTTTTTCTATGCAGATGATCTACGTACAATTTTTCAAATTGCCTATCTTTTCGCGCGCCATTTATCATATAATAGATACATTATGTAGCATTCCTTGTCGTAAGGAGGACGTGTCACGAATATGAAAAACAATAGAGAAATCCCTGTGAGACAGCGAAATATTGTCCTCATTGGCTTTATGGGTGTTGGGAAAACAACCATTGGGCAGCTGGTTGCCAAAAAGCTATATAGAGATTTTATTGATGTGGATCAGGAGATTGAGAAAAAGTATAACATGACGATTCCAGATATCTTTCAGCAAAAAGGAGAAGCATTCTTCAGGCAGGCTGAAAAAGATTATATCGTCGATTTATGTGAACATACGCAGCTAAAGATCGTTTCTCTTGGAGGCGGTGCATTCAAACAGGAAGAAATCAAACGCGCCTGCTTGAGGCATTGTACGGTTCTTTTCCTTGATTTATCTTGGGAGAATTGGAAACAGCGGCTTGATATTTTGATTGAAAACCGCCCTGTTCTTCACAACCGGACGATTGACGAGATGAAAGAGCTGTTTGAAGAGCGCCGGGAAATATATGCCCTTCATAACTCAAGAGTGGAGACAGATCATTTAGAAGCTGAGGAAGTCGCCAATTATATTGTGGACACACTCAAGCTTGGCTGGGATTTATATTCGAAATAAAAAGTCTACCAACGAGGGTAGACTTTTTCTATAAGTTCAATTCTTCATTCCTTGAATGAGTGCAGCTTTTAAACAGAAGGAAATAGGCTGCTGCTGTGCATCGAATTGAAGTTGAAACAGCTGCTTTGTATCAGGGTCTGCGGATTGAAGATGGGAAACGATCTCTTTTTGAACATTCTCTGGTGTGCGTCCACGCATCATCCAGTCCTGATAATCAATTTGCAGATCCCAGTAACGCTTTTCTTTTTGAGTCAGTTGGTTGGCAGCGAAGAGCTCTTTCCATTCTGATAACGAGCTTTCTCGCACATGAGAAGGATCTCTGAGTCTATTTAAGTGATTAATGAATGAATCCTGTGCAGTGTTTTCGGGTGCGTAATGATCGACGAGCAGGAATGTGCCGCCTTTTTTTAAGACACGGCTGATTTCAGACATGGCTGCCGGCAGGTTTGTAAAGTGGTGAGCGGCAAATCGGCACGTCACGATGTCAAATGATTCATCAGCGAAGGGCAGTGCTTCTGCGGCTGCCCGCTCAAAAGTAATATGTTTCAGTTGGCGTTCTTCCGCAAGTGCTGCTGCAACCTCGATCATTTTTTGCGTGACATCAATGCCGATTCCTTTAGAAATGATATCTGAAAAGGAAAAAACGGTATGTCCTGCCCCGCAGCCGATATCAAGTAAATGCTCGTGACCCTTCGTATTGGCTGTTGCTTTCATCCATTCCAGCTCTTCTCCGGCTGCAAATATAGGTGAATCTCGATAGTTCTCGGCATTTTGTGAGAATTGGTTTTCGGCTTTAGCATATGGATTCATTTCTTCTCCCCCTTTGTTGTCTCTTTATCGTAAAATTCATTTTGTTATTTGTCTAAGACATAAAAGATATGACATGAATAGTTAAAACCTATGAGGTGATGAAAGTGGATATACGAATGATGGAATATGTCATGGAAGTGTACCGGCAGAAAAGTTTTACAAAAGCAGCGGATCAACTTCACATTGCACAGCCTTCTTTAAGCCAACAAATGAAGAAGCTGGAAGAGGAATTAGACACACCCCTCTTTATTCGAAAGTATGGACAAGTCACGCCCACACCTCAAGGGAGTCGATTCATTAAAAGGGCTGAGAACATTTTGAAGGAAAGAGATGATTTGCTGCGTGAAATGGGAGAAGCAGCTTATGAGGTGGGGAAAGAGCTGAACATTGGAGCGCCAGCAGTCACAGGGGGCTATGTCTTGCCCGGTTTATTAAAAACCTTTTGTCGAACGTATCCTCATGTTCACGTTCAACTAATAGAAGAATCACCTCGTGAGCTAGAAAAACTTCTATTGGCTGGAAAGCTGGATTTGGCTATTTTATCTATGCCTGTCGAGCATGAATCATTGAAAACGAAACACATGCTGACAGAGCCGCTTCTTCTCGCAGTTCCGCAAACTGCCCAGCCCTGGTCAACAGATGAATGGAACGAAATCATCAATCAAGCAGATCAGAAAGGGTCTGTTCCGTTTCGCCTTCTGGAAGACGCCGCATTTATTATGCTGAAAGAGGGATATGGCTTTCGGCAAGTGGTCATGGAACTATGTCTTCATCATGGTTTTCAGCCGAAGATTACCTTTGAAACAAGTCATATTCAAACAGCGCAGGCATTGGTCAAAAATGGACTAGGTGTGACAGTTGTGCCGAAAATGGTGGCACAAGAGGAAAGGAACGAAGTCACTTATTTGAAAATTGATTCATGCCCAACCCGCACTCTTGTGTTTGCATATGTGGAAGAAAGGTATTTAACGAAAGCCGCTCAAGCCCTAATGGACCTTTACCAGAATCAAGCTTAAACAAACGTTTAATTAAATGCAAAAAGCAGGGGAGCACCCTGCTTTCTAATAGATATCCAGACGCTGATCCGTCATCACAGGAATTTGCTGTCTCACTTCATCCACTAGCTGAAGATCAATTTCCGCATAATAAATGTCTTCCTCATGGCTTGTTTCAAGCAGAATACGGCCAAGTGGATCAATCACCATGGAGTGGCCAGGGAATTCAGTGTCTCTGCTTGTGCCTGTTCTGTTAACAGCAATCATAAATGACTGGTTCTCAATCGCTCTTGCGATGAGCAGGCAACGCCAATGATCCACTCTTGCTGACGGCCATTGCGCCGTATTGATGAGCACTTTCGCCCCTTTGTTTACAAGTGTTCTGGAAAGCTGCGGAAAGCGAAGGTCGTAGCAGATCATCGCACCGATCTTCACATCCTCATCATAGTCAAATAAACCAAGCTGATCACCAGCTGTTAAATAGTTGTGCTCATCCATTAAGCGGAATAAGTGAATTTTATCATAATCCACTAAGAGCTCACCTTGGCGGTTAAAGACATACATCGTGTTGGTGATGTTGTCATCTTCTGTGCGCTTGTTCAATACACTTCCAGCGATGAGAACCACTTGGTGCTTACGGGCAAAGGAAGAGAAGAGCTGTTTTGTGCGTTCACCGTTTACATCCGCAAGCTGCTCGGCTTGTTCAAGTGCATAGCCGGTATTCCACATTTCGGGTAAAATGATCAGATCAGGCTGCTGATGGATGGCTTCTTGTAAAAACGCTTCTGCTTTTTGAAAGTTCACATCAGGTTCTCCAATTTGAACGTCCATTTGGACAAGGGCGATTTTCATACAGGTTCCTCCTTTATTCGATGGTGTAAATGTGAAAATCCATGAATGTCTATCGATTTGTTTTGCCTGAGAACATCTAGTCTTCAAGCCAGTTTCTTTATCATAAAGGTTTCAATCTTCTTTGCCAATAGAAATGTCAGAAGGTTTTGTCTTTTGTAGTGAAAATGACTTTCTAAGTCAAGAAAACAGTGATATGATACTCATAACTAATAAAACAAAGGGGAATAGTATGGTATGCAATTGTTCGATTTACCACTAGAAGAGCTAAAAGTATATAAACCGAAGAAAACAGCACGACCTGATTTCTCAGACTTTTGGAAGGCGTCGCTCGAAGAACTGCGCCAAGTGGAGGCAGAGTCAGCACTTGAACCTTATGATTATCCAGTGAAAGGCGTCAAGGTGTACCGCCTGACGTATCAAAGCTTTGGTCATTCTCGAATTGAAGGCTGGTATGCGGTACCAGATCAAACAGGTCCGCATCCAGCGCTCGTTCGTTTTCATGGCTATAATGCCAGCTATGACGGCGGCATTCACGACATCGTCAACTGGGCACTGCATGGCTATGCGACATTTGGTATGCTCGTCCGCGGTCAAGGCGGCAGTGAAGATAAGACAGTGACACCAGGCGGGCAGGCTTTGGGATGGATGACAAAAGGCATTTTATCGAAGGAGAACTACTATTATCGAGGTGTTTATTTAGATGCGGTTCGTGCACTCGACGTTATTCAGTCCTTTCCGGAAGTGGATGAACACCGTATCGGCGTGGTGGGTGGAAGCCAGGGAGGTGCACTGGCGGTTGCAGCTGCGGCACTTTCAGACATTCCAAAGGTCGTCGTGGCAGATTATCCTTACTTATCAAATTTCGAGCGTGCAGTGGATGTGGCATTGGAGCAGCCTTATTTAGAAATCAATTCATACTTTCGAAGAAACAGTGATCCAGAAGCGGAAGAAAAGGTATTTGAGACATTGAGCTACTTTGATTTGATCAATTTAGCCGAATGGGTGAAACAGCCCACATTGATGGCCATCGGTCTGATCGACCAAATCACCCCGCCATCTACTGTGTTTGCGGTATACAACCATTTAGAAACAGATAAAGATTTAAAGGTGTATCGCTACTTTGGACACGAGTACATCCCGGCTTTTCAAACAGAGAAGCTTGCCTTCTTACAAAAGCATTTAAGGATCTAAAAGAACAGAGGCCGCTCTAGGAGGGCCTCTTTTTTAATAGCTCGTATTCTGTCTCGTTTTTTCATCAGGCACTAACGCAGTGATAATCAGGGCAAGGGCAGTGATGATATGAAGAATGAATCCGAGAATCGGAATCCAAGCAAGGCAGGATGTGACAATTCCGATGATGCTTCCAATCATTGGTCCCTGGTCTCGCTTCGATAAGACGAGTGTGATAATATGCAGAATAAGCATGACCATGAGCGGTGAATAGCCATTGCTGATAACGAATAGACCTCCGATCACAGGGATGGCAAGGCAGGCTTCAAAAATCCCGGTGATCCATTTCATAATGCGAGATATAGACATCAGATCCAACTCCTTTTTTATATGTCTTATTCGTATTTTCCCAAAACGTGAAGAAGTCATGCAGAATTCTATAGAAAGAGTTGATGGATGTTGAGAGAGAGAATCAAGGAAGAGCTGAAAATCATCGAAGAAACGTATGACGTAAAGATTTGCCTCGCCGTTGAATCAGGCAGCAGGGCATGGGGATTTCCCTCGACTGATAGTGATTATGATGTTCGTTTTTTATATGTTCCCCGGAAAGAATGGTATTGGGCGATGGAAGAGCATCGTGATGTCATTGAACGGCCGATTGATGACGTGCTTGATATCAGCGGCTGGGAGCTTAGAAAGGCACTTCGCTTATTCAATAAATCAAATCCATCCATCATGGAATGGCTATCTTCTGACATCATCTATGCTGAATCTTTCTCTTTAGCAAAGCAGCTAAGAGAATTAAAGGATCGAGCGTTTTATCCTGCAGCATTGATGTATCATTACCTCAATATGGCGAAGCGGAATGAAAGCCGGCATTTACGAGGGGAGCAGGTGCGAATCAAGAAGTATTTCTATGTGCTTCGTCCGCTATTTGCCTGTCAGTGGATTGAACGCTACCGGACGGTTCCGCCGATGGACTTTCATGAACTGCTCGAGGAGCTAGTGGAGGAAGGCCCGCTTTTAACAGAAATTCACGAGCTGCTCAAACGTAAAATGGACGGAGAGGAAATGGATGTAGAGAACCGTCTCGCCTATGTCCATCCATTCATCGACAAAGAGCTGGCGCGTTTTGATGAATTGGTGAAAAGCTACAATCAGCCGAAAGACAATCTCACGCAAGAATTAAATGAGCTGCTGCAGTCTACCCTTGATGAGGTGTGGGCGTAGGAGGGAAGAGCCAGCCGGATAGCGGCAGGCTCTTTTTTAACTCTTATTGTGATAAAACCACAAAAAAAGTCAGAATTTTTGTCATCTTCAAATATTGTAGCGGACAGCTTATGAGCCTTACAATAAAGACATAGCTTACAAAGAGTGGGAGGTGCCCTTTATGGAGTCGGTCACAAGAAATTTCTTCTTGTTTTTGTCAAAGAGCAGTCTCTTGAACCATATTGCTCGTAATTGGGGAAGTGCTGTTGCATCTAAGAAAATCATCGGTGGGAAGGATTTTGAGAGCGCTATCTCTGTCATCAAACGATTAAATGATCAAGGGATGGCTGTAACAGTTGATCACCTTGGTGAGTTTGTCACAAAGGCAGAGATTGCAAATGAGCGGACGAATGAGTGTATTCAAACCATTCAGCGGATTGCTGAGGCGGGACTCAATTCCCACGTGTCACTCAAAATGACATCACTCGGCCTGGATATTGACGATGACCTTGTGTATCGCAATATGAAAAGCATTTTAGATACGGCAGAGAAACACCGTATCATGGTGACAATCGATATGGAGGATGAACAGCGCTGTCAAAAAACGCTGGACATTTTTAAAGAGATGAAATCTCAATATGAGTATGTCAGTACGGTCCTGCAGGCGTATTTGTACAGAACAGAAAAGGATCTTGATGACCTAAATGAGCTTCAGCCATTTTTAAGACTTGTAAAGGGTGCCTATAAGGAATCCGCTGAAGTGGCGTATCCAAACAAAAAAGACGTCGATCAGAATTATCAAAAGCTGATCGAAAAGCAATTACTCACAGGGAACTATACAGCCATTGCGACACATGACGATCAAATGATCGAGTTTACGAAAAATATTGTGAAAAAACACAATATACCGACAAGTCAGTTCGAATTTCAAATGCTGTATGGCATGAGGTCAGAAACGCAGCAGGCACTTGTGAAGGAGGGCTATCAAATGAGGGTCTATACCCCGTATGGACGAGAGTGGTATGGCTACTACATGAGACGTCTTGCAGAACGGCCGGCAAACATTGCCTTTGCTTTAAAAGGGATGACGAGAAAATAATTTGAAACGGGAGCGTGACAAAGATGACAACACCTTACAAACATGAACCATTCACGGATTTTAGCCAGGAAGAAAACCGCAAAGCGTTTGAACAAGCATTAGCAAAGGTAACAGAATCACTTGGTCAAACCTATCCGCTCGTGATTAATGGAGAAAGAATCGAAACGAAAGACCAGATTATCTCGATCAATCCAGCGAAAAAGGATGAAGTCGTTGGAACCGTATCAAAGGCCGGGAAAGAAGAGGCAGAGCAAGCGGTTCAAGCTGCGGCGAAAGTATTTGAAACTTGGCGCTATACGTCTCCAGAAGAAAGAGCCAGCGTCATATTCCGTGCTGCGGCAAGCATTCGCCGTAAAAAGCATGAGTATTCAGCCCTTCTTGTAAAAGAAGCAGGTAAGCCTTGGAACGAAGCGGATGCAGATACAGCAGAAGCAATCGACTTCCTTGAATACTATGCCCGTCAAATGCTGGAGCTGGCGAAAGGCAAACCAGTGAACAGCCGCGAAGGGGAACGCAATCAATATGTTTACACACCAACTGGCGTGACGCTCGTCATTCCGCCGTGGAACTTCTTGTTTGCCATTATGGCAGGAACAACAGTAGCACCAATCGTTACAGGGAACACAGTTGTCTTAAAACCAGCGAGTGCAACTCCTGTGATTGCGGCACGTTTTGTGGAAGAGCTTGAGCAAGCAGGTCTTCCAAAGGGTGTGGTGAACTTTGTACCAGGAAGCGGAGCAGAGGTCGGAGATTACTTAGTCGATCATCCGAAAACAAGCCTGATTACATTCACTGGCTCAAGAGAAGTAGGGACACGTATCTTTGAACGCGCGGCAAAAGTACAGCCAGGTCAGCAGCATTTAAAGCGCGTCATTGCTGAAATGGGCGGTAAGGATACAGTGGTTGTAGATGAGGATGCAGACGTCGAATTAGCGGCTAATGCCATTTTCACATCAGCCTTCGGTTTTTCAGGTCAGAAATGTTCGGCTGGATCTCGGGCTGTCGTCCACGAGAAGCTGTATGACCAAGTGGTCGAGCGAGTGAAGGAAATCACAGAAACAAAAACAACAGCGAATCCTCTTTCTGCGGATGTCTACATGGGACCTGTCATTGATCAAGCGTCCTTTGACAAGATCACGGATTATATCGAGGTGGGCAAGGAGGAAGGCCGCTTAGTGACTGGTGGAACGAGTGATGATTCGGAAGGATACTTCATTCACCCAACCATTTTTGCAGATCTTGAGCCAACATCTCGCTTGATGCAAGAAGAAATCTTCGGACCAGTCTTGGCCTTCTCGAAAGTGTCTAGCTTTGATGAGGCACTTGAAGTAGCCAACAATACGGAATATGGTTTGACAGGTGCTGTCATTACCAATAATCGTGATCACATCAACCGTGCGAAGCAGGAGTTCCATGTAGGTAATCTCTACTTTAACCGTAACTGCACAGGAGCCATCGTGGGATACCACCCATTTGGCGGATTCAAAATGTCAGGAACCGATTCAAAAGCAGGCGGTCCAGATTACCTAGCTCTACACATGCAGGCGAAAACGATTAGTGAAATGTTTTAAGATGGAAAAGCATGAACCTGTGCACACGGGTTCATGCTTTTTTTGCTTGTCTACGACTTGTTTCTATACAAATCTGTCCGGAAAGAAGTATGATAAATGTATTACTTAATCAGGGAGCAATCGGGATGGAAGAGATATTAGAAAAGCTTCATACATTTTTTGATGTCGATAAGTTAATTGCATTTATTAGCGGGTATTTAAAAAAACCAGTCATTTTAGAAAGCACAGAGTGCCAGCTCCTTGCTTATAATTCTTACAGCATTCAGCAGTTTGACCCAGTCAACCAGCAAACGATTTTCTCAAAGGAATGTCCGGGGTCTGTAGTCGATTGGTTAAAGAAAACAGGGGTCATCGAGCGGCTTCACACGGATTCAAAGCCTTTTTATGTGAGCGGTCATGACGAGCTCGGGTTTAATCGGCGGGTGGCTGTGAGCGCCAAGCATAAACAAGAGGTTGTGGGCTTTATTTGGGTGCAGGACATTGAGGATTCCCTCTCTCAGGAGGAGCTGCAATTTTTGCACGAAGCTTCCTTTCAAGTGGGAAAAGTGATTTATAAGAATAAGAAACAGCTGGAGAAAAAGGAAGGCAAGATTGAAGAATTTTTCAAAAAGGTCATGGATGATCATTTTTATACAGAAGAAGAACTGAAGTGGGAGGCTGAGAATTTAAGTATCCCACTGCCGGCAGTATTTACTGTCATGGTCGTACATGCTGCCGATAACAAAAGTGAGACGGCAGAAGACGTGAAGGATGTCATTCGAACGTATTTGCAGCTAGAAGATAAGGTGAATCACGTATACTCCGTTCAAGCCGACATTGTCGTGATATTGGGCAGCTTGTCAGACCGGCACTCACCGAAAGCAACTGCTGCCGACGTCATCGCTCATCTGCAATCGAAAACGCATGCCCATCCTTCGCCGCTGTATATCGGGATGGGAAGAGAGTATCGAGATGTCATGAAAATGAGTACAAGTCGATTTGAAGCGATAGAGGTCGTGAAGGCTGTGAAAATTGTTGGGGGACAAGAGCTGATTCCATATGATTACGAGAATCTGGGGGTTTTCCGGTTCTTAGACTCGATTTACAGCCATCAAAAAAAGAAAAATGATTTCAATCCAGATTTGTTACGTTTGAAGGAAAAAGACCGTGACAGCCAAACTTCTTTTTTAAAAACGCTTGAAGTCTACTTATTGAATAACTGCAAGCTAAAGCCTGCTGCAGAGCAGTTGTTTATTCATCAAAATACATTAAACTATCGAATGAAACAAATCTTTGATATGACCTCAATCGATTTAAGTCACTTCAGCCAGCGATGTGAGTTATTTATTGAATTGATGCTGATGAAAAAGGATCAATAGTCATCGAATCCGCAGGTGCCCGGGATCACCTGCGGGTTTTCATGTGAAAATGGCATACAACTGCTGCGTTACGTTGTATGATAGATAAGGATTTTATGAAAGGGGGGCCACCTTTGGGAGCAGTCACCTTGGCCATTTTGATTTTTATCCTGACCCTCGTCCTTGTCATTTGGCAGCCAGGACGTTTAACCATTGGATGGTCAGCATGTGGAGGCGCCATTCTTGCACTTGTCTTTGGTGTCGTTCATCTGGGCGATGTGTGGGAAGTGACGCATATAGTATGGAACGCGACATTTGCGTTTATTGGCATCATTATTATTTCGTTAATTTTAGATGAAATTGGGTTTTTCGAATGGGCTGCACTGCATATGGCAAAAGCCGCAAAAGGGAACGGTGTCCGCATGTTTATTTATTTAACATTGCTCGGCGCTGTCGTGGCTGCTTTTTTTGCGAACGATGGAGCGGCACTGATTCTGACCCCGATCGTCTTGTCTGTGGTGAGAGCGTTAAAGCTGGATGAGCGGATGATCCTGCCTTTTGTGATGGCGAGCGGCTTTATTGCAGATACAACCTCCTTGCCATTTGTCATTAGTAACTTGGTTAATATCGTATCAGCCGACTATTTTCATATTGGATTTCTAGAATATACAGCAAACATGTTCGTGCCAAACCTTGTGTCGCTTGGAGCGAGCATGGTAGTGCTTTATGTGTTTTACCGGAAGCTCATCCCAAAAACATACGATCTGTCACAAGCGAAAGAGCCGGCATCAGCTATTCGAGATATCCGCATGTTCCGCTTGTCTTGGTATGTGCTTGGCTGTCTGCTTGTCGGTTATTTTGCAGGAGAACTCATTGGGATTCCGGTCTCCATCATTGTGGGCGGTATTGCCCTTGTCTTTTTGTGGCTGGCGAGAAGAAGTCCGCAAGTGGCGACAAAACGCGTCATAAAAGAAGCACCGTGGTCCATAGTCTTTTTCTCAATTGGCATGTATGTCGTCGTATATGGACTGAAGAATGTCGGTCTCACAGAAATATTGGCGGCATGGATCGAACAAGGCGCATCGCATGGCTTGCTTGCGGGAACGATGTTTATGGGCGTGCTTGCCGCAGTGCTGTCCTCTGTCATGAACAATCTGCCCACTGTGTTAATCGATGCGATTGCGATCGGTCATACAGATACAGCAGGCGTCATGAGAGACGGACTGATTTATGCCAATGTCATCGGCTCCAACCTTGGTCCGAAAATGACCCCTATCGGCTCATTGGCGACATTGTTGTGGCTTCATGTTCTCAAGAAAAAGGGCGTCCATATTTCTTGGGGTGCATACATGAAAGCCGGAATCATCCTGACCATCCCAACCTTGATCCTTACTTTACTAGGGTTATATGTGTGGTTATGGCTGATACATTAAAGCTAAATACAAAAGAGAGCAGATCCATGAGATCTGCTCTCCTTTATTACAGATATTTCGCATAGCGCTTTTCTAAAAAGTCTTGAAGCAATGAGACTACGCTGCAAATGCCCCAGTATATGAGTGCGACCAAAATATACATGGTCATATAATCGAATTCGCGTCCACCTACAATTTTTGCTTGCTGGAAGAGCTCGGGTACAGTAATCATCGCAGCCAGTGAGGAGGCTTTGATTAAATCGAGCATGACATTGGTTAAAGGCGGCAGTGCGATGCGGACAGATTGAGGTAAAATGACACCGCGCATCGTTTGCCAATAGCTGAGACCTAGTGACTTGGCAGCTTCCACCTGTCCACTCGGAACAGAGGAGAGGGCCGCCCGGTTGATTTCTGCAATATAGGCAGCGCTATTGAAGCTGAACCCAATAATGGCAGCGGTGACCGCTGTAAACTCAATCCCGATATAAGGGAATCCAAAATAAAGAATAAACAAAATCACCAGAATGGGCACGCCTCGCATGAATGAGATATACAACCGTGCAGGCAGGCGAAGCATCCACGTGTTCGCCATTCTGGCAAGCGCAATAAAAAAGCCAAGAATTGTACCAAAAAACATGCTCACAAAGGAAATGAGCAGCGTCAGCCAGATGCCTTTCATGACAAATGGAAATGACGCCTTTGCCAGTGCAGGATTAAATATATATTCTAAATGAATATCTCCCACGATTGCGGCTCCTTATTTAGAAATGTCGACATCTTCGACATCAGCATCTATTTTCTTTGAGACGTCTGCATGATTAAAGAATTTTTCGGAAATCTTTTTCATGGTTCCGTCTTTTTTCATGTCTTTTAAGACACGATTTAATTCTTTTTGAAGCTCTGTGTTGTCTTTCTTCATCACAAAACCTTGTTCGTTTGGCATGTATTTTAAGTCAGGGTGAATCGTAATATTTAGTTTCGGGAATGCAGCAAGAGCTAGTGTCTGCAAGTAATAATCATTTAGAATGACATCTGTACGACCATTAGCGACATCCTTTAAGTATTGCTCGTTTGTCGCATTATCATAAATGACTTCCTTCGCACCGTACTTGCGAGCGACATCCATGTAAATCGTTGTGGCAGCTCCAGCTGCTTTCTTTCCTTTTAAATCTTTTAACGTCTTAATGCCAGACAAATCATCTTTTCGTACGATCGCCGTGCCATAGGAATATTTATAAGGAGTTGAAAAGGCAAACTTATCTTTTCTGTCATCTGTGATGTCAATGTCGTTTGCAGCGGCATCCACTTGACCAGAATTAATGGCGCTCAGCATGCCATCATAGCCCATTTCTTTAAATTCTACTTTCACATCAAGGCGTTTAAACGCTTCTTTGACCACTTCCACTTCATAACCAGTCAATTGATCCTTGCCATTAGATGTATCATGATATGACGTTGGATAAAGGGTGCCTGAAGTAGCAACTACGATTTTCCCTTTCTTTTGAATCTCATCCCACTTTGAATCTCCAGACTGAGAAGAGCTTGATTGACTGCAAGCAGAGATGACAAGTATGAAAGCAGACACAACAAGCATCAACCATATCGATTTTCTATGATAAAAACGACTCATTTAAGAATCCTCCTCTATTTTTTATACAAAACAAAACATAGCACGCTTTTTCTGTTAGGACAACGTTTTCAGAAGAAAAGCGAAAAAGTAAGAATATTATGTGAAATTTGCGTGGTGAAATAATGTATAAAAAAGGAAAGTGCGTACAAAATAATTGCGAATAAAGGAGGGAATAACAATGATGAAAAAAGTAAGTGGCTTAATCATATTATCGATGATGCTGTTGTCTGGTTTTTATATGGAAACAGCTCATGGTGAAACACCCCAAATGGAAAAGCGTCCAGTAACGCATCAAGTAAAATTAACGACAGAACAACAAAAACAAATTGAAATGCTTGAGCAGCAAATTCTTTCTAAACGAAAAAAAGTGATTGAGAAATACGTTCAATATGGTGTGTTAACAAAGGAACAAGGTACACATATTACCAAACGAATGGATGAGCATTACAATCATTTGAAAAATAACGGATTTGTTCCATTGCTGAAAAAACCACAGCACCATCGACCATAATGATGAAACCGGCAGCGAGGTGCCGGTTTTTTATTGTTTATGAATCTATTCAGAAGGGGAGACTTTCACCATCTTTAGGGACAAAAATGGCTTGTTCTGCTTGATGCTCCTGAATGTAAGCTTGTAAAGAAGCTCTTGTTAGCAAGCAATGGTTCACTGCCTCAAGGTGACAAGCGACAATTTGTGCTTTTGGCTGAGAACGGTGAACGTCTAAAATATCTTCCTTCGTCATGGTAATCGGATCGCCTTCTAAAAATTGAGCAGCTCCGCTATTAACCACAATGACATCTGGCTTGCATGTATTGACAACCTCCTTCGGCTCATCACACCAAATGGTATCACCTGCAATGTAAAGGGTAGGTTCATCAGGGTGAGAGAAAACAAAACCGCTGACCTGTCCCATCCGCTTCGCAGTTTCTCCTGTCCCATGCTGTCCACCTGTCCGCTTAATATGAACACCGCAAATGTCTATTTCATCTTCAATGCATGTGACATGCTGGAAACCGGCTTCTTCAACTTCTTTTTTGTCATTCTCCGATTGCGTATAAATGGGCTGGTCTTGAGCTAATTTTTGTTTTGCTCCGTCATCAAAGTGATCCACGTGCAAATGAGTGAGTAAGACAGCATCTGGGTGTAACATGTTGTCTAAGTCAATGTTTACAGGCAGATCAACAATAGGATTGTTCAAATGTTGATTGGCTGTATGAGGAAACGGTGGATATGTTCCTTTTGTTGCTAAAAAGGGATCAATGAAGAAAGTTGCCTGACCATATTGAAGGTATAAAGTAGCATTCCGAATGAGCGTGATTTTCATGAAAAGGCCTCCTTTTTTTCTGATTAAGTTTACAGTATATTAAAAGAGTTCCATATGACAGAGGGTAATGAAAGTCTTTCAGCAGAAGGACTTGATTTTTGAAAGAGGTGAGTCAATGTTAGACCAAACCGATATGGATATATTAAAAGAGCTCTCTAAAAACAGTCGATTGACCATGAAAGCGCTAGGTGAAAAAGTTCATTTAACCGGTCAAGCTGTTGCAAATCGTGTGTTAAAGCTTGAAGAAGAGGGTGTGATTGAAGCATATACCATTTCGATTGACTGGCGGACTCAAAAGACCATCCAAACATTTATGCAGCTCTATACCCGCAGTCCTCATCACGAACCACTTCTGTCGTTTCTCGACCAACAGGAAGAGATCAAGAACTTGTTTAAAATAAGTGGTGAGGGCTGTTATATGGCTGAAGGCCATTTTTCCAGTCATGATGAACTGGATCTGTTTTTAACGGAGCTGACAAATTACGCAAATTATAAACTGTCTATTGCGGTTAAACGTCTCATTCATCAGTAATAGAAGAGACGCAGGAGGAAAAGGAACGATGAAAAAATTAATCAAAAATCAAGCTGAACCGATGACAAAGGAAAGAATCAAAGCAGACTTGGTTCAACTTGGTGTGAAAAAAGGCATGATTTTATGTGTTCACTCATCTTTATCATCTATCGGCTGGGTAAACGGAGGCGCTGTTGCCCTCATACAAGCATTGATGGAAACCTTATCAGAAGAGGGGACACTGATAATGCCGGCACAAACGTTAGAGCTTTCTGATCCCGCTGATTGGATCAATCCGCCTGTTCCTTTTTCGTGGTGGAAATCGATCAAAGAGACGATGCCTGCATTTGATCCAGCATACACGACGCCAACAGCAATGGGAAAGGTAGCGGAAACGTTTTGGAAATACCCAGGCGTGGCGAGAAGCAATCATCCTCATTTTTCATTCACAGCCTGGGGCAAAAGGAAACATGAGCTTCTGAAACACCACGCACTTTCTTTTGGATTAGGAGAACATTCGCCTCTAGCCCGCATGTATGATCTTCAGGCTCAGGTGCTGCTGATTGGTACGTCATTTGAGAGCCTGACAGCTTTCCATCTTGCTGAATATCGCATCCCTCAGCAAGACCTCATGACAAGAGGAGCTCCCATCTTAGAAAATGGATGGAGGGTATGGAAAGAGTACCAAGATATTATCACAAGAGAAGAACTATTTGAGCAGATCGGTCGTGATTTTCTACAATCAGGAGGCACTCATGATCACGGTCAAATCGGACTTGCCAGTTCATATTTATTGCCGGTGAGAGAATCAGTAGACTTTGCGGAAAAGTGGCTTGATTTGTACGATCAGTCGTGATCTACACAGTTTGGAAATTTATATGATAAAGGTCTTGATCAGGCTGCTGTGAGGTATAGCAGGTGAGCTGATAGTCTCCCTTTGGAATAGGGAAAGACAGCACCTGAGCCATGACGCTTGTGATATAAACTTGATCGCTTGCATGCGTAAAAGGCACTGTAACTATTCTGTCAGCCGAGGCTGGGGGCATATCGCTATTTAAAGTTACGGTAACAGATGCTTTTCCGTTGTTGACCCCTTCAAAGGACACACCCTGATCTCCCATGGCGAATCCTTGAAGAATGTCATCATCTGACCAATCAATCACAGGTGGTGTTTTGCTTCCGGTGTATACGGTGATTTGGTGATAAGAGATAGATAGGGAATAGGCTTGGTTTAACTTATTCATTTAAAAAACTCCTTTATACATAGATTTTCGTTGGAATGTGAATGGTTGAAAGAATGATTCTTGAAGAGAATGTTAGGCAGCAAGACGATTGTCGCCGTCTTGCGCTTCTATTTGAGGAATCTAGATGTGAAATTGCGAAACCATTGCTTTTAAATCTCCTGCTAAATGGGCAAGAGCTTCTGATGATGCTGTTACTTCTTCCATTGCGGCAAATTGTTCTTCTGTTAAACCGGCTACTTGCTGTGAATGTTCACTCGTTAGTATAACGCCTTCTGTGATAGTGGCAAAGGATTGTTTCGCATCGTTTGTATAAGCTGCGATTTTTTGTGATGCACTAGATAAATGTTTGATGCCATCTGCCATTTCTCTCATTGACTGTTGAATATCAATAAATGATTCTTCTGTATGAGAAATAAGTACAGTCCCTTGAGCCGCTTCCTCTTTTACTCGTTTGATGGCATTCGTCGAATGAGTCATCTCTTTTTGGATTTCAGAAATGAGATGGGAAATCATATTTGATGATGCTTGAGATTCTTCAGCGAGCTTTCTCACTTCGTCTGCGACAACCGCAAAACCTTTTCCATGCTCGCCTGCTCGTGCTGCTTCAATTGCTGCGTTAAGAGCAAGCAGGTTTGTCTGATTAGCGATGTCTGTAATAACATTGGAAATATGATCAATTTCAGCTGAACGTGTTTCTAATGCTTGAACGGCTGTCCCATTTTCCTCGATTGATTTTGCAATAGATGTCATTTGTGAGTTTACTTCCCCAATATTCTGTACACCTTTTAGGGCCATTTCTTGTGCAAATTGACTTCTTGAAGCCATTTGTTCCGCATTTTCCGTGATGTTTGCCAGCTCGTTAGATACTTGAATCATCGTGTGCTCACTTGTTGTCATTTGAGCTGATTGTTCTTCTGATGATTGAGCTACTTCTTGAATACTGTGGGTGATTTTTTCTGATGCTGCACTTGTTTCTTCTGCGCTAACTGAAAGCTGCTCAGATGAGGTGGCCACTAATTCAGATGTGTTCATGACATTAAGAATGGTTTGATTTAATTTTTCCCGCATCTTATTGAAATGACCAGCCAGGTCAGACAGTTCATCGCCTGCCGTATCCGACACATTGATGGTTAAATTTCCTTCGCCTGCACTTTTAATGGCAGAAGCTATGCACTTGAGGCGTGACTGAAACCGCTTTGTGAAAATAGAAATAATGATAACTGCAACAATTAAACTTAACAACAGAACAATGACAAATTGAATATAGAATGACTGAAGCATTTGTGAAATCATGCTTTGATTGGCGCCCGTATAAAAAATACCAATCGTTTTGCCTGCTTCATTTTTGATCGGCATATAAGCCGTTTGATAGTCTTTCCCGGCAACATTTGCTGTGCCGTAATAGTTTTCTCCTTTATCTAATACAGTGGCCTTCACTTCAGGTGAGACTTCTGTACCGACAGCTCGTTTTCCGTTTAACATGACATTCGTCGCGACACGGGTATTCCCTTGGAAAATTGTGATGGTATCATCGGTATATTCAGCTAATTGGTCAACCAATGTATCATGATCATTGATTTGGGTATCCCCTTTATAAAGCTTGCCATCTTTTATCTGCCATGAGCCTGCCACTTTTTCATCTAGGTAGGCATAGCCTAGCTTTAAATCACTTTTTGCTTTTTCAGTGGCCATGTGCTTGATGTTTTCTGTCATTTCACGATTCACCACATAACCAACAACTGCTGAAAAGATGATGAGGACACTTAAAAAGATCAGCAAAATTTTGGCACCAAGCCTCAGTTTTCCCTTTTTTTTCATGCTTTTTGACTCCTTTAGGTATAAGGTAGGTTAAACCTCCTTAAGGATTATCGGCATGAAAAAAATGTTTGAAATACCTGTATGCAGTTACGAGAAAATTTTTTTAGATAGAAAAAGGAAATGGCGTTAATCGATGATAAATTGTATTCTTGTGCCGTCAGGATCATCCGATAATTGATGACCGACCCATGAGCCTGCTCCCCTATTATCTGAAGGACTGATATATTTGACAGAAGCTCCTGTTCCTCCTTCCTTACACATCGCCATCGGCCATTCGTCCCGATCATACCCGCGCTTTGTTGGGATGCCATGAAGTGATTGGTCTCTCTGTTCATCGCTATGTTTACGGTCAATCGTACATACGGATGAATGGCCTTCATCAATTGCCTCTTCTATGTGCTTCGCGGTTTCTGGGTAACGATCTGATGGGAAGTGAATGGTTTTGTCATAAGATGAATTCGTCGTCTCTTGTTTACTTTGCTCCAGCTGAATATAGCCTGTTGTTACACCAACGACGATTAGTAAAAGCAAGAGAATGATTTTAAGAAGTTTCATAGATGCTAGCTCTCTTTCTTGTTTGCGTATTTTGTAAACAGAAGTATAGCAGAATTACTTACCAATTTCTCCTGGTTTTGAAAAAACGCCTTTTAAAGTTCGAAAAACGGTTTTTATCCGTTTTCTTGCTTTTTATATTTGTAAAAATTCATAAAAATTTTAATTTTGCTGGTCAAAAAAAGATTATGCTTTATCAAAATGGCTTTATCACTGCTTTTTGGGCTAATTTCAAGAATTTAACACACAGAAATTTTTAAAAAATAAAATTGACTAGACCGATATGCTTTAATAATATGGAGTCAAATATCAAAAAATGTCGTAATTTATCAAAATATGATTCTATTTACATTGCAGGAGGGGAGTACAAATGGCGGATGTCTCTTATCGGCTTGGTATAGACATAGGAGGAACATTTACTGATTTATCGCTGATGAATGAAGCAACAGGGGCGCTGACTGAACTCAAAACACCCACAGTGACTGACGACCCAGCCCAGGGAATTATCAATGGGCTAAAACTTCTAAAAGACAGGGGTGTTGATTTATCTAAAATCCAATATCTCGTACACGGAATGACAATCGGTCTTAATACATTATTGCAGCGGAAAGGAGCAGATTTAGCCCTTTTTGTGACGGAAGGCTTTCAAGACATATTATCACTACAACGTTTACGATTACCCATTCCTTATGACTTCAATTCTCGTTTGCCGGAACCATTGATACCACGAAAGCATGTATACCCAATCTCTGAAAGGTTGATACACGATGGTACGATCAAAAAACCTCTCCATCTGCAGCAATTAGATCATGCTGTCCAGCAGGTCATGTCTAAAAGGCTAGCAGGTATTGTCATTTCTTTTTTACATAGTTATCAAAATCCAGTTCATGAATTACAGGCAAAAGCCTATATCAAACACCATTATCCGCAATTAGAAGTTCTTACTTCATCTGAATTATGGCCTCAAATGAGAGAATACGAGCGTACTGTGATGTCTGTTGTCAATTTGTACATTCAACCAAAGGTAAAACAGTATTTACAAACATTGAAAAGCCGTTTGAAGGAAGAAGGTGTACCAATTTCTCCATACATTACACAATCAAATGGTGGTTTAATGGATGCAGAAAGTGCAGCAACCTCACCTGTTAAAACACTTTTTTCTGGTCCAGCAGCTGGTGTCATTGGTGCGGCAAGAATCGCAGCCTCTGCAAACGAATCCAACCTGATCACTTTTGATGTAGGGGGGACGAGTGCAGATATCTCCATTATTCAAAAGGGGCAGCCTACAATGGCTCAGTCTAATCAGCTTTCAGGTTTTCCTATCATTCTTCCATCTGTTGCGATGTATTCAATAGGGGCAGGCGGAGGTTCTGTCGCGTGGATTGATCAGGGCGGGCTTCTCAAAGCAGGACCAGAATCAGTTGGCTCACAGCCGGGACCAGCTTCGTATGGTAAGGGAAAGAAAGCCGCCTTAACTGATGCGTTCCTCATATGCGGTTATCTCAATCAAGAGCGTTTTGCCGGAGGACATTTACACCTACAGCTGTCCGCGGCGGAAAAGGCCTTTCAGCCAATTGCTGACCAGCTCAACAAAACGGTAGAAGAAGCGGCTGACCAGCTGATTCAAGTAGCTGTCGCCAATATGTACACAGAATTAAGCAATGTCATGGAGCAGCAGGGGTTTGACCCAAGAGATTTTAGTTTACTAGCGTTTGGCGGAGCAGGACCGGTTGTGGCGAATTTCCTTGCGCGAGAAATCCATGCGAAAAACGTGGTCGTTCCTCCAGGTCCAGGAACATTATGTGCATTAGGTGCTCTGACCGCTGATTTTATTCATGATGCGGTGCTGTCGAAGAAAATATGCTTACAAGACTACTCGATAGATCAACTAAAACAAGATTATGAGATGCTTTCGCGAAAAGCGGCTGATTGGTTCAGTCAGCAGAACATTCAGCATATTAAACAGACATCCATTCTATTATTGGCAGACGCACGTTATCAAGGACAAGCCTTTGAGATTGAATTACCACTATCAGCTGAATGGCTGAAGCAAGAACAAGATATCCATCAACTCATTGAAGCCTTTCACAAACTGCATCAGCGTCAATATGGTCATAGAGATGATCAGGCGGACATCGAGTTTACTCATTTACGAGTTCGAGTCATAGGCGAGACGCCGCCGCTGCCTTTCACACCTGTTCATGAAAGCAGCGGACAATCTTTGAAGCCATATGAATACAGGCGAATCTTTATAGAAGAAAAAGAACATGAAGCAGCTATTTATTACAGAGATACTTTGTCAGTAGGTTCTGTCATCAATGGACCTGCCATTATTGAGCAGGATGATACGACAACATTGATTCTGCCAAATTGGACAGGCAGCATTGATCAATCAGGGAACTTGGTGATTTCAAGGGAGGCGGCTTTACATGAGAACTGATCCAGCAAAGCTTGAGATGATGCGCAGTTATTTTAATGCAATTGCGTCTGGCATGGGACATGTCATTGAGCGGACGTCTTTTACGACTTTCGTCAAAGAATCAGCTGACTTTGCGACAGCGTTAGCCACGCCTTCTGGAGATTTCTTTGTTTATCCGAAGACAGTGGGTGTAACGATCTTTTTAGGGCTGAGTCTTAAAAAAGCGATTGAAGAGAGCGGGGCGATGCAGCCGGGAGATATTATCATCACAAATGACCCTTATACGACAGATGGTTTAGCGACTCACCTGCCGGATGTCCATATCATTAAGCCAATTTTCGTAGATGGTGAAATTGTCAGCTATGCTTGGTCTTTTGTTCATGTGAGTGATGTGGGCGGACTTGTGCCCTCGAGTATTTCACCGACAGCAACAGATGTCCATCAAGAAGGATTAAGAATCCCGCCAGTGAAAATTTATGAAGGCGGGAAAGAGAATCAGGTCGTTCGTACCTTTTTAAGAGCCAACAGCCGAGCCAGTCATTTAAATGATGGGGATATCAATGCGATGATTGCTGCAGTAAATACAGCAGAAATTCGGTTAAAAGAAATGATCGGCAAATTTGGAAAAAATGAAGTGAAACAAGGAATGATGGACCTGCTGAAGCAAGCTGAGATTCGTGCAGGAAAGGTCATTGAAGCCATTCCGGATGGAACGAGTGAATTCGCTGATTATTTAGATGATGATATGATCTCGGATGTGCCGATCCGATTGAAAATCAAGTTAACGGTGAAAGGAAAGCGGCTGACGCTGGATTTCTCTGAGTGTGACCCGCAAGTGAAAACAGCTTTTAACCTTGTCACTAATGGTCAGAAGCATTCCTTCCTATATCAAGGGTTGATTAATTACATTATTAGTAAAGATCCCTTTATACCGATTAATGGCGGAATAACATATCCGATTGAAGTGATTTCACCTAAAGGGACGCTGGTGCATCCAGAATACCCGGCCTCTGTTGGTATTCGGCATTCGATTACGATGAGGCTGTATAATGTCGTGCTAGGCGCCATTGGTAAGCTGTTACCTGAAGCAGTGCCGGCAGCAGGTGCAGGTCAATCTGCTATTGTTGTTCTCTCTGTTCCTGATGATCAAACAGGTGGCAGGAAAATGTCTGTTGTCGAACCATTAGGCGGAGGCGGCGGTGCTCAAAATGGAACGGATGGAGTAGATGGCATTGATCATTCATCTGGCTTTTTGAAAAATACACCCATTGAGAGTTTAGAACAGCATATTGATATTCATGTTCACCGATATGAGCTTTTGCCGAACACAGGCGGGGCAGGAGAAAACAGAGGTGGACATGCGATTGGTTTGGAATTTGAAATGATCAAGCCTGAATCTATGGTGACCGCACGAGGAATGGAACGAATGAAGTTTCAGCCTTGGGGGTTAATGGGCGGCCGAGCAGGAGCTGTTGGTGAGGTCAAGCTGATCACAGCAAAAGGTGAAAAACAAGACCAGCCAAAAATAGATGTTCTGCGTCTTGAAAAAGGCGATATTGTGCAATTAATATCACCAAGTGGAGGCGGCTGGGGAAATCCATTTGCTAGAAATAAAGAAAAAGTCCTTCAGGAAGTGGAAGCAGGTCTATTAAGTGAAGAAAGAGCGCTGCAGCAATATGGCGTTAAAGTGTATCTAGACCAAAATGAATGGAAGATTGATGAAAAGCAAACGAATAAGCTTCGTGAAAAGGTTGATCATCCTGCTGATATCATGTGGGATTTCGGAGAACACAGAGAAGCTTATGAGAAAGTATGGACGGATGAAGCCAGCAGCGAGCTTGCCGTGCAGCTGCGTTCTTACCCAGCTAATGAACGTACGCATTATAAACATGCAGTTCATCAACATTTCAGTCATAGAGATGAGCCGTTAACAAAGAAAGATATTATTCAAGCACTTCGTCATATGGATGGACAAAAAGGGGGAAATCAATCATGAAAAGAAGATTAATCACTATTTTTGCAGGTGTACTATCAATGATTCTACTGCTGACAGCTTGCGGTGGAAATGGACAGGATCAAGGTAAACAGCAGCAGACTGTGATCGTTGGCGTATACGGAGGCGATTGGGAAAAGAATATCAAACCAATCCTCGAAAAGTTTGAAAAAGATACGGGAATTAAAGTCCAAACCGTCTCTGGAGCGGATTCTGAATGGTTTACGAAATTAAAAGCGTCCAATGGAAAAAATCCACCGTATGACCTGCTTATTTTACAGCCTGATACGATTCAAAGAGGCATTGCAGCAAATGTTCTTGCGCCGATTGACGAAGAGCAAGCACCGAATGTCAAAAAACTTTACCGTTCTGTCCAAAAGAAGCTCACTATTGATGGGAAACAATATGCAGCAGGCTTTAGCATGGGGCAGCTAGGAATTGCTTATCGAAAAGATCTTGTGAAGCAGGAACCAAACAGCTGGACAGACCTATGGAGCAGTCAGCTAAAAGGGAAGGTGGCGATATCATCTCCGACTTATTCAGCTGGTTTGCAATTTTTCTCTGCGCTTGTCCATGCTCAAGGGGGGACAGAATCAAATCCTAAGGATATTGATAAAGCCTTTAAAAGCCTTTCACAATTAAAAGGACATGTAGCTGCTTTTCCAGATAATCCAGGGTCTATTCAAACCTTGTTAGAACGTGGTGACGTGGCAGCAGTTCCATATTGGGATGGACGAGTATTTGCACTTGAAGAAGAAGGAATGGATATTGGTTTCTCATATCCGAAAGAAGGCGCTGTTGCAGCTGTTGCGAGCTGGGCTTTAACGAAGGGAAGTCAGCATGAAGAAGCGGCTTACAAACTATTAAACTATTTAAGTGGAAAAGAAGCTCAGGAGGCTTTCTCGGAAAAATCTTATTATGGCATGTCGAATTCTGATGTGAAATACGGTGACAAAATTAAGGGGAAGGTCAAGGTTGGAGAGAATTATTATAGCAAGCTGACTTGGGTAGATTACGAAACAGCAACTTCAGAGCTTGGCAATTGGACAAATCGATGGAACGAAGTATTAGGCGGAGGAAAATAGGTGATCGCATGAGTGGAATCCATTTAGAACATATCAGCCAGCATTTCGGCGAGCAGATTGCTCTTAACGATGTCAGTCTTACGGTGAATGAGGGAGAGTTTTTCTCCCTTCTTGGCCCTAGCGGCTGCGGAAAATCAACGTTATTAAACATCATTGGCGGTTTTTTAGAGCCAACAAAAGGTGTCGTCTATATTGGTGATCAGGATGTGACGACTTTACCGCCTTATCAAAGAAAAACGGGTATGGTCTTTCAAAGCTATGCACTCTTTCCGCATCTGACCGTATTTGATAATGTGGCGTACGGGTTAAAGGTTCAAAAGAAAAAGAAGGCAGAAATCAAAGAGAAAGTAATGGAATATTTGTCTCTTGTGCAATTAGAGGCGTTTGCGAAACGTATGCCGCATCAATTAAGTGGTGGACAGCAGCAGCGGGTAGCGATTGCAAGGGCGCTTGCGATTCAGCCGTCTGTTCTTCTTCTTGATGAACCGCTCAGTAACCTAGATGCAAAACTTAGAAAGAATATGCAGACAGAGCTTCGAAATATTCAAAGGAATGTCGGAATTACAACCATCCTCGTGACCCATGACCAAGAGGAAGCATTAAGCCTTTCTGATCGGATTGGGATTTTAGGTGAGGGAAGAATCCAGCAGATTGGGACGCCTTTAGAGGTGTATCGCCAGCCAAACAATCGATTTGTTGCTGAATTTATCGGACAGGTGAACCTATTTGAAGCAGTATATGATGAAGCTAAAGCTGCATTTATCGTTCCTCATTTAACCCAGTCAAACGGGCAGCATGTTGAGTTAAAGGCTGCGGCACACCAAGAGAAGAAGGGGAATCATTTACTCATGCTCCGTCCAGAAAGAATCAGCATATCTTCTGAGTGGGAAAACGTTCAGCCCAACCATGTATCAGGCGTGCTGGCAGATGTCAGTTATATTGGTCACTCATTACGTTTGGTGGTGGGGCTCGATAGCGGTGAAATGATTGTCCATGCTTCTGATGCAGCATTTCCTGAACTGCCGAAAGCTGGAGAAGCTATTCATATCAATTGGCAGCCTGAAGATATTGTTTTCCTAGATTCGAAGGTGCACACGTGATGCGTATCAAGAAAAAGAATCAGCGATTTCATTGGTTCATGCTGCTGCCTGCGTGTTTGTTTCTTGTTGTATTTCTTCTAGCGCCGCTTGTGATGATGTTCGTCCTCAGTTTTCGCGATGTGGATTCAATGATGAATACATTACAAACGTACAGCTTTTCTCAATATATTCATGTGTTCACGACAGATGCGTATGTGAAGGCGATTGGAAGTACAGTGTGGGTAGCCTTGCAGACAACGGTAATTTGTTTATTGATGGCATACCCCGCAGCATACGTGCTCGTCAAGGCACCTCATCCGCGTCTGCGGGCATTTTTCTATATCTTACTTGTCTCGCCGCTTTTGACAAGTGTTGTGATTCGGACGTTTGCATGGATTGTCCTTCTTTCGCAAAATGGTCTGATCAATGGCATGTTATTAGATTTACATGTGATTGAGAAGCCGCTCTCTATGCTGTGGAATATGAATGCGGTGATTATTGCTTATGTTCAGGTCATGCTGCCTTTTGCAGTGCTGCCTATCGCGACGAGCTTAACCGATATGGATCGTCATTTACGACCGGCTTCTATGAGTCTAGGAGCTGGACGTATTCGAACCTTCTTTCATGTGACCTTTCCACTGACCATTCCAGGTATGGTGACTGGAGCTATTATTGTCTTTTCACTGGCGGCTGGGAGCTATATCACCCCGCTGTTAGTCGGCGGAAGGATGCAGCCTCTGCTGCCGCTGTCTATTTATCAGCAGGTCATGCAGGTGTATAACTTGCCTCTTGCTGCAGCGATGTCCTTTACGTTATTGGTTTGTGTGCTTGTGGTGGTCAGTTTATTAAGCTATCTATTGAAGCGTTGGGAGGCGAGGATGCATGCGTAAAAAATCATTAGGTGACCGTTTGCTTTCAATCCTGATTTGGACTGCTGGGTCATTGGTTTATCTCTTTTTAACCATACCTGTTCTTGTCATCGTCTTATCTGCTTTTAGTCCAAATGCCTTTCCTGAATTTCCGCCGACTTCGTTCTCCGTTCGTTGGTTTCAAGAGGTCGTGTCGAATCCAGAATGGATGGAGTCTCTGCGTATCAGTGTGATTTTGCTATTCATCGTAACGCCGCTCACGGTTCTTTTAGGCACGATGGCTTCGTATGCTTTAGCAAGGCTTACCTTTAAGGGAAAGGAGGCCATCCAAGCCTTCATTTTGTCACCACTTATGATTCCTCAGGTAGTGTTGGGGATTGCCATGCTTTATTTGTTTACGGCTATGGGGTTTACGGGATCTTTGTGGGCGCTTGTCATAGGTCACGTCATTATTGGCTTTCCCTATGTGGTTCGAACAGTAGGCGTCAGTGTCTCGAATTTGGACCCGCAGCTTGAGCTAGCTTCAATGAATCTTGGCGCAGGACCCATTCGCACATTCTTTCGAGTGACGCTGCCTTTGATTAAGCCAGGAATTATTGCAGGCGGAGTGTTTTCAGCTGTGACGTCATTTGGGGAAATATCGATCAGTTTGTTCGTTTCCTCTCCCCAAACCATTACGATTCCCATCAGGACGTTTAATTACATTGAGCAAACCTTTGATCCGAGTGTCAATGCGATATCTGTCATATTTATTATCATTTCTATCATTGCGTTGCTCATCATTGAGAAAACGATTGGCCTGTCTAAGGTGATGTAAATATAATGAAGAAACAAGGGAGCTGTCATTTGAAATGGCAGCTCTTTTTGTGTTGTTTTTACGGTAAATATTTTCAATTTTTCAGGGAATATAGTTCTTAAGATTTAAGAAATTTTGGAGAATGAAAGGAGACCTCTATCCTGCATTTTCGGTCATATTTGCAAATTTTAAGGGGAAACATGAAATTTTTGCGGTATTTAGTCGATTATTTTCGGTTGAACGCAACTATTATTAGTTATTTTCGGTAAATATCGTAAATTATCATGTGATTCATTCGGTATAACGCATGAATCTTTACACCCATTTTTCGGTGAAAAAAACAATAATTTCATATAAAGTGGACGTAAATAGAAAATATTTAAAAAGAAAAGAAGAAAAAGGCAAATCTATGGAAACGTAGAGACGCAAAGCCATGTCCTAAGGTAAAAGTTGCTTTTTTACTATGGTCGGCAGGTTACCGAATCAAAATGGGAGTCCCTCCGTTTTATTCGGGGTGGGCTTCTTTCCGTATTTCGTCTATTTAATCAAATAGACTTGGTTCTTTTGATATAGAGGGTGCAGGGTGTCACATTGGTGGAGAAAACATAGAAGAGGCGGAGGATAAGAATGAATACAGTTTATTACCCCTTAACACATGCGCAAAAGCGAGTATTCTACACGGAAAGATTTTATCCAGGTACAAGTATTTCTAATTTGGGTGGATTCGCCAGATTGAGATCGGTATCAGGTTTAGATCCATCTTTAGTCGTTGACGTGCTTCAAGCGTACATTCGCCAAACTGACTCCCTTCGTTTGAGGCTGGTGTATCGACATGAGCAGGAGGAGCCTGTTCAATATATGAAGCCTTATGAAGAACAGCCGATTCGCATGGAGAAGGGCTGGAGTGAAGAAGAAGTGAGGGCTTGGGCGAATGAGCAAATCCGTGAGCCAATGCCGTTAATTGACAGCCCCTTGATTGAATTTACGGTCTTTCAAATCAGTGATCAAGAGTGCTGGCTGTTCTGTAAAGCACATCATATTGTGGCGGATGGTATCTCGATTATCTTGATGGGAAATCGCATTATCGACTTATACCAGAACATGCTGCACGGGGTAGACATCTCACCGGTTGAGGAGATTTCCTTCGTTGATCACATCATGAGTGAGCAAAGCTATGAAACTTCTAAACGATTTCAAAAAGACCAAGCCTTTTGGAATGAGCAATTTGCCAATATTCCAGATTTCGCTTCTTTAAAACCGCATAAGGGATACGAGATGAGTTTACATGCGCAGCGATTTTCGGGGGATATTCCAGATTCTTTGAAGGAGAAACTTCGTGCTTTTTGTGAAGAGCAGAAAGTCAGTATGCTCTCGATGTTTATGTCCACTGTTTATGTATATTTACATCGTTTTAGCGGCATGGAGGATGTTGTTCTTGGAACCTTTATGGGCAACCGAACGAATGCCAAAGAAAAAAAGATGATTGGTATGTTTGTTTCGACGATTCCAATGCGTGCATCTGTTCATGGGTCGCAAACATTTCTTGATTTCGTAAAACAGGTCATGGCGGATCAAATGAAGATCTTGCGTCACCAAAAGTACCCTTACAATCTCCTCATGAATGATTTGCGAGAAAGAGAAGGGTTTACAGGGCGCCTTTTTGATATTTCTTTAGAATACCAGGTCATGCAGTGGCAGAAAAAAGAGAATCTGTCTTTTATTACTGAACCGATTTTTAGCGGGAGCGGAATGAATGATATTTCAATCCATGTAAAGGACCGCTGGGATACAGATACATTGACCATTGATTTGGACTACCGTACAGATGTATTCACCGAAGAAGAAATCAGTAAGATGTTTGATCGATTTTTGATCATACTAGAGGCGGCGGTCTCTCAGCCTGACCAGCTGATCGGGACACTTCCTTTACTTCCATCAGATGAACAAAAGGAACTGCTGCAACTATCTGAGAGAATCCCGTTTGAAAAACCAGCTGAAAAACCGGTTCACCACATGTTTGATGAGACAGCAAATAAGTATGCAGAGCGGACAGCCGTTGTAGCGGAAAATGGAGCATTTACTTATGGAGAGCTGTATCAAAAGGCAGAAAAGCTGGCGCGGTTTTTACAAATGAAAGGTGTCTCGCGTGATGTGCCTGTTGCTGTCCTAATGGATCGGAAGGCAGATGCTATGATGGCGATCTTCGGCATATTAAAGGCTGGCGGGGCGTATGTACCGATTGATCCGGCATTACCTGAGGAGCGCATTCAATATATTGTGGAGGATTCTGGTGCTTCCATTGTGTTAACAGAGGAATCGTTCGTTTCAACATACCGTGCCCTCTCGGAAAAAATGGTCGTTCAGCAGCAAATCGAATTAGATGATGGTCTGCTGCCTGCGCTTGTAAATCAGTCGGCACCTGAGGATTTGGCTTACATGATTTATACATCAGGTACGACTGGAAAGCCGAAAGGCGTCATGATTGAGCATCTTCAGCTGCATCATTTGGTCCATGCCTTGCATCATGAGATTTATCAAGGGGCGAGTGAGCTTCAAATGGCGCTTCTTGCACCATTCCATTTTGATGCATCGGTGAAACAAATCTTTGCTGCTCTTTTATTTGGGCATACGCTTCATATCATCCCGCGAGAAACGACGAGAAATGGTGTTCAATTAGCGGCTTATTATAAAAAACATCAAATTGAAGCAGCAGACGGAACACCGGCGCATGTGCAGCTTTTACTTGCAGCGGATTTGGACGGGCTGTCATTGACACACATGTTGATTGGGGGAGAAGCATTGCCTGCGAAAGCAGCACACTCTCTTATCGAAGCGCTTCGTATGAGTGAGCCTGATTTTACTTTGTGGAATGTGTATGGTCCGACTGAGACGTGTGTCGATGCGGCGGTTCATCGTCTGGAACTAAGTGAGCTGCGCGAATCATCTGAACAGCAGCGTTATGTGTCGATCGGAAAACCACTCGGTCATCACCGTCTTTATATTTTAAATGACCATGATCAATTACAGGTGCAGGGGGCTATTGGAGAGCTATGCATTGCAGGGATAGGTGTTGGACGAGGCTATGTGAATCAGCCTGAATTAACGGAGAAGGTATTCACGACAGATCCGTTTTCTCCACACGAGCGGATGTATCGAACGGGGGATCTAGTCAGATGGCTTCCGGATGGCACCATTGATTATCTTGGCAGAATGGATGATCAAGTAAAAATAAGGGGTTACCGCATAGAAACAGGCGAAATTGAAGCAGTGATGGAGCAGGTAGATGGAGTCGATCAAGCTGTCGTACTTGTGGTTGATGAAGCGGACGGGGAAAAGGCGTTAAGTGCTTACTATCAAGCTCGTCAAGAAGGTGTGTCAGTTGACATGCTGCAAGCCGCTATCAAACATCAGCTTCCAGCTTACATGATGCCGCTCTATTTCAAAGAGCTCGATGCATTTCCACTCACAGTCAGCGGCAAAGTCGATCGTCGTGCACTTGCTGCTTTAAAAGGCGACAAAGCAGTTCATGCTGTATATGTTGCACCTAGAAACGATCTCGAAACGAAGCTTGTGCGTTTGTGGGAAGAAATCCTTGGTCAAGAGAAGATGGGTGTATATGATTCTTTCTTCGAGCGAGGTGGTCATTCACTTAAAGCGATGACAGTACTCACACATGTTCAGCGAGACTTTCAGGTGGAAGTGCCGCTCTCCATTTTATTTGAACAGCAGACCATTGCTGCTTTGGCTGCCTACATTGAGCAAGCGGAAACATCTTCTGAAACGGTGATACCAAAAGCGCCGGCAGCAGACCACTATCCATTGTCACCTCCACAGCAGCGCGTTTATATGGTGAGTCAATTGGAGCAAAGCACCGCATACCATATGCCGGCTGTTGTGAGGTTAAAAGGAACATTGCAGCGAGAGAAGCTGACTGAAGCCTTTGAAAGACTCATCACACGTCATGATATGCTGCGTACTTCTTTTCATACGTTGAAAGGTGTTCCATGTCAGCAGGTAGCTCCATCAGTGCCATTTCAAATAGAGCAGCTGACAGGCGGCACGATGGAAGAAAATATGCAGCAATTTGTCAGACCTTTTGACCTTGAGTGTGCACCACTTCTTCGTATTGGCTTGAAGTCATTACATGATCAGGAGCACCTGCTCTTTTTCGATATGCATCATCTCATCTCAGATGGTCTTTCGATTGATTTAATGCTGCGTGAGCTGTCAGATGCTTACGAGGGATCGGTCAAAGCACCATTGAAGCTTCAATATCAAGATTATGCTGTTTGGCAAGAACAGCAAGATTTTCAAAAAGAAGAGGCATTCTGGCTGCAGGAATTTTCGGGTGATCTTCCTGCTTTACAGCTGATGACCGATTATCAACGCCCAGCGGTCCAGTCTTTCACAGGGGATCGTGTGATCAAAGAAATAGATGAAACGTTAAAGGAACAATTGCAGGAGCTTGCGGCAAAACACCACACGACACTGTATACGGTTCTGCTTTCTGCTTACTATACATTGCTTGCGAAGTACACGGGTCAACAGGAATTCGTGGTTGGAACACCGGCGGCAGGGCGTGTGCATGCAGACCTGGATGACATGATCGGCATGTTTGTCCAGACACTTGCTTTGCGGTCAGAGGTTGATCCGAATGGAACCGTGTCGCAGTTGATCGAGCAAGTTAAGGAAAAGACGATGCATGCATTTGAGCATCAGCAATATCCATTTGAACGGCTGCTTGAAAAGCTGAATGTACCAAGAGATTTTAGCCGTCATCCTTTATTCGATACCGTTTTTACACTCATGCCAGATCATGGAGCAGCCCAGCATATTGGAGAGATGCAAGTTGAAATTGAAGAAACCAATTTCCATATTGCAAAGTTTGATTTAACGCTGCAAGCGATGGAGTCAGATCAAGGTTTATCCTTTGTCCTCGATTACAGTACGGCGCTATTTAAACGAAGTACAGCCGAGCAAATGCTACATCATTATATGTATTTGCTGGAGCAGATGGTCCAATCGCCGGAGGAAGCGATTCGATCCTATCGATTACTGTCTGAACAGGAAGCGGAAGCTCAACTGAATCTGTGGAATCCGTTACCGACGCCTTATCCGGCAGAAGAAACCATTGTGACGCAGTTTGAAGCACAGGTGCAGGAGCATGGTCATAAGTCTGCACTCCAATGTGAAGGTGTGATTCTTTCTTACCAAGAACTGAATGACCGAGTGAACCAGCTGGCTCATTATTTGCGTGAACATGGGTTTGAAAGAGGGATGAAAGCGGCCTTATTCTTTGAGCGATCTAATGAAATGGTACTCTCTGTTCTAGCTGTACTTAAGGCGGGCGGCGTCTATGTACCAATTGATCCTGATTTCCCTGATGAGCGCGTGAAGCACTTTTTGACAGACAGCGGTGCGCGATTCTTATTGACACATCAAGTGCTGCGCCATCGCTCGGTACTCGCTTCTTTCGAGGGAACCATCATCGAAACAGAAGATCAGGCAATTGACCAGCAATCAGACAGCCCTATAGATGTTGGTATTTTACCAGAGGACTTGGCGAATTTGACCTATACATCTGGTACAACAGGAAAACCTAAAGGAAATATGGTGACACACCGGAATATTTTGAGAACGGTGAAGCAATCAAATTATCTTACCATTCATCATGAAGACACGGTGATGAGTCTATCAAACTATGTATTTGATGCTTTTATGTTCGATGTGTTTGGTGCTTTATTAAACGGTGCGAAACTGATTGTTCTGCCAAAGGATCATATCTTAAACATGAATGAGCTTTCTGGAGCGATTGAGAAGGAAAAAGTCAGTATTTTAATGATCACGACAGCTCTTTTTCACTTACTCATCGATATGAAAAAAGACAGCCTGAAGAACGTCAGAAAAGTTCTGTTTGGCGGAGAGCGAGCTTCCGTGCCTCATGTCATGACTGCACTTGAAACGGTGGGGGAAGGCAAGCTTGTTCATATGTACGGTCCTTCTGAAAGCACGATCTTTACTACGTATTATCCTGTGAATCGCATTGAGAAGCATGCGTTGTCTATTCCAATTGGAAAGCCAGTGAGTCAAACGGCTGTTTATATTGTAGATGAATTTGGGCAGCTGCAGCCGCCAGGTGTAGCAGGAGAGCTATGTGTCGCTGGTGATGGACTGGTGAAAGGATATTATGGACAGCCAGAGCTCACAAGCGAAAAATTCGTGGAAAATCCTTTCTGCCCTGGTGAGGTCATGTATAAAACGGGTGATCTTGCACGATGGCTGTCAAATGGAGAGATTGAATTCATTGGACGAATCGATCATCAAGTGAAGATTCGAGGTCAGCGTATTGAACTTGGAGAAATTGAGCATCAGCTGCTTCGCCATCCGCAATTGAAGGAAGCCGTCGTCATTGCAGCTCCAAATGACACATTATGTGCATATTTTACAGCCGAAGGGTCCGTCTCATTAACTGATTTGCGCGAGCAAGCAGGGCGTGAACTGCCTGTGTATATGATGCCGTCGTTCTTCATGCAATTAGACGAGCTTCCGCTGACGAATAACGGCAAGGTAGATAGGCGCGCCTTACCGGTGCCTGACCTAAGTGAGCAGGGGGTAAATGAGTACATCCCTCCTCAAACCGAAACAGAGCATCACGTAGCGCGCATTTGGGAGGAAGTTCTTGAAGTGCCGAGAATCGGCAGGGACGATCATTTCTTTGAATGCGGTGGCCATTCGCTGCGCGGCATGAAAATGCTGAACAGGCTGTATGAAGAGATGCACGTGGAGCTCACTTTGAAGTCTTTATTTGAATCTCCAACATTAGAGGCGTTTGCCTTTGCGGTTGATCAAGCGGATCAAACGGAGATCAAGCGGGTGGAGGTTGCAGAAGAAGCGGCCTATTATCCAGTGACATCTGCTCAGAAAAGGCTGTTTGTATTGGAGAAAATGACCGATGCGGAGCAAAGCTATCATATGCCGGCTGCTTTAAAGCTAGAAGGTGTTTTTGATGAAAAACGATTTAAAAAAGCGATTGAGCAGCTTGTCCATCGTCATGAAGCATTTAGAACGAGCTTTGACTTTGTTCAGAATGAACCTGTTCAACGGATTGAATCAAATATTTCCTTAGACATTGAGGAAATCGAAGGGAACGGAAGAGACATACAGGAATTGATGAATGACTTTATCCGTCCATTTGATATAGAAAAGGCGCCTCTACTCAGAGTAGGTCTAGTTTCTGCTTCCGTAAATGTTCATTATTTGCTGATTGATATGCACCATATCATTTCAGATGGTGCATCTGTGGGCATTTTAATTGAGGAGCTTTCAGCCTTGTATCGAGGGGACAAACTAGAGGAATTACCTGTTCAATATAAGGATTATGCGGTTTGGTCAAAAAGCGAGACGTTTGCTGCACAAATAGAAGCTGAAGAGGCGTTTTGGCTGGAGCAATTACAAGGAGAACTGCCTGTACTGGCACTACCGGAAGACCTGCCAAGACCAAAAGTGCAAACATTCGCAGGAGATCGCGTCTCATTTACAATCAATGGGCCGCTTAAAGCGAAATTGGATGAGATGGTCAGAGCGCTCAACAGTACGACGTATACAGTCCTACTCACTTGCTACAGTACCCTTTTAAGCAAGCTATCAAGACAAGAAGATATCATCATCGGTTCACCGATTGTGGGCAGAACTCACCCTGATATTCAATCTGTCATTGGTATGTTTGTGAACACGCTGGCACTTAGAACAAAGTCAGCAGGACATCTGACAGCTGCAGAATTTGCGTCAAATGTTCATCAACTTGTGTTAGAGGCAAATGAGCATCAGTTGTACCCATTTGAAGAATTGGTAGACCAAGTACAAACGGTTCGAGACACTAGCCGTCACCCAATCTTTGATGTGGTGTTCTCGATGGAAAATGCGGATATCCGTGATTTAACGATGGATGGACTTCACATCGTTCCAGAGCCATTTGAAGAAAATATCGCCAAATTTGATTTGACCTTAACTGGAAACGAATCGACTGATCACATTGAGCTTGTGTTCGATTTTAATACTTCTATCTTTCAACAGTCTTCGATTGAAAAGTGGAAGGAGTTTTTCCTTCATTTATTGGAACAAATGGTATCAGCGCCAGATCAATCGCTAGATCAAATGCAGCTATTATCACCGAAGCAGCAGCAAAAACTGCTCAGTGAATGGTCAGGTCCTGTCCTAGACGTTCCGTCAGATCAAACCATTCATAAACTGATCGAGGCTAAAGCATTTGAAGCACCGCACCAAAAAGCGGCAACCTTCTGCGGAACAAGCTGGACGTATGAAGAACTGAACAGTCGGGCGAATACAGTCGCTTCAAGGCTCATCTCAAACGGCATAAAACGAGGAGATCGCATCGGCATTCTCACCCGTCCGTCCCTTAATATGACGGCAGCTGTCCTTGGCGTCTTGAAGGCAGGTGCGGCATTCGTTCCAATCGATGCGGATTATCCGGATCAGCGCATTACCTACATGCTGGAAGACTGCGGGGCAGAGGTTCTTTTGATGCAAAAAGGATTGACTGCACCATCTTCATTCACAGGTCATGTCCTATTGATAGAGGATGCCGTAAAAGGTGAAGCGCAAGAAATTCAGATTCATATGAAACCGACTGATCTCGCCTATATGATTTACACGTCTGGAACAACAGGACAGCCGAAGGGTGTCATGGTCGAGCACCAGTCCCTTGTAAACCTAGCGTTTTGGCACAATGATGCCTTCCAAGTGACCAATGCGGACCGAACCGCTAAATATGCCGGCTTTGGCTTTGATGCCTCCATTTGGGAAATGTTCCCGACATGGATCGCCGGCGCAGAGCTGCACATCATCGATGAAGCGATTCGTCTCGATATGATCAAGCTCAATGCGTATTTCAATCAAGAAGGTATCACCATTGCGTTCCTGCCGACCCAGTTATGCGAGCAGTTTATGTCAATGGACAATCATTCTCTGCGTTACTTACTAACAGGCGGAGATAAGCTGAAACAGATAAAGCCTGTTCCATATAAACTCGTGAATAACTACGGTCCGACGGAAAATACAGTCGTGGCGACAAGCGGGATTATCAATCCAGATCAAGGAACGCTTCCAATCGGAACAGCGATTGCCAATACACGTTTTTACATTATGGGTTCGTTATATGACCTCTCGCCGCCAGGCGTACCGGGTGAGCTTGTGATCGCAGGAAAAGGACTGGCTAGGGGGTACTGGAATCTTCCGGAGGAAACAGATAAACGATTTGTCCCAGATCCATTTTATCCAGGTGAGCGCATGTATCGCACAGGCGACTTAGTGAAATGGACAGAGGATGGCGAGCTGATCTATCTCGGCAGAAAAGACCATCAGGTCAATATCCGAGGCTTCCGGATTGAGCTATCAGAAATTGAAGCTCAGCTTCTTGAGCTGGATTCAGTCAAAGAAGCAGTCGTGACAACGGTGAAAGATGCAAGCGATCAAGACGCCCTTGCCGCATATGTCATCACGGAGAATGAAACAGAAGACTTAAAAGAAAGCTTAAAACGCACGTTGCCAGACTATATGGTGCCTTCATGGATCATCAAGCTAGACCAACTGCCGATGACGGCAAATGGCAAAGTCGATCTGAAAGCATTGCCAGCGCCTGATATGGAAGCAAACCAAACGGCTTACGAAGCGCCAAGAGACGAAGTCGAAACGCTTCTATGCGGCATTTGGGAAGACGTACTTGGCGTGAGCCAAGTCGGCATTCACGATCACTTCTTCTTCCTTGGCGGAGATTCGATTAAAGGCATTCAAATGGCAAGCAGACTCACACAAGCGGGCTGGAAGCTCGATATGAAACTACTATTCCAGTACCCAACGATTGCAGAGCTGCGCCCATATATCGAAGAAGCTGATCAACTGACAGCCGACCAGTCACCTGTCGAAGGGGAAGTCATTTTCACACCGATTCAGCGCTGGTTCTTTGAGCGAAACTTTACGAGTCAGCACCATTGGAACCAATCGGTTATGCTCCAAGCGCCAAATGGTTTGGATGAAACCATCGCTCAGCAAGTGTTGGAGCAGCTTATGATCCATCACGATGCCTTGCGAATGGTGTATCCGCTTGAAGAAGGACGCGTGATCCAGCGTCATCGAAAAATCGAAGAAAACTTGGTGGCTGTTGATGTAATGGAAGTACGAGGGGAACTGTCGGAGCAAATCCTGCAGGTAGAAAAGCTGGCAAATGAAGTGCAGGCGAGTATATCGCTAGCGGAAGGACCTTTAGTAAAGCCAGCTATTTTCCGAACGGATCAAGGGGATCATTTACTGCTCGCTGTACATCATCTTGTCATCGATGGTGTGTCATGGCGTATTTTCCTTGAAGATTTTATAGCTCTTTATGAACAGTCGAAGCGCGGGGAAATCCTGACACTTCCTGAAAAAACACACTCTTTCCAAGAATATGCCCAGAAGCTGACGGAATACGCGATGTCAGATGAGTTGCTGTCGGAAAGAGCCTATTGGAAAAAGGTACTTGCGCATTCCGTTACACCGATTCAAAAGGATTATGTGACAGAAGATCAGCGGATGCTTCATACACAGACCATTCGTTTTACATTGTCTGAGGAGGAAACACGCAGTCTGCTGACAGATGTACATGAAGCATATCAAACAGACATCAATGATATTTTGCTGACAGCACTTGGATTGTCCATGAAAGAGTGGACAGGTGAAGACAGACACTTTATTCATCTTGAAGGACACGGGAGAGAGAACATCCTCCCTGCAATCAATGTATCACGGACGATTGGCTGGTTTACAAGTATGTATCCTGTGTTACTGGATATGTCGCATGCAGACGATCTTTCTTATCAGATCAAGCATTTAAAAGAGGAACTCAGGCACATTCCGAACAAGGGAATCGGCTATGGCATATTAAAATATTTAACCCCTGACAAGATGAAGGACGATATCTCATTTGATCTCGCGCCAGATATCAGCTTTAACTATCTTGGTCAGTTTGATGAACAGATCAGCGGTGAGTTAAGCCGCTCAACGTGGCATCCAGGACAATCGCTGAGTCCTGAATCAGAGAAACCTCATGCACTTGATATTGTGGGATTCGTCGAACAAGCCATGTTCCATGTGACGATTTCTTATCATCAACTTGAATTTGAAGAACGTACGATGGAACAATTCAAGGATCTTCTTGAAAAGAATGTGAGGGCGCTGATTTCACATTGCGTATCACAGGAGGAAACCCAGATGACACCTAGTGATGTAGGGGATGAAGATCTCACGATGGATGAACTTGAAAAGCTAATGGATATATTTTAAGCAAACGAAGAGGTGGACATATGAGCAAGCAGAAGATTCAGAAGGTATATCCTTTAACACCCATGCAGGAGGGCATGCTGTATCATGCCATGCTAGACCCTAATTCCTCCTCTTATTTCACACAGCTTGAGCTTGGAATAAGCGGAGAGTTTGATCTCGCTCTTTTTGAAAAAAGTCTCAATGAGCTCATACGGACATATGACATTCTCCGTACAGCTTTTGTTTATCAACAATTACAAAAGCCTCGTCAGGTTGTACTGGCTGAACGTCATCTCGATGTGTATCGAGAGAATCTATCACATCTGAATCATCAAGAGCAGCAAAAGGTATTGGATCAATATAAAAATCAAGTGAGAAAGCAAGGATTTCACTTAACAAATGATCTGTTATTGAAGGTCGCTGTTTTTCAACTAAATGAAACAAACTGGCATCTAATTTGGAGCAACCATCACATCATCATGGATGGTTGGTCCATGGGTGTTTTAATGAAAAAACTGTTTCATTACTATGAATCTTTTCGGAACGATCGAACGCCGGATCGCTCACAGGGAAAGCCTTATGCAGATTATATCCAGTGGCTTGGAAAGCAAAATAAACAAGAAGCGGAAAGTTATTGGCAGGAGCGTCTAGATGGAGCGGTTCAGCATCAAGGGCTGCTGCAGCAAAATGAAGCGAACGGACAATACGACCATCAGGAATGGACGTTTACATGGGATGCTCAAACGGTACAAGCCATTCAAAATGTAGCAAGAAAATGCCAAGTGACAGCCCCGAACCTGTTTCAGGCTGTCTGGTCTGTTCTATTAGGCACCTATCATGCAGCTGATGATGTCACATTCGGCACCGTTGTATCGGGCAGACCTCCAAGTGTATCTGGAATTGAGCGCATGGCAGGGCTGTTTATCAATACGATACCCGTTCGAGTGACATTGGATCAGGGGCAGACGTTCAAACAGTTGTTTCAAAAGGTTCAGCAGCATGCACTGGAAGCGGAAAACTATGATTTTATGCCGCTTTATGACATTCAGCAAAAGACAGCTGCTGGAGGGCAGCTCTTTGATCATTTGGTTGGGTTTGAGAACTATCCTTTAGATCAGGAGCTGTCTGGTGATACCATGTCTGCACGGCTTGGTTTTTCCATTGATGTAAAGGACGGATTTGAACAAACGAATTTCGACCTAAATGTCCTTGTTTATCCAGGTGAAACGTGGACATTGAAAATCAAATACAACGCCATAGCTTTTGAAGAAAAGATCATTGAAAACATATCAAAACATCTGACCAATCTCATGAAGCAAATCATCCAGAACCCTGATGTACGCCTTCATGAAGTGACATGTATCACAGAAGAGGAGAAGCAGCAGATTGAAGCTTGGAATCAGACAGAGCGAGATTATCCGAAGCATCTGTCTATTCCTGAGCTGCTTAATGAACGTATGAAGGCGCAGCCTGACCATCTGGCATTAGTTGAAGGCGATCGAACATTCACGTACGAGGAGCTTGGACAAGAAATCCGTCGTTTAGCCGGCAGTCTTGTTGAAAACGGCGTACAGCCCGGAGATGCTGTCGCGGTGTATATGAACCGATCAGCAGATGCGGTGATCGCCATTTTAGCAGTTCTGCACGCAGGGGCAGCTTATGTGCCGATTGATCCTTCCCAGCCTGAGGAGAGAATCCGATGGATGCTTGAAGACAGCGGCGCATCCATTTTGCTGCATGCTGACAATCAGCCGCCAGTTGATGAACATATCAAGGCTGTACATGTGACCAGCATGCCTCATCGCTCACACGTGGATTTCTCAGTCCGGACGTCTCCATCTCAATTGGCGTATATCATGTATACATCAGGATCAACTGGACAGCCCAAAGGGGTTCAAATTGAGCATCAGCATATTGTGAGATTGGCTTGCTCTCAGGAGAAATTAGGCTTGACCAAGTCGGATCGTATGGCGCATACAGGGGCCGTCAGCTTTGATGCTATTACCTTTGAGATATTTACCACGCTGCTAAATGGGGCGACGCTTTATCCTGTTGACCGTGATACTTTATTGGATATTCATCGATTCGAACAATTTATCCAAACACATCAGTTGACGGCGCTCTTTTTAACAACTGGATTATTTAATCAGCTCGCTCAGCAGCGGCCGCAAATGTTCGAAGGATTAACCACATTAATTACAGGCGGTGACGTCATCAATGTGAAGAGTGCGGAGCTTGTGAAACAGCATCATCCAGCACTTGTTTTACTGAATGCCTATGGTCCAACTGAAAATACAACCATCTCGACCATTTACGAAGTAAGAGGAGATGAAACGGGTCCGATCCCAATTGGTCAGCCGATCAACCATTCGTCGGCTTATATTTTAGATGATGATCAAAGATTGCAGCCAATTGGAGCGCCAGGAGAGCTGTATGTTGGCGGAGATGGTGTCGCAAGAGGGTATCTCCATCGTCCGGATTTGACCAATCAAGTGTTCATGGCAGATCCTTTTAAGCCGTCAGGCCGTTTGTATCGAACAGGGGATTTGGCTAGATATGGCGCGGATGGCCAGATCGAATTCCTCGGCCGGACAGATGATCAGGTGAAAATTCGAGGCTTCCGTATTGAGCTTGGTGAAATTGAAACAGTGCTTCAGCAAAAAGCGGGCATAGAGGATGCGGTTGTGCTTGTCCATTCGTTTTCCTCAGATGAAAAGGAAATCACGGCTTACTTCACAGGGACAATGACAGAAGAAGAGGTGCGGGATTTATTCAATCAAGAGCTGCCAGCTTATATGGTGCCGCACCATGTGATGAAGCTGGATGCTTTTACGCTCACATCGAACGGGAAGGTAGATCGAAAAGCTTTACCAAAGCCGGACGAAGCGCATCAGGAGAAAAAGGAAATCATTTCGCCTGAGACGGAGACAGAAAAGGCACTCGCTCAAATTTGGGAGGAGCTCCTTGGGAAAACGGTAGGAGTAGATGAACATTTCTTCATGGCTGGCGGGCACTCTCTCAAAGCGATGATGATGTCCGCGAAGATTCAAGAGGTGCTTCAAAAGGAAGTACCGATTCAAGTGATTTTTGAGAAGCCGACAATTCGTTCATTAGCGGCGTACATCGATCAGGACGGTCAAGAAGAAACGGGGCATCCTATTTTACCAGCAGAGCATGCGGACGAATATCCGGTATCACCAGCTCAGCGCCGTTTATACATTTTGCAGACACTCGAACCTGACAGCACGAATTATCATATTCCGATCGTCTTAACGCTTGAAGGGGCACTCGAATATCAGCGGCTCAGATCAGCGTTTGATCAGTTGATCCAAACGCATGAAATCTTAAGAACGAGTTTTCATATAAATGGAGAAGACATCGTCCAAAGGGTGAATGAATGGACTGCATTTGACCTTCCCGTTCATGACATCAAAGAAGAAGAGGCAGAGGCATTCCTTTCTGAACGTCAAACACCATTTGATTTAACAGCTGCGCCTCTATTGCGAGCTCAGTTGTTGAAGGTCAGTGAGAACCGTCATCTTCTCGTCTTGGAAGCACATCATCTCATTACAGATGGCAGCTCCATGAAGACGTTCATTCAAGATTTGGCGAAGGCCTATGATGGAGAAGCTCTTGCAGAAAGAGCCATTCATTATAAAGATTACGCTGTCTGGCAGTTAAGTGAAGAAGAGACGGAGAAACAGAAGGAGCATGGAGCATATTGGTTGAAGCAATTCGAAGGAGACTTACCGGTATTAGAGCTGCCAACTGATTATCCGCGTCCAGCGGAACGTGATTTTTACGGAGAACGATTCATGTTTGGCTGTGATCAAGCGACGACTCAGCGGATTCATGAATTGCTTCAGAAAACAGATACGACCATGTACATGTTCTTGTTATCTGCCTTTCAAGTGCTGCTTGCCACTTATAGCGGCCAGGAAGATATCATCGTTGGTTCCCCTGTTGCAGGACGGACACACCCTGATTTACAGGACATGCCGGGGATGTTTATCAACACTGTTGCGATGCGCGGAAAACCAGAACAAACGAAGACATTTTTACAGCTGCTTGAAGAAATAAAAGAAACGAGTATTGACGCTTTTGCTCATCAAAGCTATCCACTCGAAGAGTTAATTGCACGTCTTCCGCTAGATCGTGATACAACCCGAAGCCCGCTCTTTAGCGTGTCATTTAACATGCAGAACATGGAGGTTCCGGCGCTAATGCTCGGCGATCTGCACATTTCGCCTTATGCCATTCAGCATCACTCTGTCAAATTTGACTTGTCTCTAGAAGCATTTGAACGAGAGGGAGCATTAAAGCTGAGCTTTGACTATGCAGTGGCATTATTTAAAGAAGAGACGGTCCGCAGGTTCGGAACTCATCTTCTAGCGATTATTCGTGAAGCGGTCCAACACCCGGATGAACAGATCGGCTTGCTCCGTATCCTTGATCAGCATGAGCAAATAGAGCGATTGGAGAAAAAAGACGAAGTGCAATCGAATCGTCATGAGCCCTTCCATGTCCAATTTTCGCGTCAGGTAAAGGAAACACCAGATGCCATTGCGGTGATGGATGATCAACGGAAGCTCACTTACCGCGAGCTGGAAGACATGGCAAATGCGCTTGGCAGTGAACTGAAGGTACGAGGCGTCGAGAAAGAAAAGACTGTAGCACTGATTCTTGACCGCTCTGTCTATGTCATCGTCTCAATGCTTGGTGTGATGAAAGCAGGTGGTGCATTTGTACCAATTGATCCGGCCTTCCCTGCGGAACGTATCCGTTACACATTAGAAGATTCAGGTGCACAAGTGATCGTGACAAATGAGTCTCTTGCAGGTTCCTATCAAGATCACAAGTCGATTCAAGTGGTGCAGGTTGAAAAAGCAGTGCAGCAAAGCCGCTCGCTAGATCTGCCGGAAGGCTCAGCCGATCAGCTCGCTTATGTAATATACACATCTGGTACAACAGGGAAGCCGAAGGGTGTACAGCTCACACATCGTAATCTATCACACTATGTCAACTGGCTGACAAATGAGGTGACATTGCAAGAATGCGATCGGACGGCACTGCTTTCTTCTTATGCATACGATCTCGGTTACACAAGCATTTTCCCTGTTTTAAAAGCAGGGGGGACACTCTATGTGCCTCGTGAAGATGTGTATACAGACCCGGTGCGTCTCATGCGTTTGATTGATGAACAAGAGCTGACGTATATCAAAATGACACCATCCTTATTTCATATGATGGCAGATTCGAAGGATCATGCATTTAATGCTTTACGCCTTGTGATACTTGGAGGGGAACCGATTGTCTCTGAGGATGTTGAAACGTTTATGAAGCAGCACCCATGTGTGGCAGTGATGAACCACTATGGCCCGACAGAGACAACTATTGGGACTGTGACCAAGCTGATCACACCGCAAGAGCTAGGCGCTTTGATGGATCGCTCTGTGATCGGGCAGCCAATTGCTCACACAAGAGCGCTCGCACTCAATCGTCAGCAGCGCCTTGTCCCTTATGGCGCACCTGGAGAGCTTTATATATCGGGGGAAGGTGTATCGAGAGGGTATTTGAATCAGCCTGAATTAACAGCAGAGCGTTTTCTTGAAAATCCATATTATCCTCAGGAGCGAATGTATCGCACAGGGGATTTGGTCAGACAGCATGCAAATGGAGACATTGAGTTTCTCGGAAGAATAGATGATCAAGTGAAAATCCGCGGTTATCGTATTGAGAAACAGGAAATTGAGCATGCCGCGCGTGCACGATTATCCATTCAAGAGGTGTATGTCAAAGTAATTCACATGTCCCGTTTACCGGAGCTTGCACTCTATTACACAGCGCCTGAGCCAATTGGAACACTGACGTTTAGAGAAAAGCTTGCGGAGACACTGCCGGATTATATGATTCCAACGTACTTTGTCAAAGTCGACCACATTCCGCTCACACAAAACGGAAAGGTAGATGCGAAGTCTATGCCGCTTCCGCACGAGGTGCATATGAACCGCGCGGTGCATGCAGCACCAGAAACGGCACTTGAGCAGTCGCTGTGTGACATTTGGTCAGAAGTACTTGGGGTTGAACAAATAGGTGTTCATGATCACTTCTTTGAATTGGGAGGTCATTCTCTCAAAGGCATGGTGCTCATTTCGAAGGTACAAGCCAAGCTGAACAAGCATGTGCCGCTCAAAGTCCTTTTTGAAAAGCCAACGATACGGGCGATGGCAGCCTATTTGGAAGAAGTGGATTCTTCGGACATCACATCCATTCATCCGGCGGAGAAGCAAGATTTCTATCCTGTCTCTTCCGCTCAAAAGCGGATGTATGTGTTACAGCAGCTGCATCCAGAAGCAGTTACTTACCATATGCCAGCTGTTTTGATGATGGAAGGCAGCCTTGATGTGAAGCTGCTAGAAGAAGCGCTGCAAGCCTTGATCGAACGACATGAATCATTGCGGACAGCCTTTGTAGAAATTGACGGCGTACCAGTTCAAAAAGTCTATCGCCGAATGCCGTTTACGTTAGAGGTTGTTGAAGTAGAGAGAGGTCATGAACAACCTGTCATAGACGCATTCATCACCCCATTCTCATTACATCAAGCACCATTAATGAGGGCAAAGGTGGCGAAGCTTTCTAATGAAGAATATGTGTTCATGATGGATATGCACCATATCATCGCAGATGGTGTCACACGCAGTTTGCTCATTCAAGAATTGGCAGAGTTGTATGAGAAAAAGACATTACCGCCAGTTCAGCTGCACTACAAGGATTATGCGGTATGGCAGCAGGAAGAAAAGCAGCAAGCGCTGCTCGAGAAACAGCGTCAATATTGGCTAGAGCAATACGCTCAGCCGCCTGAAGATTTGGCGCTGCCACTTGATTTTCCGCGCCCTCATGTTCAGTCATTTGAAGGAGACCGAGTCGACAGATGGTTATCTGCTGAAAAGGTGCAGTCCATTAAAACGCTCATGGCTGAAAAAGGTGTAAGCTTGAACATGGTCATGCAAACGGCATTTGCCATTTTCCTTTCCAATTTAACTGGGCAGACAGATATCGTTATAGGCGCTGTGACAGCAGGACGTACGCATGCTTCAATGGAACGGGTTCCGGGCATGTTTGTGAATACACTGGCTCTTCGACATGAAGTGCAGCTGGAGGAAACGACAGCACAATTGCTTGAAAAAATGAAAGATCGCAGCCTATCAGCCTATGAACATCAAGATTTCCCGTTTGAGGAATTGGTGGCACAGTTAGATCTTCCGAAAGACACGAGCCGCAATCCATTGTTTAGTGTCATGCTGACAACGGATGACCGAGATCTGACGTTACCGGATCTGGATGGACTCAAGCTTTCGCAAAAACAGCAAGAGACAGTTCAAGCAAAATTTGATGTAACGCTCGGTGTATTTGAAGAAAAAGACCAAGTGGGCCTGCGTTTTGAGTATGCAGCGGCACTGTTTAAAAAGAAGACCATTCAGCGTTGGAGTCAATATTTTGAACAAATCATAGACGAAATGCTGGCTAAGCTCAATCAGCCAATTTCAGCGCTATCGATCTTAACTGAAGAGGAAAAACGAGAACTGATCAATGAATGGTCAGGTCCTGTCCTAGACGTTCCGTCAGATCAAACGATCCATGAACTAATTGGAGCTAATGCGCACAAAGCGCCTCACCAAAAGGCGGCGACCTTCTGCGGAACGAGCTGGACATATGAGGAACTGAACAATCGGGCGAATGTAGTTGCTCAGAAATTGATCTCTCTTGGCACAAAACCCGGAGATCGCGTCGGCATTCTCACCCGTCCATCGCTTGACATGACGGCAGCCGTCCTTGGCGTCCTGAAGGCAGGTGCGGCATTCGTTCCAATTGATGCGGATTATCCGGCTCAGCGTATTGCGTACATGCTAGAGGACTGCGAGGTAGAGGTGCTTCTGATGCAAAAAGGACTGACTGCACCAACTTCTTTCACAGGTCATGTTCTGCAAATAGAAGATGCCGTAGAAGGAGAAGCACAAGAAATTCAGGTACATGTGAAACCAACAGATCTCGCCTATATGATTTACACATCGGGAACGACTGGACAGCCGAAGGGTGTCATGGTCGAGCACCAGTCCCTTGTCAATCTTGCTTTCTGGCACAATGATGCCTTCCAAGTGACAAATGCGGATCGAACCGCCAAATATGCCGGCTTTGGCTTTGACGCCTCCATTTGGGAAATGTTCCCGTCATGGATCGCCGGCGCAGAGCTGCACATCATCGATGAAGCGATTCGTCTCGATATGGTCAAGCTCAATACGTATTTCAATGAAAAAGGGATCACCATTGCGTTCCTGCCAACTCAGTTATGCGAGCAGTTTATGTCAATGGACAATCATTCACTGCGCTACCTACTGACTGGCGGAGACAAGCTGAAACAGGTAAAGCCTGTTCCATATAAACTCGTCAATAACTATGGCCCAACAGAAAACACAGTCGTAGCGACCAGCGGGATCATCAACCCAGATCAAGGCACACTTCCGATCGGAACGGCGATTGCCAATACTCGTTTCTACATCATGGGTTCGTTATACGACCTCTCGCCGCCAGGCGTACCGGGTGAGCTCGTGATCGCAGGAAAAGGACTGGCAAGAGGGTACTGGAATCTTCCAGAGGAAACAGAGAAACGATTTGTCCCAGATCCATTTTATCCAGGTGAGCGCATGTACCGTACAGGCGACTTAGTGAAATGGACAGAGGATGGCGAGCTGATCTATCTCGGCAGAAAAGACCATCAGGTCAATATCCGAGGCTTCCGTATTGAACTGTCAGAAGTTGAGGCGCAGCTCCTTGCGCTGGCGGAAGTCAAAGAAGCAGTCGTGACAACGGTCAAAGATGCCAGCGAACAAGATTCGCTTGTGGCATATGTCATCACCGATGAAGAAACGACCGACCTGAAAGAAAGTCTAAAACGAACGTTGCCAGACTATATGGTGCCATCATCCATCATCAAGCTTAACCAACTGCCGATGACGGCAAATGGCAAAGTCGATCTGAAAGCATTGCCAGCGCCTGATATGGAAGCAAACCAAACGGCATACGAAGCCCCAAGAGACGAAGTTGAAACACTGCTTTGCGATATTTGGGCAGATGTCCTTGGCGTGAGCCAAGTCGGCATTCACGACCACTTCTTCTTCCTTGGTGGAGACTCAATTAAAGGCATCCAAATGGCAAGCAGACTCACACAAGCGGGCTGGAAGCTCGATATGAAGCTACTATTCCAATATCCAACGATTGCGGAGCTGCGCCCATATATCGAAGAAGCCGATCAAATGACAGCCGACCAATCACCAGTTGAAGGGGAAGTCATTTTGACTCCAATTCAACGCTGGTTCTTTGAGCGAGCATTCAGTGACCAGCACCATTGGAATCTCTCGATGATGCTTCATGCGCCAAACGGATTTGACCTTTCGATTACAGAACAAGTGATGCAGAAATTACTTTCACATCATGATGCACTGCGTATGGTATACAGGCAGGAGCATGATGACATTCTGCAATACAATCAGCGGGAGCTCAGGGAATCGATTGCGATTATTTCTCATGATGTCTCTAAAGAGCACGACGTGAAAAAGGCCATTTCCACATATGCCAACGAGTATCAGCGTCAGCTGAACCTCGAAACAGGTCCACTCATGAAAGTGATTTGTTTCCGTGCAAAAGATGGCGATCACTTACTCATCGTGACACACCATCTTGTCATTGACGGTGTCTCATGCCGAATTTTACTAGAGGATTTTATGTCTCTTTATCAGCAGGCAGCTCAAGGACAAACGCTCGTCCTTCCGCCAAAAACCCATTCCTTTAAAGAATGGGCAGAGGCAATCGAACGATACGCACAGTCCAAGCCGTTAAAAAGCCAAAGTGAGTACTGGACAGAGATTGACACTCTGCCATTGACCACTTTACCTGTTGATCATGAAGTAACGAAAAGAAAAGTTGCTCAAACAAAAGCAGTACAGATGCAGCTTTCAGAGTCCGAAACCGAGCATCTCTTAACCGATATTCATCTACCGTACACAACGGAAATGAATGATATTCTTCTATGTGCTCTCGGGCTTGCCGTTCAGGAGTGGACAGGGAAGTCCCATGTACATGTGCAGCTTGAAGGTCATGGAAGAGAGGATATTTTATCAGGGCTGGATGTCTCCCGCACGGTTGGCTGGTTTACGAGTATGTATCCAGTTGTTCTTGAAGCAAAGCCGGATCAGACCATAGCTGATGCTATTAAAGGAACGAAAGAGATGCTGCGGCGTGTGCCAAATAAAGGAATTGGCTACGGGATTTTGAAATACATGACAGCCACTGAGCCGTCAGGACAGCACGTACATCCTGAAATCAGCTTGAACTATCTTGGGCAGATCGATCAGGAAGTGACGACAGAACTCTTTGGACCGTCCACCTATGATATGGGACGACAAGCAAGCCCTGATTCAGAAGCTGTCTATAAGCTGAACCTAAGTGGTCTTGTTCAACACAATCGATTCATGTTGTCGTGTTCCTATTGTACAGATGAATATGAAGAACAAACGATACAGCAGTTCATGGCATTGTTGAAAGAAAAAATCCAATCCATCATTACCCATTGTTTAGCGCAGCACGAAAGAGAATTTACGCCAAGTGACTTCTCTGCGGCTGATCTTGAAATGGATGAAATGGACGACATTTTTGACATGCTTGAGGAAAAATTGACCTAACAACACGAGATCAGTCATACAAACGGGAAGGGAGGATGAAATAGATGAGTTCATTTAAAAGGGATCAAGTTCAAGACATGTATTATCTGTCACCGATGCAAGAAGGAATGCTGTTTCATACCCTCCATCATCAAGAAAAGGGCTTTTATGTAGAGCAAATGGATATGAACGTAAAGGGCACACTGCGTCATGACTTACTTGAGAAAAGCATGAATGTCATCGTGGAACGGTACGATATTTTTCGTACCGTATTTCTCCACGAAAAAGTGAAGCGCCCTGTCCAAGTTGTGCTGAAGAAACGCCCTTTTACGCTTGATGTGGTGGACATGCAGGATCTTTCTGAAGACGAACAGCTTGTACGTATTGAGACATTTAAACAACAGGATCAGCTGAGAGGATTTGATCTCTCGAAGGATTCTCTCATGCGGGCATCCGTTTTCCAAACGGGTCCTGCCAGCTATCGCTGGATATGGAGCTATCACCATATCCTCCTTGATGGCTGGTGCTTTGGGCTTGTGGTGCAGGAGTTATTTGCAATTTATCATGCACTTTTGCATGACGTCCCTTACAAGCTGGAACCGGTTAAACCATACAAAGAATATATTCAATGGCTGGAAAAACAAGATAAACAAGCATCACTTCAATATTGGCAGCAATCATTAGCCGGGTTTGATGGACAATCAATCTTTAAAGAACAGAGAAAACAAACGAATGAACATGAATTAGGCGAAATGGAATGGTCGATGAGCAAAGAAGAAACGGCTGCTTTATCAGAGTTAGCGTTGCAGCAAAATGCCACGTTAAGCAACGTGCTTCAATCGGTGTGGTCAATTCTGTTGAGCAGATATCAGCGTTCAAATGATGTGTTGTTTGGCACGGTTGTGTCGGGACGTCCGGCAGATTTGGCTGGTGTTGACAGAATGGTTGGCTTGTTCATCAATGTCATCCCAAGAAGAATTCAGCTGACAGATGACATGACATTCCGTTCTCTTCTATCAGAGACTCAGCAGCAGTCTCTTGCAGCCGAGCCGCACCAATATATTCCGATTTATGATATTCAGGCAAAGACAGGTCAGCAGCCACTCATTGATCATATTGTCGTGTTTGAAAACGTCCCAGCCGCAAAGAAGGACGAGCAAGAGGCGCGATTAGGGTTTACTGTGGAAAACATGAATGTGTATGAAAAATCGAACTATGATCTCAATTTGCTGGCATCACCAGGAGAACAATTGCAATTGAAGCTGGCCTTTAACCAAAAAGCATTTGATCCTCAATTTGTCCACCGGTTAAAGGAGCAGCTGAGTCTATTGATGAGCGAGGCGATCAAGCATCCTGATCAATCGGTTCATACACTTACACTCGTCACGAAACAGGAAAAGCAGCTGATTCTTGAGGAATGGAATGCGCCTGAGCTTGAGCATGACCAGCTGTATTTGTCGAAATGGTTTGAGCATAATGTCCGCAAACAGCCGAATGCAGTGGCATTATCAGCAGGTGAGCACACGATGACATATGCGGAGCTGAATGAACAAGCCAATCGATTGGCAAGGCATTTGCAAAAAAATGGGGTCACGCATCAAACGGTCATCGCCATTTTAGCCGACCGCACGCCTGAACTTATTGTCAGCCTGCTGGCTGTCTTAAAAGCAGGCGCAATCTATGTGCCAATTGATCCCGATTATCCAGAAAGCCGCATTCAATACATGCTTAAAGACAGCGGGGCAACGCATCTTCTGACTCACTCATCCTTTATCGGTCAGGCGAAGGCACTTGCGTTTGATGGTACGTATCTGTTTGCGGATGATCAGGAAATTTCACTGATGAGCTCAGAGAATCTTCTGCTAGAAGCAGGCTTACACGATACGGCTTACATCATGTATACATCTGGTACAACAGGTCAGCCAAAAGGCATCATGACGACCCATTCCAATATTGCCCGGGTGGTCAAAAATACGAACTACTTAACCATTTCAGAAACAGATACACTGCTGTCACTATCCAACAGCGTATTTGATGGCTTTACATTTGATGTGTATGGCGCACTTTTAAACGGAGCGAAGCTTGTCCTGCCGAAAAAAGAGATCATTTTAGACATGGGCGAGCTGACGGGGCTGATTAAAAGAGAAAGCATTTCTGTCATGTTTGTTCCGACTGCATTATTTAATCTCCTCGTTGATGAAGAAACCGACTGGATGCGCAGTGTGCGCAAGGTGCTGTTCGGAGGAGAGCGGGCATCGGTACAGCATGTGAGGAAAGCCTTTGATGTCATGGGGAAAGACAGACTGATCAATGTCTACGGTCCAACCGAATCAACGGTCTTCGCCACCTATTATCCAGTAGATGAGGCTCTGCCGGTAGAGACGCGTTCGATTCCAATCGGAAAGCCGCTCAACCAGACGGGTGCTTATATATTGAGCCCGCACGGACAGCTTCAGCCGATTGGAATGGTCGGAGAACTATGCCTGAGCGGAAAAGGGCTTGCGAAGGGGTATTTGAATCGTCCTGATCTGACAAAACAAGCCTTTATCGCCCATCCATTTGCTGCGGGAGAAAGGCTGTATCGTACGGGAGACTTGGCCTATTTTCGAGCAGACGGTTTGATTGAGTATGCAGGCAGAGTGGATGATCAGGTGAAAATTCGCGGTCATCGAATTGAGCTGACAGAAATTGAAGCCCACCTTCTCATGCATCCAGGCGTAAAGCAAGCTGCCCTTATAGCTGATCAGCATAACACGCAGCATACAAGGCTGCTCGCCTATATGACGTGTGAGGAGGAGTGGAAGGACAAACTCGATGTGATCAAGTCAGGGCTGAAGGAAAAACTTCCGGCTTACATGCAGCCTCATGAGCTGATCAGACTTGAGAAAATGCCGCTTACGCCAAATGGAAAGGTTGATAAACGTCAGCTGCCAAAGCCAGAGGCGCCTCAAGGAAACCGCCATGTGAAGCTTCCAGTAAATGAGGTAGAACAAAAGTTGCTTGTGATGTGGAGGGAAGTGCTTGAAAGAGATGATATCAGCACAGATGACCATTTCTTTGAGCTTGGCGGGCATTCATTAAAAGCGATGTCGCTTTTATCCAAGGTGTCGAAGGAATTCGATGTTCAGGTGCCCATTCACTTGCTGTTTGAGACGCCTACCATTGAAGCAATCAGCCGTTATATTCAACAGCAGGATCAGGAAGCCGCAGGCTATCTTGTATTCAATGAATCTCAAACACCAACAGTCTTTGCTCTCCCGCCATTACCAGGCTATGGCTTTATTTATCAGGAAGCCGCAAAAACGCTTGATGGTGTTCGTTTGATCGCCTTTGACTTTATTGAAGCCGATCATCGAATTTCGCAATATGTTCAGCATATCCAGCACCTTCAGCCTGAAGGACCGCTGACTTTGATGGGATACTCTGGCGGGTGCTACCTAGCCTTTGAGCTTGTTCAATCGCTCGAACAAGCAGGGCGGACCGTCGAAAAGGTCATCATGATCGATTCCTATAAGAAAATAGGAGAAAGTGATTTAGAAGGACGATCCATTGATGACGATATAGCAGCGATCGTCCATCAGTCGCAGCAAAGTGAACTTGCCCAAGCGGAGCTCATCCAAGACGCGCTGGCTCAAAAAACGAGAGCCTACTATGAAACTTTTGTTAAGGGGGTGAACCAAGGAGAGATACAAGCAGACATTGACTTCATCCAATCCGAAGAGCAAATTGCGATACCAGACTGGATGGAAAATTGGGAAGCTGCGACGACCGGCGCTTATCGACAATATCAAGGCTATGGTCAGCACGCTGACATGTTCAAAAACAAAGAATGTGCCGCTCAAAATGCACAGCTGATCCAAAAGATAGTCCATCATAAAAATAGAGAAGCAGTCTTGTAAACTTTAGATTAGGCAGGGGTGCACACTGGCAGCCCTGCCTGACAAAAAAGGAAAGGAACTCATATGAAACCATCAACCATCAATCAATCGAATGTACATGAATCAATGGATACGATTTTACAAGATGTACAGAAAACCATTTTACAAACCAACGAAATCGAACGCTTCGCTGTTTTTTCTCGTGAAAAAACCATTCGACCTCGGCCATATCACCTCTCTCATTTATTTCTCGACCATCACATGGAGCAGGAGGCCGCAGTTGAATGGATACAGACGCAAATGGCTTCGCCTATTTTAGCGGACATGCCCCCAGCCATTTCCTATGGGGGGGATATAGATGTTAGTGCAGGAGCTCAAACCTTGCAGGACGCTCTAACTGAGGCAGCCAAAACGACAAACGGGCTGACTTATATCATCAATAGTGAAAATGAACTCACGCAATCCTACGCACAGTTAAAGGAGGATGCCGAACGGGTTCTGACGGGTTTAAGGGCACTAGGGCTTGAGCCAGGTGATCCTGTCTTCTTTCAATTTTCATCGAATCATGCGATGGTCACGGCCTTTTGGGCATGTGTGTTAGGCGGATTTGTCCCAACACTTGTATCGGCAGCCCCGACCTATCGGGAAATGAATGCCTCAGTGAAGAAGCTTCATCACGCTTGGAACCTGCTGGAACACCCGCTTATTCTCACGGATGACTCGCTGATTGATGAGGTGCAAGGCTTAGCTTTACTGTGGCATACAGATCAATTACGTGTGGCAGCCGTTGAACCGATGCTCACTTTAGAAAGAGATCTAGAAGCACATCCAGTCACGCCTGATGATTCAGTCTTTTTTATCTTAACGTCTGGAAGTACGGGGATGCCTAAATGCGTAGAGCATTCTCATAGAAGTGTGCTGGCGAATGTCAAAGGGACAGTGGCAGCCAATCAGTTTACACAAGAGGATGTCTCGTTAGACTGGATGCCATTAGATCATATTGGCGGCATTGTGATGTTCCACCTTGTCAATGTGTACACAGGCTGTGAACAGATTCGGGCAAGGACAGATGACTTCATCGCTCAGCCGCTGCGCTGGCTTGACTGGATGGACCGCTATCGTGCAACGAAGACGTGGGCACCTAACTTCGCATTTGCGATGATCAATGATTATGAGAAAGACATTTCTTCAGGATCCTGGGATCTTTCTGCCATGACGTGCATGATCAATGGGGCAGAAGCGGTCGTACCGAAGACAATTCACCGGTTTTTACACCTGCTCGCTCCGCACGGCTTAAAGGGAGACGTCATCAGACCGGCTTTCGGCATGTCTGAAATCTCATCAGCCGTTGTCTTCTCTTTTGCGATTGAGCGGGGAGATGAAAACAGCGGGGTTCTGACCTTTGAGGAAACGTCGCTGACAGAGCAGCTAAGACCAGCGGAGGCACGTGAGACAGGAACCGTCAGCTTTACAGAGCTGGGGAAACCGATTCCGGGTATCACGATTCGTATCGTCAACCATGAGCATGAGCTTCTTCCCGAAGATCATATTGGCAGCGTGCAAATCAAAGGGCCGACGACAATGAAGGGCTATTACAAGAATGACGAAGCGAATCAAGAGGTTTTTCAAACAGAGGGCTGGTTTCACACGGGTGATTTAGGTTTTCTGCACGAAGGAAGGCTGACATTAACCGGTAGAGAAAAAGACATGATCATCATCAACGGGAAAAATTATCACAACTATGAGATTGAAGCCATGGCTGAGGAAGTACCAGGCGTAGAAACGAGCTTTGTGGCTGCTTGCTCCGTTCGGATGGAGGCATCTGCATCCGATGAACTGATTCTCTTTTTTACACCGAAGCTGTATGAGCCTGCTTATATCATGAGGGCTAGCCAGCATATTAAAACCCATATTGCGACAAAAATGGGTCTGTCTGTATCAAAGGTTATCCCTGTCCAGAAGCATGCCTTTCCGAAAACAAGCTCTGGAAAAATAGAAAGGGCACAGCTCAAGACAAGGTGGCAGGAAGGTGAATTCGACGAAATCATCAAGGAACTGGACATCAGACTTGAAAATGAACACACCTTGCCTGATTGGAGTTATCAAAAGAAGTGGACACCTGCTCCGCTTCATGAAACTGAAAAGCAAACAGCAGGGGACATGGTGATCTTTGCAGATGCATTAGGGCTGGCAGATCAATTGAGATCCCTCTCAAACAATGAACAAACCTATATTACGGTTGAACCGGGTCAAGCATTCACACAACTCACACATACTCACTTCATCATCCACCCGAATCGGCCGTCAGACTACGAACAACTCTTTGAGACGCTCCGTTCGTATGGCGTTTCGGTGAAACAAATCATTCACCTTTGGAACTACACAAACAAGGAAGACACACTTCAAGCGGCAATGGCGAAGGAAGCGCAGAAAACTGGCAGCATGAGTGCATTATATGTAACAAAAGCGATTGCCACCTATGAGGAACCTGTAGAGATCACCTTTGTCTCAGCTCATGCGATGAATTTGCCAGAAGATCAAACGCATCATGTGGAAAAAGCAACGACAACAGGATTGATGACAGCTGTACAGCATGAATGGCCGTTTATCAAGGTGCGATGTCTTGATTTTTCTCTAACAGAACCGGCTGACCGTTCTCATGCATCAGCGATCATGACAGAGCTTACACATGACACAAGCCATCATATCGCTGCTTACCGCGAAGGTGTTCGTTATATTCCTCTTTTATCACCGCTGCATCTGGAAAAAGATCAAAAGAGGAAGAAACCGCCATTTGAATCATCTGGGCTTTACGTGATGACAGGAGGGCTTGGCGGCATTGGGCGGATGCTGAGTGAACACCTTCTGACGTCCTATCAAGCGCATCTTGTGCTGCTTGGAAGAAAAGCACGAAAGGCTTTATCTGCGGAGCAGCAAGACGTTTTGACCTCACTTGAGAAACAAGCGAAAGACCATGGCGGCACAGTTTTTTATGAAGAAGTGGACATGACGGACGCAAAAGACATTGAAGCGCTCATCTCAAGACAAGAGGCGGCTCAAGGAAAAAGGCTGCATGGCGTGATTCATTTCGCTGGCATCATTCAAGAGGAGCTGCTTGCTGACATGACGTCTGCGTCCTTACATGCGATGTACGAAGCGAAGGTATATGGCACGATTGCGCTTCATGAAGCGGCTTCTAAACGGCAGAACGTCTTATTTTTATCTAGCTCGTCAGCACGAACGTTAAAGGGCGGGATGACCGTCGGCGCTTATTGCGCTGCCAATGAGTTCGTTGAACAATTTGCTCATTATCAAAGGCTGACATCTACAGTGAAGCCGTATTGCTTTAGCTTTAGCATGTGGGATGAGGTCGGCATGAGCGAGGGTTCGATGATCAAAGGCATGTTAAAAGAAAGAGGCTATCTCCCGATTCCAAAGCGGGCGGGCTTCCAGACAATGCTGGCATGTTTGATGACAGATGCGCCACTCATTTATATGGGATTAGATCGGTCAAAGCAGGACATTCAAGAAATGAGCCAAGCGGAGAGGCAAACAGAGCAAGCCATGTATGTCTTTTTTAAAACCGACAAAACAAAGGCTATTGAAGAACGGCTGTATCAGTCCATTTATACGTGTTTGCAGTCTCATCTATCTGGTGAATATTCCGTACATCTATTTCCTGAGGAATACTGGAAAGAATCAGAGGATGGCATGCCGGATGAAGCGTATTTCAAAGCATTCATTGAGGAAAGTGGACAGGAGGCAGAGGACAGAGCGCCTCAAACGGAGACGGAGAAACTTTTGGCAAACATTTGGTCCGAGCTGCTTGATGTCTCAAATGTCAGCTGCGGTGATCATTTCTTTCTACTCGGGGGTCATTCGCTCAAGGCAACGCAAATGCTGTCTGCGGTGAGACAAAGAATGGGATTTGACGTGCCGCTCGCTGTTCTTTTTGAGCATACGAGACTTGGGGAATTAGCGGAATGGATCGATTCGCATGCAAAAGTGGATGAAGCGGTTCCGATGCGGAAAATGGAAAAGGGTCAGGAGATTCCGATGTCTTATGCCCAGCAAAGACAGTGGTTTCTCTATCAATTACAGCCCGATCTGCCATTTTATAATAATACAATTTCCTTTCGGATGAATGGACCTTTAGATGTGAAGGTGCTTCAGATGAGTCTGCAGCAAATGGTGCAAAGGCATGAATCGCTCAGAACTTCCTTTACCATGAGCGGCGATGAACCAGTGCAGATCATACATGAGCATATGACTCTTCCAGAGCTTGAAGTGGTGGATCTATCAGATCTGACAGCACAGAAAGAAAAAGAACAAAAAGCGGCTGAATGGGCAAAAAGAGAGGCGGGCACACCTTTCCGCTTAGAACATGATCCGCTTTTTCGAGTGAAACTGATTCGGCTGTCGGAAACAGATCATTTGCTGCTGATGTCCATTCATCACATTGTGTCAGATGGCTGGTCGGTTGGGATTGCCGCAAGAGAGCTGTCTGAGTGGTATACAGCGATGATTGACAAGAGAGCGCCTGATCTTTCGCCGCTGCCGATTCAATATGCGGATTACGCACTATGGCAGAAGGAGTATTTGACTGGAGAGACGCTGCATAAGCAGCTTTCCTATTGGAAGGAGCAATTTGCGGTTCCTGTAGAAGATTTGGTTTTGCCGTATGACTACCCGCGGCCAGCCGTTCAATCCTACAAGGGAAAAACGAAAAAATACCACTTGTCGAAGTCGCTATCTGAGCAGCTGGCTGCCCTTTCTAAAAAGACAGACAGCACCCTTTATATGACGTTACTGACTGCCTTTTCTACCTTGCTGCATCGATTGTCTTCACAGAATGAGTTTGTGATTGGATCAGTCATTGCTGGGAGAAATCGGACGGAGATGGAGCATCTCATCGGATTTTTCGTAAATACGCTGGCACTTCGGATCGATCATAGCGGGAATCCTGCTTTCACTGAACTATTAGAGCGGGTGAAAGAAACAACAATGGGCGCCTATGCGCATCAGGATGTGCCGTTTGAGATGGTCGTAGATGAGCTGAATATTGTACGTGAGGCTGGCAAGCAGCCGCTGTTTCAGGTCATGTTCGTTCTGCAAAACCTACCGCTTGAAGCTTCTCCGATGGGGGAGGCGACATCCGTTTTAGCCATTGAAGATAACGATACCGCCAAATTTGATCTATCCCTGTTTGTTTTTGAAGGGGCGGAGGGTCTTCAATTAAAACTGGAGTATGATGTGGACTTATTTTCTGACGACACGATGGATCGGTTCCTTCGGTACTACGAGCATCTGCTTGCGTGTATTTGTGAAAATCCAGCACAGCCGATCAGACAAATGAATTACCTGCCAGAGAAAGAAAAGCATCAGCTGCTCTATGAATGGAGCGGTAAAACCAATCAGCCTGCAGGCCCGCTTCTCATCACGGAACGGTTTGAAGCGCAGGTGAGAAAGTCACCCGATGCGATTGCTCTTGAATTCGGGGAAGAGCAGTGGACGTATCGTGTGTTACAAGAGAAAGTCGACCGGCTTGCTGCTTCTCTGCAGCAGCGAGGTGTGACGCCGCATGAACCAGTAGGGCTGCTCATCGACAGGTCGCCTCAAATGATTCTTGGGGTGCTGGCGATTGTGAAAGCAGGAGGCGCCTACGTGCCAATTGATCCTGAATATCCAGATACACGGATTGATTATATGCTGAGGGATACAGGTATTAAGCTGTTACTAACAAAAAATGAATGGCTCAAAAAGGTGTCAATCAGTCAAACCGAACTCATTTGTCTTGATGAGGGATATGAAGAGTTTTTATCAGAAGCAGAACTCATACCTGTTGCCCTAAAACCTGATGGACTCGCTTATATCAATTACACGTCAGGATCAACTGGACAGCCGAAAGGGGTTTTGATCCCGCATCAAGCAGTCATCCGGCTTGTTTGTGAAACAGATTATGTCACCCTTGATGAACATACGCGTATTTTACAAATCGCCAGCTTCTCCTTTGATGCCTTTACGTATGAAATATGGGGAGCCCTGCTAAATGGGGGAAGGCTGATCCTGGCCGATCGAGATACGATTTTATCAATGGATACGCTGGCTGACACGCTGACATCATACAAGATCACAACAGGATTTCTGACGGTGCCGCTGTTCAACCGGTTAACAGAGGAACATCCTGAAGCCTTATCTGGATTCGATGCATTATTGGTTGGTGGTGATGCGCTCTCAGCTGCTCATATCCGCAAGGCACTGCCGTATTTACCTGAAGGGCTTTTAAACGGCTATGGACCAACTGAGAATACGACGTTCTCCTGTGTGCATCACATTCGCTCATTAGACGAAGGGCAGGCGACAGTTCCTATCGGTCAGCCAATTGCTTATTCACAAGCCTATGTATTAGACGACCAGCTGCAGCCGGTTCCGCAGGGTGTTATTGGAGAGATCTACGTTGGCGGAACAGGGCTGGCACTCGGTTACCTTGGAGATGAAGAAAAAACATCGCAATCATTTATCCCGCATCCTTTCCAAAAAGGAGCGCGTTTATATAAAACAGGCGATATGGGCCGCTGGCTCCCAAATGGCATCATCGACTGCATTGGAAGAATGGATCATCAAGTGAAAATACGCGGACATCGCGTCGAATGCGGCGAAATTGAAGCCGCTATGCTGAGTGTTGAAGACATCATAGAATGTGCGGTCATTCCGCTTCAGCACGAGAGTGGTCATAAGCGCCTCATCGGTTACTTTGTCCAAAAAGGTGCATGGACCCAGCAAGACATTCGCGGCGCCTTGAAAGACATGCTGCCAGATTATATGGTACCAAGTCTATTCATAGAGCTAGAGGAACTGCCGCTCACGCCAAACGGCAAGGTAGACCAAAAGCGTCTCCCGCCGCCAGAGTGGAGACAGGAAGAAGCAGACAAACCAGCAGATAAGGCACTCAGTGAGGAAGAACGAGTGCTGGAAAAAGTGTGGACTCAGCTTCTTGGCACTCCTTCAATTGATGTACATGATAACTACTTTGAACTAGGCGGAGATTCCATTATTGTCATACAGATGGTGGCACGCCTAGCACAGGAAGGCTACATCATTCAGCCAAGAGATGTATTTGAAAAACAGACCATTTCACAGCTGGCACGCGCTATGAAAAGAGCGGATGTGTCTGTGTCCTATGATCAATCACCTGTTACAGGAGAAGTTCGTCTGCTTCCAATCCAATCTTGGTTCCTTGAGCAATCGATGACAAACCAAGATTATTGGAATCTATCAGCGCATATTGAATTCAAGCTATCCGTACAAGCCGAACAGTTGTCACAGGTTCTCTCAAAGCTTGTCGACCATCACGATATGCTGAGAGCCATTTATACAAAAGCAGCAGACGGCACATGGATTCAAACCATTCGTGCGCCTGGCATCATCCCTTGTGTCACATTTTTTGATTTGACGGATGTTTCTCACGAGGAAGCGCTGGAGCAAATTCACTTGGAGACAAGCGCTTGTCAAGGAACATTGTCATTAGAGCGGGGAGAAGTGATCAAAGCCATTCTTTTTCAGACAAGTGATCGTACGTCTGAACTCTTTATCGCAGCCCACCATCTTGTGATGGATGGAATATCGTGGCGCATCATACAGGAAGATCTATTAAATGGATTGAAGCAGCTTGCAGCAGGGCAGGAGATCACACTTGCAAAGAAAACCGCTTCCTATCAGCAGTGGGCAGATGCACTCTATGAATATGCACAAACCGATCAATTACAAGAGCAGGTTCCTTTTTGGCAAAAGATCATGGATCAAGAGGAAGAAGGTTCTCCTTTTCAAACACCTGCACTTTTCAATATAGAAGAACATGCAGAGATCCTGACTGTTCAATTGACGAAGGATCAAACAGACATTTTACTAAGGCACGCATCACAAGCGTACCGAACTGAGGTCAACGATTTACTTTTATCAGGACTTGCGCAAGCCGTTGGAAAGCCAATATTGATCACGTTAGAAGGACACGGACGCGAGGATTTATTTGAACAGATGGATTTGTCACGGACAGTCGGCTGGTTTACAAGCTCTTATCCTATTTTTATTCCTTTTATTCAAACCGATGTGGAGAGACAAATCAAAGATGTCAAAGAAACCTTAAGAGCTGTGCCGCAAAAGGGGATCGGCTATGGCTTGCTTCAATACATGACAGCATCTCGCTTACTCAAAACGGCAGCGCCGCAGATGAGCTTTAATTACCTTGGACAGTTAGATCAAATAGATGGTGAGGCAAATCTGTATTTAGCAGATGAACGAAATGGACATGTACATGATCCAAAAGCAGAAAGACAGCATTTAATCGATGTGTACGGATACGTTGTCAGTGGTCAGCTTCAGATGAATTTTATGATCAATCGTGAACTGCTTCAGGAGGAAGAGGTGCGCCAGTTACCTGAACGGTTCAAAGAAAAAATGGAGGACATTCTGACGCATTGTGTAGAGACAAAAGGCGGCTTTACGCCATCTGATTTTCCAATGGTCCAGCTGACGCAAAAGCAAATAGATGAGCTTCCAGATCATGTGGTGGATGTGTATCCACTATCTCCGATGCAGCAAGGGATGCTGTTTCATGCACTGTTAGATCAAGCGTCACAGGCTTATTTTGGTCAGGTGCATATGACGCTCGAAGGCTTAACGGACGGCGAAGCCTATGAAAAAGCATGGAATCTGCTTGTAGAACGTCATTCGATTTTGCGGACAAGATTTGCTTGGGAGGGGCTAAAGGAGCCTGTCCAATTGATTCAATCAGAAGGAAGCATTCACCTCACTCAGCACGATGTGCGCCACCTGAGTGAAACGGATCAGAAGAAAACCATTGAGCGTTATTTACAATCCGATCGTTCAAAGGATTTCGAATTAGAGGATGCGGCTGAACCGCTCATTCGTATCGCTTTATTCCATCGTGACGAGAAAACATGCACGTTTGTTTTTAGCTTTCATCATATTTTAATCGATGGCTGGAGCCTGTTCGGCTTGATTGAGGAATCCTTTTCAATGTATCGCTCTCTTGTGGATGAACGAGAGATAAACCTTCCTGTTGTACGTCCGTATAAAGATTTTATCGAATGGCTGCAAAAGCAGGATCAAGAGAGGGCGCAAGAGTTCTGGAAACATTATATGTCAGGAGTGGAGGAAGCCACACCACTTCCTGGGGACGGAGAGCAGACTTCGAATGAAGGAGCAGGTATTGATCAATTTAGTATCAAACTGACGCCTGAAATGCAGCAGAAGCTGGAGAGGATGACAGGCACACAGAAGGTCACGATGAGCACACTGATTCAGGCGGCATGGGGGCTGCTCTTGCACCTTCATTCAGGCTCAGAGGATGTCGTGTTCGGTGTCACAGTATCTGGGCGGCCGGCGGACTTACCAGAGGTTGAAAGCATGACAGGGCTCTTTATTAACACCTTGCCGCTCCGTTTGCCGATCACACCAGACAGGACCATTGCCGAGCTGCTGGCACAGACGCAGGAAACGGTTTTTCACATGCGAGAATTTGAGTATACCGTACTGCCAGATATTCAGCAGATGACCCAAATCCCGAATGGAGAATCATTGTTTAACAGCATTGTCGTGTTTGAAAACTATCCGATTGAATCTGTAGAGCCGTATGGTGTACGGATATTAGACATTGCAAGTCATGAAGAAACAAACTATGACCTGACCCTTGTGGCTGTCCCAGGAGATACGCTGGAGCTTCGAGTCACATACCGCTTCAATCAATATACAGAAAAACAAATACAATCGCTGATGCAGCAGCTGATCCACACACTTGAAGCCATGACAGAACAAGTGGAGACACCACTCTCTGATTTCACGATGGTGACAAATGAAGAAAAAGAGCGGATGATCACCGATTGGTCGAAAAACGCACAAGTCAGCGTGCTGTACCCAGACCAAGAAGAGGTCTACTCAGGTGTGCACGATCCTTCCTGTGAGACGGAAATATTTGTGCTAAGCGAAGAGCATCAGCTCATGCCGGTAGGATTTTCTGGAGATATTTTTATCGGCGCGAAGAATATCAAAGCACTTTGCGGGGAGCTTGCCGATTGGATGGAGACGCATAAAATTCCGCATCCATTCAAACATCAAACAGGCGAATACCTTTATCCGACAGGGGATGTCGGCGTTTGGACTGAAAAAAACAAGATTCAGATTTTGGATTGGATGTAGGAGGAGAAGAACGATGTTAGTTAGTAGACGAAAAGGACATGCAGCAAATCATATCGTCAGAATCAATGGAAAACGAATCGATCTGAAAGCATTAGAGCAAGTCATGATGCTTCATTTTCCGCTAAAGGAATGTGTGTTAATCCCTAAGAAAAATCAAGAAGGCAGCCTCTCGCTTGTGCTATTTGCACAGGCGAAGGCCCCTTCGCTGACAAGAGAGGACTTGATGAAAGGCCCGCTTCATCCTCATGAAGTACCAGCCGCTCTCGTCTTATTGCCTTCCTTGCCAAGGGCAGAAAGTGGAGCAGTCGATACAGAAGCACTGCTTTCGATCGACATCATTGATGAAGAGGGTTTAAGAAAGATAGAAGAGCGTACGAAAGCCATAGATGGAGTGGAGGAAGCGGCCGCTCTCATTGAAAATCAGACAGAAAAACAAATGCGTTATCACCTAGATGACCTGTTTCCTAATCGGCAGCGTGCGCAAGGGAACGAATCGATCTCGAAGGATGAAGCGGGCGAAACAAAGCAAGCATCCGCTCATGAAAAGCCGCCAGCACTTGTGTATGGCGGGGATGTCATCAAAAAACCTGGCACACCTGTCACACTGACAGAGGTGCTGATTCGATCAGCCTTTATGTCACCTGACCGCGGGGTGACCTATATCAAAGAAGGCGGGCGCACATTGACCCAAACCTATCCTGAGTTACTCACAAACGCAGAACGGGTTCTGTCTGGTTTAAGGAAAGCAGGGCTGACAAATGGCGATCAAGTGTTACTTCAATTAAAAGATCATCACGATTTCATCACCGTGTTTTGGGGCTGTATTCTCGGTGGCATCATTCCGACTCCAGTCTCTGTTCCGCCTGTTTATGATGAGATGAATCAAGGAGTGAACAAGCTCAAGGGCGTGTTTCAGCTGCAAAATGAACCGTTTATTATTACAAACGAAGCAAGTGCTGAAGACATTGCTGGGCTGCGTGAGACATTTGAGGCAAAAGAAATACCTATTTTAACAGTAGAAACATTGCTTACGTGTGAACCGGATGAACAGCATTATGAGCCAGAGCCGGATGAGCCTGTGCTTCAGCTGCTCTCTTCAGGAAGTACGGGTGTGCCTAAGTGTATCCGTCACAACCATCAAAGTATTTTATCTCGGATCATCTCCTTTGAGCAGACAAATGGCTTTACGCATGAGGATGTGTCGCTTAACTGGATGCCGCTTGATCATGTAGGAGGCATTGTCATGTTTCATGTGCATGACGTCTACCTTGGCTGCCAGCAGATTAGTCCATCCATCGATCAATTTATCGAGCGGCCGATGGTGTGGCTGGATTGGGTAGAAACATACGGCGTCACAAGGACATGGGCACCGAATTTTGCTTTTGCCATGATGAATGAATATGAGGACGACATTCGCAAGGGGAGCTGGAATCTCTCCACACTGACTTATATTATGAATGCAGCCGAAGCGGTTGTTCCAAAAGTGACGCAGCGCTTCATGCATATCATGGGTCAGCACAGATTAAGCCGCCATGCGATGGTGCCGGCGTACGGCATGTCTGAAACATCCTCAGCCATTGTTCAATCAAAGAAATTCATGCGGCATGATGATCAGGATGGACAGCTGACGATTGATCAGACCTCGTTAACAGGTGAGATCCAATACGTGGAGCAAGATCATCCGCACAAAATGACGTTTACAGAAGTCGGTGTACCGATTCCGTCTGTATGGATTCGGATTGTAGACGAGCATCATCATGTGCTGCCAGAAGATCAGGTCGGCCGCTTACAGGTGAAGAGTCCGACGATTATGATGGGCTATCATCAAAATGAGGAAGCCAATCAAGAGGTATTTGCGGAAAATGGCTGGTTTCACACGGGGGATTTAGGATTTATCCACGAAGGGCGTCTTGTTCTGACAGGCCGGGAAAAGGACATCATCGTCATCAACGGAGCCAACTATTTGAATTACGAAATTGAAGCAGTTGTGGAAGAGGTAGACGGGGTGGAAGTCACCTTTGCCGCTGCGTACGGCATTTACAATCCCGAATCAAGCAACGACACGCTTGCCGTCTTTTTTGTCTCGCAAAAAGATTCGATAGAGGAACAAATCACGATGATTCAGCAGATTAGAGAGGCCATCATCCGAAAAATCGGGATAGAGCCTGATCACATCATTCCGGTGAAAAAAGACCAATTTCCGAAAACAGAGAGTGGGAAAATCCAACGTGCCCAGTTAGGTGCAGCGCTAAAAGAGGGAGTATTCCGTGACATTGAAAGGGCACTGGATCTTGCTTCTGAAAATGAACAAACACTCCCAGATTGGTTTTTCAAACGCACTTGGGCAAAGGAGCATATTGGTCCGTCTCAGCCTTCTGCTGATCATGTACTCGTTTTCGAGGATGAAAAAGGGCTGTACCAATCGCTTTACGCACAATTAGAACAAAGAAATCATTCCTATGTTTCTGTGAAAAAAGGGCATGAATTTTTGCGTCTGTCCAAAGGAATGTATCAAATGAACCCGAGAATCAAGGGGGATTATGTCAGGCTCGCTGCAGCACTTGAAGCAGATGAATTAAAGACCGGGCAGGTGCTCCACCTGTGGAATGTGACAGACAAAGAAGCCATCGTTGAGCCTGCGCAGTTCAAAGAAATGCATGCGAGTACCAATCAATCTATTTTGTACTTGTATCAAGCATGGAGACAAGAAAACAAAGAGCCGATCCGGCTTGTCGTAGTGACAAAGGGTGGTCAATTTGTAAGCCCTGAAGACGATCTTCATGTGGAGAAAACGTCGCTCGTTGGCTTATTAAAAACCATCCCGCAAGAATGGGAAGGAGCAGAGGTGTCCCATATTGATATTGAAGCGGAGCATGTGGAACAGGATGCAAAGCACATTGCTGAAGAGCTGTCAGCGATTCATATAAAAGCAGAGGTGTCATACCGAAACGGGCACAGGTTCGTACCAAAGCTGGAAAAAGTCAATATGATGAAAGTACCTCAAACAGAAGGGTTTTTAGAATATGAAGGTCTTTATTTGCTGACTGGAGGTCTTGGCGGTATTGGATTTGAGCTGTCTAAGCAGATGCTCCAATTTGGCCTAAAGCTCGTATTGATTGGAAGGACATCTCTGGAAGGCAGCTTGGAAAAGAAAGAGGCGCTCTCACAGCTAAAAGACTTCGGTGACGTCATCTATGTACAAGCGGATGTGACCGATTTAGCTGATGTCGAGCGGGCGATTTACAAAGCAGAAAAACATTTTGGTCAATCGATCCGAGGCGTGCTGCATTTAGCTGGGGCTGGCAATGTGTCAGAGCATTTTCAGCATGCGGATAAGTATGCATTGGCTCATACGTCAGAAGAGGATTTCACAAAGGAGCTGTCAGGGAAAGCAGACGGAGCGTTTGTCCTGCAGGAAGCCTTCAAGCATGACCCGGCAGTACCACTCGTCTTTTTTGGATCGGTGAATGGCTTTTTTGGTGGCACAACATTCGGGGCATACTCTGCAGCCAACAGCTTTTTAGATGGACTTGCGCACGCTCTCACCTTTCAAGAAGGAAGACGGGCGATCTCTTTGAACTTCAGCATGTGGGATAATCTTGGTTTGTCTAAGGGACATACCGGCGCAGCGCTAACCGTTCGCAAGGGATTTCAATTGATTGGAAAGAAGCAAGGTCTCCATTCATTATGTCTAGGTGCCCGGCTGAATGAAGCGCATCTATTTATCGGCCTAGACGGAGCCAATCCAGAAATCGCTGAGTATCTTCAGCCAGCACCAATACCGACTTTTGAGAAAAAGCTTTTTTACACGGTTCAGTCTGGCAAAGAAGTGCATGTTGAAGATATCGCAGGCGTAACAAAAGGTGACTGGGATATTCAGCAAGTACAGGAAATACCGAAAAAACAAGATGGCTCTATTGATCATGAAGCCCTCAAGCTGAATCATCACAAAAATGGACAACCCCTTGAAAAACAATTGCCAGAAACGAAAACAGAGCAACTTCTTGCTGCCATATGGGAGGACATTTTAGACGTAGATCGTGTGTACAAAGAGGATCAATTCTTTGACCTTGGCGGGCATTCATTAAAGGCGACTCAAACTATTTCTCGGATCAATCATGAATGTTCAATCAAGGCGCCTTTAAAAATATTATTTGAAAGTAAGCATCTGGCCCATCTGGCGCAAATGGTTGATGACATCAAAGGGGCACCGGCTGTTCAGGAAGCCAAGATTCCAAAGCTTGAAAAGCGAACAAGCTATGAGCTGTCACATGCTCAGAAGCGCATTTGGTTCTTATCCACATTAGAAAAGAGCCATCATTACAATATATTAGGTGCTTGGAAGCTGACAGGACAACTGCACATTCAAGCGTTAACAAAAGCGATTGGTCTCTTAACGAAACGTCATGAAGCACTGCGTGCAACATTTAAATCGCTTGGCGGCAAGCCAGTTCAACTGATACGTGAAGACCTTCCGCCATCCGTCACAGTTGCGAATTTCTCATTATTTAATGAAAAAACGAGAACGAGAAGACTCAAGCAGCTTATTCAGCAAGAGGCAAACCGCGTCTATGATTTAGAAAGAGGACCTCTTGCGCAGTGGACGATTGTGGATATGGGCAATGAGGAATTTTATCTTCTTTGCGCGCAGCACCACATCATTTCAGATGCATGGTCGCTCAGCCTGCTCATTCAGGAGTTAGAAGTGGCATATGACGGGCTTCTTTCAGATGAATCGCCGCAGCTCCCGGCGCTGGAAATCGAATGGACAGATTATGTTCATTGGGAAAATGAGCAACTAACGCATCATCAAGCAGACCAAACCTATTGGCTCGATACCTTACAAGGTGAACTTCCAGTGCTAGAGCTGCCGTTTGACCGCCCTCGTCCGCCGGTTCAAACATTTAACGGCGCTACAGAGCAAATCGTCTTGGAAGAACCGCTTATCCGCCGTTTGCAGGCTTTGTCCAAGCAGCAGGGCACAACGCTGTTCATGACGATGCTGTCAGCATACTACGTCCTGCTTCACAAGCTGTCCGGACAGACAGATATCATCATTGGCTCGCCGATCGCAGGGCGAGATGCCAAACAATCAGAGAAGCTCGTTGGGATGTTTGTGAATACACTTGCGCTGAGGCAGGATATCTCCACAGCAGATACGTTTGCTGATGTCATGGAAAACGTGAAAGAGCTGACGTTAAAAGCATTTGAGCATCAGCGTTATCCATTTGACAAGCTTGTCGATGATCTTTCGTTGGATAGAGATTTAAGTCGATCGCCTATTTTCCAAGTGGCCATGGGGTATGTAACAGATTCGCTCGATGTCAACCTCAAAGGGCTGACAAGTGAACATGTGATGGTCCATCATACAGTGTCGAAATTTGATCTCACCCTGCATGTATTTGAACAGGGAGATCAGCTGTCGATCCATGTGGAATACAATACAGATTTATTTAATCAAGAGACCATCCATCGTTATATGAATTATTATCTTCATCTGCTAGATGGCATGACGGCTCAGCCTGAACGTACATTTTCTGACTATTGCTTAATGGACAAAGCGGAACAGGCCGCCATGATCATAGGGAAAAACCAAACGGCTACGTCATATCCAAAACGGACCCTTCAAGAGCTGTTTGAAGAACAGGTGCAGCGTGATCCGCACCGTATTGCCTTGTCCTATTTGGAAGAGCACATGACGTATCAAGAGTTGGATGAGAAGGCGACACAGCTTGCTGCTTACTTGCAGTCTAAAGGAGTTGGACCAGGTTCACTGGTACCGATGCTTTTTGATCGTTCCTTTGACATGATTGTCTCGGTGCTAGGTATCGTCAAGTCTGGTGCTGCGTATGTTCCGATGTCACCTGAATATCCAGATGCACGCATCCGCCTCATCGTTCGCGATACGCAAAGTGATGTGATCATCACTCAGTCTCATTTTGCGAATCGTCTAGTAGACTTTACAGGTACAAAGATTAACATGGACAAGCCGTTACCAGAAACAGATGCAGTGTATCAAAGAGAACAATCGATCATAGGGGAAGACCAGCTGGCCTATGTCAACTACACATCAGGCTCAACAGGTACACCAAAAGGCGTGATGCTCCCTCATGCAGGAGTTGTCCGCCTGGTTAGAGAAACAAACTATATTGAACTAGGTCCAGATGACAAGATGCTTCAGCTCTCAAACTATGCTTTTGATGCCTTTACATTTGAATTATGGGGAATGCTGCTGAATGGCGGTCAGCTGATTCTGATCCCAAAATATGCCGCACTGAATATGGATGAATTATCACGGTTGATCAAAACGCATCAAGTGACAGCCAACTGTCTGCCAACCGCATTATTCAATCGGCTGGTGGAGCACGATCCAAAAAGTGTAGCAGGCTACCGCACATTACTTGTTGGCGGAGAAGCGATGTCTAGTGAGCATGCACGAAAGGTACTCCCACATATGGAGGGTGTGCTCATCAATGCTTACGGTCCAACAGAAAACACGACCTTAGCAACAACACATCAAGTCACGCACATGCCAGAGGGTGCAAGATCAGTTCCAATTGGTGTCCCGGTATCGAACTCAACTGTCGTCATACTAGATGAAGCGCTCAACCCAGTGCCAGCAGGCGTCAAAGGAGAAATCTATATCGGCGGCACAGGGCTGGCAAAAGGATACCTTCATGATCCAGAGCGAACGCAGGAGCGTTTTATTGACAATCCATTTCCTGAACTAGAGGGAGACAAGCTGTATCGTTCAGGTGATCTTGGTACATGGCGTTCAGATGGCACCATTGAATATCTCGGCCGAAAAGACAACCTCGTAAAAATTAGAGGCTACCGGATTGAATGTGGGGAAATTGAAACAGCTCTCCTCAAGCATCCGCAAGTAAAGGAATGTACAGTCATCGCCAAAACGTATGGCAGCTCTAAACGGCTGGCAGCCTACCTTGTCACAGACGGGGAGAATCCTGTTCCGGGCTGGAAAGCATTTTTGCAGGAAAGCCTGCCAGGCTACATGATTCCAAGTTACTTTATTGTAATGGACGAAATGCCAGTCACAACGAACGGAAAGGTTGATCAAAAAGCACTGCCAGAGCCGACAGAAACGATCTCTCTTTCCCAGGGTGATGACAAACCAATCACCGAAACGCAGCAGCGGATTGTCACAGCTTTCAAGGAAGTGCTTGGTGTCAAACAAGTAAGCATGCATGACTCCTTCTTTGATTTAGGCGGCGATTCGATTATGAGTATCCAGGCTGTTGCCAAATTAAAAGAAAAGGGGATTCGTGTTGATCCAAAATGGATTTTCATGCATCCAGCACCGGCTCAGCTAGCCGCACATGTAGACGCAATGCCAGAGGCCGGGGAGCATGTCGAAAGGTCTCCGAAGGACTATGTGATTGAGCTGAAAAAAGGCGATCCAGCTGAACCGAGAATATTCTTTGCACCGCCTGCCGGTGGAACGGTCATGGGCTATATCGATGTTGCTAAGCTGATGACACATCAAGGCGCTGTTTATGCCATGCAGTCTCCTGGCTTATATGAGGATGAAGAACCGCAATTCCTTCATTACACAGAGCTTGTCACCATTTTTATTGAAGCCATTGAGACCTTCTATCGACCAGGCATTGACTATCTAGCAGGGCATTCAATGGGCGGGCATCTTGCCTACGGAATGAATCAGCGGCTCTGCCATGCAGGAAAAGCGCCGAAAGGATTGATCATTTTAGATACGGTGCCCGTGCTAAGAGATGAGGCAGATCAGGCGCTCCATGCCGATATGAACGAAGAAGAAGTGAAAATGCTTGCGCTTGTCCTTGGAATGGGAAATCTCGTCGGCATCCAGCCAGAAGCATTACAAGGGCTGAGCTTCCAAGAAGTGAAACAGACAATACTCAAAGAGGCAGAAAAGGATGAAGTGGTTCATCAATTTATGAATGATCAATATTTAGATAAATATTTGCAAATGCAAACGCATAATACGATCATGTCACAAGCCATTGAATTAGAAAAAGAACCATTCCCTGTGCCGTTTTATATTGTACAAAGCAGTGATCACGCCATCGATTTCCAGAAGAAGTTCTCAGACTGGGAGGCTTATACGAAAGGAACGTGCTCGTATTATCACATCAAAGGAGACCATGTCACCATGATGAAAAGGCCGCAGGCAGATGAACTGGCACGGATTCTTCAAACGATTATAAAGGGGTAAGGACGTATGAATCAGTTATTTAAAACCTTTGAAAAAAAATCAGACCTTATTCAGCTTATTTGTTTTCCTTTTGCAGGCGGTTATTCCGCCTCGTACCGTCCACTTTTTGAACAGCTAAAAGGCTCTGCCGAAGTAACAGCAGCAGAGCCCCCAGGACATGGAACCAATCTCATGCCGCTCGAAACGAGCATTGACCAATTGGCTGAGCTGTACAAAGAAGGGCTTACAGGCAACCTGAACCGCCCATTTATCCTGTTCGGACATTCCATGGGAGGACTTGTCGTGTATAGACTGACGCAGCTGCTAGAAAAGGAAGGGGTCTATCCGGCAGCAGTTGTGATCTCGGCCATTCAGCCGCCGCAAACAAAACGGCAGATCCTGACCCATTTATCCAATGAAGCATTTGTTCAGCATATTGCCGAAATGGGCGGGATTCCAAAGGAATTATTAGAGAACAAACCAATGATGGATTACTTTACGCCGTCCTTACGTGCAGACTATCAGGCGCTGGAAACCTTCCAGCACAAAGATCAATCCGTCATCGAAACACCGGTTTATTTATTCAATGGAACACAAGATGAAAAATGCATGCAAGATGCAAATGGCTGGCTGCCATGGGCAAAGACCATCAAACGCACCAATTTCGATGGAGGCCACATGTACATCAACACACACCTCGAGCACTTCGCAGAACAGATGAGACATGTGATTGACCTTGCAGCCAAACACCAATTGATAAAGAAATAAGAAAAAACGGCCCATATTGGGTCGTTTTTTACTGAGGAATAATACTTGAAAACGCTGATATGGCCAAAGAAAATAAGAATAATAATACGAATGGGATGTAAAATTTATAACTTCTATTTTCTTGATTTTTCACGTAGGAATAGCACCATACACTAAATGAGACTATAACAAAAATATTAATATTCCACAAAAATGGAATTGTGATCGTGTGTTCAGCATTAGGTACATTAAAGAGGTATAAAATAATGACAATCAAGTTACCTATTAAGATGAAATAGTAAGATAATACCCCTCTTTTAAATATACTTTTATAGGAAACTTTTATTCCAAAAATTATAAAGCTTAGAAAAATGATTAATGAAAAAAATAAAACTTCTACTATAGGCTTGAATACTTCTCCAATAACAGCAAGAGAAATACCTATCCACTTACTAAATTCAATTATATCTTGATTTCCTTCAAGTTGCAGCTCAAGTAGATTTTTATTTATTTCATCCATTTTTAATATAGAAAGGATAAAAGCTATAATACCAGAGAGCATACATACTAATAAAATGTGTTTTTTCATAATAACACCCTTTAACAATATCAAATTTTTATGAAATAAAATTCAATAATAGAAGCAATAAATAAAAAGAAAACCCCGGTTATGAGCTGACTGAAATAGATTTTCCCTTTTGTTTTAAAAGAGATTTTGTCTTTAGATAGTATATACCGCATAATTTGCCTTGATATATCAAATGAGACAAAATAAAAAAGAAACAACCCGACAATTTCCACCGGAGAGTGGAAAATAATATAGTATAGTGCTATGTCAATTCCGTATATATACGTATACGATATGAAAAATGCACCTAGGAAAAACCCATTTAAAAAAATAATAATACTAGATAACAAGCCTAAACTAACTATTCCAGAAACTAATATAAGAATTGACACAAAAAGGTTATTAAAGAAAATTTCTTGATAGCTGTCAATATTTATGTTGTTTTTAAAATCAATACTATCTATAAATGTTGAAGCAAAAACACTTAAACTAAAACCTCCTAAAAAAAATATAATAAAAACCAAAAAAATTTTAAGATAATTTTTCAAAAAATTTCTTTTCGAGTTGATCTTCATGAAAAGTCACTCCTGAAGATTTTTTTTCTGAGTGAATAATAGTACCATTATCAATAAAAAGGATTTCATCGCATAAGTCTGCTGCAAATTGAATGATATGAGTGGAGAGCAAAATGATTTTGTTGGCTTCTTTGAAATTTCTTAAATGTTTCTTCATGTCAGCCATGTTTGTAGGATCCAAACCTGTAAATGGCTCATCTAATAAAATAATGTTTGGATTATGTAATATTGTTAGAATAAAGGACATTCTTTGTCTCATTCCTCTTGAAAGAGAAGAGGAACGCCGATGTGTTTGCTCTTCTAATCCATAGTTACGCAACATCTCATTGATCTGGTCATTTTCTAAAGGTTGTTCTACAAGCATAGATTGATATTTTACCAATTCAAAACAAGTTAAGTTTTCAAATAGAGTTGGATCGTCTTCCATATATCCTATAGATGAGAAATTTTGCTTGCTATGATTTATCAATATTTGGCCTTCATCAGGTTGTATTAATCCAGCTATCATTTCTAGAATAGTAGTTTTTCCAGCACCGTTTTTACCTAATAAGCCAATTATTGAACCTTCTTTGAAATGCATCTCAGAAATCATAACTTTAAAGTTAGAATCTTTATATTCTTTAGTTAGATTATGAAGTGATAACATACAATCCCTCACTCAAATAATGTTTTAAATGATTTGTAGTTTTTATTTATTGTTCTATCCCAAAATCTAATTATTAAAAATATAATAATAAGTGAACTAGTGACCATAACGATATTAGTTACAATAAAATATACTGTGCTATAGGATGAAATTACTGATAAAGCTAAAATGAAACCATAACAAATATTTAAAGTCAATTTACTAAGGGAACTAGGAACTTGATAAACAAATTCCCACTTGAAGTATGGAAATACGACAGTAGAACCTACAGTGCAAATAGCTACAAGTATACAGGTGTTTACTAAAGTGATTATCACGTATACAGGCTCATCTAGTTTTATTGTGAAACTTGAAAAAATGGTGTATAAAATACAAAACAACAAATGTAGTATGATAGATAAAATAACCTTATTTTTGATTTTATTTTTAACTAAGTTAGGTAATTTTCGTTTTAAAGGGAGAATGGGACCGTCAATATCAAAAGAAACATACGGTTGTATTGCATTTGATATAAAAATCATAGGAAAAATAACACTAAAAATAAATAAAAAATCATTTTCTATATTTAATGTTTCAAGTTGGTTCGTATTAACACCATAAAGAATTAAACCAAACAGTCCCCCGGATATTGTTAATATAAATAATAATACTGACCATTGAATAGGGGGATTTCTCATGAGGAGTGTAATTTCATAAAACAATATATGATTAAATTTTCTAGATGTCCCTTTTTGTTCTTTCGCTTTTTTCTGGAATTGGAAAATTGGCACATTACGAACGTTTCTTCTCCAATAAATCACTAAAAGTATACTAATGAATGTGAAGCCTAAAATAATATATATTGAATAGCTAGAACTTTTTAATAAATTGAATTTGAATACAGTGAATACCCAAAGTGCAATGAGACCTGTAGTTATATATCCAATAGTTGATGAAATTGTGAAAAATTTGGGGTTTGAAAGTAGTAACAATACATGCAATCTAAGTAGGTAACCTAAGATGAAAGAAGTGATGGCCAGAGCTGCTAGTGTTAAAGATCCTTGAAACCCATGTATACTTAAATTTGTTAAGTAAGAACCTAGAATGAAGAATAATAATCCAACCATAATACTAAAAAACTTACTCATATCTTTACCGAAAATATATTGATCTAGCTGGAGTTTTAAAATAGCCATCTGTTTTTTATCTGAAGAGAAAAGTATCCTCATTAAACTCTTATCAATATTTACTGTGAACATTAATATAAACAACGATAGATAGATTATTGATAAATTTTTAACTAAGTAAGTAGTTAATACACCTAGTAATAGGGGAGTAATTATGTATAAGAAAGAAAAAAATACAAAAATGAGAGCATTATTACGTTGATGTCTTCTTAAATCATTGATTAACAAGATTTTTGTGTATGTTAAATATTTATGCATTTACAACACTTCCATTTTAAAGGTGTAAAGAGAAGGCGTTTACACCTTCTCTATAAAAATTCATTTTTTAGAAAGCAATAGCGTATTTAACCCCATATTTCCTAGCATAACTAATTACTAGAGAGGCAATAGCACCAAGTCCAAAAGTACCTAGGACAGCAGCAATAGCACCAACTGTACCAGCAGCATTTAGAATTGCACTAATAGAAGTTAATGCCCAAGTAGGTATTTGAGGATAGTTTGCTGCTAGATTTGCAAAAGGTGTGACTGGTTCAAGAGTCAATAAAATCATAGTTGTTAAAGTTAAAGTGAAAATAAGACTCAAGCCTAGGATTGCGAACAATCTATTTTTTAAACCCATTTCCATATTTAACACCTCCCCCCTTGCTTATATACCCATATTATACATAAAAAGGATTTTAGATAAATGGGTTTTTTGTACTGTATTTTCCAATATAATGGAATATTCAGATTTATTTTGATGAAATAACAGGACTGATGGCGAATTTATTCAGAAAATAACACCTCATAAACTTGTATTTTATTAATTTGATAATGATAATACTTCAGTAACTATCTATGAAGTGCGAAGTAAATAGAACCATTATGTAATTCTAACTATTTTGTTACAATATTTCTCGCTTGGATAAATAGAGGAAGGTGCATTGACCTGACAAGCAATCAACACTTCATCAGACATTAAAAAAAAGCGGTCCTCGTTTGAGAGACCGCTTTTTCTTATGAATTCCGCTTCTTCACTACATTCCCACCAATCACTCCGCCAATGACCAGCACACCTCCGATGAGATGATACCAATCGATTGTTTCATGTAAAATGAGAACCCCAGCGGCGACCGTAATAAACGCAGATAAATTGTTAAAGATGCTGACCTTTGCCGCTTCAAGCTGAGAGAGGGCATAGTTTGATAAATATGCCGTGAGAAGTGAAGAAAGAATGCCTAAAAAGAGCATCGACCATACAAAGGATGCTTGTGTAAATGGGCTGAAAAATTGCGGCATTGTCCCGTTAACCGAATGCCGAATGAGCGCAGCGGCATTGAAGAAGACAAACCCAAAGAATGTCATCACGAAGGTGAGTTCAATCACATGGAAGCGCCGTGTAATCACCCGGGCAAATACACTATATGCACTGGAGGATAAGGCTGAAAGCAATATCAGCACATAGCCGATCATGTGTGAATGCTTTACATCAATTCCCTTCATGACAAAGAGAAGCATCACCCCGCACACAGAAAGAAGGGTAAACAGTACTTGTATCCATGTCGCGCGTTCCTTTAAAAACCACGCGGCCAGCACCATCGTCAGAATGGGAATCGTTGCCTGAATAATACCAGCCTCTGACGAAGAAGTATACATCAGCCCCCATACTTGAAAAGCAAAAAACAACACAGGGTAAAGCAAGGAAAACGGTACGATGTAGAGAAGGTCACGCCATTGAATGGAGAAGCGGTTCTTCTTTCGTAAAAATGGATACAGCAATAGTGCGGCTGCAAAAGAAATCGTAAAGCGGTGTGCCAATAAATCGATCGGGTTTGCTGATTCTAATGCAATTTTGACAAACAAAAATGAAAAACCAATAATCGTGGCGTAGCCTATCGCGGCAGCATACGCTTTCTGTTTTGAAATGTTCAACACTTGACTCCTTACACGAGCATGCATGCTTCAGTTGAATTGACCGGTTCTGTTCTTCTATCGTAATCGGATCATCTAAGGTGTACAATAAGAGAACATGATATCTGTACCGGTACAAGGAGGAAGCGGTGTGAGGAAATATGATCAGCTTATTCTCAGCTTAAAAGAGAAAATGGCGTCTGGTGAATACAGTGCTGGCATGAAGATCCCTTCCATTCGTCATTTAGTGGCTCAATATGGAGTGAGTAAAAGCACTGTCATCAAAGCACTGGACACATTAGAACGTGAACATCTGCTGTATTCTGTAGAAAGAAGCGGCTATTATGTCGTGAAAACGAAGCAGTCAGCGGGTAAACAGGATAGCACATGGATTGATTTTGCTTCATCTGCACCTGATCCCGTTGTGTTTCCATATGTCGATTTTCAGCACTGCATCAACCAAGCGATTGATTTGTATCAAAATGACTTGTTTATTTATGGCACAGCCAACGGCTTACCATCGCTGCTGCCAGTCATTTCTAAGCGATTAATGGATTATCAAGTATTTGCAAATCCAGAACAGATCGTCATGACCTCTGGTATTCAGCTGGCGTTATCCATTTTAAGCACCATCCCTTTTCCGAATGGAAAACAGACCATACTAGTCGAACAGCCTGGCTATCACCTATATCTCCAATATTTAGAGAAAAATCAACTGCCTGTGCGGGGGATTCAGCGGACGGAAAAGGGAATTGATCTTCAGGAATTGGAGCGTATCTTTCGAGAAGAGGAGATTCGTTTTTTCTATACGATGCCAAGGTTTCAAAACCCGCTTGGAACGAGCTTGTCAAAACAGGAGAAAAGAGCGATTGCAGCCCTTGCTGAGAAATATGATGTCTATATCGTTGAAGATGATTATATAGCCGATTTAGAATTCGACGCAAAAAGAGACCCGATCTATTCGTATGATCAGGCGGGTAAGGTCATTTATTTAAAAAGCTTCTCCAAAATCATCTTTCCAGGACTTCGAACAGGAGCAGTCGTTTTACCTGAGGAACTGATTGGACCTTTTAGTGAACACAAACGGCTCATTGACATCGACAGCTCCATGCTGTCACAGGCAGCCTTAGAAATATATTTAAAAAGCGGGATGTTTGAACGGCATCGAGACAGAATGCAGACAACCTATCGCAACCGATCCAAACAGCTGGTGACTTGTCTGAAAAATGATCAAATCGCTTATCAACTGGGAGAAGAGGAGCCAGCTACCCATACACATCTTCGTGTCGATCGATCAATTCCGCTGAATCAGCTCATTCAGCAGCTGAAAAAGGCATCTGTTTCCATTCAGTCAATCGGCCGCCACTACCTGTCGACCCATCAAAAAGACCCCATTCTTCAGCTGAACATCTGGCATGTGAAAGAAGACCAAATCACACGTGGAGTCGAATTGCTAAAGACAGCACTTCAGCAAATTGGGCGATATTAAAGACGGGACAGTACATCTTTGCAAGAGAGTATCTCAACACGTTCAGCCGCAGAAGGTTTTCGTGTGCACACCGCCATTTGGTAGGCAGGATCGAGTGAGTATGTTTGAACAAAGCAGGACGCTTCATGATCAGGTAATATCAACGTCGCCTGTCCATCCTCTGACAGACGGGCTGTAAAGGACGAAAGACCATAAGATAATCCCTTTCCAGTCAGCTTGATAAAGGCCTCCTTCATTGACCATAGATGAAAGAAGTAGGCTTCCTGCCGTTCTGCCGGTTGTGAAAGTAAATCCTCATACTCATCTGCTGAAAAAAATCGTTTAGCAATCGCTAGATCAATCGGTTTGATCTCCTCAATATCAATACCTACAGGTGCATCATCTATTGCGCATACGACCCAATCACCAGAGTGAGAAAGATTAAAGTGAAAAGAAGGAATGTGCCGGACGACAGGCTTGCCATTGCCCTCTGTTGCAAAAACGATTTGATCAATAGGCAGATCGTACATATCATGGATCATTTGACGAACCAGCACCTCACCTAACAGGGTCCTTCTTGCATCGACCAAAAAACGAAAGCGCTCAGCCGCAGCACGCTTTGCAGGTGATACAAAGGGTTTCAGGCAATCGATTTGTTGTCGTGCACCTATTTCATCTAAGTGTAGTAATTGGATAGCAAATATCTTCATAACGAACCTCAATTTTTTACATTGATTGTAACATTGGTGAGCGCCGTACAAAAGGGAAACAGCCTCCTTTTCACTGAAAGCCTAAAATGACAGATGTAGGCTTATTTCATCTTATGAATATAAGAAAAATCTGTTTATTTATTTCAGCACAAGAAAAGCCATTCTTTTTGTAGAATGGCTTGTTCTTATCTGATAAGCGTTTGAACAGGTTTCTCTGCTGTTTTAGTAATAAGCAGCTGCAGGAGCCGTGTAGACTGCGGCAAGGAGAAACGAAGGACGATACCTGTAAAAATAGCAGTCAGAATCGTGCCAATGCCAATCGGTCCGCCGAGCATCCATGCAAATAAAAGCACTGTTAACTCAATGCCATTTCGAACCCACTGCACGTTCAATCCTGTTTTCGCTGAGATGAGCAGCATTAATGAATCTCTTGGCCCGGCGCCAAGATTGGCTGAGACATAAATGCCAACACCATACCCTGATACCACAACGCCTGTAATAAACACATATAAAGCGGGTAAATACCCATGTGGTGCAGGCAATACCGCATTAAAGAAATCTATAAACACGCCAATCAGCACCATGTTCAATAATGCGCCGATCTTTGGAAATGATTTCGTAAAAACAGAAGTCAGTGTCACGATCAGTGCACCAATAATGATGGACCACTGTCCAATCGTGAGTCCAAAATGCTGAAACAGTCCGTAGTGGAAAGCGTCCCAAGGACCAATCCCAAGAATCTTTCCTTTCACTGTCAGCGATAATCCAAAAGCTAGTACGATCAATCCAACAAAATAAAAAAACCAACGTAAAAGATGTTCCCGCTTCAAAAGCATTCCCTTCTTTCTTAAACACTCGAATTCAATCGTAACATACTCCCACGCCCCTTTAAATGGCTTTGCTCAATTGTAATCGCTTACTTTTAAAAATATGAAAAAAGGCTGCTCTCATCACGTGAGAACAGCCTTTTTTCATCATACTGGATTCAAAATCCGGTTTAAGAATTGTTTTGTTCGTTCTTCCTTCGGTCGTTTGAAGATTTCTTCCGGAGGGCCTTGTTCGACGATGACGCCGCCATCAATAAAAATCACTTCGTCTGCCACTTCTTGGGCAAACTTGATTTCATGTGTGACAACTGCCATGGTCCAGCCTTCTTTCGCTAGATCCTTCATGACCTTTAAGACTTCCCCGACAAGCTCAGGGTCAAGTGCAGAGGTTGGTTCATCAAAAAGCATGAGCTCTGGCTGAATGGCAAGTGCACGGGCGATCCCGACACGCTGCTTTTGACCGCCTGAGAGCTGGAATGGATACAGATCCTTTTTATCTTCAAGACCGACCTTTTGCAAGAGCTGGATGGCTTCTTTTCGAACCGTTTCCTTTGGACGGCGCTGTACTTGAACAGGACCTTCCATCACATTTTCAAGCACTGTGCGGTGTGGAAACAGGTGATAATCCTGAAACACCATTCCTGATTTTCGGCGAAGCTTCAGCAGGTCAGCTGATTTATTTTTTTTCGAAAAATCTATCGAGAAATCATCGAAGGTAAAGGAGCCGCCATTTGGTGTTTCAAGTGCATTTAAACAGCGAAGCATCGTTGTTTTTCCTGAACCTGATGGGCCAAGAATGGCTACAACCTGCCCTTTGTTGATCGTAAAATCTATTGACTTTAAAATCTCATTTTCACCAAAGGATTTCTTAAGACCTTTGACTGTTAGCATGTCGTTCCCTCCTTACCTTGCGACATATCGATCAAGTCGTTTTTCAATTTGATGCTGAACGAGAGATAGAATGAAGCAGAATACCCAATAGATCAGGGCTGCTTCCATATAAATGAACAATATCTGATCTAAGTTCGCTGCAGCAATTTCCTGAGACTTACGGAAAAGCTCTGCCACGAGGATTTGAGAGGCAAGAGATGTATCCTTCACCAAACTAATGAATGAATTAGATAGCGGCGGAATCGATACACGCACAGCCTGCGGTAAAATGACGCGGACGAGTGTTTTACGATGCGTCATCCCGATCGAATAACCAGCTTCCCATTGTCCTTTTGGAACAGACAGGACGGATGCACGAATAATTTCCGATGCATACGCACCTACGTTTAATGAAAAAGCAATAATGGCACTTGGATATGGATCCAGTGTGATATTAAATGTCGGAAAGAAATAGAAAATAATAAACAATTGCACAAAAAGCGGCGTTCCGCGAACGGCCGACACATAGATGGAGAAAATCCATCTGAGGGCTTTGATTTTAGACATTCTAGCAAGAGCTGTCACAAGCGCGATAAAAATACCAATGATAAAGGCAATGATGGCGAGGGGAATTGTATAATAAATCCCCTGCATCACCATTGGCCAAAAAGATTGCTGAAGAAGATCCCAAGGAATGACGACTCCCAGGGTATTACTTTGTAACATCTTCACCAAACCATTTCTTAGAAATCTTAGCAAGTGTACCGTCTTTTTTCATTTCTTTTAATGCGCCATTCACTTTGTCAACGACTTCGCCGCTGCCTTTTCTGAATGCAAAGTAAGTTTCTTGAGGATCTCCTGTTTCAAATGCAACTTTTAGGTTTTTGTTCCCGCTTGTTTTCAAGTAATTCAATACAGCCAGCTTGTCATTGAACGTCAGATCAGCACGTCCTTGCTGAATCAATTGAATCGATTGTGCAAGGCCTTCAACGCCTTCAATTTTAGCACCAGCATCTGTAGCTAGTTTATTGTAATTACTTGTTAAAGATTGTGCTGCTTTTTTGCCTTTTACATCAGATAGTTTCTTGATGTCGTTGTTATCTGATTTTGTCACAACAATGGCTTGGGACGTTGTGTATTTATCAGAGAACTCATATTGATTTTCACGTCCAGTTTTACCAACTTGGTTCGCTACCACGTCAAAACGTTTTGAATTCAGTCCAGCAAACATGCTGTCCCATTGTGTTTCTTTGAATTCAGGTTTTAAGTCAAGACGTTTTGCTACTTCTGTGATGACTTCTACATCGTAGCCAGTTAATTTATCTGTCTTTTTGTCATGGAATGTGAAAGGAGCATAAGTACCCTCTGTTCCGATCGTCAGAACACCTTTATCCTGAATGGATTTCCAAAGGTCACCTGATTCCTTAGACCCAGATTGTTTATTCGCGTTGTCGCTTGCACCAGATCCACATGCCGTGATCAATGCAACACAAGCGCCTAACATAATGGCAAAGAACATTTTTTTCATTTTATTCCCCACTTTTCTTGTTGGTATTTACAACATATGATCTTACAGAGAAGCAACCTAAAAGTAAAGCATTTGAAACTAGCTTGAGCGAATCTCACCAACTTTATGCCCGCAACCCATTTCTTTCAAACCTCTAACGTCTATAAAGCCTATCATCTTTTATTTGTGCGAACATTACTAAAATAAAGACTTTGAGACAGTGACCATAGAAGGAAGAATATTTATTATAAAAGATGTATAATTAGTAGGTTGTTTTGAAAATGGAATGAATCACATGGAGACATGTTTTGATAACTGAGCATCTTAGAAGAAGGAGGGCATCATTGTGGATGTTGGACAAAATCAGCCCGAACAACTGAAAAGGGCGATGACCTCCCGCCATTTATTTATGATTTCACTTGGCGGTGTCATTGGGACAGGCTTTTTCTTAGGAACGGGCTATACGATTGGACAAGCAGGGCCAGTTGGAGCCGTTCTTTCTTATATTGTGGGCGGATTGATTATGTATTTAACCATGCTGTGTCTTGGAGAGTTGTCGGTCGCACTTCCTGTGTCGGGGTCGTTTCATACGTATGCGACGAAATTTGTCAGCCCTGCAGCGGGTTTTGCTGTCGGCTGGATTTATTGGCTTGGCTGGGCGGCAACGGTCGCCCTAGAATTCTTATCAGCAGGACAGCTGATGAGGCGCTGGCTCCCGCAAGTGGATGTGTGGATTTGGTGTCTCATATTTGGAATGTGTCTTTTCTTATTAAATGCCCGGTCGGCGAAAGCGTTCGGGGAGTCGGAGTTTTTCTTTTCAACCATTAAGATTATTGCGATTTTACTCTTTATAGGTGTAGGCGGAGCGGCGATGTTTGGTTTTATTGAAACAACGAGCGGTGAACCTGCCCCTTACTTCAGTCATTTTGTGAGTGATGGTTTGTTTCCAAATGGATTGCTCGCCGTTGTGGTCACGATGATCACCGTGAACTTTTCATTCCAAGGAACAGAGCTGATCGGGATTGCGGCAGGGGAAAGTGAAAACCCTGAAAAAACCGTTCCTCGTTCGATTCATCAGACGGTTTGGCGTACACTCGTCTTTTTCGTCTTATCCATCTTTGTCTTAGCGGGTATGGTGCCTTGGAAGGAAGCGAGTGTGCTGCAAAGTCCATTTGTTACTGTATTTGAGAGAACGGGAATTCCTTTTGCGGCAGACATCATGAACTTTGTCATTATCATCGCTTTATTATCTGTTGCCAACTCTGGCTTGTATGCATCGACGAGAATGCTGTATTCCTTATCGAAGGAAGGAATGGCAGGAAAAGCATTTAGACGCGTGAATCAGCGCGGTATTCCGATGAATGCCTTACTGCTCACATTCCTGTTTACAGGGATTTCGCTATTATCCGGGTTCTTTGCAGAGAAAACAGTATTTGCCTGGATCGTGTCCATTGCCGGCATGAGTGCCCAGACTGGCTGGATCACCATTACATTATCACAGATGCTTTTCCGCAGAAGATATCTTAAAGCAGGCGGAAAGCTGGAAAACTTAAAATTTAAAACCCCTCTCTATCCGGTTCTGCCAATTATTGCGATTACACTCAACACAATCGTTTTAATCAGCCTTGCCTTTGATAAGGAACAGCGCATTGGGTTATATGTCGGCGTCCCTCTCATGATCATTGGGTATGTCGTCTATCACCGCTATGTGAAAAAGCATCAGGCGAAAAGTGAACCGCTTAAGCTGCAAATCCATGGAGATGATGAGATCCGGTTTTAAACCAGAAAAAGAAGCCAACCCAATCGGGAGGCTTCTTTTTTCATTTAATGAATGCCTTTCATTGCTTTCTTGATCACTGGTGTTAAGAGCAGCATCACACCGCATAAAACGATGGCAAGCATTCCGATGATACCGAAATAGACGGTTTCTGGCACTTTATCAAACAGTTTGACCACTTGCGCATTGATCGCCTGTGCCATCGCATTTGAAAGGAACCAAAGGCTCATCGTTTGCGCTGAGAAGGCAGCAGGTGCAAGCTTTGTTGTTGCTGACAGCCCAACTGGTGATAAGCAGAGCTCTCCGATCACGACAAGGAAGAAGCTCAGAACGAGCCATAATGGGCTCACAAGTGTATTCGGACCAGACATGTAGGCAGGAATGATCATGATGATGAAGGATAATCCTGCAAACAGAAGGCCAAGTGAGAACTTAATCGGGGTAGACGGCTGTTTCTTTCCAAGTCTAATCCACAACCAAGCAAACACAGGAGACAGCAGCACAATAAAGATTGGGTTCAATGATTGGAACCACGAAGAGGCAAGTGTCATCCCTAGGAAATTCAAGTTTGTTCGTTGATCTGCATATGTGGCTAAAATGTTTGAGCCTTGTTCTTGAATTGCCCAGAACATCACCGCAGCAAGGAACAATGGAATATAAGCGAGAACCCTGGATTGCTCCACTGAGCTCGTCTTTTTACTGAAATACATGACGATGAAATACACAATCGGAATGAGCACACCAAGCACACTGACAAACCAAGTGAATAGATTAATCGTGAGTGCGCCTGTTTGAATGCCAATGACAACAAAAACAGCGAGCACAATGATGATCAATGTTCCGAAAATTTTGAAGTTCTTGCGTTCAGCAGCTGATAACGGATTTGTCACATAAGTGCCGGCAAGACCAAGGTTCGGTTTTTTCGTGATCACAAATGTAATAAGTCCAACAAGCATCCCAACGGCAGCAAGTGAGAATCCGAGGTGGAAGTTCACTTTTTGACCGAGTGTTCCGACAATTAATGGGGAAATAAAACCACCCATGTTGATGCCCATGTAGAAAATACTAAAGCCAGAATCCCTGCGAGGGTCCGTTTTGGTATACAGGTCGCCAACAATGTTTGAAACGTTCGGCTTCAAAAGGCCCGTCCCAATAATAATCAGTCCCATACTAATAAAGAGCGCTGTTGCTCCGCTTGGCAAAGCTAAAATGACATGTCCAAGCATAATGAAAACCCCGCCATAAAAGACCGTACTGGACGAACCGAATACTCGATCGGCGAGCCATCCTCCAATAATGCCTGACATATAGACAAGCGCACCGTAGACAGACATGATCGAATTGGCTGTCGTCTGATCAAAACCAAGACCGCCTTTTGTCACCTCTGTGTACATATAATAAATAAGCAGTGCACGCATGCCGTAATAAGAGAAACGCTCCCAAAATTCAGTGAAAAACAGTGTGTAAAGTCCTTTAGGATGTCCAAAAAACCCTTTTTGAGGAACACTTTTAACAATTTTATCGTGGTCAATTGTAGACATGGCATAGATCCTTTCTTAAAAAAAGAGATATGAGAAAAATGATATTCTTGTATAGTTCTTGTGTCAATATAAAACTATTCTAAAACAGGAAAATGTTAGTTCAATAGGCGTAAAGACTCAAAAAAATGAAACATTCTTTCAAGTGAGAATGGTCAGAAAGTTATATCGGAAGAATTTACTTAAAATTTGAAGAATTGTACAAGCAAACCTTTTACACATGCATAGGATGACAAGAGGACTTGTGTGAAAAGGAGGGATTTAGGTTGGGGGAATTGAATGAATCTGATCTAAAAAAACCTGTTGTCAATGTACAAGATTTTGGTGTGATTGCGGATGGGGAAACGGACTGTACAGCGAGGCTCAATGAATGCTTAGAATGGACGAAAGCACAGGGGTATTCCCACGTCTGGCTGCCGAGCGGCACGTATGTAATCGATGCAGTGTACAGAGGTGATCGATTTTTTCCTTTCCGAGGTGCAGGCATACGGGTGCCAAGTCATATGTACATTGAGATGGCGCCGGATGCCGTGATTAAGGTAAAACCAAATGATTCGTGGGGGTATGCGGCCTTTTATATAGGAAAGGTTCAGCATGTGACCATCAGGGGCGGGCGAATCGAAGGGGATCGTCATGAGCATGTGTACAAGTCGCTTCCCCATGAACGAAAAACCCATGAGTGGGGCTTTGGGATATGTATTGAAGGGGCCTCCCATGTGGAAGTGAATCGTGTGCAAATCAAGAATTGTACGGGAGACGGCATCATTGTCAGTCCCCACGGTTTATTATCACAAGCTGAATCGTACTCGCCTGCTTCATCTATTCATATTTCTGGTTGCCACATCACAGATTCAAGACGAAACAATATCTCGATTACAGGCTGTGATGGGGTCATTGTGGAGGACTGTCTGCTGGAGAGAGCAGGAGTAAACGGAGTCGAGCCGAGAATGGGTATTGATATTGAAGGCTACGGAGAAAACGCAGTTAATATGGAGGAACCGCTGAATATTCAAATTCGAAACAACATTGTAAGAGGTGGTGCTGCAAGTTCTATTTATAATTTCAACGGCTATGGTGTCATCATTGAAGGCAATCATACAGACAGCAGTATCTCCTATGGCTTTGCCACCGAAACAATCATTGCCAACAATTTGATCCGTGCAGTGGGAGGAGGCGTTACAAAAGCAGGAATTACGAGCTTAGGTGTCTCTCTTGGTCAAACGGAAAACAATGTGATCATTATTGGCAATATGATTGAGGGATTTGAAAAAGGGATTGATGTGAGGGGCGACAGCGTTCACATTACAGGAAATAAGATCAGTCTATTTGAAGATGCGGCTGTGTCCGTTTATATGGCGAATCGTATTCTAATAGAAGGAAATCATATTGAATCGGGGACGAATACAGGGCAAAGAAGCGCAGCGCTGCGTATCTATCAATCGGATAGCGTCGTCTTTTCAAACAATACAATCTACTCGGTGATCGATGGGGCGATGGTGAGAGGAACGAATATCCTGATCCAGCACAATCAATTCAAAGATTTCAGCAGAGGGATATGGGTGCAGGAAGGGGAAACTGGAATCAACGGCAACCACTTTATTCAAGAAGGACACCCAGAGCTTGCGTCTTCGTATACGATCAGTATCACTGGGAGTGCAAAGGCTTTCATCTGGCAGAATCGCTTTAAGCACTACCAAAATTACGCCTTATACAGCAGCACGACGGGTCCATTAGAAATTAAAGATAATTCCTTTGAAGAAACATCTTTATATGTGGTGATGTATATTAAAAATGGTTCACCGCAAATTGGAGATAACCGCTTTTATTTAAATCGTTCGTTCGGACAGCCGACGGCGATCTTTATCGATCAAGCCGCCTCAGCCCGTGTGCTGCGGAATAACATCATTAATTTATCTCCTCAAAAAGCGATTGCCGTCCGCACTATATCTTCCACTCATTCCGTGATCGCCCATAACATGCTGGAACGCAGCCAATTGGTGACACATACCACAGACCGGCTCATCGGAAATATTGAAATCGACACACCATGATGAACGGGTGAAATCCCTAATTTTGGAGGTTCAGAAGGCGGTTGACAATCCTGTAAAAAGGGCATATAGTAATAATTATTTTTCATTTTTCGCAACATTTGCCCTTTTTTTATTGATAAAACCGATTAATTCAATCAGAAAAATGTATCTTCTGAGGACTTCAGTTTGATACAGCAGGATATAGAAAGGATGAAGAACAAGTGTCACAGCCGAAAAGGAAGCTCAAGCTAGGCGTATTCATCGCAGGAACTGGACATCATGTTGCCTCTTGGAGACATCCGAACGCCGTATCAGATGCAGCCATGAACCTGGATTATTTTAAACAATTAGCGAAAAAAGCAGAGGAAGGAAAGTTGGATTTGCTCTTTTTAGCCGACAGCTTATCCATTAACCAAACCTCTCATCCGAATGTACTCACGAGATTTGAACCGCTCACCCTGCTTTCGTCCATTGCTGAGTCTACTTCATCAATTGGTTTAGCAGCAACAGCATCTACTACATACAGTGAGCCTTTCCATATTGCAAGACAGTTTGCCTCCCTTGACCATTTATCAGGCGGAAGAGCGGCATGGAATGTGGTCACATCTTCTATTGAAGAAACAGCGAAAAACTTTAGCGGAGAAGAGCATTTAGCACACCATAAACGGTATGAGCGAGCAGAAGAATTTGTCGAGGTCGTGAAAGGTCTTTGGGATTCTTGGGAGGAAGACGCCCTTGTCAGAAACAAGGCAACGGGAGAATTCTTTGAATCTAGTAAGCTTCATGAGCTCCAGCATAAAGGTGAGTTCTTCTCAGTACGGGGTCCTCTCAACGTATCACGCACGCCTCAAGGGCAGCCAGTGATCATTCAAGCAGGATCATCCGAAGATGGTCAAAAGCTTGCAGCGAAAACAGCTGAGCTCATTTTCACTGCACAAAACGATCTCGAAAAAGCGAAGGAATTTTATCAAAGCTTGAAGGAGAAAGTTGAGGCTGCTGGTCGTGCTAGAGAGGACGTCAGCATCATGCCGGGTATCTTCCCGATCATTGCTGATACAGAGGAAGAAGCCAAAGCAAAATATGAAGAATTACAGGAGCTGATTGTTCCTGAGATTGGGCTGAGCATTCTGCAAAACTACTTAGGTGGGATTGATCTGTCTCAGTATCCTTTAGACGGACCGCTTCCAGAGATTGATCCAAGCACGTCAAATGCGGTGAAAAGCCGCTTTGATCTTGTGATGAATATGGCGAGAAAGGATAACCTGACCATTCGCCAGCTCTATCAATCGGTTGCCGGCTCTCGTGGTCATAATATTTTCATTGGAACACCAGAGCAGCTAGCAGATGTGATGGAAACATGGATCAATGAAGAAGCAGCAGACGGCTTTAACGTCATGCCGCCGCTCTTGCCAGAAGGGCTGGATGTGTTCGTAGACCGCGTCGTCCCGATTCTTCAGGAACGTGGCTTATTCAAAACAGATTACACAGGACAAACCTTACGAGAAAATCTTGGGTTAAAGCAGCCAAAAAATCGCTACACGACATAAGGGTGAGGTGACTAACGTTGGGATACACGTTTCGTCTGGCAACAGAAGCAGATATAGAGGCGCTGCTTGAACTGACAACAAGAGCCTATGAGCCAATTCGTGAGCTCGGCATCCAGTTTCAAGCAGCACATGCTGATTTCGCTCTCGTTCAGAAAAATGTACAAAAGAATCTTTGCTATGTGATGGAAGAAAACGGAGAACTTTTATCTACCTTGTCGCTCCGTATGCCTTGGGGAGAGCAGCCAGGACCGTTCGGCGTCCCTCACATTTGGTGGTTTGCTTCAGAGCCTTCCGCCAAAAAAGGGACAGGCTCTGTCTTGCTAGAATGGGTGGAAACTGAAGTGCTAAGGGATACCCTGAAGGTGCCATACGTATCTCTTGGTACAGCTGATAAGCATCCGTGGCTCATGGACATGTATGAGCGCAAAGGCTACGTCAGAGCAGGAGAAAAGGATTTAGGCAAGGGTCACATCACGGTTTATTTTAAAAAACAACTAAGGTCAGATATGACACAATTATAAGAAGAAAGAAGGGTTTACGAACATGAAAAACAAAAAGTGGCTAGTCGTTCTATTTGCAGCAATGCTGGCAGTTTTAGCAGCTTGCGGCGGCAACAATCAGAGTGAAGGCAAAGACGAAAAAGTGTTAAAAGTAGGCGCCACAGGGCAAAGCTATCCGTTTGCTTATAAAGACAATGGCAAGCTTGTTGGCTTCGATGTCGAAGTAACTGAAGCCATCGCAAAAAAACTCGGCTACAAACTAGACTGGCAGCTGAGTGAATTCAGCGGACTGATGGGACAGCTGACATCTGGTAAGCTGGATACAGTGTCAAACCAAGTCGCAGTCACAAATGAGCGTAAACAAACGTTTAACTTTACAGATACGTACGCTTACGCAGGAACACAAATCATCGTGAAAAAGGACAACAACGACATCAAAGGTCTTGATGATTTAAAAGGAAAAACAGTGGCGGCGGTTCTTGGCTCTAACCACGCCAAAAACCTAGAGAGCAAAGACCCGGACAAAAAAATCAATATTAAAACATATGAAACGCAAGACGGTGTATTAAATGAAGTGGCAAATGGCCGAGTAGATGCTTATGTCAACGGACGCAGTGTATTACTTGCTCAAATTGAAAAAACAGGTCTGCCTCTCAAAATCGTTGGCAACCCAATTGTGTATGAAGAAGTAGGCTACCCATTTGCCAAAGATAAAAAGCATGACAAGCTAAGAGAAGAATTTAACAAAGCGATTAAAGAATTAAGAGAAGACGGGACACTGAAGAAATTGTCTGAGAAGTATTTCAAAGACGATGTCACGGTGCCAATTAAAAAATAACGACAGCGGCGGTGAAGAGCAGACATGAACAAAATTGATTGGCAGTATATGGTGACGGTTTTTCCGACATTGATTCAATACTTGCCGATAACGATCTTCATGGCGATTGTCTCCATGGTATTTGCCATTATCATTGGTGTGGTATTCGCTCTCATTACGAAAAACCGGATACCTGTTTTATACCAATTTGCCAAGCTGTATATTTCTTTTTTCAGAGCGGTTCCAACCTTGGTTCAGCTCTTTCTCATTTATTTTGGTCTTCCGCAGCTATTCCCTGCGATGACCTCAATGGATGCCCTAACAGCGGTCATTATCGGATTAAGTATTAAAAACTCAGCATACTTAGCAGAAATTTTCAGAGCGGCCCTCAATTCTGTAGATGAAGGGCAGCTAGAGGCATGTCTATCTGTCGGCATGACAAGATGGCAGTCTTACGTCAGAATTATTTTCCCGCAGGCAGTCAGAAATGCGATTCCAGCGACGGGGAATACCTTTATCGGTCTTTTAAAAGAAACATCTCTTGCCTTTACCATTGGGGTGGCAGAAATGTTTGCACAAGGGAAGATGATTGCGTCCGCGAACTATAAATACTTTGAAACCTATTTAGCCGTAGGGATTGTGTATTGGATTATGACCATCATTTATAGCTTCCTTCAAGACCTATTTGAAAGAAAAATCAGCAAACCTTACCGGAATTAAGGAGGTGTGGACATGATCAAGCTCACCAATTTGAAGAAATCATTCGGCGATCTTGTCGTCTTAGACGGAATCAATCTCGATGTGCAAAAAGGGCAGGTTGTGGCCATTATCGGACCTTCTGGCTCCGGTAAATCCACCTTGCTGCGCTGCTTAAATTTATTAGAAATACCAGATGAAGGCATGATTGAAATTGGCGATGCGAAGCTCGATGCGTCCAAGTATACACGTAAAGAAGCCCATCATCTGCGTCAACAAACGGCCATGGTGTTTCAAAACTATAATCTATTTAAAAACAAGACAGCACTGCAAAACATCACAGAATCACTGCTTGTGACGAAAAAAATGACGAAGCAGCAAGCAAATGAGATTGGGATGAAGCTGCTGAAGCAGGTAGGATTAGAGCAAAAGGCTGACAGCTATCCAGTCACGTTATCTGGCGGACAGCAGCAGCGAATCGGGATTGCCCGCGCATTAGCGGTTGATCCACATGCGATTTTACTCGATGAACCAACGTCAGCTCTTGATCCAGAGCTTGTCTCAGGTGTGCTTCAAGTGATTAAATCCATTGCAATCCAAGAAACAACGATGATCATCGTCACACATGAAATGGCGTTTGCAAGAGAAGTGGCAGACCATGTGATTTTCATGGCGGATGGTCATATTATTGAACAGGGGACACCAACTGAGCTATTTGATGAAACGAAGAATGAACGGACAAAACGATTTATCCAAAAAGAAGCAGCGGCTGAAGAAGCATAAGCTGCTTTTTAGTCTTTAGAGGGGGTGAGTATTAGTGAAAACAATAGGAAAAGAAGCTTTAAACAAACGTTTAATTAACATTCGCCGAGCGCTTCATGAGCATCCAGAGCTGGCGTTTGAAGAATATGAAACGACAAAGAAACTGCGCGGCTGGTTAGAAGAAGAAGGGATCACCGTACTCGATTTTCCAGCTCTTCAAACAGGTGTTGTCTGTGAAATCAAAGGAGAACAAGAGGGACCAACGATTGCCCTGAGGGCTGATATTGATGCACTTCCAATTGAAGAAGCATCAGGCGAACCATTTTCCTCAAAGATACCGGGGAAAATGCATGCTTGCGGTCATGATTTCCATACAGCTTCTATCTTTGGAGCGGCTCTTTTATTAAAAGAGCGGAAACACGAGATGAAAGGAACGGTCCGCATTTTGTTCCAGCCGGCTGAGGAAGTCGCCCAAGGAGCGAAACATGTCATAGAGGCAGGCGTATTAGATGGAGTGGATGCGATTTTTGGTATGCACAACAAACCTGATCTGCCAGTAGGCACCATTGGTATTAGAGAAAAAGCATTAATGGCAAGTGTTGACCGGTTTGAAATCGATATTAAAGGGACGGGTGGCCATGCAGGTATTCCGAATCACACGGTGGACCCGATTGCCATCAGCGGGCAGATCACAAGTGCTCTTCAGCAAATCGTCAGCCGCCGCATCAGCTCCTTACATCATGCAGTAGTCAGTATCACACGCATTCAAGGCGGTACATCATGGAATGTGATTCCTGATCGTGTTGAGATGGAAGGAACCGTTCGGACGTTTGAGCCTGAAGTGAGAGCGATGATTCCAGAGCTTATGAAACAAATCGTGAGTGGGATTGCCGAAGGATTTGGGGCAAAAGGCGAAGTGAAATGGCATCCGTATTTGCCTTCTGTGTTGAATGACGAGCGTTTGACAAAGGTGGTCGAAGAAACGGCAGATGCGCTGGATCTCACAGTAGTTCAGGCAGAGCAGTCACCGGGCGGAGAAGATTTTGCCCTTTATCAAGAACGCATTCCAGGCTTTTTCGTATGGATGGGGACAAGCGGTACCGAGGAATGGCATCACCCTGCCTTTACATTAAATGAAGAAGCACTCCCTGTTGCCGCTGCCTTCTTTGCCGAGCTTGCCGTTCGGGCATTGGAGTCACGATCATGGAACTAACAAAACAATTGGCAGAGGCTGTACTGTCTGCTAATCCACTTCAAGATCAGCGGGCGGTAGAAATGGCTCGAAATGGTCTGTTAGATGCTGCGGCGGCGGCGCTTGCTGCGAAAGAGGATGAAGGTATACAGAAGCTAATGGCGCTTGTGGAACAAGAAGGCGGAGCCGCTCAAATTCCTGTCATTGGACAAGGGAAGAAGGTCAGCCGTCAATCAGCAGCGATGCTGAACGGCTACCTGATCCATGCCCTTGATTATGATGATGTGCATTCAGACGTGAGAGGACACCCAAGTGCGGTTATCATTCCAGCATTGCTATCACAGCTATCAGACGGCAAAGGGTTTGGCGATCGATTTTTAGCTGCCTACATCACAGGTGTTGAAGTGATGGCAAGGCTTGGCGAATCCATCGGCAAGGCGCATTATGAGCGGGGCTGGCATAATACCGGAACCCTCGGAGCCATTGCAGCAGTATGTGCCATTGGGTATTTAAAACAAGTCTCGCAGGAAGAGCTGGCGAAGGCAATCGGCTTTGCCGGAGCGCAATCAGCCGGAATGAGAAAGCAGTTTGGCTCTGATATGAAACCATTACAAGCCGGCTTAGCGGCTAAAACAGCCGTCTGGTCTATGGACTTAGCTTGTTCAGGTTTTGGCGGGAATGAATCGGTTCTTGATGGTACGCTTGGTTTCTTTTCTCTCTATGGAGATCAGGAGCGCGCGGAAAGTCGTTTACTAGAGGGATATGGTACAACGTGGCGTATTGTCTCGCCGGGGCTGTGGTTCAAAGTATACCCGTTCTGCTCAGCAACGCATCATGCAGCAGATGCGATTCTGTCCTTAATGGAAGAGCATACTTTCTTTTCGGATCAGGTGAAACAAGTAGAGGTCATATTCCCGCCTGGCGGAGATGCAGCGCTTATTGAGCGGACACCTTTGACGGGCGAAGAAGGACGATTCAGTGTCGAATACGTCATCGCACTTGCCGTATTTGGACAGACGCTTACGCTGGATGCCTTTACGAAAAAAACCATTCCATCAGACATGCGCACATGGATGAAGCGGATGAGCAGAGAATATGATCAAACGACAGAACCCCATCCAGACGCTGTCCCAAAAGGTCGCTTTACGATTGTGAAGCTTACCTTATCTGATGGCACCACCATTAGCAAACGAGTCGATCTTCCGCGGGGCGCACCAGGCCATGCACTATCGAAAGAAGACATCATGCAAAAATTAAACAGTATCACAGACACATCGCATGCACAGCAGATTTTACAAGTTATTGAAGACGGAAACGATTCTTCTTATTTGCAGCTGCTTGCATGATTTAAAAAGAAGAAAAGGGCTAAAATTTATTTAGCCCTTTTTGTGTATCATTTCTTATTCCATTTTAGTAAACGTCAAGCCAATATGAGCAAGTGCCTGCGGCAAGTCTTTCCGGATGGTGATGTCTTTAAATGAAATATTCGACTGAATCGCACTTAGAGCAAGATCTTGTTTAATCCCTGTTAAAACAGCCGAAATCCCTAAAAGTCTCAGCGTTTGTGCATAGCTGACCAGATATTGAATGCTCTGTTCATTCAGGCGTTTTGTTCCCGATACATCAATGACCAAATGAGAGAGCGACAGTCTGTAACTTTCCTGTAAAATGGTTTCTAAAATATGCTGAGCACGTGTCTCTTCGATATCACCTAGGAGAGGAAGCACGGCGACACCGTCAACAACTGGGACGATCGGTACAGATAATTGATGAATCTGCCGGTTGGCACGGTCTAGTTCCAGGACGTAGCTTAATAGAGAAGCCATCGTTTCAAACATATGCACATGCTCTTCTGTGAATTGCTGTGGTCTTAGATCAAGCCCGCAAATCGTTCCGTAGTTTGTGCCATCTGTAAAATTAATCGGCACTCCGATGAATGATCCGCCTTGAAGACGTTTCGTGACTTCTAAGTATTTAGAACGATCATCCAGTGATATATCAGGAATCACAAGCGTATCCTGATGATCGACCGCCAGTTTGCAAAATGTCTTCTCGTAAGGAATTTCTTCTCCTTCTTCAAGAAGCTGCTCATCATGATTCAGCACCTTTACAATCTGATTGGTGGTTTGATCGTTTTTAGCAATAAACAGTGTGTTTACATCAGTGAATTGACTCATCATATTTAAAATACTCGTAGAAGCATCATGAAAATTGCGAAACTGTTTTAATAGTTGTTGACGAGGCATTGTTTTAGGACTCCTTGTAGCTCCGATCATAGACCGGAACAATAGTTGATTTGTCTCTATCATACAAAATGAAACGAGAAATAGATATATTTTAATGCGCAAATCCATGTGAATCGGGCGAGAACAAAAAGGACTGCCGATCCTGAGATCTGGCAGTCTGCTGGTTAAAGGGAGACAGGGACGGTAGACATAGAGAAAAATTCTTCATACAACGCTTGAACGGCCTCTTTTTCTTGAGCCGCTTTGACGCCAAACATCATGCTGACCTCTGAAGAGCCTTGATTGATCATTTCAATATTGACCTTCGCTTTTGACAGCGCCCCTGCTGCTCTTGCTGTGGTGCCAACATTGTGACGCATCGCTTCTCCTACAACCATAATGAGTGAGAGATTCGGCTCTAAAACGACCTCATCTGCATCAAGCACAAGCTTCAAGCGATCGAGCAGCTCTTGTTCAATATGCTGCTCCTCCAGCTGATCCTGTCTTAAAATAATGTTCATATCGTCAATGCCAGAAGGAACGTGCTCATACGTAAGCCCATATTCCTCTAACGTTTGCAGCACCTTACGTCCAAAACCGACTTCTCTGTTCATCAAATACTTGCTAATATAAATGCTGCAAAATCCGCTGTCTGAGGCGATTCCGACAACTGGTCCATTTGTATGATCTCGCTGGTTTACAATTTTTGTGCCTTTTGCCGAGGGATTATTGGTGTTTTTAATTTGCACAGGAATGCCTGCACGGAAGGCTGGAATGAGTGCTTCATCGTGGAACACAGAAAAACCAGCATAGGACAGCTCGCGCATTTCCCGGTACGTCAGCTCTGTAATCTCCTTCGGCTCATGAACGATCGTTGGATTAACAGCGTAAACAGCATCCACATCTGTAAAGTTTTCATACACTTCTGCCTTCAAACCGTTTGCTAAAATGGAACCGGTAATATCGGAGCCGCTGCGAGAAAAGGTGACAATATCTCCCGATAGGCTAAAGCCAAAAAAGCCAGGGAATATGATGATGCCAGAGCGCTCTCTTAATTTGTACAAATGATCATATGACTCCGGAAGGACTTGCGCTTGGCCAGGCTCATCGCTCACAAATAAACCAGCTTCCTTTGGATTCACATAGTGAGCTTCGACACCTTGATGGCGGAAATAAGCGGCAATGAGTTTTGCGTTATTGTCTTCACCGCTTGCTTTGATGGCATCAAGATATCGCTCAGGACGAGACGAATCAGCCTGTAAGAGGGCTTCTAGATCTTGCCTGATGGTGTCAATCACGTCATGACTTAACCCGAGTTCATCCGCAATCGAGGCATACCGTTCGATGACGGCTTTCTGTAAATCCTCTGCTTCCCCTAAACGTAAATATTGCTCACCACAGCTAATTAATAGATCGGTGACCTTCGTATCCGTTGAATGCCGTTTTCCTGGTGCGGAAACAACGACTGCTTTTCGAGCTGGATCTGCTGTTACAATGTCAAATACCTTTTGCAGCTGCTTGCCAGATGCAAGTGAACTGCCACCAAATTTAACGACCTTCAATGCATACATCTCCTATAGTAAAAATTTTCTCACAAATTGAATAGTTCCTATTATCAACTCTTTTCTTCAAATTATCAAGGTTTTTCTTCACTGTAAATACAAATGTCCTTTTGCAGAGGACGATATAATGTGAATATATGAAAAAAGAGCCGGCCATATGCCGAGCTCTTTTTCTTATGAAGAAGATGAGGAGGAAGATAGCTCCTGCTTCATCACTTTATTATCGCGTTTTTCCTTTAAGAAAAAGGAGAGGACGAGCCCAATGACCGCAATCAGACCAGAAATGAAGAATGACGTATTCATTCCATGAACGGCTGATTTTAATGGGCTGGCCAATTCTGCATTTGCGGCAGAGCTGCTCATGATGGAGACAAGCACAGCCGTCCCAATGGAACCGCCCATTTGTCTCATCGTGTTATTCATCGCTGTCCCATGCGGGATCAAATGAGGCGGTAAAGAGTTAATACCTGCGGTTGTCAGCGGCATCATGATCATCCCAACCCCGATTAAGCGAAGCGTGTAGGCGACCGTAATGAGGGCGATGGATGAATCAAGGGTGAGCAGCATAAATGGCAAGGTCGTAACGGTAAGTATCGTAAACCCGCCTAATGCCAGCCCTTTTCCACCGACTTTATCAAAAATTCGTCCAATAATTGGTGAGAGGAGCCCCATAAAGAGAGCACCAGGCAATAAGATCAGTCCTGTATCAAGAGCAGACAATCCTCTGACATTTTGCGTATAGAGCGGCAGAATCGTCTCTGTCCCAATCAATAAAGCAAAGACAAGCATCCCAAGAAAGGTCGTTAAGCTAAAGATTGCAAACTTAAAGACACCAAATTCAAGCATCGGTCTTGTCAAATTCGACTGGCGCAGAATAAAGAAGAACAAGCTCACAGCGCCGACAATCAGCGAAATGAGGACAGTCGCACTCGTCCAGCCATATGTTCCGACACTAGAAAATCCGTAAAGCAGCCCGCCGAAACCGAAGGACGACAAGATGACTGATAAAACATCAATACGTGTCTCTCTTTGCTGCGTTACATTTTTCATTAAGAAGAAAGCAAGAATGAGATCAATGATACCGATTGGCAGAACAATATAGAACAAGAACTTCCAGCTGAAGGAATCAACAATCCAGCCGCCAAGTGTCGGTCCAAGAGCTGGTGCAAACGAAATGACAAGTCCGACCATACCCATTGCCTGCCCGCGTTTTTCTTTCGGGAAAATGGTTAAAAAGATCGTTTGCATCAGCGGCATTAAAATCCCTGCGCCGGCTGCCTGCACAATACGCGCTGCAAGTAATACAGGGAAATTCGTTGCAAACGCGGCAAGAATTGTACCGGCTGTAAAGATGCTAAGCGCCGTTAAAACTAAAGAACGGCTTGAAAATTTCTCGATTAAGAAAGCCGTGATCGGGATGAGAATCCCGTTTGTCAGCATAAAGGCTGTGGTGAGCCACTGTCCCTTGCTGACATCAATATTGAATTCCTCCATGATATGTGGGATCGCTGGAATGAGCAGTGTTTGGTTTAAAATTGCGACGAATGCCCCAACGAGGAAAATCCCCACAATCACAGATCGATTATACGATGTTGTTGATTGGTTCATGTTATCCCTTCTTTATCTATAGAATGATGCTTTTCAGCTGTGACACGTTTTGTGATAAAACGCTGTTTTTACCTAAATAATCGAGCAATGAGCTGATTAAAAAGGTTCTCGGTTGGTCCTTTGATAATTCTTGACTCAGCAGCTCAAACGCAGAGAGGAGATCGTCCTTTTCTTCTCCGTTTGGCAGTGCGTGAAGCTCTTGTTTGATCTTCGTTAAGGACGAGATGACAAGCTTTTCTTCATCATATTCGTCCTGTGAAGAAAGCAAATAAGAGTCCATCAGCTGATCTGTTAACACAGGCTCAATGGAACAAGGCTTTTTCGACACACGGTCCATCACGCCAATAATCATTTCGGCGGCATTTTCTAATTGGATGTTCTTATGCTCAATCGCCAGCATTAAGATGAATTCTCTCATTAATCCGTTGAGGACGATCACAAGATCCCAGACATAAGGAGCGACAGATTCACCATATGTGCTTAAAATAATGTCTCTGTGCCGCTGCATGATAATGGAGCGTGTCTCGCGTAAATGTTTAATGACAATGGGCGAATGCTGCGAAAAAGCTTCAAAGGACAGCATATTCAAAAATTTATGATTCTCTTTAAACTCTTCAAGCTCAAGTTTGATCTTCTTTGTGAATTTTTCCTTTTTGGACAGCGTCGTTTCTGAATGAATGATCTGAGAAATCTCTCTCATTTTGCACTGATTGTATTTAATCAGTTCTAATAGAAGAGCTTCCTTTGAATCAAACAGTTTATAAATGGACGCTTTTGATATTTTACAGGCATCGGCAATTGACTGCATGGAGACACTCATATAGCCTTTTTGAGAAAATAATTTCTTTGAAACCCGCAAAATCTCTTCTTGCTTTTCGTTCATCTACATAAGTCCTTTCCGAATCGGCAAAACCATATGGTCACAATGGAAACCGAGTGGTCACTTTTGCAATGATAACAAAACCAATGACCTATGACAAGAAAAGAAACTTAAAAAACACCTATCTTATGACAGGTATTTTATCCTTCCGCATGTGCGGCATATATGATGATCTGTCCGTTAAATTCGGCGATCAAAAGGTCTTTTCGCTCCTTTACAGAGTAAATCGCTGTCCCTTTTTTCAACTGGGAAGCTGTGCCGTGATCAAAATGTTCGGCAGCTGTTTTTTGAATGATACCTACTTGCTGATGTTTTGTGACGGTTAGTTGATGGGTCAAATCTACATTTGTTTGATAGACAGTTCCTTCCCTTCAAGACAGCTTTTATATAGTCATAGTCGTTTCCAAAGGATGTATCGTTACTTTGTATGAGGCGAGTCATGAGATTGTATGTTGGCACAAAATACGATACATTTATCGTATGAATAATCCAATCCATCCAACTCAAGAAGACATAAGACTGATTTCTGTGCTGCACGCATTGGCTGATCCTATCCGGTTAGAAATTGTCCGCTGCTTAGCAGAAGCGGGCGAGAGGACATGCGGTACGTATGAGATGAATATTGCCAAATCTACGCTTTCTCATCACTTCAAAGTGCTGAGGGAGGCAGGCGTCGTGAAAGTGAGAATTGACGGTAAACACCGCTACTATTCTTTAAGAAAAGAAGACATCGAGACCGCTTTTCCTGGACTCGTGTCATCCATTTTAGCCGTAGATAAAGAGCGGTGGTAAGCCAGCTGTCTGTAAAGCAGCTGGCTGTTTTATTTCCCATAAATCGACTCATACAGTCTTTTCACCGCCGGCTCAATATCCTCTGGCCGCATATGAGAGAAGCCGAGGACGAGTGGAACAAAGCCTTCCTGATGCCCCGGCAATTGCTCATCAAGGGTAAAACGGTCCATCCCGTACATTTTCAGCTTTCTTTCTTTGGCTCGCTGTAAAATCTCATGCTGCGTGCGGTTTGAGCGGAACTCTGCGATAAAATGAAGTCCAGCATTTTCCCCAATAATCCGTACATTGTCAGTAAAAACCGTGTCGAGCTCTTCAATGAGCTGCTTCCGCTTTTCCTCATATAAACCATTCATTCTTTTAATATGCCGCTGATACGCCCCATCTTTTATAAAATGAAGAAGGGTGTATTGTGTAAAAAGGTTGGCTGTTTGAATGAAGAAGTGCTGTTCTTTCTTATAGCGTCTCAATAAATGCTGCGGGAGCACCATGTAGCTTATCCTTAAGCCTGGCAGCAATGACTTTGAAAAGGTCCCCATATAAATGACTTTGTCATATCGATCCAAACTTTGCAGCGCTGGAATGCTGTCTGTACCATACTTGAATTCACTGTCATAATCATCCTCAATGATATAACGGCCGGGATGATCGGCTGCCCAGTTTAAGAGCTGAATCCGCCGTGAAATCGGCATGATGACGCCAGTCGGAAACTGATGTGAAGGGGTAATGATCAACACATTCGGCTCTTTCTTCTGAATGTCACTCATCCGCACCCCTTTTTGATCAATGCCAATCGTTTCAATTCGGTGATGATTGTTTTTTAGCATTTGATAGAGCCGGCGATAGCCAGGGTTTTCTAATCCGTATACTTGATCGGCTGGAAGAATGCTTGATAAAGAATGGATAAGTGACTGCGTGCCTGCACTTAAAATGAGCTGTTCTGGATAGCATTTGACCCCTCGCGCAAGCCCGATCAACCGGGCAATCGTTTCCCGAAGCTCGTACACACCTTGTGGATGCGGAAGCTCACCAAAGGCTTCTTGGTGGAGACTGATCGCCTTTTGTTCACTTTTCAGCCAGCTTTTAAATGGAAAATTGGCTGTATCAACAGAGATATGTGAAAAGGAATACCAGTCGTCCCGTGCAATCGGCTCCTCTTTTAAATCTGCTGGAAGGGAAGAGGGTTTCAGCTGACCTGACTCATGAAACGTTTCTAATGATTCCACAAAAAAACCTTTGCGTTCAACCGAATATAAATATCCCTCAGCAAGCAGCTGCTGATATGCGCCATTCACTGAATTGACGCTGACGTTTAATGTATCGGCTAACTCTCGTTTTGAGGGTAATTGATCGTGCGGCTGAAGGTTTCGGTTTAAAATTTCACCTTTAATTTTCGTATAAATTTGATGATAAATAAATCCGTTTGCCCCTGTTTGGTCTAGTTGAATTGTCAGCATCTCGTCATTCCTTCCTCTCTGGTACCATGAAAAAAATGATATTGGTACTTTCTATCATACCAAAAAATATTCAGAATAATAAAAAAGACATAAAGGGGATGGATGACAATGAGTCAAACGACAACAAACCGTTTTTCAACAGAAGAATGGCAGGGGAAAAGAGACCAATACGTCGCAAGAGGCGTGAGTAATGGCAACCGTCATCTTGCAGCGAAGGGGAAGGGAGCCGAGCTGTTCGATATCGATGGGAAACGTTTTATCGATTTTGCAGGCGCTATCGGTACATTAAATGTAGGCCATTCACATCCAAAGGTTGTGGAAGCCGTCAAAGCACAGGCAGACAGTCTGATTCACCCAGGATTCAACGTCATGATGTACGAATCGTATATTGAATTGGCAGAGAAGCTATGCCGCCTCACACCAGGCGATCATGACAAGAAAGCCATTTTTCTCAATTCAGGTGCAGAAGCTGTTGAAAATGCGGTGAAAATTGCACGTAAATATACGAAAAGACAGGCCGTTGTGTCGTTTACAAGAGGCTTTCACGGCAGAACGAATATGACGATGAGCATGACGAGCAAGGTCAAGCCATATAAATTTGGGTTCGGACCATTTGCGTCAGAGGTGTATCAAGCGCCGTACCCTTATTACTATCAAAAGCCAGAAGGATTAAGCGATGCAGCCTACGATGAGTACATCATTGATCAATTCAATCAATTCTTCGTCGCAGCCGTTGCACCAGAAACCGTTGCATGTGTGGTCATGGAACCAGTCCAAGGGGAGGGCGGATTCATTGTACCAACGAAGCGTTTTGTTCAGCATGTTGCTTCATTCTGTCAGCAGCACGGGATTGTCTTTGTTGCAGATGAGATCCAAACAGGCTTTGCGAGAACGGGGAAATACTTTGCGATTGAGCACTTTGATGTGGTGCCGGACTTAATCACGGTGTCAAAATCTCTTGCTGCTGGATTACCACTGAGCGGTGTTATTGGCAGAAAAGAACTGCTTGATGCGGCAGATCCAGGTGAGCTCGGGGGGACATATGCAGGAAGTCCATTAGGCTGTGTGGCAGCACTAGCAGTTCTTGATATTATTGAAACGGAACAATTGAATCAACGATCTGAACACATTGGACAAGTCATTGAGGACAAAGCAAATGATTGGAGAACAACGTATCCATTCATTGGGGAAGTCCGCCGATTAGGGGCAATGGCGGCGATTGAAATTGTGGAAGATCAAAAAACGCGTACACCAGATAAGAAAACAGCCGCAGCGATTGCAGCATATGCAAATGAGCACGGGCTGCTCTTATTAACGGCAGGGATTAATGGGAATATTATTCGCTTCTTAACACCACTTGTCATCACAGATGAGCTGCTGAATGAAGGACTGGGGATCATCGAGGACGCCTTCAAAGCACGCTAAACAACAAAGGGGGATGGTTGTATGCAAAAACAACAAATGGCAAAAACCATGTCGCAGTCTGACGTACTGTTTTTATCCATTGGTGCAATGCTTGGATGGGGCTGGGTTGTACTTTCGGGAGATTGGATTTTAACAGCAGGATTTTTAGGCAGTGTCATCGCCTTTGTCATCGGCGGTATTCTCGTCATCTTTATTGGACTCACGTATGCTGAGCTTTCGTCTGCAATTCCAGAGACGGGAGGAGGGCTCGTCTTTGTCCAGCGGGCATTTGGGATGAAATCAGCGTTCGTCTCAGCATGGGGCGTATTGTTTGGTTATGTGTCCGTCATTACGTTTGAAGCTGTTGCCTTGCCGACAGTTATTGATTATGTCATTCCAACACAGCATGTTGGCTTCCTATGGAATATAGGGGGATGGGACGTTTATTTCACATGGGTGTTGATTGGATCTGGTGGTGCATTGTTTTTAACAGCACTGAATTACATTGGGGCAAAGCCTGCGGCCATTTTTCAGTCTGTGTTCACTGTAGCGATTATTTTGACAGGCTTTCTCCTTTTAGGTGGCGCGACATTTAATGGAGATTTTGCAAACCTTGAGCCAATGTTTCAAGGCGGGGTTGGCGGTCTTATGGCCGTGTTAGTCATGATTCCTTTTTTATTCGTTGGATTTGATGTGATTCCGCAAGTAGCAGCAGAGATTAATGCGCCAAAGAAAATCATTGGGAGAATATTAATTATCTCCATCGTGAGTGCGGTCGTATTTTATCTGCTTATTGTCTTTGGGGTAGCTGCGGGGCTGTCAAAAGGACAGCTTGAAGCCTCTTCATTGGCGACAGCAGATGCGATGGTGCAGCTGCTCGGTCATCAGGCGTTTGGAACAGTGCTTGTCATTGGCGGTGTAGCAGGGATTGTGACGAGCTGGAATGCTTTTATCATCGGTGCAAGCCGTATTCTATATGCGATGGCGGAAAGAGGCATGATTTCCAAATGGTTTGCGTATATTCATCCAAAGTATAAAACGCCGACAAATGCCATTTTATTTCTTGGTGCTTTGGCTTTTTTTGCTCCATTACTAGGGCGTCCTGCCCTCGTGTGGATTGTCAATGCGGGCGGTGTCGGAATTATCGTTGGGTACTTAATAGTGTCCATTGCCTTTATGAGACTTCGAAAAGCAGAACCAGAGCTTGAGCGTCCATACCGCATTAAGTATTGGCGGACGACAGGCGTTTTAGCTATCGGGCTGAGTCTCCTTTTTCTTTCATTTTATTTTCCAGGAATGCCGGCCTCCTTATCATGGCCAGCTGAATGGATATTGCTTTTAGGTTGGGCACTCATTGGGTATATACTATATGTAATGAATCCAAGATCGAAGGAGACGGTAGAGCATGACAAACGAACTCAAAGTGTATAATCCTGCAACAGGAGAAGAAATTGCTTCAGTTGCTCAGCATACAAAAGAACAGATCGAAGACGCCATTACCCGCTCACACAAAGCATTCAAAGCATGGGCAAAAATGTCTGCGCATGAACGTGCCAATATCATTCGCAAGTGGTTTGACCTCATGATTGAACATAAAGAAAGGCTCGCGAAAATCATCACGGAAGAAAACGGGAAGCCGTATCAAGAAGCATTAGGCGAAATCGTCTATGCAGCTGGATACATTGAATGGTACGCAGAGGAAGCCAAACGGATATACGGCAGAACCATTCCGTCACATACGACGAACAAACGCCTTTTTGTCACAAAGCAGCCAGTTGGTCCTGTTGCGGCCATTACACCGTGGAATTTCCCAGCAGCCATGATCACGAGAAAGGCTGCACCAGCACTTGCAGCGGGCTGTACGTTTATTGTGAAACCTGCTGAAGACACGCCGCTGACGGCTATTGAACTTGTGAAATTAGGCCACGAAGCTGGAATTCCAGAGGATGCCCTGCAATGGGTGGTTGGAGATGGAAAAGAAGTCGGTGAAATATTCACAGATAGTCCATTGATTCGCAAAATCACGTTCACAGGCTCAACGCCAGTCGGAAAGCATCTGATCAAAAACAGTGCGAGTACAGTCAAGCACGTATCAATGGAGCTTGGCGGTCATGCTCCGCTCATCGTAGACAAAGATGCCAATCTTGAACTAGCTGTCAAACAAGCAGTGGCGTCTAAGTTCCGTAATGCAGGACAAACCTGTGTCTGTGCCAACCGCTTAATTGTGCATGAAGACATTCATGAAGCATTTGCTCAAGGCTTCAGCAAAGAAGTAGAAAAGCTAAAAGTGGGAAATGGCTTTGAAGAAGGCACATCCATCGGCCCAATTATCAACAAGCGCGGCTTTGATAAAATTGTCGGCCAAATTCAAGATGCAGTCGATAAAGGGGCGAAAATCCTTGTCGGCGGAGATACGCATTTCGATGATGAAAAGTCGTATTATTTTGTCCAGCCAACGGTTCTCACACATGTAGACCCTTCCATGAACATCATGCATGAAGAAACCTTTGGACCAGTGGCGCCGATTACGACGTTCAAAACGCTAGATGAAGCGATTGAATTAGCCAACGATACACCTTTTGGTCTTGCAGCTTATTTCTTTACAGAAAATTATCGAAACGGCCTCTACATCTCAGAGAATCTTGATTACGGGATCATTGGCTGGAATGATGGCGGCCCATCGGCTGTTCAAGCACCATTCGGAGGAATGAAAGAAAGCGGAATTGGCCGTGAAGGCGGCATCGAAGGGATCGAACCGTATTTAGAAACCAAATATGTATCCATTGGTTTAGACGAATAAACGTGAAAAAGACTGCCTGAGGAATCTTGGCAGTCTTTTTTATGTTAAACAGCCGGCGGAAAAAGATGCTCCACCGTTTCTTTTGTTTCTTTCAGAATTTCGTGGATGTAATCTGCTGGTGCCTGCTCCATGCTGCTGAACAAAAGTCGTTCAACAGGCTCAACACCAATAAAATTGAAGACTTCTGTATCTGTTGTCATGCGATGGGAGGCGGAAATGATCCGCTTAGAGTCAAGAAAGGTCCTTGGAGCATCGTGCGTGTTGATAATGACACCTTTTTTGTGCCGAAGCAGGTTTTCAATAGCCCCCTGCTCATTGATTTGATAAGCGAAGCCCTCAGAAAAAACGCGTTCTACATAGCCCTTTAGCATAGCGGGTAAGCCTGTCCACCAAATGGGAAAAATAAACGTTAGGACATCTGCTTGCTGAATCAGCTTCTGCTCTGTTTGAATGGCAATTGGGACATCACCCCGTTTGATCGCAGCCTTTTCCAACATGCTTAGCTCTGGCGAAAAACCAAGAGCATAGACATCACGAACAGTCACTTCATGACCATTGTTCAAAAGAGTGCTGACAACAAGATCTAATAAGGTTTGATTTAAGCTTTGCTGGGGATGAGCAAATATAATTAGATGGTTCATCTCATAGCCTCCTAGGTGGTCATGTGTCTCATTATGGCATGCACCATTATCCTATTCAATCCTATGTTGGTAATAATAGGTTGGGAAAATGGAAGTTGATCGTCCTAGTTTGCAGGCAAAGCCTTGCATCTCGTGTTCAAATAAGGTGGATAGAAATGAAAGCGATCGTTTCCGTGAAAACGATCGCTTACGAATCAATTATTTCTTTCTAAAAGCAAGTCCCAGTGCAATCAGTGCTACGACTAGAGCAGCAATGGACAACCCTAGCACAAGTGGTGAGGAAGAGTTGGAGGCTGTTTCAGATGCCTTTTCTTCTTTTGGTTTTTCTTGTCCATGTGAATCCGTTACCGTATTAGATGCCACAATGTTTGTGATGGAATGCGGCTTATCAGCATCTTTATCGCCTGTCCATTCAACGACCGTTCCATCTTTATAATATTGATATGCATCCCATGCAGCTTCACCTGCTTTTTCAGGGTTTTTCGCTACAAAAACGAATTGCTGGAACTGTCCGGCAAGCACGCCTTTACCCGTTGCTTCCCAAGTCACTCTTGTCACCTTGCCATCTTTTTCTTCAGTTGACGTGTTCCATCCAGGGACTGGCTCATATTGCTGGAATTCTACACCTTTAGGTATTGTCACGACAACCTTAGTGGTTGGACTGTCACTCTCAGAAGGAACTTTTAACGTATAGGTTTCCCACGCATTTGTCGCAGACGTATCAGGCTTGACTGTGACATGAGCACTCACAGGAATCGCCAATAAAAATGAAGCGAGAAGCATTGGTAATAAAGCTTTAACGTATTTTTTCATATGGTATGAACTCCTTTTAGTTTCTTCTAATAAATGTGGTATCGATATTTTCAAAAGAACCAGTTAATGCATGGATTTCAATTTTCCAAGTACCTTTTTCATTTAACAAGAGGTTTTCAGCAGAGAAATGACCATTTTTTAATCGTTTCAGCTGAAATTCACTCGGTTTCTCTTCCCCGAATAAGGCGACTTTATGGATCTTGGCTGACACAGATTGAATATCTGTAATCGTTTGTCCATCCTTCTTCGTAAATGCGACCTCGAATGTGTTTTTCCCCGGAGCATTCGGGGTAATGCTCATGGACACAATGTCACGATGCTCCACTTGGTTTGCGCCGAAGAATGGCTCAGGTGCAGGCGGAGGAGGGCTCGGAATATTGGTAAACACAGCCGTTAATAACAAAATGGCGATTCCGATGATCCACTCAGCTCGTAACGAAACGTTTTGTTTCTGTTTCTTTTCCCATCTCAGCATCAAGTAATGGACAAGTCCTAGAAGGCCCATCATGATAAATAAACCAAGCTTGATTAAAAAGGTTCTTCCGTACGCTGATTGGAAAAGAGCATCAAACGATTGCAAAATGAAGATGGCATTCACAAATCCTGAAAACACAATGAGTCCAACAGAGAGCAGTGCCCAAGGGTGAAACGCATTTAATGTATTTCGGATGAGCGGCTGATCTTCATTTGGCAGCTTCTTCAACAATAAAAGCACAATGGCTGTTAAACCACCGACCCAGATCGATGCAGAAACGAGATGGATGAAATCAAGTGACGTTGTCAGTATTTTATTATCGGTTGCTGCTGGATGTCCGATTTGTGCCTTCAGCCAGAGAAGCACTGCGAATAAGAGCAGTGGAAACAACCAGACCCGAAAAGATGTGAAATCCCCTTTTTTCATCGCGACTATGCTCCAAATGGTCAGAAGAACAAATGACACCATGAGCATCATCCACAAACTACCGCCAGAAGTCGACGCAATGGTTTCTTGTAAGAGGGATGGTTGAAATGCCCCCAAAAAGGACACGTCTGCCGCTGATTTTGTTTGAATTGGCAGCTGGAACACGAGTGCTCCGCCCATCATGATCAGTGACAAAGTCAAAAGCCGTTTCATTCGTTTCACTAATACAGGAGAAATGGCTGTTTTAAACCAAAACAGTCCAAACAAAATGGTCCCGAGAAATAAGCTAAACGACGTATAAAGTAAGGCTTTATCAATGGTCGAGGCTACATCGATGGATTCATTCGTTTGACCTTGATCTAATTGGTCAAAACCGCCACCCGCTTTGCCAATACTAAACGGGATCATGCCAGAGACAGAGTGTCCGTCTGCTGATACCGCATTCCACTGAATGGTATAAATCCCCTTTGGTAAATCCTTTTTTAAAGCAGCTTCCATGATTTTTTGATCTTTAATGACCGTATCTCCTTTATCCACACGATCACCTTTTGCATTTAGCACCTTAATGGCATGAAATCCACTTTCGATTCCTTCACTAAATGTGATAGAGACTGAAGGAGGCTGCTTCTCCAGCTCTTCATTTGCCGCTGGATTTGAGCTGACGACGTATGCATGAGCAACTGCTTCCTTTGGAATGAAAAAAGCGAACGTGACGATAAGGAGCAGAATCCACTTACTATGTTTCAACAAGATAAATAACCGCCTTTCTACCTATGAAAATGTCTCATGTATCAGAAAGAAAGCGGCAGTAAACTGTGAGTCACAGAAAAAACCGCTCCTCCTATTGTGCCGCTCACTCTAAAAGGTAAACGAAACAAACAGCAAGATGGTTCACTTTTTCTGTGTCATGTCTGCGCAGACATTTCTTGATTGAATAGGTTTGATCATGTATAAGCCTAGTCGATTTAAGAAGAGGAAACAAGAAGAGACTATTTGAAAGTTGTGAAATTCCAATGAATTTTGCATCAAAACCACGGCACGTCAACCTTTTTACTCCATTTGTCCTATGCTCTGACAGAGAATTCACATCATATTTCAATTTTGTCACACACTAAGTGACAAAGTGACATTTAGTTTCAATTGAAGGGAAAGTGAAAGCGTTTTACGATAAGGTTAAGGGCTTCACTGACACTTGTTCTTATATCTTTTGACCTATAAAGCCCTGAATAAAGGGAGAGAAGAAAGGAGTTTTCATAGATGCAGGAAAAAAGCGGATTCCGCGTAAAAGTACAGCGCTTTGGAAGCTATTTAAGCGGCATGATTATGCCGAATATTGGAGCATTTATCGCTTGGGGACTCATTACGGCATTGTTCATTCCGAGTGGCTATTTGCCAAATGAACAATTAGCTTCACTTGTTGGTCCAATGATCAACTACTTACTGCCGCTCTTAATCGGTTACACAGGCGGTAAGCTCGTATACGACCATCGAGGCGGGGTACTCGGTGCAACCGCGACGATTGGGGTCATTGTCGGTTCGGACATTCCAATGTTTTTAGGTGCCATGATCATGGGACCACTTGGCGGTTACTTGATTAAGAAAATTGATCAGCTGTTCAAAGATCGAATCAAATCGGGCTTTGAGATGCTTGTGAATAACTTTACGGCAGGGATTCTAGGTGCCATTCTTGTCGCGATTGCCTTCTACGCCATCGGCCCAGTGGTACTTGGTCTAAATAAAGCCCTTGCAGCAGGTGTAGATATCATTGTGAATGCACATTTGCTTCCGCTGGCAAGTATTTTCATTGAACCAGCGAAAGTCTTGTTCTTAAACAATGCGATTAACCAAGGAATTTTAGGTCCTTTAGGGGTGGAGCAAGCGGCAAAGACAGGGCAGTCCGTTCTGTTCTTGCTTGAAACAAACCCAGGACCAGGGTTAGGTGTTCTACTTGCGTACATGTTCTTTGGTAGAGGAAATGCGAAACAGTCTGCACCGGGTGCGATTGTCATTCAATTCTTAGGAGGAATTCATGAGATTTACTTCCCGTACATCTTAATGAAACCAAAGCTCATTTTGGCGGTGATTGCAGGGGGAGCAAGCGGCGTTCTGACCTTTTCCCTGTTAAATGCAGGCTTAAAGGCTGTGCCGTCACCAGGAAGTATTATCGCCCTCATGCTGATGTCACCAAAAGGCGGACACCTTGCTGTTCTTGCAGGTGTTGTCGTGGCAGCCGTCGTATCATTCCTTGTCGCTTCTGTGATTTTGAAGGCTTCAAAAGCTGTTGATGAGGATCTAACAGCAGCAACAGAAAAGATGCAGGACATGAAAGGGAAGAAAAGCGCTGCAGCCGCCGCTCTTACAGCTCAAAAAGAAGATGCTGAAGCAAATGAGCAAGCAGCATCTCCAAGTGATGTCAATCCAGATGACGTGAACAAAATCATCTTTGCCTGCGATGCAGGAATGGGCTCAAGTGCGATGGGCGCATCCATCTTAAAGAATAAAGTCAAAAAGGCAGAGCTTGATATTGATGTGACAAACACATCCATCAGCAACATCCCAGATGACGCCGATGTGGTCTTTACTCATAAAGATTTAACAGACAGAGCCAAGGCGAAACTGCCGGGCGCTGTGCATATCTCAGTTGATAATTTCTTAAACAGCCCGAAATACGATGAGCTGATTGAGAAATTGAAAAAATAACATGACGAAACGGGTTGAGTTCAATTTTTCTTTATTGAACTCCCCGTTTTGGTTGTTTTTCTGATTTTCCATTCTAAAAAAAGGTGTGTGATCATTCATGAAACAAGTACTTTCAAAAGACAATATTTTTCTAAACGAACAAGCAGGCTCAAAAGAAGAAGCCATTAAAAAAGCGGGCGAGGTCCTAGTGGCAAACGGCTATGTCACAAGTGATTATGTTGACAAAATGTTTGAAAGAGAAAATATCTCATCTACATTTATGGGCAACGGGATTGCGATTCCTCATGGAACAGAGGATGCGAAAGCGGCTGTCCTTCATTCTGGGATTTCCATCATTCAAATTCCAGAAGGTGTTGAATACGGAGAAGGAAATATCGCCAAAGTTGTCTTTGGCATCGCTGGTAAAAACAACGAACACCTTGATATTCTTTCTCAAATTGCGATTGTCTGTTCAGAAGAAGAAAATGTAGAACGCATCATCCATGCAAAGGATCAGGATGAACTGATCGCCATTTTTAACGAGGTGAACTAACATGAAGGCACTTCATTTTGGAGCAGGAAATATCGGCAGAGGGTTTATCGGATCTTTGTTAAAAACATCAGGCTTTGAGCTTGTCTTTACCGATGTAAATGAAGCGGTCCTCAACGAGCTGAATGAAAGAGGAGAATACACGGTTGAACTCGCAGCGCCGGGTCAAAAACAAGAAGTAGTCGGCCCAGTGAAAGCGATCAATTCTGCACAAGACACAGCGGCATTAACAGAGGCCGTCGCATCAGCCGATTTAATTACAACAGCTGTTGGACCAGCCGTTTTGAAGATCATAGCTTCATCGATTGCTGAAGGATTAAAACAGAAAAAGCCTGACCATATCATCAACATCGTGGCATGTGAAAATATGATTGGAGGCAGCTCTCATTTAAAAGAAGCCGTTTTCTCTCATTTAACAGAAGAGGAACAAGAAGCGTTGTCACAAACAGTTGGTTTTCCAAACGCTGCTGTGGACCGCATTGTTCCGATTCAGCACCATGAGGACATTCTGAAAGTATCAGTTGAGCCTTTTTTCGAGTGGGTCATTGATGAGACTGGCTTTATTGGTGACGTTCCTCAGATTGAAGGAGCAACCTTTGTAAAAGATTTGACGCCGTATATTGAGCGCAAACTCTTTACTGTCAACACAGGGCATGCACTAGCTGCTTATGTCGGGTATCAGCAAGGCGTTCAAACGATTAAAGAAGCCGTCGATACACCAGAGATTCGCCGAGTTATTGAAGAAGCACTTCGTGAAACAGGCAGTTATTTAATCGACACATATGGCTTTCAGAAAGAAGAACATGATGCCTATATTCAAAAAATCATCAAACGATTCGAAAATGCTTTTATCTCCGACGAAGTCACTCGTGTCGCACGTTCTCCTCTTAGAAAGCTGGGAGCAGACGACCGTTTAATCGGTCCAGCGAAAAAGATCAAACAGCCAGTGTACTTAATCAAAGGTATCGCTGCAGCTCTCGCTTATGACTTTGCCGAAGACGAAGAAGCGGTTCGTTTGCAGGCATTAAGAAAAGAAAAAGGCATTGAAGGTGTGCTGGAAGAAGTATGTGGCCTCACGCCAACAGACGATCTCTATCAAGCCATTCTGAAAGAAACAGCTCGATAATCAGAAAATCCCTTTCCAACGAGTGAAAGGGATTTTTTTACGACTTTTTTAATAGTTTTCCCCGCTTGACGATATATGATGTAAGGGGGAATTTGTATATGAAAAAGAAAACGTTTGCGTCAAGAAGTGTCTTTTTTCAATTAATGTCTGCCATTATCGTGATCACGATCTTAACCGGCGGACTTGTTGGGACAACGGGGTATTTGTTAGCGAAACATGTCTTAATTGATGCGGGGAAAGCAGATTTAAAGCACATCGTCAGCGGAGCAATGGCCACACTTGAACAGTTGAATGATCGTGTAGAGAAAAAAGAACTGACGCTTGAACAGGCGCAGGAACAAGCCCGTATTTACTTGAGCGGGCCTAAAAATGACAACGGGAAAGGGTACCAATTTCAAAAATCAGATTTTATCTATAAAAATAAAGGCTATCTCGTCGCATATGGAGCAGATTATTCCTCTCAAGTCCATCCTGTCAACGACATTGGCGTCATTCCAGATAACACGACCAATCGTGAAAAAATGGTCGCTGGAGCCAAATCAGAAGGCGAGGATGCACACTATGTGACCTATTTAGATAAGGACGATGCCACCGGGGAAGAAAAACAAAAGCTTGCCTATATGAGTCAGTTCACGCCCTGGAATTGGAGTATCGGTATCGCCGTCTTTCAGGATGAATTTTATAAAGAATTAGAGCAGATGAAGCTCTATATCATGCTCATTACAGCAGGTGTTGCTCTTCTAAGTCTTGGCGTCTTTTATTTAGCTGCTCGAGGAAAAGTCAGGCTGCTCAAGCAAGTCACTGCTGCTTCAAAAGAAATTGCGGCGGGGAATCTTGAACGCACGAGTTTAAAAGAAACAACAGATGAAATTGGACAGCTGGCAAAAGGCTTTAATCATATGTCAGGAGAACTCAGGACACTTGTGAGCGGTCTACAGAAAACGAGCAGCCAGCTTGTTGAATCAGCGACAGATTTATCGGCGATATCTGAAGAAACCTCAGCCAGCAGTGAAGAAATTGGCCGAGCCATTGGCGACATATCGACCGGAACGCTTCATCAGGCATCTGACCTTGATGCAGCCAATCAACAAATGACCCAGTTCAATCAATCCATCGAAAATGTCAAAGAACAAAGCGATCAAATTAAACGAATCTCTGACCAATCGAGTCAATCATCGCAGCAGGGCCAGCAAATTGTTCAGAAATTAAAACAATCAAATGAACAATCCATACAAGCGTCTCAAGGCATTAGAGCAGGCATTGAGCAGCTAAGTACAAAAGTACAGGATATCTCTAAAATTACAGATACGATTGAAAGCATTTCAAATGAGACAAATTTACTAGCGCTGAATGCAAGCATTGAAGCAGCACGTGCAGGAGAGCACGGCAAAGGCTTCTCGGTTGTGGCGAGTGAAGTGCGGAATTTAGCTGAGCAGACAAAGCAATCAGCCGTTCAAATTCAGCAAATGGTACAAGGCATTAAAGAAGAAACGACGGCAACAGCCGGTATGATGTCCAAGACAATGGATCGTTTTGCTGAGTTAGATAAAGCGGTACATGCCACAGAACATGAATTCAATGCCATCTCTACGTCGATTTCACAAACCATCGTTGAAACAGACGCAATGGCAAAAGAGCTGAATGCATTGCTGGAGCAAAACGACCTCATCACAAAAGCCATGCAAGGCGCAGCCCATATTTCTCAAGAAAATGCCGCTGCGACCGAAGAGATCACCGCATCCACAGACGAACAAGTGACAGCCATCTCCAATGTGGCAAAAGCAGCAGAAAGACTCAATGAACTAAGCATACGATTGAATCAGGACATTGCACGTTATCGTCTATAAATCATTTTGACTGTGTGTCACTTGTCAGGTACTATGTAGTTAATCTAAAAACCTTGCTCACGCAATCAAAAGGAGTGTACCGGTCATGAAAAAGAAAATATTGATGTTCTTACCTTGTGGCTATGGATACTCCACTGCTGTTTTCTTTTAGAATAGATAGAAATTGGTGAAGTCTGTCTACATGAGGAAGAATCTAGCAGAAAAATCAAAGTGAGTGAGGGATATAACATGGAAAAAATCACGAGAAAAAACCCAGAAAGTATGCCGAAGCCCGTTGGCAACTATAGTCATATCACAAGAGTACCAAAGGGCGCGGGATTATTTGTTACATCGGGTCAAGTCGGAACAGATATGGATGGACAGGTACCATCAAGTTTAAACGACCAGGTAACCAATACGTTTGAAAATATCAAAAAAATCCTTGAATCAGAAGGATTGAACGAAGAGCATGTCATCAAGGTCAATATATGGGCAACGGAAGAAATCGACTGGGACCATCTATATCCTCAGTGGGATACGATCTTTAAAACAGCTTACCCATCAATGACGGTTGCTTATGTATCAGCTTTAGGATGGCCCGAGCTGAAAATTGAAATTGAGCTATGGTGCGCCGATATATGATCAAAAAAAAGAACAGTGCAAACTGTTCTTTTTTACTTGAATCGAAACCGCTTTGTCATCCATGCAGCGATCAACGTAAAGACGGTGTAGATGACGACCCAAATGAGAAAGGATTCATCCCCGCCAATGTATGTGTACATAAGAATGACGCTGGCTAACAGGACAATCAAAGTTGGCATCCAAACATTCTTCAAAAGCATTGTGCCAAAAATGCCAATCAGCACGGAAATAATGGGGAAGCCAAATACAACGAATAAGACAAAAACAGCCATATCACGAACTCCTTTTAACAAGTGTTTACATCAAAACATAAAAGATCGACACTGCCATGTGCGGAAGTGCAAAGATCATAATGAGAAAGGCCGTATCAAGACGCCATATGCGGTGCTCTTTTGTTTCAGAATGATAGGCTGCCCGCGTTTCTTCCCCGCTTGTCCAAGCCCCCATTAGAAGTCCAGACATCATGACGCCAATAATAGAGATTCCACCACTGATCCACCCTATCCACTCATGGTGCTGCAAAATAATAGCGGCACTGCAAATCACAATCATTGAGCAAACACCGGCGATAAAGGCATGTTTTTTTCTCATGCTGATCACTTCCTTCAAAGAAGATTAGGAGATGGCATCACATATTTCAATGAAATGACCATCAGGATCAGCGACATAAGCGACGGTTTGACCCCATGGTTTCTTTGCAGGTTCTTTGATGATCGGAACCCCTTTTTCCTTCATTGATGCAATGGTTTGATCCACGTCATCCACAACAAACCCTATCTCAAACGTTTGAGAGGATTGATTTGCTTCAGGGACAGGCAATCCAAGTGCATCTTTGACATCCTGACGTGAGTTAATTGACAATGTCACATCTCCAGTATCAAACTCAACATAGGATTCAACCCTGAGTTTCATAGGAAAGCCAAGTACATGTTGATAGAAATGAATACTTGCCTCAACATCGTTTACATATAGAATGGTATATTTCATTTTCATGTGAAAAACTCCTCTTTTCATATACGTGTCAAAAACGGAAAGGTTTCCCACTCATTGTACCACACAGGAGATAAAGCACATTTTATTCCAAAAAAATCAATTTTTTTAGCGCAATAGTCTTGAAAAACAAAAAGTGGTGACATATGATAAAAATGTAAAAATAGAAAAAATAGGGGGATCATACATGTTGAAAAAAATCATGGTGGCTGTCTTGTCATTAGGTCTTTTACTAAGCTTTACACAAGTCGACACCCACACTGCAGATGCAAAAACGGTCAAGTCCTACAAAAACTGCAAAGCACTGAACAAAGTCTATAAAGGCGGCGTGGCAAAAAGCAAAAACACGAAAAACAAAGGCGGCAAAACAAAGTACAAACCGTATGTGTCAAAAGCACTTTACCAAAAAAATATGCGACTTGACCGTGATAAAGACGGCATTGCGTGTGAACGCTAAGCCAATGCGAAGAGACCTGTAACAAGGTCTTTTTTCTATGGGATCAAACTCGTCCCTTTGTGCCAGCTTCCTCTTTATATTAAAATAAAGATAGTTACAAAAAATGATACAAAGTGGGGTACTCAATTTGTCCATACAAGCTGATAAGAAAGACATCCGATTGATTGCCATTGATATGGATGGCACGCTGTTAAACAGTGAACACGTCATTCCAGAGGAAAATAAACAAGCCATTAAAGATGCTGAAGCAAAAGGGGTCCATGTGGTGATTAGCACAGGGCGCACACTGATGACATGCCGAGAGCTGGTTGAGCCGCTTAAGCTGTCTTCTTACCTTGTGACAGCAAATGGAAGTGAAATCTGGGATTCAAACTTCCAACTGATCGAACGAGATCTGCTGCATCCTGATCACGTCCAAATGATGTGGGATCTAAAAAATAGGTTCGAAACCGATTACTGGGCTTCCACTGTGGAGAAAGTGTGGAGAGGTGAATTCCCAGAACGAATTCATGACCATGAATGGTTGAAATTTGGCTTTGATATTCATGATGATGACGTTCGTGAGGAAGTACTTAATACATTGAAAGCAAATGAGCATCTAGAGATCACAAATTCAAGTCCGACCAATATCGAAGTCAATGCGGCAGGGATTAACAAAGCTGCGGCTCTTGCAAAGGTAGCAGAACGCATTGGCTGTACGATGGACAATGTCATGTCACTTGGCGACAGCCTAAATGATATGGCCATGATTCAAGAAGCCGGATTAGGAATTGCGATGGGAAATGCGCAAGAAGTGGTGAAAGAAGCCGCTGATTGGATTACAGCTCCTAACACAGAACACGGTGTAGCAAAAGCCATCCAACATTGGGTGCTATCTAAATGAAGAACATGATGAAAAAGCGAGAGGCGATATCCTCTCGCTTTTTTAATTTCTCCTAGTTCTATTGTTATGTTTTCTGACAATGTCATGTGCAATCTATCCAAAATTGATATAATCAATATAAATTCGAATATTCGGACTTTATATTCCGTTATTCGGAACAACAAGGAGGGATCCTATGTATCAAGTGGATATCAACTGTGATTTGGGAGAAAGCTTTGGTCAATACACAATCGGTGCGGACGAACAAATTCTTGAATATGTCACGTCAGCCAACATTGCTTGCGGTTTTCATGCAGGAGATCCAACGGTCATGAGAAAAACGGTCAGAATGGCGCTGGATAAAGGGGTCCAAATTGGTGCGCATCCAGGTTTGCAAGATTTGGTCGGCTTTGGCAGACGTCCAATGGCGATCTCGGCAGAGGAAGCCTATGATCTCGTCGTCTATCAAATTGGCGCTCTATCTGCCTTTCTCAAGGCAGAAGGCGGCACGATGCAGCATGTCAAGCCGCACGGCGCCCTTTACAACATGGCGGCTAAAAATACTGAATTATCTGAATCGATTGCAAAGGCTGTGTATCATGTCGATCCAAGTCTTGTGTTATTCGGTCTCTCAGGCAGTGAACTTGCGTTAGCAGGTGAGAGAATTGGCCTTCAAGTGGCTCATGAAGTATTTTCTGATCGGACCTATCAAGCAGACGGGACGCTGACATCTCGCCGCGAACCACATGCACTCATTGAAGATGATGAACGGGCAGTTCAGCAGGTCGTTCGTATGGTGCGAGAAGGGAAGGTTCGTACCGTTCAAGGGGAAGATATTTTGCTTAAAGCAGATACGGTCTGTATTCACGGAGACGGCAGCCATGCGCTTCAATTTGCCAAAACCATTACATCAAAACTAAAAGAAGCGAGTATTCATCTCAAAGCCTTTCAATAAAAATCGTCATCAAAGGGGGAAACAGCATGAAAAAAGAGGAAGTCAAGCACACGAAGGCACCAAAGGGGAATCGTTCTATGCTGATGGGCGCAGCCTTTTTAATGGCGACGTCCGCAATAGGACCGGGATTTTTAACACAAACGACTGTCTTTACACAGCAGCTTGCGGCTAGCTTTGGGTTTGTCATTCTCATCTCTATTTTGTTGGATATTTTTGCACAAACGAATGTATGGCGCATCATCGCCGTGTCAGAAAAGCGAGGTCAGGATATTGCGAATATGGTTCTGCCGGGGCTCGGTTATGTGCTGGCCTTTTTGATTGTCATTGGGGGACTTGCCTTTAACATCGGAAATATCGCTGGTGCTGGTCTCGGTTTTCAGGTCATCTTCGGAGTCGATCCGCGAATCGGAGCAGGGGTCAGTGCTGTCATTGCCATTCTGATCTTTGTGATCAAAGAGGCTGGAAAAGCGATGGACCGTTTCACACAGGTAGCAGGCTTTGTCATGATCGGCCTGATGCTGTATGTGGCGATTTCAACAGCACCGCCCGTTGGGGAAGCAGCACTCAGAACATTTGTCCCAGAAGAAATTGATATTCTATCGATTGTGACACTTGTCGGGGGGACAGTTGGCGGCTATATCGTTTTTGCTGGCGGACATCGTCTATTGGATGCTGGAATTAAAGGGAAGGATGCACTTCCTCAAGTGACAAAAAGCTCTGTTTTCGGCATCCTGATTACATCTGTGATGCGTGTCGCTTTATTTTTAGCCGTGCTAGGAGTGGTCTCAAAGGGTTTACAGATTGATCCAGCGAATCCGCCTGCTTCTGTATTCCAGTTAGCGTCTGGAAATGTTGGATATAAAATGTTCGGGATCATTATGTGGGCTGCGGCGATTACATCGGTTATTGGAGCGGCTTACACATCTGTTTCTTTCTTTAAAACCTTCTCGCCAAAAATTGAGCAAAATCAACGTGGCATTATCATCGGCTTTATTGCCCTCTCTACTATTTGTTTTATTACGATCGGACGACCTGTGAACATATTAGTTTTAGTTGGGGCGATCAATGCATTGATTTTACCTCTCGCTCTTGGCACCTTGCTGGTTGCGGCCTATAAGAAAGAAATTGTCGGCGATTACCGTCATCCATTCTTTTTGACAGCGTCAGGTGCATTGGTTGTCATCATCATGGCTTTGATGGGCGGATATACCATTATGACTGAAATCCCGAAACTATGGAGTTGATTTGAATGAGTATTGATCAAACATATGAGCCTTCACAGATCAGAGAGTTGATTCGTAAAAAAGAAATCACAGGACCAACGGCGGGTTTAGCAGAGGGATATGCTCAAGCCAATTTAATGATCGTTAAAAAGGAACTTGCCTTTGACTTTCTTTTGTTTTGTCAGCGCAATCCGGCTGCATGCCCCTTGCTTGATGTACTGGAGCCGGGTGATCCAGTGCCGAGAAGGTCGGCACCCCAAGCGGATATTCGTACGGACTTTCCTAAATACCGTATTTACCGAAAAGGGATTCTTCAAGAAGAGGTTTCAGATATCTCTGCTTATTGGGAGGATGATATGGTTGCCTTTCTCATCGGTTGCAGTTTTACGTTTGAGCATGCGCTCATGCTGAATGATATCCCTGTTCGCCATATTGAAAACGGTCATAACGTTCCGATGTATCAAACAAATATCTCTTGTGAAAGAGCAGGGGTATTTCATGGCCCGATGGTTGTCAGCATGAGGCCCATTCCGGCGCATCAAATTACAAGAAGTGTACAAGTGACGTCTAGATTCCCGTCAGTTCATGGCGGCCCCATCCATATAGGCGACCCAGCGATAATTGGAATTGCCAATGTGGATCAGCCGGACTTTGGAGAACCATCTGTGATCAAAGAAGGAGAAGTCCCGGTGTTTTGGGCATGTGGTGTGACGCCGCAAGCCATTGTCATGCATACAAAACCAGACATTGCGATTACCCATGCACCTGGGCATATGTTCATCACAGATCAAAGAGATCAACAGCTCGGTGTGCTTTAGAAAGAGAGGGATCCTCAAGTGGCATTTTCAACGATAAAAGATTTTATCACCTTCCACCCGCTAGGAGATGCAGCGATCGTTATCCAAGCAGGAGCAGACATATGTGAAGAGATTCATGAGCGTGTTGTGCAGCTGTTTTCGTGTATTGAGCAGCATCCATTTGCCGGATATGTGGAAGCTGTTCAAGCCTTTACAAACGTGACTGTTTTTTACGAGCCATATACCGTTTATCAATCTGCCCACCTTCAAAAAATGGACTTGTCTCCGTATGAATGGGTGAAAAACTATATTGAAACACTTCTTGAAGAGAAATGGCAGGAGGGGGTTCAGTCGAAGCGCCGCATCGTCGATATTCCAGTCTGCTACGGGGGAGAGCTGGGACCTGATTTAGAAGAAGTCGCCCGGATCAATCGTTTAACGACTGAGGAAGTCGTGCGTATTCACACTGCAGGGACGTATCTTGTCTATATGATTGGATTTGCCCCGGGGTTTCCATTTTTAGGCGGGCTGTCTGAAGAGATCGCAGCCCCGCGCAGGGAAACACCGAGAATGTCCATTCCAAAAGGATCTGTCGGCATTGCGGGAAAGCAGACCGGCGTTTACCCCATTTCCACACCTGGCGGCTGGCAGCTCATTGGACAAACCCCGCTGCCACTCTTTTACCCAGACGAGAAAGTCCCAAGTCTATTGAGAGCAGGAGACGAGGTCAGATTTGTCCAAATGTCTGAAAAGGAATTTTTCAGCATGAAGGAGGCAGAACGTTGAGTATTCATGTCATCAAGTCAGGAATGTTCACAACCATTCAAGATAAAGGGCGGAAAGGCTATCAAAAGTATGGCGTCTTAACGAGCGGCGGCATGGACCCGCTCTCACTTAGAATTGCCAACATTCTCACAGGCAACGAGGAAAACGAAGCCGTACTGGAAATAACATTAATGGGGCCGGGTCCTGTGTTGACGTGTCAAAAGGATGAGCTTATTGCAGTGACTGGCGCTGATGTGGAAATCGACATCGATGGAGAGCCAGCCCCTTTATGGAAGCCGCTCTTTGTTCGATCAGGAAGCACGATCACCTTTGGTCCTTGTAAGAGAGGCTGCCGCGCTTACCTTGCTGTGGCAGGTGGATTCGATGTGGAGCCGGTCATGCAGAGCAAAAGCACCTATGTGAGAGCAGGAATAGGTGGATTGAACGGACGTCCGCTTGAAAAAGGAGACGTCCTGTCCATTGGAAAGCCTTCAATCGTAGCGGATCGATTGTCTGATAGGCTCAAAAGCGAAGTGAAACAGGCGGCGTACAGCGCACCCGATTGGACTGTAAGTCATACGCATTTTTTGCCGCTGCGGAAATCGCCCGTGATTCGGGTGCTGCCAGGGAGACACCTTTCTTTTTTTCAAGAAATATCTCAACACACCTTTTTCGAACAGCCTTACCAAGTCACGCCTCAATCAGATCGCATGGGCTGCCGTTTGAAGGGGGAGCCGGTTCATTTGAAAGAAAAGCTTGAATTGATTTCAGAGGCGGTTGCCTTTGGTTCTATTCAAATTCCTCCTGACGGCCAGCCGATTATTCTGCTGGCAGATCGGCAAACAACAGGAGGATACCCGCGTATTGGAGAAGTAGCGACGGTCGATCTGCCGCTCATTGCACAAGCGATGCCTGGGGCGAATCTGTATTTTAAGCGAATCGATCATCAGGACGCAGAGCAGGCGCTATTTAAGCAAGAAGCAGAATTGAAGGAGCTGGCTGCCAGAATCAAGCTGGAAGCATTCGTTTAGAAAAGGGGATGGACATGCAAAATACAAATAAAACCGTGGTGAAATCAATGGAGATTTTGCGGCTGTTTATCGCTCGTGACCAATTAACATTAAATGAAATGATCGAGCTCTCCGGCATGCCGAAAACGTCTGTGCACCGCATGGCGAGCTCGTTAGCCGATATGGGATTATTGGAAAAACATGATTCAGGTGTTTATCGTTTAGGCCTGATGTTTCTTGAATACGGTCAGCTTGTGGCGGACCGCCTTGATATTCGGAGAATTGCAAGACCATTTATGGAAGGCTTGCGGGATGAAGTGGGAGAAGCTGTACAGCTCATCGTTCGTGAAGGAGACGAAGCCATTTACGTGGATAAAATCGAAGGGACGCAGCCTGTTCGTCTCTACACCGCCGTCGGCAGGCGCTCTCCCCTATATGCGGGTGCTTGTGCAAGAAGTATTCTCTCCTTTTTGCCAGAGCACGAGAGACTCGCTTATATTGATTCGATTGAGCTAGGGAAAATCGGAATCGGGACCATTACAGATAAAGAGGTTCTTCGAAACATACTGGATGAATCAAATGAAAGGGGCTATACGTTAAGCTATTCGGAGCTTGAAAACTATACCGCTGCGGTTGGAGCCCCTATTTTCAATCACCTTGGAGAAGTCGCAGCAGGTATTAGCATTGCAGGGTTTGAAGCAGGCTATCAAAAGGAACGCCTTCCATATTTAATTGAGCAGGTCAAAAAAGCCGCGAGTGGTATCTCTAGAGAGTTAGGCTTTCATCTAAACAAATAAAAAGCCAATGACCGTTAAGATCATTGGCTTTTCGCGTTCAGTTTATTAGAAAGTTTTTCCTAAAGCTTTTGCACGTTCGATCGCATCTGCTTTAATTTGCTCTGCTTTCGCAGGTTCAGCATTGTGACCTTCAACGATAAGACCTTCGAAGGAAGGAATTCCGAAGAAGCTCGCAATTGTACCAAGGTAACGGTGGCCTGCTTCAAGTTCAGCAGCAGGACCTTCAGAATAGTATCCGCCACGTGCTTGGATGTGTAGAGCTTTTTTGTCTGTTAATAATCCAACAGGACCTTGCTCAGTGTATTTGAATGTTTTACCAGCTACAGCGACAGAGTCGATGTATGCTTTAAGAACTGGTGGGAATGAGAAGTTCCAAAGTGGTGAAACAAATACATATTTGTCAGCAGAAACGAATTGATCGCTTAATTCGTTTAGGCGAGCAACTTTCGCTTGCTCTTCAGCTGAAAGTGTATCGAAGCCAGCACCTGATTGCAGCTTGCCCCAGCCAGCGAATACATCTGCATCAATGTGAGGGATGTTTTCTTTGTACAAATCGATATGTACAACCTCGTCACTTGGGTTTGCTTCCTTATAAGATTCGATAAATGCTTTAGCAGTAGCCATACTGTAAGAAACTGTTTCATCATGCGGATGTGCAGTGATGTATAAAACTTTTGCCATGTTCATTCAATCCTTTCTGTTTCAGTGTTTTTTTTAGTGTATCCCAAAGATACACTGAATATGTGGCATCTTTAATCATATTGGAATGCTATGAAAAAGATGTAACAAGCACAGTTACATAAAAACTGATATTTTCATTGTAATCACAATGTAGTTTGAAGTCAAGGTATAAAGTCTCGAAATCAAGATAAAAAGTTTGTAAATTTTTCTGAAACGCTTGGAGATACGGATTTCATCATAAAAACCTACTCCTATTGAACAAAAAAACAGTCGATCTCACAAGTAAAGAGTTTGTAAAGACGTCTCATGAAAAAAGATGAATGCCCCTAAGCCATCTGCTACAAGCATCTGTTCTCCGATTTCGTATATATAAGAGAAGGCAGGAGAGAGTGAGGGATAAGAGTGGGACGATCCTATGTTGCGATTGGAGATTCCTTAACAGTGGGAGTGGGGGCACGTTTATTTGGCGGAGGCTTCGCTGAGCGGTATCAATGGATGCTTGAAAAAAAGACACAGGCGTCAGTCGAGCTGTCCGTATTTGCAAAGTCAGGGTTAACGACGGATCAGATTTTACAGCTGTTCAAACGATCTGATGTGAGGCGTGCTATTGCACCAGCTGACATCATCACCATCACAGGCTGCGGGAATGACCTTGTTCAAGCGATTCAGCAGTATGAAAAGGGTGAAGATGAAAAGAAACTGCTGCAAGCGACGCTGCATTGCCAAGCAAATTTCAGCAAAATGATTCAAGAAATCGCTCAGATCAAAAGAAGGCAGCAGCCCTATTGCGTGTATCTCATGAATTTATATAATCCTTTTCCGCAAATACCAATAGCGGGGCGGTGGCTTCAGCAATACAATCATCAGCTTCGCTTGCTTGCTGCAAATCCGTATGTAGAGGTTGTGGATGTGTACCGGGCGTTTGAGGGACATGAAAGAGATTACTTATCGATTGATCAATTTCATCCGAACCATAAAGGATATGAAGCAATGGCAAAAGCATTGTTTCAACAATCCTGTAAACAACTGTAATCCGTTGGGGTTGCAGTTTTTTTCATCCTTTTCAATAAATGACGGTTTCGATATGATAAAAGAAACGAAGGCGAAAGAGGTGTGCAGGCATGGAGGAGATCAGTGCATATTTTCATGAAATGACAGGAACCGCTTATGAAGTAGGAAAGCAGCAGGCTGTCTGGCTTAAGGAGAACCCGTTGCTACAGACACAATATATTCGAACAGAACCGCTAGAAAAAGAGGCTGTGAAGGAAACGAAGCAGCTGATGCGCCCTTATCTTCCTCAGTTAGAAGAAGAGATTGCTGGATTTTGTGATGAACTGCAATTAGATGAGCGTTATTTGACCTTTTTCTATTCATCTCATCTTCAGCCAGGCTGTTCCCACTGCGTGAGGCAGGGGAATATGGCGGCCGGTCAACAAACGGTCATGCTGCGTAACTATGATTTCTCCCCGATATTTGATGATATGCGTCTTGTGACGACACATGTGAAGAGCTTGGCATGTCATACAGGCTCGTCGCTGCTCTTGTTTGGCAGATCTGATGGTATGAATGAGCATGGTCTTTCTGTCACATTCTCTGCTTGTGGTCCGCCGGTTGGAAATGAAGCCGGTTTAAAGGCTCCAGCAGTTGCCGGTTTGCAAGTGTATCATGTGATTCGATCTGTTCTGGAAAACTGTAGAACGGTTGAGGAAGCCATTCACTCTATTCAGGAAATGCCCGTTGCCTCAAATGTTCACTTCATGCTTGCCGATCGAAAAGGAGAAGCGGCTGTGATTGAAATCATTGATGGTCGCAAAATGGTCAGAAGACCGGAGGCAGGTTATATTGCAGCCACAAATCATCCGATTGCTGATCAAACAGCAAAAGGGATGACAAAACATCATTCTATTGTCAGATACGACATGTTAATGAAGGCTTTAGAACAACGACGACCAAGTGATGCTCTTGCTAAGCTGTTCCAGACAGAATATCCTGATGGTCTGGCTGTGCACAATTATGAGGAGCTGTTCGGAACAATGCGAACCGTCATCTTCCGCCCGGAGGAAGGAACGATGGATTATTGCTTTGGCTCTCCGGTATACAACCCGACGTATTCTTTAAAAGCTGGGGGTTTACTGCCTTTTCATGAACAAAAGGTTCAATTTCATCAAAAGGAGTATGGACCGTCATTTTGGAGAAACGTCTGATGAATCCTTGTTTTTAATTTTGTCACAGCCACTGTGCCAAAGTCAGATCAACTTAAGATTGCACCGTTTGATGAAAGCGTTTTATATTAAGGTGTGACCATAGACCTATTTTTGCAGAGGGAGGCATTTCATGTACATAACGGCACGAGAACAGAAGATCATCAAATACATCATTCAGCAAAATCGTTATGTCACCATTCGTGAGATAGCCGATTCTGTTCAGGTGAGTACAAGAACCATTCATAGAGAACTAAAATCGATCAAACCCATATTAAAGAATTATGATCTTTCACTAGATAAACAGCCGGGGAAAGGCTTGAAGGCAGTCGGTGAACAGGAGGATAAACAGCGGCTTCTTGCTCATATGTCAAATGAGGATCAAATTGAATATAGCTCTGACGAACGGAAGCTCTTAATCCTTTGTGCATTGCTTGAAGCAAAGGAACCGGTGAAATTATATACACTCGCAGCCGATTTGCAGGTAACAAATGCGACCATCAGCTATGACTTAGATGAACTGACGGAGTGGATCGCTCCTTACGGTTTGCAGCTGATCCGAAAACGCGGGTATGGCATTGAATTAAAAGGACCGGAGGAAGCTAAACGAAAGATTGTCGGTAACCTCATTGTCGACCGGCTAGATATTCAATTATTTTTAGAAACAATTGAAATGAATATCAAGCATCGAACGAAAGCGACGGAAAAGGTGTTTGGCGTTGTCAGCAGAGGGCAGCTGCTTAAGGTAGAAAGACTGCTCTTTCATTTGAAAAATAGACTGTCACTCTCCTTATCTGATAGTGCCTATATTGCACTTGTCGTTCACTTAACCTATGCTATCGAACGGATTCAGCTTGGTGAAACCATTCGGATGGAAGAGGAAGAGCTGCTTGAACTAAAGCGGACGAAAGAATTTGAATCATCTCAGCGAATCGCAAGAGCACTTGAACGCATGTTTAATGTGGAGATCCCTGAAGCAGAGGTCGGTTATATGACCATCCACCTGCGCAGTGCAAATCGCAGCTTTGGGGCAGAATACCGTATTGATGAGATCGAGCTGGATATCGCAATTAGAACGAAGAAGCTCATTGATTTTATTTCAAATAAAACCGGCTATCATTTAAATGAGAATGATTCATTGTATGAGGGACTCGTGTCTCATCTTGAACCTGCCATGAACCGTTTAAAGGAAAAGATGAGAATCTATAATCCGCTCACACAACAAATTAAAAAGGACTACTTTTTGCTGTTCATGGCGATTGAAGAAGGAGTCGAGCGTTTCTTTCCAGAGATTGAATTTCCAGAGGATGAAATCGCCTTTATTGTGCTTCACTTTGGCTCAGTGCTTGAAATCAAAAAAGAAGAAACAAACATTCATGCACTAGTCGTTTGTTCAAGCGGGATTGGTTCCTCCAAAATGCTCGCCTCGCGGCTAAAAAAAGAATTACCGGAGATCGCCAAATTCGATTTATCCTCCTTAATGGAGCTAAAGGAAATTGATGCATCGAGCTATGACATGATTGTATCGACTGTTCCGATCCCATATGACCATATCGATTACATCATGGTCAGTCCGCTCCTAAACGAGGATGACGCCATGCGTGTGAAAGCTCATATTAAACGGAAGATCCCTTATATGATCGAGAAAAAAAGAACAAAAGAAGCTGTTAAAGAATCTGTGCAAGAAACGGTTGATATGATGGCGGTTGCAGAGCAGGTGACGAATTATATGTCTGTGATTCGCAGCATCTTGTCCCATTTTACCATCGAAAATAGAGAGACGCTGCCGCAGCATGAGGCAACAATCAGGCAGCTGCTTCGTCAGCTTGAAGAAGAAGGATCTATCACACATGCGGATGATGTAGCGAGCGGCTTACTGGAACGTGAACAGCAAGGCGGTTTAGGGATTCCTGGTACAGAATTTGCTCTTTTTCATTTAAAGCATGTATTCATCAAGGAACCAATCTTTCATATTTACGATCTTGATCAGGCATACGAGGTGAAAAGCATGGACGGCGGGCAGCAAATGATGTCACGAATGCTTATGATGCTGGCGCCGCAAAAGCTTGGCAAGGAAGGGTCTGAAATGTTTAGTCTGATCAGTTCATCCATCATTGAAAGTGAGGAAAGCATGGTGCTTTATGGACAGGGATCAAAGGAAGAGATTGAACAGAAATTGCATCAGCTGTTCTATCAATTTGTAAAAGAAGCAAAATGGTAAGAAAAAAAGCCGAGAGCTTATTCGCTTCTCGGCTTTTTGGTTGTGACACAGACAGCAAGTGTTGGACGAATTTCCTCATACTCAACAGAAAAATGGTCAAACCCCGCAAACTGTAAGTCATTCAATATGTTTTCACCCATCTCTTTTGTCCGGCTCGCATCAGCACCTTTTTCTCTTGGCTGCATCACAATGACGAGTTTTCCGCCTGGTTTCAACGTGTGATAAAGGTTGAGTAGGCCAGTCTTTGGATCATCCCAAATCGTAAAGTTGTTGACAGACAGTACTTTGTCATACTGCTCTCCGGGCAAGCGTGTTTTCTCGATTTTCCCTACATACAGCCGGACCTGTTTGTCTTTTGACCGTTTGCTGACGCGGGACTGTGCTTGCTCCTGCATGGTGGCGGAGGCATCTAGACCATCAATGTGAAGATCTTCATAATGCTTAAGCATATGTTTGATGCTGTAGCCGGGCCCATAGCCGATTTCCAAAATGTTTTCACTATCTGTCAGATCTAAGTGCTGGATGGCCCACTGATTCAATGCTTTATTTTCATTTGCCATAATGAAGCCTGCGATGCTTCCGAGCCAGCCTTTTGGTCTGCTAAAGGTTTTCGAAATGGTTGACAGCATTTGAGAACGCTCCTTTTTAATGATCATGTAACCGATTTTTCCCATCTTGAAACATGCCGATTTTCAAAACGCATCTGTGCAGTATAGGGATGTTTGAGTAAAAAAAAGAGGTGGTAATGAAAGGATACATCAACAAATCAAGGAGGAGCTTACACATGGATTTACGTGAATACTTAACAAATGGCATTCCGCGCCAAACACAGGATCAGCAGCCAGGCAGTGAAAGAGAAATGAATCCTGCGCCGATCTTTGAGGATGAATCATATCAAGGATCTGGCAAGCTCAAAGGGAAAGTCGCACTGATTACAGGCGGAGATAGTGGAATTGGACGTGCTGTATCTGTTGCCTATGCAAAAGAAGGTGCACACGTCGCCATTGTGTACTTAAATGAACATGAGGATGCAAAGGATACGCAAAAGCGCGTAGAACAGGAAGGCGTTAAATGTTTAACGATTGCAGGAGATGTCGGTGACGAAGCCTTTTGCGAGAAAGCGGTAGAAAAAACAGTTGAAGCCTTTGGGCAATTAGATATTTTAGTGAATAATGCGGCTGAACAGCATCCGAAAGAACGGATTCAAGATATTTCTAGTGAACAGCTTCACCAAACCTTTAGAACCAACTTCTATTCTTATTTTTATTTTACGAAGAAAGCACTGGATTACTTAAAACCGGGAAGTACAATTATTAATACAACATCCATTAACCCATATCGAGGCAACAAAGTGCTGATTGATTATACGGCGACAAAAGGGGCCATCAACGGCTTTACGCGTTCTATGGCACAGTCGCTTGTGAAAGATGGGATTCGGGTGAATGGTGTAGCGCCAGGTCCAATTTGGACGCCGCTCATTCCATCTACATTTGATGAGGATAGTGTGGAAAGCTTCGGGGCAGAAACCCCAATGGGAAGACCAGGACAGCCTGTAGAGCATGTCGGCTGCTATGTGCTGCTTGCTTCTGACGAATCGTCTTATATGACAGGACAAACACTTCACGTCAACGGCGGTTCCTTTATGAATACATGATCAATAGCGCCACCGCCCAGCTTTGATTGGGCGGTGTGTTTAGTATTTCTTGCGATTCTTCTGCACAGATGAGACAGACCATACGATAATGCCCACAACAACTGCCGCAATGACAAGTGAACTCAAATGGAACATCGTTTCATGATGCATGTTCAACTTCTCCCTTCATTGAGCCTGTTTTCTATAGCATCAGCCAGAAGATCTCTTTTTATGAAAAACACATTTCTTTGTTTAATGAATGGATTGTCGTGGAAACCTAAGAGTACGGATGAAATTTGAAGGAGTGAAACGATATGTCACAAGAAGAATTAAAACAAAAGGTACTCAACCTATTAGATGAACAAAAGGTCGGAACACTGGCGACCGTTGAACAGGATAAGCCGCATACCCGCTACATGACTTTTTTCCATGAAGGGCTGACATTATATACACCAACGAGCAAAGAAACACATAAAGCAGACGAAATTGAAAAAAACCCGAATGTCCATATTCTCATTGGTTATTCAGGTGAAGGATTCGGTGACACGTATGCAGAAATCGCAGGTACCGCAACATTAACCGATGATCCAGAACTGATCGACCGCCTTTGGTCTGAGGAGATGGAGAAATGGTTTAAAGGAAAAGATGATCCGAATCTAGTGATTCTGAAGATTGATCCAACCTCCATTCGTTACATGAATGAAGGAAGCCGTACGCCAGCAGAATTATCACTTTAACACTTGCGTAAGCTGGGGGTATGTGTTATAGTTTTATATTAAGTGTTGAAATAAGCAAATAAATAAAGAAAGTAAACTTTCTTTTTTCTATGACATAATGAGAAGCAATAGAGCTTCTACTTGATAAGAACGAGACGCTGTCAAAGCGAACAACTTATTCTTTTCCTTCTGCACCCGCCCCCTATAAAAGCGGAAGAGTGGAAAAAAGACGTTTTGATTTACAATTCACACTGGCACGGCTTCGGAGCCGTAAGGACGAATGAGAGGTAGGGCTTTCGTTGTCTTGTTATCCAGAACTTCCATGGCGTTTACTTTCAAACGTAGGTTCACTCGGAACACATATGACACACTGATATGATCGAATCTTAATTCATACACTCCGTAACGGAGTTCACACATTGATTATTTATTTGCATGAAAAGAGCAAGGAAAAGGCTGCCATCTATTTGGCAGCCTTTTTCATTGGGTTCATTTCATGATCACTCACTTCTTCCTTTCTTCTGATAATGCCAAATCCGCCCGATAAAAAAGAACATCACTGCAAACAAAATAGAAAAGACGAACATGTCCAAGAGTGTCACGCCACTATTTGGGTGCACAATGCCAAACCAAACCCATTGCAGAACAAAAGAGATAGCAAAATAACTGATGAATGCTTTCATGATTTTCCCCATTTCACTTATTTTTTTGACCTTTTAGCCACAACATCCAAATGAAGAAGGAAGCAATGACACACGTAAGCAAAGTGATGGGCGGCAAGGTATGCCAGCTAGTCAGCCCCTTTACAAAACACATATAAAAAAAGAAAATGGAAATGGATACGAGCACCCATTGCTTGAACCAACGAGGAACACGCAGCCAAGCCGCTAGAAAGATAGAAGATAGCTTATCCAATGAGAAAAACTCCTTTTTTGAATCTGATTGGATTTTATCGCAAACAACGAAGTTTGTAAAATATGGAATTCGAAGGCTGGAATGGTATTCTTCTAGCACGAAACATTCTCGCTGCATTGACGTATAAGATAAAGGAACCTCATGAAAGGAAGCGATCAAGTGAAAAGAATACCAGTGATTTTTCTACGATATATTGTCTTCTTTATTCCAGCGATCATTATCAGTTTCATGGTGTGGAACCATTACCAAGATGATTTGTCGGATGGGAAAGTAACAGAGTATGACGTCAAACGAATTTTTACATTTGATGAAGGAAAACGAGTGGTGAGTGCTGTATCAAAAGACCAGCAGCTCCATTTTGCAATGTATGATCCTCATTCAGGAAAAAGAATCAGTGAATGGACCACAGCAAGCGATCCGTTTAATGAAATGTGGCCATCCATTCAAGGAAACAATCTCTTACTTGCTTTAAAGAATAAAGACGGGCAACTGGTGATCGAGAAACTAACTCCAAGCGGAGAAAAGAAAGAGCTCGTTCAACAAAAAATAGAGATCCCCTCATTTTTAAAAACGAATACATATCAATGGAATGGACAGCTCGTGTTTACAGGAGAAATGGAAGGCGCCGCTGCAGTCCTCGGTGAGCTAAAGAATGGTCAGTTTCATGTGCACAATCTCAACGAGCTAAAGCTGCCAGCAAGGCCAGTCTCCATGGATGTCGTCATGAATTCCTTTAGAGGGCAGACGCCTATTCCTATATTTGAATTGACTTTGAAAAATGACCAGAAGGCATATGTTAGCGGTATCTCAAACGAGAAGCATCAGCTTGGTGTCTATGTCTCCAAAAACGCTGATCCGTTTAGCCTCATTGAAGATACAGTTGAGCAGAGGCTGCAAAAAAAGATTGGATCATCACAAAACTTTGCTGTCGCCGTAGAATCGAATTATCCAAAAAGGGCAAGGAAAGTGAATGCAGAGGGAAGGCTTGGGGAAGTCGTCCCAACACCAAAACCAATTTATCAAACCTATATCTACCAGCTTAATGAAGAAGAAGTTCTTATTGCAGGCTCTACTGCAAAGGACGAAGCAAAAGGCAAACTGACTGGATATATTTATAACCATCGCACGAATAAGGCGACGTCTGCCAGCAAGCTTTTTCAATCGTTGTCATATGAATCCTTACAAAGAGAAGAGCTCACTTTCAATAAAAATGTGAAGAGCGATTGGATCTATTATTCATTCGACAATCAATTAACGGGTGCATATGAGACGACGAGCAGCCAGCTAAAGGAATTTCCTTTGAAAAAAGTCATCTCAATCGAAAACGCGAGTCCTGCTCACCAAACGTCTGTTGACACCTTTATGCAATATGTCATGAAAGGCGGGCCACTCATTCTCAACTGGGCGATATGGCTGTTTATTCCACTACTGTTATTTGTACTAGCCATCTTCCTGCCGCCGATTTTGAGACTGGTGAGAAACAACAAGATTAAAGACAGTGTCACATTAGAAGCCAATATTGTATCTGTCAAAGAAACGGGCACCTACATCAACGAACAGCCGCTTGTCAAAATGCAGCTGCAATTTCAATATGATGGGGAAAACATCGAGAAGACGGTTAAAACAGTTGTATCCTTTACCCAGATACCGCAGCCGGGTCAGCGTATCGCCATTCTCTACAATCCGAAGAAGAAAAAAGCGATGCTCTTAAAAGAGGGGGACTTCTCACAGACAAGTGAGCCAAAGTTCATCAAAGGCGCTGTTTTAAGAAATATAGAATCATATGAAACCGTAGGACGAGGCACTGTCTTATCGCTTACATTTGAAGCAGATCAGAAAAGGTATACCATTCCGATGATTCAAGCCGCTGGTTTTGAATTTAGAAAAGGAGAAAAAGCCGATCTCGTCGCCATCAGCGGTCAGTTGAAAATGGCAGCCTATGGCCATGAAGTGCGGAATCGATCGGGGAAAGATGTGACGTTAACAGGAACCATTCAGCGAGTGAAGCAATATCCAGTCACGATTCATGGACAAAAGCCTGTCATGCTGGATGTGACGGTTTCAAGCGGAGATCAGTCTATTACAAAAACGGTCAGCCAATTCATCCCTGATCATATGCAGGTCGCACCAGGAACTCCAATCACGATCCAGACAAAGAAAGAAGAGCTGGATAGAGAAATCGGTCTCATGCAAGAGAAACAAGGAAGTGCAAAAGTGACCCATGTCGCATTTGCTGGCGTCATCGGCAACCAGCCGCTAGCAATCATTCAGATTGAGAGAGATGGCATGCTGTATGAAGTGAAACAGCCAATCGATCCAATGACTAGTGTACTGCCAGGTGATGAATTATGGGTGGCGTATGACGAAATGACGCGTCAAGCAGCCATTGTGAAATATGCATCAATTTAAAAAAGCGTTCCTTTAACAGAACGCTTCAGCGTGTAGACAAAGGGCTAAAACGACATTCGATTTAGCCCTTTTTTGATTAAGCCTTTGTATCATACTGGCGGAGCACCTTATCATAGGCGAAGTTGCCGAAAGGAATGAACGCTGCAAAAAAACCAGCGATGGACCATTTCAAATGCCAGCGAACTTTAAAAGTCACATATGCCAAAACAAGCATATAGATGACAAACAATGCGCCATGAAGAGAGCCTACAATGGTGACTGCCATCGGAATATCCGCAAAATATTTCAGAGGCATGGCAATTAAAAGAAGGGTTAAAAGAGACATACCCTCAATAAAACCCGCCTGTCGAAGACGGCTAATACTTGTATGCATATACAAATCCTCCTGTATAAAAGCTAGTTTCTCATCTTCTAATATAAACGAAAGATCGTCTGGACATGCTAAAATCTACGAAAAATTCAAAATATGTTCATGTAATGCTTAAAAAATGGGAAAAAGGAAAAATCACTTAATCCTTGTTTGTTTCAGAGAGTACTTGCTTTAAGTGCATCACATCATGTAATAAATGATCCGTCATCGCTTGAACGGCTTCTGTGGAGCGGCGCTCTTTCATTTCAGAATAAATGGCAGCATGCTCTTTTTGAATCGTCTCAGCACGCGCTCCGCCGCTAAAATGAAAGATACGGCAAAAATGAATGAGTGCATTCACATGATTCAATTGTTTACATAAGCGGTGATTGTGACTCGCTAGAATAATTTTTTGATGAAAGGCTTCATGTAACTGGACGATTTCTTTAGATGGCAGCTGCTGCTTGATTGCTCCGTCTGCCTGCTTGAGGACCTGCTCAATATCATCCAGCTCTCTTTGCGCGGCTTCCTTGCATGCAAGCTCAACAGCTAGCGTTTCTAGGGCGATTCGAACTTGATAAAGCTCCTCGACATCTTTTTCCGTTAACGTATAGACAGAGTAGCCTGACCGATGATCAGCGATCAAGAGCTCATCTTTTTCTAAAAGCCTCATCGCCTCTCTAACCGGTGATCGGCTTACACCAAATTGTTTGGCAAGCTGTGTCTCATTGATGCGTTCCCCTGGCTGAAACTGCCCATCAAATATCATTTGCTTCAGCTGTTCATAAAATTGCATATGGTATGGTGCTGGTCTTTTCATCTCGAATGAATTCATCCCGTCATTCCCTCATTTACACATCATCTTTTGTCTCATGTTATCCAAGTTTTTCCCTCTAGGCAAGCCTGCATCGGAAAAGTCAATATCGTACAATTCAAGAGAAAAAGGGTGTGCTACACTAATGATCAGTTCAGTGAAAGAGGGGATCGACATGAAAACACAAGAAGAACGAACGGTACATTTTGATCAGGACTTGCAATTAGAGGCGTATCGCTTTCATGGCATCATGCAAAAGTTCCCGAATCATTTTCATACATACTATGTGATTGGATTTATTGAGGACGGTCAAAGACGTTTGATCTGCCAAAATGAAGAATACATCATTGAAAAGGGAGACATCCTTCTTTTCAATCCATATGACAATCACGCATGCGAGCAGATTGATCACAGGACACTAGATTATCGTTGTTTAAATATAGAAGCAGATGTCATAGAGAAAATGTTTCAGCACAAGCCACATTTTAAAGCCCCTGTGTTTTCACAAAGTGAACTGACAAAGCCATTATATGATCTTCATCAAATGATCACAGAAGAAGCTCCAGCTTTGAATAAACAGGAAACGTTTTATTTCTTTATGAAGCAGCTGATTGAAGCCTATGCTGATACATCAGAGGAAAAAGCGTCAGCAGCGCATGCCGCCGAACAGAAAGTCCAAGATGTACAGCAATATATTGAAACATACCGCACGGAAAATATTTCGTTAGACGACTTAGGAGAGCTTGTGTCTATGAACAAATACTCCCTTCTTCGTGCTTTTACAAAGTACAGAGGGATCACGCCGTATCGTTATTTACAGACAGTGAGAGTGAACTATGCGAAGGAGCTTCTCGCCCAAGGAGTGAAGCCTGTAGATGCGGCAGTCTCCGCTGGTTTTTCTGATCAAAGTCACTTGAGTCATTTCTTTTCAGAATTTATTGGGCTCACCCCAGGGCAATATCAGCAAATTTTTGCAAAGCAGGTAACAGCAGATGAAAAATAAACAGCTGCTTGGTCATCTAGCGGCCATGTTCACTATTTTTCTATGGGGTTCGACCTTTATCTCAACCAAAATATTATTAACTGCTTTTTCTCCCACAGAGATATTATTTTTTCGCTTTTTTATTGGGTATCTGGCTCTGATGATGATCTATCCGGTCACCATGAAGGTGCAGCGTAAAAAGCATGAAGCGATGTTTGCGCTCGCAGGATTATGCGGTGTGGTCTTATACTATTTTTTAGAAAATGTCGCACTCACCTATACGTTCGCTTCGAATGCAGGTGTCATCAGTTCAGTTGTGCCATTCTTCTCATTTTTATTGGCTTATTTTTTATTGAAAGATGAGCCGCTGCATCGCCGATTTTTCATAGGCTTTTTTATCGCGATGACAGGCATTGTGCTGATTAGCTTTAATGGAATGACGACGTTCCAATTGAATCCACTCGGTGATGTGCTAGCATTAACGGCGACCATTGTCTGGGCCTTCTATTCTATTTTATCGAAAATGATCAACCAATATGGATACCATATCATTCAAGTGACGAGGCGTGTCTTTTTTTACGGCTTGCTTTGGATGCTTCCCCTGATCTGGCATTTTAAGATTCGTTTAGACTGGGAGCGATTGACGAACCCGTCGTTTGCCTTTCACTTGCTGTTTTTAGGCCTGTTCGCATCTGCCATTTGTTTTCTAACATGGAGCTTTTCGGTGAAAACGCTCGGTGTGGTGAAATCGAGTGTGTATATTTATGGCGTTCCTATTATTACAATGGTCATTTCAATGATCGTTCTTCATGAGAGATTGACCCTCATGTCTGTACTTGGAACGGCACTGACCTTAGGAGGACTGCTGCTTTCAGATAAAAAAGATGCGGGGAGGAAGAAACAGAAACCCTCGATGCTTTTCCAGGATAAACAGGCGCTTTGATCAAAAAAGCGTCTTTTGTCCATTGAAAGAACATGAACGCTCTAGTAAACTCAAATTTAAACGGTCGACGGTCGACCGATGATAAAGGGGGAGAAATGAATGAAGCATGTTTCAATTGCGGCGATACCAGGTGACGGGGTTGGGAAGGAAGTTGTACCTGAAGCCATACGAGTATTGAAAGCGGTGTCAGAAGTACATGGCGGTCTGTCTTTTACCTTTCAGGATTTTCCGTGGAGCTGTGAATATTATTTAGAGCATGGCGAGATGATGCCAAAGGATGGATTACATCAACTGAAAGCCTTTGACAGCATTTTCTTAGGGGCTGTCGGAGATGCCAATTTAGTGCCGGATCACGTATCGCTTTGGGGATTGCTCATTAAGATTAGACGTGAATTTGAGCAGGTGATTAACGTTAGACCTGCAAAACAGCTGAATGGTATACGTTCACCGCTTGCTCAGCCAAAGGATTTCGACCTTCTAGTTGTCAGAGAAAACGGTGAAGGTGAATATAGTGAAATTGGAGGCCGTATTTATCAAGGAGAAGATCAGCTTGCTGTTCAAAATGCAGTGTTCTCAAGAAAAGGGACAGAGCGTGCGATGCGTTTTGCCTTTCAATTAGCAGAAAAAAGACGAAAGCATGTGACGAGTGCAACCAAATCGAATGGGATCGTCCATACCATGCCTTTTTGGGATGAAGTGTTTCAAGACGTAGCAAAGGATTATCCAGAGGTGGCAGCAGACTCTCAGCACATTGATGCGCTCTCAGCCTTCTTTGTAACAAGACCAGAAAAATTCGATGTGATTGTGGCCAGTAATTTGTTTGGTGATATTTTGACAGATCTTGGGGCAGCCATTATGGGAAGTATTGGCGTAGCGCCTGCCGCCAACATCAATGTAAATGGCAAATACCCATCCATGTTTGAGCCTGTACACGGATCAGCTCCAGACATTGCGGGAAAAGGAATCGCCAACCCAATCGGTCAAATTTGGACTGCTAAGCTGATGCTTGATCATTTCGGAGAGGAAGAGCTGGGTACGCACCTTCTCAGCACCATCGAATCAGTCACAGCAGACGGCTTTTTAACAGCGGACATCGGCGGATCCTATCAAACACAAGAAGTCACAAACGAAATCATCAAACGATTGAAGAAATAATCCGTCATTAGAACCGCATCTCCACGTCTGCTATAATAAAAGGATGGATAGAAGAAAGAGATGTGAAATCTAGTGTCAAAAACAGTTGTATTAGCAGAGAAACCTTCAGTAGGACGTGACCTTGCGCGTGTGCTGAAGTGTCATAAAAAAGGAAATGGTTTTTTAGAAGGAGATCAATACATTGTGACATGGGCGCTTGGCCATTTGGTCACACTGGCTGATCCAGAAGGCTACGGAAAAGAATTTCAATCCTGGCGTTTAGAGGATTTACCAATCATTCCAGAGCCGCTTAAGCTTGTTGTGATGAAAAAGACAGGAAAACAATTCCAAGCAGTGAAAGCGCAGCTTGCGAGAAAAGATGTCAAAGACATTGTCATTGCAACAGATGCTGGACGTGAAGGGGAGCTTGTCGCAAGATGGATTCTTGAAAAAGCACATGTGAAAAAGCCCTTGAAACGACTATGGATCTCATCTGTCACGGACAAAGCCATTCAAGAAGGCTTCAAACGATTAAAAGACGGCAGAGAATACGATAACCTGTATCGCTCAGCAGTTGCACGTGCAGAAGCAGACTGGATTGTCGGCATCAACGCAACAAGAGCGCTGACAACCAAGTTCAATGCACAGCTTTCCTGCGGACGGGTACAAACACCAACGATTGCCATGATCGCCAAACGAGAAGAAGACATTCAGCAATTTCAGCCGAAGCCGTTCTATGGATTGATTGCACAAGTAGATGGACTGACTTTGACCTGGCAGGATGCCAAAACAAAGCAAAACCGGACATTCCAAGAGAATGTGATCAAAGAGCGCTTGGCAGCATGCGAAGGAAAACCAGCAGTGGTTGATGCGTTGAAAAAAACAGCGAAAAAAGCTTTTGCACCGGGCCTGTACGATCTGACTGAATTACAGCGTGATGCGCATAAACGCTATGGCTTCTCAGCAAAAGAAACATTATCTACGCTTCAGCGATTGTATGAGCAGCATAAGCTCGTGACATATCCACGTACAGATTCACGGTTTATTTCAGCGGATATCGTTCCCACATTAAAAGACCGATTAAAAGGAATGAACGTCAGACCATACGCGCAGCATGTGAACCGGATTTTACAATCAGGTGTAAAAGCGCACAAAGGCTTCGTCAATGATGCAAAAGTGTCAGATCACCATGCGATCATTCCAACCGAGGAAGAGCTGTATCCAAGTGCATTAAGTGATAAAGAGCGTAAATTATATGACCTTATTGCCAAACGATTCCTTGCGGTACTCATGAATCCTTTTGAGTACGAAGAAACAACGGTTATCACCAAAATAGGCAGTGAAACGTTCACAGCAAAAGGGAAAACCGTGCAATCAGCTGGCTGGAAAGCCGTGTACGATGATTCCTATGAAGAAGAGGAATCAGCCGAGGTGGATCAACATTTGCCGCTGCTTTCAGAAGGACAGTCACTAGCCGTACGACAGCTGAAAGAAACAAGAGGAGAAACGAAACCTCCTGCACGTTTTAATGAAGCGACCCTATTATCTGCCATGGAAAACCCAGCGGCATTTATGCAGAAAGAGGAAAAAGACTTAGTGAAAACCCTTGGTGAAACAGGTGGTCTAGGGACAGTAGCAACAAGAGCAGATATTATTGAAAAGCTGTTCAATAGCTTCCTAATCGAGAAAAAGGGCAAAGACATCTTCATCACATCGAAAGGAAAGCAGCTGCTCTCTTTAGTGCCTGAAGACTTAAAGTCTCCTGCGTTAACAGCGGAATGGGAACAAAAGCTTTCTAAAATCGCAAAAGGGCAATTGAAAGCTTCTCAATTCATGAGTGAAATGAAATTATATGCGAAACAAGCCGTATCTGAAATCAAACAGACGAACCAGACCTTTAAGCATGACAATGTCACTGGCACCCATTGTCCAGACTGCGGAAAACTGATGCTGAAAGTGAATGGAAAACATGGAACGATGCTTGTTTGCCAGGACCGGGAATGCGGCCATCGTAAAAATGTGGCGAAGAAAACAAACGCACGCTGCCCGAACTGTCATAAAAAGCTCGAGCTGCGCGGAGAAGGCGATGGCAAAATCTTTGCTTGTGTGTGCGGCCATAGAGAAAAACTGTCTGTCTTCGAAAAACGCAAATCTCAATCCAATCAAAAGAAAGCCAGTAAGCACGATGTGTCTAAATATTTGAAGAAACAAAAGAAAGTGGAAGAACCAATTAATAATGCACTAGCTGAACAATTAAAGAAATTAAAATTAGATCAATAGTTTTATAAAAGCCCGTGCGGAAACGCATGGGTTTTTTAGTTTTACCGAGCATATCGATATATTGTTTTTCTGAAAATGGGAATAAATGTGCGAAAAGACTCGTAATTTGGTATAAAATATTTATTTAAATTTATACAAAAACGCTCTATAATAAATCGTTAGATGCTTAGAGAACGGGGAGTTGAAAGGGGACACGAATGCATACACGCATATATCGTACAGCAATTGTTTTACTCATTGTCATTCTACTAGGCGGATGTACCTGGAAACAGCAGAAAGAATCAGCTGATCCAGTATCAACACAGCCTGTTTTGCCTGGAGAATATTTTATCACTCACCACTTAATGACAGATGAAGGCTTGATTCGTACCTCTTTTGCAGAGGAACATATCTACTTATCTGAATCACTTGGACTTTGGATGGATTATCTTGTTCGAAAAAAAGATCAAAATTTATTTGACCAACAGTTGAGTGTTTTACAAGAACAATTTTTACTAGACCATCATCTTCTCAGCTGGCAAATTGAATCTGAACAAAAAAGTAAGGCCAATGCTTTAGTTGATGATTTACGTGTAGTGGCGGCACTTCAAAAGGCAAATCGTTTGTGGAAGAAGTCAGCGTATCAAACGACAGCAAAAGAAATCGCTCAAGCGTTAAAAGAAAAAAACATGTTCAAAGGCATATTGTCCGATTACTATGATGCATCAACAAATCGAACTTCACACACAATCACACTCTCTTATATAGATCCAAAAGCAATCAAAGAATTGGAATCCCTCCAAATATTCACGAAACAAATGACCAGTAACCAATTAGCCATTCTAAAACAAGCACCGAGAAAAAAAGGATTCTTTCCTAAGTCCTATGACATAAAGAAAAAAACATATTCATTCGACCAAGAAATTAATATGATCGATCAACTTTATACAGCTTTACATGCACACCATGCAAAGGTAAATACGTCCGAGATCATGAAATGGCTTAAAACGTCGTTTAAACAAGAAGGAAAACTGTACGGAAGATACAAACTGAGCACATTGCAGCCATCTGTCACATATGAATCGCCTTCGGTATATGCACTCGTCATTTTGTATGCCCTTAAACAAAATGAGCTGAAATTCGCAAAGACTGTCTATCAACGCATGAAAGAATTACAAACCCAAGATCCTCTCAAGCCTTATTACGGAGGATACATGAACGAAAAAGAGACACACTCATTTGATAACTTATTGCCTCTAATTGCAGAAAGGGAGCTCCTAAATGAATCGGTTGTTCAGTAACACGTATCGCTTGTACTATTCTCTGCTCCTCACGTTTGCAGGCCTTATTTTGTTTATGGGCTACCTTAACGTACAAGATGCAGAGAGCTTTATGATCATCGCACTGACATTTGTCGTGTTAGGCTGCGGTATTTTATTTGGTATCCTACCAGCATTAATTTTCACATTACTGATTTTGTTCTTTATAGGAAGCGCCATGTTCTTTACAGAGCTTGGCCATGAAAATTCCCTTTTTTCAAATCAAACATTGCAAGATGTAGTGATTTGGGGCTTAGCACTTCTTTTTTTCGCTATTTCAGCGGGAAGCTTGCATGAACGGATTAATACGCTGCGTCACACCATTGAACAACAAAAGCAGGCCATCAAACAATTTGTGGCGATTGACTCGACAACAGGATTTGACAATGCTGAGCGGATGAAGCTCGAATTGTCTGAGGAAATGAAACGGGCAGAACGGTACAAACAGCCATTTGTCTTTATCCTTCTTCATATGAATTACGCAGCGGAATTCAAATCGTTATATGGAGAAAAAGAAATGCAGCACCTATTTCAGCAATTAAGTCTCAAGATCCGTGAAAGCGTAAGAGAAACCGATAAGAAATTTCGATTATCCGAAGAGCGAATGGGCTTGCTGCTAACTCACACACCAGAAGAAAACGTGTCAGTTGTCCTTGATAAGCTAAAGAATAAACTGCAACCGCATGTCCTGTTAAACGGTCGTGAAGTGACCTTGACATTTCATGTCTGTCATTTAACAAGCAGCTCGGATTATCGAACGCCAGAGCAATTTTTAGAAGAACTAGAAAACGAGATGATGATGAATGAACTTTAATTCTTTGATGAAATGTTGTTTGATGATCGCGCTTTTTTCGATTCTTTCGTTTAAACACATGGCTTCAGCCGATGCTCTTGTCACGCAGCCAAATACCCTGATCGTTTATTCCACACAATCGGATGAAGTGACTCCAGCCGTTCATATGCTGGATCTACTCGCCGGTCATTTTTCAAAACAGACGACGATTGTATCCGATGAACATTTGGCTGAAAAGAGGATCAATGAATTTCAGCAAGTCATTTATCTTGGTGAAATAAAGAGAACCTTGTCAAAACAAACCATTCGTGCGATGAACGAATCACAGCAATTCATCGCCATTGGATACAATGCGGAACAGCTTCGCCCATTCTCCAAGCTTACTTTTCACAAACAAGATCATATCAGTCAATTGAAACATACACATGATCAGACATACCGTCAGCTAGAGAGAAGTATCAATGTGTTAACGGTTCGAGGGGCGGACTTGGAAAATGAATTTCTAGTGAAGAAACGTCAATCTGATCTGCCATTTGTGACTCAAACAAAAGAAGGTGCAGCATATATCGGTATCTTAGATGTCATGCAGCACAACAAGCTTCTTGCAGAAGTGCTAGAAAAATACATGCCATCTTCTGCGCAAATGGCGACAAAATACTTAATGCTCGGGAACATCAGCCCAGCAAGTGATGAGAAAAAGTTGCTTGAACTTGGACAATACGTATCCGCACAGCATATTCCTTATCAAATTGCAGTGACCCCTGTTTGGATAGATCGAGCAACAGGTGATGAAGTCACACTGAGTGACCGCCCGAAGCTCGTGAATGTGTTAAAACAAATGCAAGAAAATGGAGCGAGTATCATTCTTCATGGCTTTAGCCGTACGTATCGAACGGAGGAATCTGGTCAGGGATTTGAGTTCTGGGATGCAAAATATGATCAGCCCATCGCGTCAAATGACCCCAAAAAAGCTGAGAAGAAACAAAGTAAAAGCCAATTCCCAAATGAAAAAGACTTTCATACGTATACCAAATCGTATCAGCAGCAAGAAATCGCCTATACAGAAGAAAAACTGACAAAGGGCATTGAGCTTCTTGCTAGGCAAGGCTTATATCCTCTTGCGTTTGAGGTGCCGCATGATGCGATATCACAACAAGGGTATGAAGTAATTTCAAAGCATGTGTCCAGTCTATTTGGACAGGTGCAGCTGTCAGACCGCACTTGGAAATCAGTCAGCGCATCGCCGCTTGTGACGTCTCCTGCCATGTTACATGGCATGACTTTATATCCTCAGCAGCAAGTTGAGCAAGCGTCTAATAAAGAAGGTTCAAATGTTTTAACTGAACAGACGATTCAATCCGTGCAGCATCTGCAATCAGCCGCAATGGGCCTGTCCTATGACATGGAGTTGGGGCTAGCAGGATTACAGGATTTGATCACACAGATGGAGGCAATCCCTTCTAGCGAATGGCTGGATGTAAAAAAAACAAAACAGACGGTCCAAACTGCACATGTAAAAATCCAAACATCACGGAATGGACATATTCAAGTAGAGGAATCCAACATCGCCGAAACAAAAACAATCAAACGAAGCGGCATGGAAAATATGCTGCGAATTCTTACAGTCGTGGTGATGCTATTTATTGCGGCATTTGCTTTATACACATTGTATTTAAGACTGACAATGAAAAAACGAATTTTTAAGGAGAGAAAATTAGGTGGCTGATGTCTTATTTTATCTTTCATTACTACTGATTTGGACTATGCTCCTATACCACATGTTTCTCATGCAGGGCGGCTTTCAGCATTACCTCACCTATGAAAAAGTGCTGCCTAAATGGACAAAACAAGGGAAAGAGCTGCCAACCGTCAGTATCCTGATTCCTGCTCATAATGAAGAAGTTGTCATTCGGCAGACGTTAAAAGCGATGGTCCAGCTATCTTATCCTAAACACCTCCTTGAAATCATTGTGATTAATGACAATTCCTCTGATCGCACAGGAGATATTGTGCAATCATTCAGTGAGCAATATGATCATGTCCATATGATTGAAACGAAGCCGCCATTTGCAGGGAAGGGAAAATCTACTGCACTGAATGAAGGATTGAAGGCTTCGACAGGAGAAGTGATTTGCGTATACGATGCAGATAACATGCCGGAACAAAAGGCTGTCTATCATTTGGTTCTTGGGTTATTGAATGATCCAAAAGCAGGCGCCGTTGTCGGGAAATTCAGAGTGATCAATGCAGCCCAAAATTTGCTGACCAAATTTATTAATATTGAGACCATCTGCTTCCAATGGATGGCGCAGGGCGGGAGATGGAAGTGGTTTGGGATTGCGACAATACCAGGCACCAACTTCGCTATCCGCAGGCACATTTTAGAAGAACTCGGCGGCTGGGATGTCCAAGCTTTGGCCGAGGACACCGAATTAACGATCCGTGTGTATAACCTTGGATATGTGATTCGATTTTTCCCAGCTGCGATCACATGGGAACAAGAGCCTGAGACATGGAAGGTCTGGTGGCGGCAAAGAACGCGCTGGGCTAGAGGTAATCAATATGTTGTACTCAAATTTTTAAGACAGTTTATGAAGCTGAAACGAAAACGAATGATTTTCGATTTGTTTTATTTCTTCTTTACGTATTTCTTATTTTTCTTCGGTGTTCTGCTCTCAAATGGCATCTTTATTGTGAACCTATTTGTTGACCTTCACTTATCTGTAGGGGCTGTCGCACTGATCCTGTGGGGATTAGCCTTCTTCCTCTTTCTAACAGAAGTGATGATTACATTAAGTATTGAGAAAACAGAGCTCACCAAACAAAACATTCTCATTGTGGTCCTCATGTACTTCACCTATTCTCAAGTATGGATTGCGCTTGTCGTGTACTCCTTATGTGTAGAGGTGAAGAGCCGATTATTGAAACAAGAAGTGAAATGGTACAAAACGGAGCGTTACGATCAACAACAAAAGAAAAGCGGGTGACAAATTGAAATCGGTCAAATGGATGATTTTTATATTAGCGCTATCCCTTGCCATTCAGCCTTTTTTCATGGCAAGTCAAGCAATGGCGCAATCCAATCGAGTACAAGTGAAAGACGATTGGGTTCGCTCATCAAAAGGAAGTCAAACAGAAACGCAGCATCTATCAGAAGATGTGGTGACCTTGTATGGACAAGAAGACCGCACTGAATTTTCCTATCAAATGGAGAAAGAAAAAGTAGAGTCTAGCACTCTTACATTAAATATAGAGGCTTCACCATTACTCATTTCGCCATCGTCTTTCACAGTGATGATCGATGGAGAGATTGAAAAGACAATCCCTGTATCAGGGAAAAACCAAAAAAAATCGATTCAAATCAAATTGAACAAAGCGCAATTGAAAAAAGGATCTCATCAAATTCAGCTCGCATTTTATGGTGTGTTAAAAGAAGGTGTGTGTATCAACCAAGAGACACCTGCCAATTGGCTGAAAGTATATCCTGAAAGTGAGCTGGCGTTCAAAGGAGCTCAAACGAAAGACGTGACGTTAGACAGCTTCCCTTCACCTTTTATTCCATCAGGTGAGCAGAAAGAACAAACAGATATTGTGATTCCAAATACACCGGAAGCGGCTGAATTAGAAGCGGCTATGAAAATCTATCGTACGTTGAAAAACAAAGACCGTCTAGCAGACCTCAAACTCGTTCAAGAAAAGGACCTCAAGCAAATTGCGCATCCAACCATTGCTGTGGGAGCAAAAGGAAGCTGGAAAGGACGTATGAAATCGATCGAGCAAGCTGCGGGCATTAAAACAGAAAGCAATCAACTTACGTTAGCGGTGAGAACCCTGACAGCAAAGAAAAAAGAACAGCCCATTTTATTTGTCTCTGCTGAACAGCCAAGGACAATTGCTGAAAAAATCAATGTCCTGACTCAACCAGAACTGACGGGTCAGCTCACTGGTATCGACTTGCTGCTACAAAAGGTGACAGCTAATGCTTCTAAGCCATCGCATCATATTCGTTTAATAGATTTTGGCGGAGATGATGTCACAGTTGGAACCAAAAAGACGGCATCTGATCACTACTATTATCCGAAAGCATTAATCGCTCAACAAAAATCAGGTGCAAAACTAAATCTATCATTTAAAAAATCGGATCCAGCGAACAAAGCGGAACGTCTAACAGTGATGATCAATAACGAACCGCACGACATACCGTTAACAAAACTAGGAAACAAAGATGAGAATGGATTCTATCATGTGTCCATTCCAGTAGACTCGCAAGTACTTCAAAAGAACGAGTATGTGGACTTGCAATTTGTCACAACGGGTTTTAAAAGCATGGAATCGTGCAGACATACGGATGAAGAAGGCTGGATTTACATTGACAAGAACAGCTCTCTTCAAATACCAGAAGGAACAAATAGTGATACACCGGATTTAGCCGCATGGCCGCTTCCTTACACTTCAAAAACGCAGCAAGGAAACACATTGATCATCATGCCAGATCAAATCAAGCAAGCAACGATCAATCAAATGGCGATGCTGACAGAATCATTTAGTCAGCCGGAAGCTGCTCAATATCATTTGATCAAAGCATCGAATGTGACAAATGAACAATTGAAAAAGAACTCTCTCATTTTCATCGGTGGCATCCAGACATTCTCTCTTTTAAAAGAAAAAGCAGACGATCTCATCGTTCCGGCGAAAAAAGGTCAATATGATGTATCCTCATTTGGCATGATCAACGAAACAACAGCTCGTATTGTATGGACGCAGCCATCTGTATGGAATAAAGAACAAACCATGACCGTTTTTGCAGGAATGACGGCAGCTGACGCTGATGTATCAAATGAAGTGATACGTTTCCTTCAAACAAATACGGAGACCGCAACAGTTGCAATAGAAAGCAAAAACAAAGAGATGTTCTCTAATCACCAAACAGTCAGCAGCACAACAAATGATCTGAAAAAAGGTAAAAAGCAAGGCGGTGGTGAGTCTTGGATTTACTTTGCGTGTATCGCTGTACTGATCATTTTTGTGGTGATGATGATTGTTTATTTCGTACGAAAAAACCGCAAAAAGACTGATTAATAAACGGTCAAAAGACCTCGAAAAAATCTCTTTACTTTGGTGTCAAACGGGAGTATGATCTCTTTTATAAAAGACCAATCGCTGAATCATTTCGATGAGCGGGGGAACCAATTGTGGTGGAAAGCACCACGTGGGGTGAATCCTTTTTAGGTAGGGCAAAGTCTCATGCGCCCGAATCCGTCAGCTAACCTCGTAAGCGTTAAAGAGAGCAAAGACCAACCTGTGATCTAAACAATAGACACAGGGGCATTCTATTGCCTCTGTGTCTTTTTGGCGATCCATCTTTTGTAACTTAAATCGTTTGACACTAAAGGAGCGGGCATCACATGTACAGTTTGATGAAGCGTATTTTAATTGGTAAACCATTAAAATCACAGGCAGCAGGAGAACAAAAACTATCAAAAATCAAAGCGTTGGCATTATTGTCATCAGACGCATTGTCATCAGTTGCATACGGTACAGAACAAATTTTAATTGTTCTTTCCGTGGTTAGTGCAGCAGCATTTTGGTACTCACTCCCGATTGCAGGTTGCGTATTAATTCTTTTAATGGCGTTAATTCTATCTTACCGCCAGATCATTTATGCTTATCCAGAAGGCGGAGGGGCATATGTCGTCTCTAGCAGAAACTTAGGTGAAAAACCAGGATTGATCGCTGGAGGATCATTGCTTGTAGACTATATTTTGACTGTAGCAGTAAGTATATCAGCAGGTACTGATGCCATCACATCGGCTTTTCCAGCACTATATCCATATCATGTCTTGATCTCAATTGTATTGGTCATCGTAATTATGGTGCTCAACCTTCGTGGATTGACAGAATCGGCATCTATTTTGGCTTATCCTGTCTACTTGTTTGTATTTTCACTCCTTATCTTAATTGGAGTAGGTGGCTTCAAATTATTAACAGGAGGCGTACCGCCAGCACCTGAGCATGCAGCGGTAGGCACACACGTACAAGGCATTACATTATTTCTGTTATTAAAAGCTTTTTCATCTGGCTGTTCTGCTCTGACTGGAGTAGAAGCCATTTCAAATACCATTCCATCCTTTAAAAAACCGGCTGCTCAAAATGCAGCAAGAACATTATTGATGATGGGTGGATTACTAGCCGTTTTATTTGTGGGAGTCACATTGCTTGCGTTTGGTTTTGGCATCTCGCCAAAGCCAGAAGAAACGGTTGTATCACAAATTGCATCAGACACTTTTGGACGTACGTTTTTCTATTACGTGATTCAGGCTGTCACAGCGCTAATCTTAATATTAGCGGCAAATACCGGCTTTTCAGCCTTTCCATTATTGGCTGTCAATTTAGCAAAGGATAAATATATGCCGCGTATGTTTACTGTAAGAGGAGACCGGCTTGGTTACTCCAATGGCATTATCTTTTTAGGCGTAGCCTCTATGCTGCTCATCTGGTTGTTTGATGGGAAAACAGAACACCTCATCCCGCTATATGCTGTCGGTGTGTTCATTCCATTTACCCTGTCGCAGACCGGCATGTGTGTGAAGTGGATTCGAGAAAAACCGCAGGGCTGGAAAACGAAAATGCCAATCAATATCGTCGGAGCACTGATTTCTTTTACAGTTTTCATGATACTCATTTTGACCAAGTTCCATCTCGTATGGCCAGTATTCGTTTTCATGCCTATTGTTCTATTTATCTTTCATTCCATTAAAAAGCATTACCTGTCTGTTGGAGAACAACTGCGTTTATTGAATGAAACAGAGCCTGTTGAGATTAAAGGGAATGTGGTCATCGTACCGATAGCAGGTGTAACACGTGTCGTCGAACAATCTGTCCAATATGCAAGGTCTTTGTCAGATCAAGTCATAGCGGTTCATGTATCCTTTGATAAAGAAAAGGATAAGAAAATTGAAGAGGATTGGGAAAAACTAAACAGCGGTGTACGGCTTGTGATGCTGCATTCTTCCTATCGAAGCCTCATTCACCCGCTTGATAAATTTCTTGAAACCATTGAGGCAAAAGCAAATGCACATCAATATAAAGTGATGGTGCTCGTGCCTCAATTTATCCCGAAAAAAAGATGGCACACCATTTTGCATAATCAATCTGCCTTTTTATTAAGATTCCGCCTATTATGGAAGCGTGATATTGTGGTGGCGACCCTTCCATATCATTTTAAAAAGTAGCAAAAGCAAGTTGAAACGTTTGATCAAAAGGATGCGGTGGTATGGAGTAAGAAAAAAGGAGTTTTCTCACATGCCGCAAAGAACCGCAGGAAAAGAAGTAACAGCGCTACTGGAAGAGTGGGGCGTGAAACATATTTATGGAATGCCCGGCGACAGCATAAACGAATTGATTGAAGAACTTAGGCATGAATCAAGCCAAATACAATTTATACAAACGAGACATGAAGAAGTGGCAGCACTTTCAGCGGCGGCTGATGCCAAACTAACAGGTAAACTCGGTGTCTGCTTATCAATCGCTGGACCGGGTGCTGTCCACTTATTAAATGGACTATATGATGCAAAAGCAGATGGTGCACCAGTTTTAGCAATTGCAGGGCAGGTTGCTTCAGCCGAAGTAGGCAGAGACGCATTCCAAGAAATCAAATTAGAGCGGATGTTTGACGATGTCGCTGTCTTTAATCAGCAGGTACAGACAGCAGAAGCGCTGCCTGACTTATTGAATCAAGCCATCAAAGCAGCTTATACCCATAAAGGTGTGGCAGTTCTCACCGTATCGGATGACTTATTTTCTCAAAAAATTAAGCGTAAACCCGTTTATACATCTCCTCTTTATGTGGAGGGAGAAGTACGGCCAAAGAAAGATCAACTGCTAAAGGCAGCTCAGCTGATTAACAATGCGAAGAAGCCTGTCATCTTAGCAGGTAAAGGATTAAGACATGCAAAAGAAGAGCTTCTTTCATTTGCAGAAAAGGCAGCTGCTCCTATCGTCATCACACTCCCTGCAAAAGGGGTTGTGCCAGACAGGCATCCATACTTTTTAGGTAACCTAGGTCAAATTGGAACGAAGCCGGCATATGAAGCGATGGAAGAATGTGATCTCTTAATTATGCTTGGAACCTCCTTTCCATATAGAGACTACTTACCAGAGGACACGCCAGCCATTCAACTGGATATTAAACCAGATCAAATCGGTAAAAGATATCCGGTAGATGTGGGAATCGTGAGCGACAGCAAGAGTGGTTTGCATGAACTGACTTCCTACATTGAATATAAAGAGCAGCGTGGTTTTCTTGAAGCTTGTACAGAGCATATGATGAAGTGGCGAGAAGAAATGGATAAGGAAAAATCCGTTGCTACTTCACCGATTAAACCACAGCAAGTCATTGCTAGACTAGAAGAAGCAGTCGAGGACGACGCCATTCTTTCAGTTGATGTTGGTAATGTGACGGTCTGGATGGCACGTCATTTCGAAATGAAACAGCAGGATTTCATTATCTCCAGCTGGCTTGCCACAATGGGCTGTGGTTTACCTGGTGCGATTTCGGCTAAGTTAAATGAACCGAACCGACAAGCCATTGCTGTCTGTGGTGATGGAGGCTTCACAATGGTCATGCAAGACTTTGTGACAGCTGTAAAATATAAGCTGCCGATTGTTGTCGTGATCTTAAACAACAACAATTTAGGAATGATTGAATATGAGCAACAGGTAAAAGGAAACATGAATTATGGTATAGAGCTGGAGGATATTGATTTTGCTAAGTTTGCAGAAGCATGTGGCGGCAAAGGGATCTCTGTGTCATCACATGAAGAATTAGCGCCAGCCTTTGATACAGCCCTTCAATCTGATAAACCAGTCATTATTGATGTCACTGTCGCCAATGAACCCCCGTTACCTGGGAAAATCACTTACACCCAAGCAGCAGGCTTCAGTAAATATTTATTGAAAAAATTCTTTGAAAAAGGTGAGTTGGATATCCCTCCACTCAAGAAAAGCCTCAAACGCTTTTTCTAAACACAAGGTAGTCGGTCTTCTGAAAAGAAGGCTGACTTTTTTTTGTGATGATTAGGGGAAATCATTTCAATTGTCACTTGCTTTCATCTCTATTGAAATTAATGGATATTATTTTTGTAACTTAAAGCCTATTTTTCCAATTCGTTGATAAAGGTAAAATAGACTTTATGATCAATAATGGAGGGAGTGACTTCTTCTGGGCAAGATACTTGATGCAAAAGCACTAACAAGTGCCATGGACACAAGGGCAAAACACTATCAGGAACTCCGCGAACAAATGGTAGATTTAAAAAAGGCACTACAAGGTGTGGCGAATCTCGGTGATGATTTCACTGGAAAAGGCGCCGATAACATTAAAAGCTTTTATAAAGAGCTGGCTGGAAATGTAGACATGTTTATCAGTTTCATTGATAAGCAGAAAGCCTTTCATGAAGGTGTTTCTGGGACACTCGATGATACAAACTTTGGCGGCGATACCTTTGTAGAAGAGCACTTTTTAGACAACGCAGTACATATGGGCATCAAGAATGCCAAAAGCATTGTAAAGGATCAAAAAAAGGCACTTAAAACGATTTTTCAAGACATTGATGACCTCATTCCTCTAGAGGTATTTGACAGCAAAACCTTTGATGAAAAAATTGCAAATGCAGAAGATGAACGAAAAAAGACAGTAAAAGACCTAAGAGAGCTTGATCAAAATTTAAAAGATGAATATGCTTTGTCAGAAACGGAGCAGCAAGCTACAATGGCATTGTACGCGGAAATGATGAATGCCACAAATGACGGAAAAGCGATTTCGCCTATGAATTTTGACAAGAAAGCGTATCAAAATAGCGAAATCTACAAGGCAAAAAGCGATATTGAGAAGCAAACTACTGAATATCTCAAAATTAAAAAAGAACAAGAAGAAGCTAGAGAAATCGCAAAGGAACAAGAAGCACTCGCCAACCGCCCTTGGTATGAAAAAGCACTTGATTATGGTGGAAATATCGTGAATGAACTGACTGGTGTAAACGATGCAAAACGCGCCGCAACGGGCGTTGACCCGGTCACAGGCGAAGAACTTACCGCAGGACAGCGCGTCGCCGCAGGCGGCATGGCAGCAGCAGGTTATATCCCAATCGTCGGTTGGGCAGGCCGCATTTTCAAAGGCGGGAAAGCCGTTTATAAAACAACTCAAGCCACCTCGGCCGCAGTCAGAGCAGTCGATATTTACAAGACATCGCAAAAGTCTTTTGACGCCCTAAAAACATCCCAAAAAGGCTTATATGGCCTCACCGCCACCAACGGCTTCAGCGAAGCGATTACGGGGCGTGATATGTTTGGGAATAAGATCTCGAAAGAACAGCAGGAAGCGAGCATGAACGCAGCGCTTGGAATGCTTTTGCCGTTTGGGGCGAAAGGGTTTCATGGGAAGATGGGGGTTAAAAGTACTGCTAAAAATGTAGATAATGGTACAGTGTGGAGGAATATAAAAGTTACTCAACCACTTTATGAAGGTACAAAAATCCCAAAATCTTTTGAATTAGCAACAGTTGATGGACAGTTCTGGGTGCACCCTAATGGAACAAAACATATGGTTGAGTATATAACTAGAGATGCAACTACACATGGTATGCCGATAAATAGTCAAACTTTATTGTCGAGTTTCCAAAGCTCTGTTAACAATGCTGCTAAGCAAGGAATTAAATATGAAGAAATTATGAAGGTAGGTAATTGGGAATTAATATTTAGTAAACCCCGGGGAGACGGATTACTACCAGTAATAAAGCATGCTGTGTATATGCCTTAAAAGGAGAAATGATGATGTTAAAAGTAAAAGATTATAAAGACAGCCAACCTATAAACATTGAATATGATCTTTATACACCGATTAATATAGAATTTGGTAGTTGGAATATATCAAAAGAGCCAACGATATATTGGAGAACTGGAGATTTCAAGAAATCTTTAATTGAAATAGGTTTAGGGAAATATACAGGTAATATTCGTTCAATTACACTAACGTTAAGTGAAAATGTACACAAAATGGAAAGTTTGAAATTAGATATGGAAGATATAAATATGGTTAAAGGTGTACCGAGTTTTCAGATAGAAGAATCTAATGATAATACCTATATAGACGAAAAAGGTAAATTAGACGTATATATAGGGATGGATAAGGTATTAATTTCATTCTCAGAAAATGATGCAGTATCTATTTTACAAAATGATACAGTAGGATTTGCTTTGGATAAAGAAGAAGTAGTTTGTGGTATTATCATAAGTGGTATGTTAGAACATGAAAAGAAAACATTAGAAGATGCATTGAATTAGAGTGTTATGAAATACAAAAACCTTAATGGCTAAATGTCTTTAAAGGTTTTTTGTGTTTATCGGAGTTTAGGTAATTATTCGATAGTGATGAATATGGTGAAGGAATTTTTAATTATCAAGAAAGTTCTTACGAAGAATTTATCAATTATATTGATCGATTAAGAATTGAACTTTGATTTATTAAAAGACTCTTTGAAATAAACGCCACATACAAAACTAAAAGAATTTTATAATTTCAAAAGAAAGTGCTAGAAGCCACCTCATGAGCAAGTGAAAACGGATATTATAATTATTTACAGCTGGTTTTCGTTTTGTTCAAAATTAGAAACTGAAAGGGTTTTTAATATTGAATGATATATTGACAAAGAAGTTAGTTATAGAAAGTGGTATTGAGTTTGAAAAGTCTCTAGAGTATGGGGGACCCTACGAACTAGCGATTGTAGAATATACTCAAGGAGGGAAAGAAAAACTATTTACTGGACTAGCCTATGATATGTACGAAAACGGACATATTGAAAGTTATTTCTATGTAGAGAAAGGTATTAAACAGGGGAAGTATGTGGAGTTTTACTCAAATGGCAGTGTGAAAAAAATAGGGTATATGAGGAAGAACGCTACAGAGGGATATCAAGTTGAGTTTTTTGAGAATGGAAATAAAAAGTATGAATGTGAATGTATTGCTGGCCGAGAGATGACTTACATAAAATATGATAAAGAGGGTAATGTGAAAGAGCATAAGGCAGAACCTAGTGAATCAGATTTAATATATGCTGAAAAATTCAATGATTGATCAATGGTCACATGAAATATCAGTTAAAAAAGCTTAAAATGAGAAGAAATCAAGTAGAAATCATTACAAATTGAAAAGGAGAAAAAACCATGCTATGGATCCTCACACAAAACCAGCAAACTCTAATTCATGTACAAGAAGTCTCAGTAAGCGGCAAAAAAATTGAAGGGATGATCTTGGGAAGTACTTCTTGGGCAAAGATGCTCGGCAAGTATGACTCAAATGATCGCGCAGCCGAGATTCTTCAAGACATGATGAAGACGATTGAAGAACATCCAAATGCCACGATGACATACCGAATGCCGCTTCAATAAAAAAGAAACCACCTTTTCATCGCGAAAAGGTGGTTTTTGTTTAGGATGGTGTTTTTCCAAAGGCTAAGAATAAAGGGATGCCTGTGCCGACAAGGGTTGTGGCAAATAGGAACATACCGCAAATAAATAGAAAATGGCTGGCTGAAAAGACGAGTGCCAGAATGAGAAAAACGATGCTGAGTCCTACCATGCTATAGGATGGGACAAAGCGGCGTTTGTAGGTGGCTTTCTTTGTTAGGAATGAGAAGAAAATACCAAATACCAAAGGGACAATCCATAAGTAAAATAAAATAATAAGAGACATACATCATACCTCGATTTTTCCTTCTATTTTATCAGATGCCGATCACAACGGATACTACAAAGCTTCACTTTGTAAAATAATTCATGCAATCGACACAATTAAGTAGGCTGATTCATCGAATACGTTTTTTGTTTCATATATTCAGGCTGTAAAAGGGCGTACACACAATGATCGGTAAAGCGATTGCCCAGCCATTCACATTGCCTTAATATTCCCTCAAGCGAAAAGGATAATCTCTCTGCAATGCGTCTGCTTTTCTGATTGTCGACAGCAGCCCTAATCTCAATACGGTGCAGTCCGCACTCTTCAAATAAATAGCGAATGACCGCTTGGCAGGCTTTTGTCATGATGCCTTTTCCTTGATAGCCTTCTCCGAGCCAATAGCCGATTGAAACGGTCCTATTGATCCAATGAATTTGATGGGTGCCAATGATGCCGACGAGTTCTCCATGTGACCAGATGCCCGCTTGAAAACCGTTGTTCTGCATCGCTTGCTGCATGGCGCCTTGGATAAACGCCATACTGTCTTCCTCTGTCTGCGTTGAATCCACCCAAAGCATCCATTCACGTAAATGCTCTCTCGACCGCTGAATGAGCAAATACAGACTTCTTGCGTCTCTTGGCTCAAGCAGCCGCATGGATATCTCTTGATCCTGATAAACAAACATGAACCCACATCCTCTCAGGGGAATTCTACCATAACCAAATGGAAAGAAAAAGACAGCTCAACACTGTCTTTTACATAAACGTATCTACAATTAAGAAAAGATTAAGTGCTACAACAAGAGCTGCTATCACCCAAGATATTCCTGTCACCCAGCGGGCATTCGTTAATTCGCCCATAATTCGCTTTTTACTTGTAAATAAAATGAGCGGAATTAAAGCAAAGGCAATACCAAAGGATAAGACGACCTGACTCATCACAAGCGCGGAGGTCGGGTTCACCCCAGATGCAATGATCGCAATAGGGGGAATGATGGTAATCAGCCGGCGGACATATAGCGGGATTCGGTATTGAATAAAGCCCTGCATAATGATATCGCCTGACAGTGTACCAACAGAAGAGCTGGATAGTCCGGCTACAAGCAGACCTACACCAAATAAGATGGCTGATACAGGCCCTGCGAGTGTACCAAAATGCTGAAACGCAACATCCAGATCTTCAACAAAGAGACCATTTTTATAAAATAAAGCGGCTGCCACAATCAACATGCTGGCATTGATGGCCCCGGCGACTATCATCGCAATGAGGATATCTAAAAACTCAAAGCGGAAAATCTGCTTTTTCTCCTTTTCCGTTCTGCCGACGACTCTTCTTTGGGTTAAAGCTGAATGTAAGTAGATTGCGTGAGGCATCACAGTAGCACCTAAAATTCCAGCTGCAAGCAGCACGCTGTCTGCGCCATCAAATTTTGGAATGAAAAGTCCGCCAGCGACACTTGCGATATCTGGTTTGGCGACAAAGGTTTGCACAGCGAAAGCGATCACTACAACGAACAGCATGCCTGTAATACCTGCTTCTAATGCTCGATAGCCTCGTCTTTGCAGCTCTAAAATCGCAAAGGAACCAATAGCGGCGATAATAGATGCTTCAAGCAGAGGGATTCGAAAAAGCAAGTATAAACCAAGTGCCGCCCCGATAAACTCAGCTAAATCCGTGGCAATAATGACGAGCTCTCCCTGAATCCATAAACCGATTGAAACGGGTTTTGGAAACTCTTCACGTGCGATTTCAGGTAAGTTTTTACCTGTCGCGATTCCAAGCTTTGCGGATAAGGACTGGATGAGCAAAGCCATGAGATTTGATATGAGAATGACCCATAAAAGGAGATATCCGTATTTGGAGCCAGCCGCAATGTTGGTGGCGAAATTTCCTGGATCAATATATGCAATGGCTGCGATAAAAGCAGGGCCGAGAAAAGGAAGGAGCCTTCTAAATCCTTTGACCTTTCCTTCAAGTGCACGCTCAGCTGCAGCTGACATGTGTGCCTGTGCCTCGATGTATTTGTTTGTCATATGTCATCACCTAGATTCTACAAAGTTTTGCTTTGGCACAAAAAGTTTCCTTGATGCAATTTTTTAATCATCATATGCCCATCTTCATGAAAAGTCAACTATCTGAACTAATAGGTTTGTTTATCATATGTAAGTGAAAAAAATAGATACCTTGTCAATCCATCACATAAAAAACACCGCCTCTTAGACGGTGTCCCTACTGCTTCCTCTGTTATTCATTTTTTTAAGATACCCTTGATCCCACACTGCGGAAGATCAGGCTTAAGATAATGACAAAGATCGCTGCACCTAAGATTGCTGGAAAGATCGCAAAGCCTGCCAGACTAGGACCCCACGTTCCAAGTAATCCATGACCAATCCAAGCACCTGCAAGTCCGGCAATCATTGAACCGATCCATCCTCCTGGTACACTACCTCCAGCGAGTGCACTGCCAATAAGGCCGATGACAATCGCCACAACTAATGAAATCAGAAATCCTAACATGTTGATCACTCCTCTTTTTGTTTGTGTATTAAGCAATAACCGTTTTGAAAAAGTTTCAAACCTTTCGAAACCGCTTCAATGTTCTATACGTATGATGGACAAGGATTGTGTATAATAACAAACAAATACTTGAGCGGCATCTAAGGAGGCAAATGGCATGGAGGAAAAAGAGTGGCTAAAAGCACAATTAAAGGAGATTGAACAGTGGGAGAAAGACCAGCAAAAGGTATGGTTTTGGGAGAAACTCAGCCGCCTTCCATTTCAAATGCTGGACAAGCTGACGCCTGCCTTTATTCAGAAAAAAATCGGTGTGCTGCTTGATGAAATGGGGCATTACATTCAATCAGGCGGTGCCTATTTGACATCAGAAAAAGGCATCATCCATCAATTTCAAAAGAAATGTGCTGATGATTCCATTCAGCGCATAGAAGATATTGAAAAAGCTCCTATTGAAATCATGGATGCCATTAGTGAACATATGGGGAAAAACAGGACGAACCTCGCCACGGTACAAGGTGCGACAACTGGTGTCGGCGGTATGTTTACGCTGGCAGCAGATATTCCTGCGGTACTGGGGCTCTCCCTTAAAACATTACAGGATATTGCCGTCACCTATGGCTATGATCCTAAAAACAAGGAAGAGCGGGTCTTCATCATAAAATGCTTACAGCTGAACTCTGCTGATGTGGTGGGGAAGAAATCTATATTAAAAGAGCTGAGGAGCTATCAAGCTTCAGAAGGAAAGCACGAAAACATGATTTCCCAAATCCAAGGGTGGCGTGAAGTGGTGTATAATTACCGGGATTCGTTTGGCTGGAAGAAGCTGTTTCAGCTTGTTCCCATAGCAGGCATTTTGTTTGGCGCAGTTTCCAACCGCTCACAACTAAAAGGTATTGCCGAAACAGGCATGATGCAATACCGAAAGCGAAGAATTGTCACAAGATTAGAAGAGCTCACGCAGCAAGAACAGAGTGAATCTGGTGCATAAAAAATCCCTTTCTCAAAGGGATTTTTTATTTGGTCTCATCCTCTTCTTGAAAAGCATGGATAGGAGAATGTTCATAACGCGCACGCAGCTCGCGAATCTGCTTGATTAGGGTGGAACCAATGGTTTTTTCGGCTTCCTCATACAAAGGATCGAGGGCTTTCACCCATTTTTGTCTTTCTGCTGGCGTCAATTCATGAATGGCAATCGGCGATTCCCGTTTAATGTCCTCCAGCTGATCTTTGTTCATCTGTTCTGCATGTTTTTCATTCCAAGCTGTTGTTTCTTCCATGGCTTCAAGTAAAATTCGTTTCGTTTCAGGTGTCTGGCGTTCAAAGAAGGATTGATCTGTTAAGACCACATAGCCCAAATACCCGTGATTACTGATCGTCATATAGTCTTGTATATGATAGAATTTTTTTGAATAAATATTTGAAATGGTATTTTCTTCACCGTCTACTTTTTTTGTCTCTAATAGCTGGAACGTTGAATTAAACGATTCCTGATAGGGCTTTGCGCCAAGAAGTTTGAATTGTTTTTCAATCATGTCGCTTTGCATAATGCGGAGAGATTGGTTTTTTAAATCACCAGGCTGTTTGATTGGACCTTTATTAGAGGTGATTTGCTTAAAGCCATTTGTCCAATAGGCCATTCCCTTTAGCCCGTCTTTTTGCAGGGTGCCAAACAATCTTTGGCCAATTGCACCGTGTAGGCCTTCTTGAACCGCATCATAATTAGAAAAAGCAAAGGGAAGGTCAAGAGCCAGCCACTCAGGGGACAGCATGCCGAGCTTCGAGGTAGACGGGGCGATAAATTGAACTTGATTCTCTTTAAGTGCATTAATTTCTTCTATATCAGAATAAAGACTCCCGTTGGAGAAAATCTGAATGCTGATCTTCCCATCGGATTTTTCGTGCACAAGCTCAGCAAATTTCTTTGCGGCAAGTCCTTTTGGTGTATTATCTGCCACGACATGGCTAAATTTGAACACAAGCTGATCCTTCAGCCCTGTCTGTTCATCATCAAAGGTCGTCGCTGATTTTGGCATCATATGATAAAAACCAAAGTATAAAGCGGTTACAAAACCGATTATGAGCAATAGTGTATAGGCGAGTAAATTCTTCATGCGTCCGATCCCCCTTATGTCAAGCATACTTGACCGAGGAAGAATTCGTAAAGATACAGGTGAAAAAAATGATGAGAAATCGATTGAAATTACAACAATTATCTATTAGATGGAAGCTCACCATCCTCACATATTTCGTTGTCATTTTCGCCCTTTTAATCGGAGGAATTGTCCTTGTTGGGGGAATCCAGCAAACAGAGGAACGAGAGCTTCGAAAAAGGCTCATGAACACGGCGAGAACAGTGGCTGAGATGAATGAGGTGAAGCAGGCGTTAGCTGATCAAACAAAGGAACGTAACCGATTACAGCATGCCATCGAAGAGATTCGGATTATTCAAGACGCTGACTACATTGTCGTCATGGATATGGATCATGTGAGATTAACGCATCCGGTAAAAACAAGGATTGGTCAGCGCTCGGAGGGGACAGATGAAGAGCCTGCTTTTGCAGAGCATATTTATTTCTCAGAAGCAGAGGGAGAGCTTGGGACAGCCATCAGAGCCTTTTATCCAGTGAAGGATGATCAATTTAATCAAACAGGGGTTGTCCTTGTAGGGAGAACGCTGCCAAGTATGATCGATATATTAGGAGAAATGAAGCGGGATATCCTCATGATCCTTCTGCTGACGCTCAGCTTTGGGCTTGTAGGCTCATTTTTGCTCGCCCGTCATATTAAACAGCAAATGTTTAAGCTGGAGCCGCATGAGATTGTCAGAATGCTAGAGGAGCGCACCGCAACCTTTCACTCTATTAATGAAGGGGTCATCGCCATTGACAATCAGCACATGATCACCATTTTTAATGAAAAGGCGAAGCAAATTTTTGGTGTGACAGGGGATGTCGTAGGCCGGAATATTTGGGATGTGCTGTCTGACACAAGACTCCCTGAGATCATTGATCGCGCTGAACCCGTTTACAATGAAGAAATTCATATGAGCGGAAAGCGGATTATGAGCAGCCGGATTCCGATTGTCATGAAAAAGAAAATTATCGGAGCGGTCGCCATTTTTCAGGACCGGACAGAAGCGGCAAAATTGGCAGAGGAGTTAACCGGAGTCAAGAACTTTGTTGACGGTCTGCGGGTGCAAAACCATGAGCATATGAACAAGCTTCATACGATTGCCGGGCTGATTCAGCTTGGTAAACCCGATCAGGCGCTCGATCTAGCCTTTCAAACGACGGAAGAACAGGAACATGTGATGGACTTTCTTCACCGCGTCATTCAGCATGATGCCGTTGCGGGATTATTGATGAGCAAAATCAGAAGGGGCAAGGAGCTAGGCATAAAGGTCGAAGTAGACGAACATAGCTGTCTGCGTGATTTCCCTGAGCGTTTAGATCAGCATGATATGACGAAGCTGCTTGGCAATCTGATCGAGAACGCCTTTGCCTCGTATGATACTGTAGAAAGAAACACAAAACGCATTTCTATTAGTATTGATCAAACCGAGGATGTCCTCGCGATGTTAATTGAAGACAATGGCTCCGGGATTGAAGAGGAAATGATTCCTTATATTTTCGATAAAGGTTTCACATACGGCAAAGAAGGCGGAACAGGCTATGGTCTGTATATTGTAAAAACGATTATCGATAAAGGAATGGGAAATGTAGAAGTCACATCAAGCATCGGCATTGGTACCACCTTCTCAATCGAATTCCCAATGACAATAGAGGAGAGAGACAGATGACTCAGATTAAGGTGATATTAATTGAAGATGACCCGATGGTGCAAGAAGTGAATAAAGAGTTCATTAAGAGTGTTCCTGGCTTTCAAGTTGCGGCAGTCGCAGGTAATGGGGAGCAGGGCATCCAGCTGATCAAAGAAATTCGTCCAGACCTTGTTGTCCTCGATGTATATATGCCAAAAAAAGATGGCGTGAAGACGCTTCAAGACATTAGAAAGCAAAAGATACAGGTGGATGTGATCGTTATTTCTGCGGCAAAGGACAAAGAGACCATTGGCATCATGCTTCAAAATGGTGCACGAGATTATATCATCAAGCCGTTTAAGTTCGAACGTATGAAAGAATCACTTGAAAACTATAAAGCGTTTAAATCTAAAATTCGCACAGCAGCAGAATTTTCTCAGGAGATGCTGGATGATATCATACGAAAGCCTGCTGTTAAGCAGGAGGATACTTGGCTCCCTAAGGGGCTGAATGTGCATACGATGAATGAAATTAAAGCCTATATGGGCTTGCAGGAAGGCCCGCAGTCTGCAGAGGAAGTTGCCAATGCACTCGGCATTGCCCGTGTCACGGCACGCCGGTATTTAGACTTCTTAGTGAAAGAAGGCGAGCTGAATTTAGATATGCAATATGGCGGGGTTGGCCGGCCTGTCAATAAATATATCGTACATTCTGACTAAGAGACCAAAAAGACCAAAATGTACGATATGTTCATAAGCTTCACAGCCTTTGATGAAATCGCTATCATTTAACTACAGATAATAGTTAAGCGTTTACATCAAAGGGTGAGGGAGTTGATTTTTTATGAAGAGGCTTTTGAAGAACCTGACATTTCAGGTGATTGCAGCTGTCATTATCGGAATCATTGTCGGGATGGTTTGGCCAAACGTCGGAAAAGAAATGAAGCCGCTTGGTGACACCTTTATCAATGCCGTTAAAATGGTCATCGCGCCAATCATTTTCTTAACCATTGTTCTTGGTATTGCCAAGATGGGGGATATGAAAAAGGTTGGAAAAGTTGGGGGAAAAGCATTTATTTATTTTGAAGTCGTCACGACGCTTGCTTTGGTCATCGGTCTTTTTGTGGTAAATATCATGAAGCCAGGTGCAGGTCTGGACTATAGCAAGCTTGAAAAAGGGGACGTTTCACAGTATACCCAAAATGGGGGACAGGGTATCGACTGGATGGAATTTGTCACACACATCGTGCCTTCTAACATGGTAGACGCCTTTGCGAAGGGTGATATTTTACAGGTCTTATTCTTCTCTATTTTATTCGGTGTTGCGCTTGCTGCACTTGGCGAGAAGGGGAAAGGAATCATTGAGTGGCTTGATAAGCTGTCACTTGTTTTCTTTAAAATCATTGGATATATCATGCGTGCTGCGCCGCTCGGTGCATTTGGGGCAATGGCTTATACGATCGGACACTTTGGTTTGGCATCGATTAAACCGCTCGCAAGTCTGATGCTCTCCGTTTATATGACCATGTTCCTGTTCATCTTCGTTGTGCTGAACATCATTTGTAAAATGTATGGCTTCAGCCTGTTCGGTTACCTGCGATTTATCAAGGATGAAATTTTAATTGTTCTTGGCACAAGCTCATCAGAATCCGTGCTGCCAAGAATGATGGATAAAATGGAACGCTACGGGTGCTCCAAGTCTGTGGTTGGTCTTGTCATCCCAACAGGGTATTCCTTTAACTTAGATGGAACCTCGATCTACTTATCGATGGCTGTGGTCTTCTTGGCACAAGTGTTTGGTGTAGACTTGTCCATCGGTCAGCAGATCACCATCATCCTTGTCCTAATGCTCACATCAAAGGGAGCGGCTGGGGTGACAGGAAGCGGATTTATCGTGCTGGCTTCTACACTCGCTGCACTACAGGTCATTCCGCTGGAGGGGCTTGCACTGCTGCTTGGGGTAGATCGATTCATGAGCGAAGGAAGGGCCATTACAAATCTTATTGGAAATGGAATTGCAACAATCGTTGTTGCGAAAAGTGAAGGTGAATTTGACGAAGCGAAGAGCAAAACAGCACTTCAAGAAATGCGCAATATGAAGCAGGCTGTATAGTATAAAAACAACCTAAAAACCGAAATCTTATGTTCTACATGGGGTTCGGTTTTTTCTTGTGCTGAAAAGAAAAAACATTAAAGCTTGATAAAATTAAAACGAATCGTAAGACCTTATTGACCTTTTATTATATAATTTACAGAAAGATCCGATATAATGTATATCAGATCCGATGAAAAATAGACTTTAGTCCTGGCAGGTGTGTAACGTAATGGCGGCATTTTTTAAATTGTTCGAAAAACCCGGTGTTAAGCGGTTTTCTGTATTTGTAGTATTAGCCACAGCCTTATATCTATTAAGAGGAATGATGAATTTAATTCTCTTGACCTTCATATTCACCTTTTTGATGAATCGGTTAGAAGAGGTCATTAGAGGTTTTTTAAGTCACTTCCTGAAAATAGGACAGAAATCGGTTATCACCATTTTGTATATTCTTTTGGCTGGTGGATTGACGTTTGGCGGATTCGTGTTTGTGCCAATTATCGCCAAACAGGTGGAGCAGCTATTTCATTTAGGAAAGAAAATTGCAGATCATCCACAAGATTTACCCTTCTTTGATGTCATCACCAACGTATTCGGAGATTTTAAAATATCAGCTTACTTTGAGAAAGGGTTTAATTTCCTCTATACATACTTAACAGATTTCAGCACGTTCAGTATCCAGGTCATTATGTCCTTAATATTAAGCATGTTCTTCCTGTTCGAAAAGGAACGCCTCATTCAATTCATGAACAAGTTCAAAACGAGTAAAATCTCTGTGTTCTATCATGAAATAGCCTTCTTTGGACGTAAATTTTCCAGAACGTTTGGAAAGGTACTCGAAGCACAGTTTATTATTGCAACCGTTAACTGTGTCTTAACAACCATTGCGCTAGGCATTATGGGATTCCCGCAATTATTTGGATTAGCGGTCATGGTCTTTTTGTTAGGCTTAATCCCAGTAGCGGGTGTGGTCATCTCACTTATTCCACTCAGCATCATTGCGTATACCCTTGGAGGCGGCATGTATGTCCTTTATATTGTGCTGGTGATCGTCATCATCCATGCCATTGAAGCCTACTTCTTAAACCCGAAACTCATGTCAGCAAAAACAGAACTCCCTATTTTCTTCACATTTATTGTGCTGATCTTCTCTGAACACTACATCGGGATTTGGGGACTCATTATTGGTATACCAATCTTTGTGTTTATCCTAGATATTTTGGAGGTCACCAACAAGGAGGAAAGTAGTTAAAAAGTTCATTTGAACCTGTTTACAATTTTCTAAAAATAAGGTATAAATAGTATGAAAATATCATAATAACCACACGCTTAATCCTTCTAAAGGAATGGGGGACCCACTATTTTGGGGTGAATTTTTCTCTGTTGAGAAAAAAGGACATCTCTTCGTCCTAACCCGTCAGCTAACCTCATCGGCGTGAAGAGAGTAAACGGTGGTATATGTAAGGACACGCAGACCCACGAGAAAACTCTCTCGTGGGTCTTTTTGAAGAGGAAGGGGAGATTTTATTGAAGCTGGCTACAAAAATTATTATTGCCCTTATTGCAGGTGCAATCACGGGACTTTTGCTTAACATTTTCGCTCCAAATGTATTCAAAGTGTTAGATCCTTATCTATTCACACCTCTAGGTCAAATCTTCTTAAACTTGATTAAAATGTTAGTAGTGCCGATCGTATTCTTTTCCATCACACTAGGTGTAGCAGGTCTAGGTGATCCGAAAAAGCTTGGTAGAATCGGCGCAAAAACCATTACTTATTTTCTACTTACTACTACTTTTGCCATCATCATTGGCATTTCATTAGCCTTATTGATCAAGCCGGGAGCATTCGGTAATTTTGATACGAAAGCGGCTGATTATTCCGCAGAGGAAGCCCCATCAATGGCAGAAACACTACTCAACATCATTCCAACCAATCCAGTCCAATCTTTAGTTGAAGGAAACATGCTTCAAATCATCGTCTTTTGTGTGTTTTTAGGCCTTGGCATTGCCATGCTTGGGAAGAAGACGGAAGGTTTGCTAAAGCTGTTTGAACAAGGAAATGAATTAATGATGTTTCTTGTCGGCATAGTGATGAAGTTCGCACCGTACGGAACATTCGGTTTGATCGCAACCGCAATTGGCAGCCAGGGATTTGATGCGATGAAAGCGATGGGCCTCTATTTCTCGGTCGTATTAGTTGCGCTCGTGCTGCATTTCTTCCTGACTTATGGGTCAACTGTCGCCATTTTAGCGAAGCGAAATCCGATGGCGTTTTTCAAAGGATTTTCTCCAGCAATGGTTGTCGCATTTAGTACATCAAGCAGTAACGCAGTCCTGCCAGTCTCAATGGAAACAGCCCAGAAACGTTTGAAGGTGCCAGAGCCGATTTCAAGCTTTGTACAGCCGCTTGGTGCAACCATTAATATGGACGGCACAGCGATTATGCAAGGGGTCGCGACCATTTTTATCGCGCAAGTATATGGAGTTGAACTGACGCTTGTCCAAATGCTGACGGTTGTCTTAACGGCTGTCTTAGCAAGTATCGGCACAGCGGGTGTGCCAGGAGTTGGGCTCATCATGCTCGCTATGGTACTGAACTCTGTGAATCTGCCTGTTGAAGGCATTGCGCTCATCCTTGGCATAGACCGCTTATTAGATATGGCAAGAACCGTTGTCAATATTACAGGTGACGCCGCATGTGCGGTGATTGTGACAGAAACGGAGAAAAAACACGAGAAAGACGCAGCATCACCGAACCTATCCATGTAATGTAAAAGAAGGGCTGACTCGATCAGTCCTTTTTTTCATGGGCCCCTTGTCTTGCGTGGTATACTTTTAACAGAATGAGCGGTCTTATTTGCCGCCATAGGCTTTACATCAGAAGGAGGAACCACGTTGGAGTCTGCTGTTCTAAAAGTAGAGAAAGTCGATAAACGAATTGGCCGGAAAATGATCTTACAAGATATATCTATAGAAATAGGGAAGGGAGAAATCGTCGGCTTACTTGGGCCAAATGGGTCTGGAAAAACAACCTTGATTCGTTTGATCGTTGGCTTGATGAAAAAAAACAATGGCCGAATCATAATCAATGGATATTCACAGGATGAGGATTTTCTACACGCGATGTCATCTGTTGGTGCAATTATAGAAAATCCCGAATTTTATTCTTATTTAACAGGCTTTGAAAACCTTGAACTGTATGCGGCGATGCACGATGGAGTGACGGAAGAACGCATGCAGGAAGTGGTGAAAAGAGTTCGTCTGGAGCACGCCATTCATCAGAAGGTGAAGACGTATTCACTGGGGATGAAACAAAGGCTTGGGATTGCACAAGCCATATTACATCAGCCGAACCTGCTGATTTTAGACGAACCGACAAATGGACTTGATCCTGCAGGTATGAAGGAATTCAGGGAGCACTTGCAAATGCTCGTACGAGAAGAAGGAACGTCCGTGTTATTTGCCACACATTTATTGCATGAGGTAGAAGAGCTATGTGACCGCATGATCATCATTCAAAAAGGACAGATCAAAGCCAGTGCGAAGCTCCGGGACATGGAGGGGAAAGAACAGATACTCATGAATATTCAGCCAGTGGAAAAGGCGGTTTCGTGGCTCGACACGCAAGCCTATACATATGAACGAAATGGAGCGCGTGTATTACTTCAATTGAACAAAGAACAAGTGCCTGAGCTGAACAAACAGCTTGTTCTGGCTGGGTTTGATGTACTTGAAATGACGCCTCAAAAGCCATCAATTGAAGAGGCATTTATGAAATGGACGGAAGGCGGGACGGCAGATGCTTCAACTCATCAAGAATGAGCATAAGAAAATGATGAGGAAAAAGATCACATTCATTGCACTTGGATTGATCGTTGTTTTTCAATTGGCGATGGCTCTAGCGTTGAAACGAGTCATTTCCAGCTTTGGTGGACAAGACACTGTCGCCAACTATTTTGCTTATTCCACGAATGTCGTATTTATTTTACAGGTGCTCGCAGTTGTCATTGGCGCGACCTTGATCTCAACAGAATTTCAAAAAAGAACAATCAAGTTTTTATTGATCCGGCCCAAAACAAGGCTGCAAATTTTTCTGTCAAAATACATCACACTTGTGCTGACGGTCATATATTTGTTTGTTTTTTATTATGTATTAGCTTTTTTATTTGGCTTTATTTTCTTTGGTACTGAATTTGATGAAAGTACGGGACGATTATTTCAGCATACGTTTGCTGTTATCGGATCTCAGTGGGTGGAAGTGATGATGATGGCAAGCTTCGCTTTTATGTGTTCCAGCTTGTTTAGGAACAGCCTCGTTGCGCTTGTGACCTCGTTTTTTGTTTTATATACGGCGAAATCACTTGTGCCTATTATGTCTCTTTTAGAAAATCAGTGGGGAAAAATCCTGCTTTTTGCTAATACGGACTTTACTCAGTACAGCTTTCAAGGACCGCCGCCCTTTCATGGCATGAGTCCTTTGTTTTCTCTATTTATGGTAGGGGCGCATTTTGTTTTCTTTGTTGGCACGGCTTGGGTTCTTTTTTGGAAGCGTGATGTAAATGTGTAAAAATTGTGTCAAATAACAAGAAAAATTCGTGACATCTTTGTGAAAACGAGTCTGCATTTCACGATAATCGGCTGATTTTGTCTTATAATAAGAGGGAGTCTTGGAGGTGGCACTATCGTGAAAAATTTCATTACGGCTTTACCCATTTTGTTGTTGCTGTCGTTTTCGTTTGTGTCTTTTGCCTTCCAGTTTGATCATCTTATTTATTTCAGACTAGCGCTGGGGATCTTTTCGTTAGCGGGTCTTTTCTTTCTGTATACACTTAAAAGAAACATGAAATGGTTCATGGTTTATTTATATGCGAGCTGGATCATTCTTGCTGCCGTCACAACCTTTGAGGAGCCTGTCTTTTCTCAGTTCTTCTTCGGTGGTTTAACAATGACAATGGGTTATCTCACATATATGCTCATTTATTTAGGAATGAAGCAGGACCGTGTAGCGAAATCACATTAAAACAAAAGCCGATAAAATCACATCATAGATTTTATCGGCTTTTTTCTTTTTGTTGAAAAAGACAAAAGAGACGAGCAGCCAGCTGTGACTGCTCGTCTTATGTTTATGATTCACGTCCAGCAGCTGCAAGCTGCTCCTGATGCTTTTTGTCGATTGTTTCGTATATACTTTCCATCATTTTAGGGTCGCGCATGATGGCCTTCTTGTTCTCTTCAATCAATTGCTGATATGTTTTGATTTTCTTCTTAGACATGTGACTCATCGCTCCTTTATATAAGTATAGACGTCTATAGGATTTCATATAGATGAAATTGATAATCATTATCAATTAGCAACTCTATTATACAAAGCAAAATGTCAGAAGTAAAGAATCTATTCAGAAAATTCACGTAACCGACAAATTCGAAGCCTAGTCGACGCTCATTCTTTCCCAGGAAATAATTCCTGTCATTTCTTGTCGTAAGTGAAACATCTATATAAAACATTCTTTTGCTCATTGAAACGTTTTGGATGTGCAACTCGTCTTATGGAGAGATTTGATGTAAGAGATGGGGAAGAAAAAAGACACCAGCAAGCGTTTGCTGATGTCCTTCGTTTAACCAATTAAGAAACGTGCCCTTGAAGAAACTCTGTCACTTCTTCAGGTGATTTTGCGTTTGCGCTGTGTAAATGACCTGTTTTTTCGCCATTTTTGAAAATCAACAGGCTTGGAATACCCATGACCTGATACGTTTCTGCTAATTCAGGGAAATCATCTTTGTTTATTTCAAACCATTCATGGTGAGCATAAGCCTCTAAGATGTCTGGAATGAACATGTCCATTCTTGTACAGTCAGGACACCATGTTGCAAAGAATTTAACGATGACTTCTTTGTCAGATTGAATGATTTCATTGAATTGTTCAGTACTTGTGATTTTTTTCAATTTGTCACAACTCCTTTTCAATGTCATTTTAATATAAAATAATGGCGAATGACATACAAATGCTCGGGAGGCGCTTACAACCTTTACAAATCATTTCAATTCCGTAACAACAAAAATTAATTAGAGCATTTTTGCTTGAAAGTGATAAGATAGTAAAGATGAATTTTAGTGGGGGGAGTATCCATTGAAAATAAGTTTAGGATTGATTTACGGCGGAAAGTCAGCCGAACATAATGTATCACTGCAAACAGCCCTTGCAGTTACAAAAGCACTTAACACTGAGAAGTTCGATATACATCCAATTTATATTACAGAAGAGGGCGAATGGCTAAGAGGAGAAAAACTCACTGAACCAGTTTCAAACGTCAAAATGCTTCAATTTGAACAGAACGCAAAGACGTTTTTACCAACTTCTTTAAATGAGAGCATGTTCCCGCAGCCTGCATCTGCTGATGAGAAGATTGATGTTGTCTTCCCATTGCTGCATGGGCCAAATGGTGAAGATGGAACGATGCAAGGATTACTTGAACTGCTAAATATCCCGTATGTCGGCAACGGCGTTCTTGCTTCTGCCGCGGGTATGGATAAAGTCATGATGAAAGATGTTTTTGCTCAAGCAGGACTTGCACAAGCAAAGCACCTTTCCTTCAATAAAAAAGACTATGAAAAGGCCACACCAGACAGCTTAGAACAGGTGGAACAAATACTTGGCTATCCATGCTTTGTGAAACCTGCCAACATGGGGTCAAGTGTTGGAATTAGCAAATGCCGCAGCAAAGAAGAGCTGCAAACCGCATTCGACTTGGCTTTCCAATATGATCGTCGTGTGGTCGTCGAAGAAGGCGTCGTTGGAAGAGAAATCGAAATTGGTGTATTAGGAAATGACGAGCCGAAATGCTCTGTCGTTGGTGAAATTGCACCTAAAACAGATTTTTATGACTACAAAGCAAAATATGAAGATGGCGATACAGATTTGATCATTCCTGCAAGTGTGTCAGAGGATGAATACAAGACGATTCATGATATGGCGATTAAGGCATTTAAAGCCCTCGATGGATCTGGTCTTGTACGTGCAGACTTCTTCCTCACAGAAAAAGGCGAAGTGTTGATCAATGAAGTGAATACAATGCCTGGATTCACACCATTTAGTATGTTCCCGCTGCTTTGGAAACACACTGGTGTAGAGTATCCAGAGCTGATTGAAAAGCTAGTGTCACTTGCAATTGAACGCCATCAAGAAAAACAAACCATTAAAACGACTTTTTAATGTGAGCAACAAGCAGACACTATCCTTAGGTAGTGTCTCTTTTCCTTCAAACGTGAAATGAGAAAGAGAGGCGAAAAAATCATGATCAAACGTACAGTGAAACAAATCGCCCAAATGGCTGGTGGGACACTATCTAATCAAGCTTTTGGCGAAGAGCAAATTCACGGAGTGACAACAGATACACGAAAAGTATCAAAAGGTGCATTGTTTATCCCCCTAATTGGAGAACATTTTAACGGTCACACATTTGCTTCTAAAGCAGTGGAGCTTGGAGCCGCAGCTGTTCTTTGGAATCAAAAAGAAGCCAATCCACCGTTCGGTGTACCTGTCATTCTTGTAGAGGATACACTGGCAGCACTTCAACAACTGGCAAAATCATACTTGAAAGAAGAAAAACCTCGTGTTGTCGGTATTACAGGAAGTAATGGGAAAACCACAACGAAAGACATGATTCATTCCGTCTTACAAACGGCTTATCAAGTTCATAAAACAGATGGTAACTTTAATAATCATATCGGTCTACCGCTCACCATTCTTGCAATGCCGGAAGGAACAGATATTGCTGTGTTGGAGATGGGGATGAGTGCAAAAGGTGAGATCGAGTTTTTGTCAAAACTCGCTGAGCCTGATGCAGCAGTCATTACCAATATTGGAGAATCTCATATGCAAGATTTGGGATCAAGAGAAGCCATTGCTGATGCAAAATGTGAAATCACAAAAGGATTAAAAGAGGATGGCATCTTTTATTACTTAGGAGATGAACCCTTGCTGCGCGAGAGAGCGACTGCACTTTCGCAGCGTGTGAAAACCTTTGGAGAAGCAGAGGACTGTGATATCAAGGTAACGCATATCAACCAGCTTGCAGAAGGAACTGAATTTCAAGTCGAAGGGTATGCCCAGGGGTTTCTCATTCCTGTATTAGGGAAACATAATGTAAAAAATGCCCTTGCTGCAATTGCCATAGGCCAGTACTTTGAACTGAATGAAAGACAAATCGCCCAAGGACTCATGCAAACAAAGTTGACAGGGATGCGTCTTGAGCTGTTTAAAACAGAGAAAGGAATCACTGTTATCAATGATGCGTATAATGCAAGTCCTACTTCCATGAAAGCTGCAATTGATCTTGTAGGAGATATGGACGGCTTCGCTAATCGCATTCTTGTCCTTGGAGACATGCTCGAGATGGGCAGCGAAGAAGAAACGTATCATTATGAACTAGGCCGCTACATCAAGCCTGAATTTATTGATCATGTGATGACGTATGGCCGCCTAGGTGCATTCATCGCTGAAGGAGCAAAGAAATCATTCGGTGACGCGCGCGTGTCCTCATTTATGGACAAAGAGGAACTGAAGAAAAAACTTGCTGACGTAGCAGGTCCTGACGATGTTGTTCTAGTCAAAGCCTCACGCGGCATGAGATTAGAAGAAGTCATTACTGCACTATAAAGAGTGAGCGCAAAGAAGGTGACAGAATGATTGGCTGTCTATGTATACATGGATTCACTGGCGCCCCCTATGAAGTGGAACCGCTGGCGCAATATTTAAAGCAGAAGACAGATTGGAACGTTCAGTCAGTCACGCTTCCGGGGCATGGGGATGAGCTTCAGCTCAAAGGCATTTTCTATCAAGAATGGATTGCAACAGCTGAATTAGAACTGCTATCTCTTTACCGAACATGCGACACCATTTTTTTGATCGGCTTTTCCATGGGAGGAATGATCGCTTCTTATCTTGCAGCGAAGTATCCGGTTGCTCGTCTCGTTCTTTTAAGTGCTGCGGCTAAATATGTGAATCCAAAACAAATGATTCAAGACACAAGGCAGATGCTGAAGGAATCATTGTCTGGGCTGATTGATACGAATCCTTTGTATGATAGATACCGCCATAAGCTAACGAGCACGCCGCTGTCAGCTGCTGTAGAATTTATGAAGCTGGTGAAGCAAACGAAGAGCTCCCTTGAGAAGCTTCACCTCCCTGTGTTAATTGTTCAAGGTGAAAGTGATGGGATTGTGCCCGCTTCAAGTGCAGAATTTATTGATCATAAAATCCCGTCTCGTCAGAAAGAAATGTTTTATTTACCTGATTGTAAACACCATGTTTGTCACGAGCCATGTGCACAGCAATTGTTTGAAAAAGTAGAGCAATTTCTAAAAAAAACAATTTAATCTATAGAAAAGCGAAAATGTGGCTAAACTAATATAAATTGAATCCCACTTGTTAAAAATTGCATCATTTTTGTCGAATGAGTGACAAGCCTATGGTACAATAGGAAAGAAAAGGTGGTTGATTCGGTTGTTTCATTATGACGGAAAAACCTTTGTCCCGCAGTCTAATTCGAGTAACGGAGAAGTATCGGCAGGAACCATATTTCAATATCGTCAGGACGGGAATATATTAACGGGCACATATCAAGGCGGCAGTATTGTATCTGGTGTACTTGTAGGAACTGTGAATGAGGATGGAACACTTCATTTTAGGTACCACCATGTCAGCAAAGACGGCAGCATGAGAAGCGGGTCTTGCAATTCTACACCTAAGCAGTTGGATAACGGAAAAATTCAACTGTTCGAAAAGTGGAAATGGATGGATGGAGATCAAAGTGATGGTGAATCTGTCATTGTGGAACAGTAGATATATCCATTTCTGTCTTGTTGAAAAACAAATAGTGTAATGGTAAGATATAAGGTAGGGTAATTCGGGCTTTGTATATAATGGACCTGTCCTTTCGGAAAAGGGCAGTTTTTAATGATCATTCACGAGATTACTGAAACAGCAATTAGAAGGAGTTTGAATAATTTGACTATAACGTTTCAAGATTTTCAATTAAGCGAAAGTCTCATGAAAGCTATTAACCGCATGGGATTTGAAGAAGCAACACCGATTCAAGCGGAAACAATTCCTCTCGGTCTTCAGAATAAAGATGTCATTGGACAAGCACAAACAGGAACAGGAAAAACTGCAGCATTTGGTATTCCTCTTGTAGAAAAAATCGACCCAGCGTCTCCAAATATCCAAGCGATTATCATTGCGCCAACAAGAGAATTAGCGATTCAAGTATCTGAAGAGCTATACAAAATTGGCCAAGACAAGCGTGCGCGCGTACTTCCGATTTACGGTGGACAAGATATCGGCCGCCAAATCCGTTCGCTCAAGAAAAATCCTCATATCATCGTAGGGACTCCAGGACGTTTACTCGATCACATTAACCGTCGTACAATGCGTCTTCAAAATGTTGAAACAGTTGTGCTTGATGAAGCAGACGAAATGCTAAACATGGGTTTCATCGAAGACATTGAATCGATCCTTTCAAATGTACCAAGTGAACACCAAACACTTTTATTCTCTGCGACAATGCCTGCACCAATTAAGCGCATTGCAGAGCGTTTCATGACAAACCCAGAACATGTAAAAGTAAAAGCAAAAGAAATGACTGTCTCTAACATCCAACAGTTCTACTTGGATATCCACGAGCGTAAGAAGTTTGACACATTGACTCGTCTTCTTGACATTCAATCACCTGAGCTTTCAATTGTCTTCGGCCGTACGAAACGCCGTGTTGACGAATTGACAGAAGCGCTTAACCTTAGAGGTTATACAGCTGAAGGAATTCATGGTGACCTGACACAAGCAAAACGTATGGTTGCGCTTCGTAAATTCAAAGAAGGTTCAATCGATGTGCTTGTAGCAACAGACGTTGCAGCACGTGGACTTGATATCTCAGGCGTAACACACGTGTATAACTTTGACGTGCCACAAGATCCAGAGAGCTACGTACACCGTATTGGACGTACAGGACGTGCTGGACGTACAGGTATGGCGGTGACATTTATCACACCGCGTGAAAAAGATATGCTTCGTGCGATTGAGCAAACGACTAAACGTAAAATGGAACGTATGAAAGAACCAACTCTAGATGAAGCAATTGAAGGTCAACAGCAAGTAACCATTGATCGTCTGCGCACAATCATCAGTGAAAACAACTTAAACTTCTACATGACAGCTGCTGCTGAATTGCTAGAAGATAATGATTCTGTCACAGTGGTTGCGGCTGCCATCAAAATGATGACAAAAGAGCCAGATGCAACGCCTGTTCGTTTGACAGATGAAGCACCAATGATTTCAAAACGCAATCGTAACAACCGCAGCTCTTCTAAACGTAGAGACGGTGGCGGCGGAGGCGGCTATCGCGGGAAAAGCCGTTCATCTTACGGTGATAAAAAGCGTTCTTCAAATGACCGCAATCGTTCTTCTAACGATCGTCGTCAAAAGAAATCTTATAACAACTAATTCAAGAGCGAATCCTTTGCAGGATTCGCTTTTTTTAACAGGTTTGTTGAAACTTTTTAGGCTTTGTTTCGTAATATATTGATAGAAAAGTAAGAGAATGGGGGAAGAATGTGAGAAAACAGCCGCAACGTCAAATTAGTTTAAATGGTTTAAAGGTATGGCGTCTTCAAAATGGAATTATCTCATTGATTTTCTTACTCATCATCATTGGGGTATTTGTTGCTAGTTATTATCTTCAATGGCCATATTGGATTGGCGCCATCCTCGCCGGTTTATGGGTCTTACAGGTCATTTTTGGCATTTGGCTTATACCGAAAATCCGTCATCGCATCTGGCGCTACGAAGTATTCGAAAATGAAATTGAAATTCAGCATGGACTCATTCGTGTCACACGTGTGATTGTGCCGATGGTGCGAGTCCAGCATGTCGATACATCGCAAGGACCGCTTTTAAGGCGCTACCGTTTGGCATCTGTTCAAATATCGACTGCTGCTACAGTTCATGATATACCGGCGCTAGAATTAGAAGAAGCAGATGAGCTTCGTGATTACATATCTCGTTTAGCAAGGGTGACGGAAGATGATGTCTGAACCAAAACGTGTACATCCAATCTCGATGTTCATTGATTTTATATCAGATGCCGTATCCATGATCAAAAACTTCATTATCCCTTTTTTCGTGCTTATTTTTGTGAACTCGAATTCGAGCATTCGTTTTTATGCATTTATCATTCTTGGTGTGCTTCTTTTATGGAAAGCTGTTTCAACCGTTTTAGCATGGAGGCGATTCACCTACCGGATGGAAGATGATGAATTTCGCGTGGAATCCGGCGTCATCACAAAAAAGAAAAAATATATTTCGTTAGAACGAATTCAAACGGTGAATACAAGTGAAGGTATCTTCCAGCGGATTTTCGGCTTGGTGCGGGTCCAAATCGAAACAGCAGGCGGAACGGACGGTCCGGAAGTGAGCCTGACGGCGATTACAAAAGCAGAAGCGGAACAATTAAAGCAATCAATTTTCAACCGGAAGAAAAGCTTGCAGCAAGAAGAGGTGTTGGATGAAAATAGGGATGTTCCGCATGATCCTCTGACAGCGCAACAACCTGTAGAAGAAGAAATGAATGTTTCCTATCGGATGGGTGTACCAGAGCTGCTTTTGGCTGCGACCACTTCAAGCGGAATCGGAGTCATTATTTCCGGGTGTCTTGCCATTTACACACAAATAGATGAAATTCTTCCTTTGGACGGATTCGTCAAGCGGTTCTCTTTTTTAAGTCATGCAAGTGTTGAGATTTATGCGATTCTCATATTTCTTGCCGTATTGATTGCGTGGATTCTTAGTGTTGGGGTAACAGCCCTCCAATATGCGAATTTTACCGCAAAACGAAAAGGGAAAGACATCATCATCACAAGAGGGCTCATCGAGAGGCATCAAATGACCATTCCACTTGCGAGAATTCAAGCAGTGAAAATCAAAGAAAATATTCTCCGTGAGCCTTTTGGCTTTGCGACGGTGATGCTTGTGAGCGCAGGAGGTTCTATTACAGAAAAAGAAACCTCTTCCGTCGTATTTCCGCTGATTCGAAAGAAAAAAATCAGCGAACTGCTGTCTCAATTCACAGATCATTATCACTTGGCGCCAGAAGCTGAACTGAAAAAGGTGCCAAAGCGTTCACTCAAACGCTACCTGATCTCTTACGGCTTTGTGCCATTACTTGTCGGCGTGATCCTATCTGTACGTTTTCCACCATGGGGGTATTTGGCACTCATTCCGCTTCCTATTGCTTTGGTTTTTGGCTATTTAGCTTATAAACAATCAGGCTATACGATCAAAGATCCATTGATTCAACTGACATCAAGAGGCATTGGCAAAACCACTGGCATTGTCTTGAGAAAACGAATGCAAAACTATACGATGACGCAATCTTTCTTCCAAAAGAAAGGCCGATTGGCGAGTATTCACACCTTTGTGAAATCCTCTGCACTGCTTGATTCCTTTGGTGTGCATCACCTTGAGGAAGAAGATGCTGCACGTGTAATGGATTGGTATTCGTATGAAAAAAATAAATCTTCTTAAACAAAAAATGTCGATCAGCTTCCCGTTCATAGGAGTGATCGACATTTTTTATGAGGTTAGTAGCGTCTTTTTTTTGAATGGAAAAATAGCGTAAGAGGTGCTAGGAGCATGCCGCCGATCAATCCAAATAAGTGAGCCATAATATTGATGTTTGAGTTAACGAAAGTCATGATGACAGAGACTGCAAGAATCGTTATGATCACCTGAGAATTGCCGCGGTCCATCATGTGCGGTTTAAATAGAACAAGGTATAAATAAACGCCAAACAAACCGAAGATGGCACCAGAAGCGCCGACATGTACATACTCTAAAGGCTCTACCCAATAGGTTCCGAGATTGCCAACGAACCCTGCACCAAGATAGATGATCAGAAATCGAACCTTCCCAAGCAAATACTCAAGCGCTGGAGCGAATAAGAACAAGGACATAGAATTGAACAAAATATGGGTCAGACTTCCGTGAAGGAAAATAGGTGTGACGAGCCGCCACCATTCTCCGGCAGCTACCCCATAATTGAAACCGACGAGATGGTCGTGACCAAGCTGTATAAGAGGGATAGGAATCGCAAATATAAGCCACAGACCAATTTGCAAAGCAAGGATCGTTGTTACGATTGGATACGTTCTAATAAATTGTTGAAAGCTCTCCGTTCGAATAAACATAACAAACCCCTTTTGACTAGATAATGGTAAGTTTATAGTAACACGTTTATGAAGAGAACATCCAAATTAGTACGAGTATCATAGGAGGTACCTCATGATCAAAGGAATAGGCATTGATATTGTAGAAATCAACCGGCTCGCGCGAGTGCTTAACAGACAGCCTCGTTTACCAGAACGAATTTTAACGTTAAGTGAACAAGACATTTTTAACGAACTCAGTGAAAAGAGGCGGCTGGAATTTTTGGCGGGACGGTTTGTAGCAAAGGAAGCTTTCGCTAAAGCTTACGGAACGGGAATCGGCCGGCATTTAAGCTTTCATGACTTGGAAATTCAGAAAGACGAACATGGAAAACCTTTCATCAAAAGCAAGAAAACGATGGGCGACCAGGTTCATGTGTCCATCACTCACACGAAAGAATATGCTGCTGCACAAGTTTTAATTGAAAGGTTGTCAAGCTAGTCTGCATATTGTTTGTCCTCCCTTCATATATTGGGTAGTGCGATAAGGAAGGGCGAGTTGCTAACAGGCTTTGATGGTTCGCGGTACGCAGTTAACTCTTGAGGCGTACTGTTAAAGTCAAACAAGCGGTTTCTTCCTTTTAACACAATTAACGAAGGGGTTGAAAAGGGTGAGAAAAAGCTTTGTTTTGCTTGTAACGGGAATCCTTTTTGTACTGATTCTCTCCGCATGCGGTCAAAAATCTCAGCAGGATATCGTTGGAGATTTAAACAAAAAGGCAGAGGAAATGACATCATACAAAGCCAAAGCAAAAATGACCATTGAGACAGGAAATGACCCGCAGGAGTATCGAGTAGAAATTTGGTACAAGAAGCCGGAACTTTACCGTGTCTATTTAGAAAATCCGAAAAAGGATCAGAGTCAAGTCATTTTAAGAAATGGCAATGGTGTGTTTGTGCTGACACCTTCATTGAACAAGAGCTTCCGTTTCCACAGTGATTGGCCAAATAATAGCAGTCAGGTCTACTTATTTGAGTCACTCGTGAAGGACATTAAAAATGACAGTGCAGCTCAGTTCAAAGCGAAAGAATCAAAGTATGTGTTCGAAACCAAAACCAATTATCAGCACAACCAAATGCTGCCTACCCAAGAGATTACCTTTCATAAAAAAACAATGGCGCCTGCCAGTGTGAAAGTACTGGATAGCGACAAAAAGCCAATGGTGAAAGTGGAATTCTCTCACTTTGAATTCAATAAATCCTTTGACAAAGATGCATTTGATGAGAAGAAAAACATGACACTCTCTCAAATGGATGTAGCCACAAGTGCAGACTCATCTGACAGCTTTGCGGTGAAAACGCCAGTTGATATGCCAGAGGGCGTGAAGAAGATGGAAGAGAAAGAAATGATGACAGATGCTGGGAAACGTTATGTGATGACGTATGGCGGTAAGAAATCCTTCACACTCATTCAGGAAAAAGCGAGAGTAGCTGAAGCATCTACGCCTGTGACGATGAACGGCGAGCCAGTCGACCTTGGCATGACAGTTGGGGTTCTCACAGACCAATCCCTTTCATGGACATCTGACGGAGTGGACTACTTGATTTCTTCAAGTGATCTATCGAAGGAAGAGCTCTTGATGGTTGCAAAGAGTGTAGAAGGCCAGTCAGCTAAATAAATATCTCAGGCGAGAGCCTTGGAAATGAAACATCAGCCCTATGCAAGGGCTGATTTTCTTTGATTTGTTTCACATTATTCTTGATTTTTAGTATCATAATAAAGGTATTGAATCATTCAATAGGGAAGTGTGACGGATGGACACAAATGCCTTTTATAGAGACACATGGGCAGAAATTAATTTAACAGCAATTAAGCATAATGTTTCACATATGAAAGATCATATTGGTCAAAGTGTTCAACTGATGGCTGTGGTGAAAGCCAATGCATATGGACATGGAGATATAGAAGTGGCAAGAGCTGCCCTCAAAGCAGGAGCAGACTTATTAGCCGTAGCCTTTTTAGATGAGGCCGTCTCTTTAAGAAATAAAGGCATCAAAGCACCGATTCTTGTACTCGGCGCCGTACCGCCGGAATATGTCAAAGCCGCCGTTCGATACAATGTCATCATGACCGCTTACTCCATCGATTGGCTGAGAGAAGTCACCACAATGATGAAAGGGCAGATGGGACAACCTATACGTTTTCATTTGAAAATAGACAGCGGAATGAACCGATTAGGTGTGAAAACGATAGAGCAATTGAACGAAGTGAAAAAGCTTGTCAGTGAACACTCTTTTTTACAGCTGGAAGGCGTATTTACTCACTTTGCGACAGCAGATGAAAAGGATGAGGCCTACTTTGATCGGCAGGTCGATACCTTTCAAACATTGCTCGAGCCGCTTCATACGGACAAGCTGCTCGTTCATTGCGCCAACAGTGCAGCAGGTCTAAGGTTTAAAGACGTTTTGTTTAATATGGTTCGCTTCGGCATCAGTATGTACGGGCTGTCACCGTCAGAAGAAATCAAGGATGAATTGCCTTTCAAGCTGGAAGAAGCCATGTCTCTTCATACAAAGCTTGCCCATGTGAAGCACATTCAAAAGGGTGAGAGTGTCAGCTACGGGGCGACGTATACAGCCAATCAAGATACGTGGATCGGCACGGTTCCAGTCGGCTATGCAGATGGGTGGATCAGGAAGCTGGCAGGAACGGAAGTGCTCGTTGGCGGAAAGCGCCGGAAGATCGCAGGAAGGGTTTGCATGGATCAATTCATGATTGAACTGAAAGACAATCTTCCAGTAGGGGAGCCGGTCGTTTTAATTGGTAAGCAAGGGGGAGACATGGTATCAGTCGATGAAATCGCAAAAAGGCTTGAAACCATTAACTATGAAGTCACTTGCTCGATTGGCCACCGCATCCCAAGAGTATATATGGAGGACGGCAAAAGAGTGCATGTACGGAATCCGCTGCTTCAAAGCGGGCCAAGCTTTTTATAAACAGTGTTCAAAAGAACGATGGTCAAACTGACTTCGTTCTTTTTTATTCGACAAAAGTAGGGTAAACATTCTCCCTTTTTTAGAGATTTTGGAAATACCGTATGATTTTCGGAAAAAAGCGTATAATGGGAAAGAGGAACTCCATTATCATCTTGATTTACGGGTGGCGAGCCGCTTCATGTTCTAATAAGAAATCATGAAAAAACAGCTTTGCTTGTGCATTGAATAATGGTATGATTAGTCTTGGAATGGATCGATACGGTATCCGTAAGTTTTGTGGAGGTGTATGTTTTTTGTCTGAATCCAGCGCAACAAACGAAATGAAGATTCGACTGCCGGAGACTTTAATGTCTGAGATCGAACGAGTAGCAGAGCAGGATAAGGTAACAAGAAATGAATTGATCTACCGAGCGACAAAAACGTATATTCGTGAACGTAATATTCGACAAAATCGTGAATCGATGAGACGCGGCTACATGGAGATGGCGAAAATTAATCTGAATATCTCTTCAGAGGCACAATACGCAGAGTTTGAGGCTGAGAATACAGTTGAGCGATTAGTCAGCGGGGGTTAAACATTTGATTGTTAAACGCGGTGATGTTTACTTTGCTGATTTATCTCCTGTTGTTGGCTCCGAGCAGGGCGGGGTTCGCCCAGTATTGGTGATTCAAAATGACATTGGAAATCGCTTCAGCCCGACTGCTATCGTTGCAGCCATAACAGCCCAAATACAAAAAGCGAAATTACCGACTCACGTCGAAATCAATGCAAAGCGCTACGGCTTTGAACGAGATTCTGTCATTCTTTTGGAACAGATTCGTACAATCGATAAACAAAGATTGACAGATAAAATCACACATCTTGATGATGAGATGATGGAGAAGGTTGATGAAGCCTTACAAGTTAGTTTGGCTCTTATTGATTTTTAATATGGTGATATTTGGTTGCTCTCCTGTGAGCAACTTTTTTTTGTGTTCATTTTTTATTAAGGCTATAATGGAGAGAGAATGAAAGTTATTGTTTTTTATGTATGTAGGGGGTAAATTATGTCGAATCATATCGTGTTAGCTTTTGCGAGAGCGCACCAAAAGGAATTAGAAAAAGAATGGACTGACATCTTCAAACGACTCGGAGAAGAAGAAACGGACATGATGCTAAACGATAAAATGTATGAAACCATTTGTTCCGAATATGTCCAGCTTATTCTAGCATCCCTTTCAGAGGCGAATGCTGAGGATTTTGAAGAAAAAGTGCAATCTTTTGCTTTAAAAATTGTACAAATGGGTATATCACTTAAGTTACTGGCAAAAGGGCTAACGGAAATCCGTTCGCACTTATATCACAAAATGAACAGTGACAAAAATACTGAACAAGGAAGTAATGAGCTCATATGGGAAATTGATCGGTTCATCTCACCAGTTCATAACGAAATATTGAATCACTACTCCATCTCATGGGAGAAAACCGTCAACCTTCAAAAAATTGCGTTACAGGAACTTTCTGCTCCGCTGATTCCGGTGTTTGAGCACATCACTGTCATGCCTCTTGTCGGAACAATTGATACAGACCGTGCGAAGAAGATCATGGAGAATCTGTTAAATGGCGTTGTGAAGCATCGGTCACAGGTGGTCTTAATCGACATCACCGGTGTACCTGTCGTCGATACAATGGTGGCACACCATATCATTCAAGCGTCAGAGGCTGTGAGATTAGTAGGTGCAAAATGCTTATTGGTCGGTATTCGCCCAGAAATCGCCCAAACCATCGTCACCCTTGGAATTGATTTATCTCAAGTTACAACAAAGAATACCCTTCAAAAAGGAATTCAAACTGCTTTAGAAATGACAAATCGAAAAATTGTTTCATTGGAGGGGAAACCCAGTGAGAAATCACCCGAAGATTCCAATCTTAAAATTATATAATTGTCTTCTAATTTCGATACAGTGGGAGCTTGATGACCAAACAGCCCTTCACTTTCAAGAAGACTTGCTGAATAAAATTCATGAAACAGGAGCGAACGGCGTTGTCATTGACCTAACATCTGTTGATATGATTGATTCATTTATCGCAAAAGTATTAGGCGATGTCATCACGATGTCAAAGCTCATGGGGGCAAAAGTTGTATTAACAGGAATACAGCCGGCAGTCGCTGTAACACTGATTGAACTTGGTATATCACTGGAAGAAATTCAGACAGCATTAGATCTTGAACAAGGGCTTGAGACATTGAAGCGGGAATTGGGGGAATAGATATGAAAGACCAATCCTGTGTGAAAATTTTGACGGAATGGGACATAGTTGCGGCAAGACAACTGGGGCGAAATGTTGCTAAAGAATTAGGATTTGGAACAGTTGACCAAGCAAGAATTACGACGGCCATTTCTGAACTAGCTCGAAACATCTATTTATACGCTGGTAAAGGTCAGATTTGTATAGAAGAAGTGATGGAGCGCGGAAAGCGTGGACTCAAAATCATTGCAGCCGATGAAGGGCCTGGCATCATGGATATACGTAAAGTGATGGAAGACGGTTTTTCTACATCAGGCGGACTCGGAGCAGGTCTTCCGGGAGTCAGAAGACTGATGGATGATTTTGAATTAGATTCTACACAAGAACAAGGAACGGAGATAAAAGCTGTTAAGTGGCTTCGCTAGGAGGGAAACCATGGATTTTAAGGAGGTAATGGAGCAGCGGTATCATCAGCTGCTCAGTCGTTATATCAGTGATTTAACTGAAACATCGCTTTATCAAGCTCAAAAATTTAGCCGAAAAACCATTGAGCATCAAATACCTCCTGAAGAAATAGTGAGTGTTCACCGAAAAGTGATTCAGGAGCTATACCCTGATTTGCCGAAAGATGTCTTTCATTCACTAGACTTCTTAATTGAAGTCATGATTGGGTACGGACTAGCTTACCAGGAACATTTAACACTTAGAGGCATCCAGCAAGAAATTAAATCAGAAATCGAAATTGCTGCTAATGTTCAGCAAACCCTTCTGGAAACGAAAATTCCAGAAGGAGACACATTTGATATCGGGGCTATTAGTGTGCCGGCAAAACAGATGAGTGGAGATTATTACCATTTTGTCACCGATCACGATACGATCAATATCGCGATCGCAGATGTCATTGGGAAAGGCATCCCGGCTGCGCTCTGTATGTCGATGATTAAGTATGCGATGGATTCCTTGCCGGAGTCAGGAAGCGGTCCCACAAAGGTGTTAAAAACCCTTAATCGTGTCGTCGAGCAAAACGTAGACCCGAGCATGTTTATTACCATGTTCTATGGCAGCTATAATAAAGCAACGCATGAATTTAAATATGCATCGGCTGGTCATGAGCCGGGCTTTTTCTATTGCAAAAAAGAGAATCAATTTTACGATTTAGACGCTAAGGGACTTGTCCTTGGGATCGCACCAGACTTTGACTATCGGCAGTATGAGAAGTATTTGGACGTCGGGGATATGATCATCTTATTCTCAGATGGCGTGACAGAATCCAAGTCAGAGGACGGTTTTTTAGAGCGGGAGGATATCAAAACGCTTATAGCAGAGCACCTATCTTATTCAGCTCAGGAAATGGTCGATGCTATCTATGCCAGCTTACTGAAGCTGCAAGATTTTCAGCTTCATGATGACTTTACATTACTTGTTCTGAAAAGAAAGGTTTAGAAAGTAAATATGCGGGTATATAAAATTCTAGGAAACAAGAATTTCGAGGTGAATGCATAATGAATATGTCTATGAAAGAGCATCAAATAGATAATAAGACGAAAATTAGCGTCAGCGGAGAAATCGATGTATACTCCGCTCCTGAGCTAAGAGAAAAGCTTATGCCTAAAGCGGAGCAAGGGGATCATCTTGAAATCTGCTTGAAGGATGTTTCTTATATGGATAGTACGGGTTTAGGTGTATTTGTTGGGCTGTTTAAAGCGGCTCAAAAAGCAGGCGGAACATTAAAGCTTGAGAACTTATCGGATCGGCTTGTAAGATTGTTTGAAATTACTGGACTAAAGGACATCATTGACATTTCTGCAAAGACAGAGGGTGGGGTACAATGAACGAATCAGTAGATTTAATCGAAATGAAAATCCCAGCGAAACCAGAATACGTAGGCATCATTCGCCTGACTCTTTCAGGCGTAGCAAGCCGTATGGGCTATGTTTACGAAGAGATTGAAGACTTAAAAATTGCCGTCAGTGAGGCTTGTACAAATGCAGTTCAGCATGCCTACAAAGGTGAACATGGCGAAGATGGAGAGGTAGCTGTTCGCTTTCTTGTCTATGAGGATCGTCTAGAAATCATTGTCTCTGACAAAGGCGGTAGCTTTGACTTTAAGCAAAAGCAGGAAGGACTAGGGCCTTACACATCTGCTCATACGGTGGATCAATTGGCAGAAGGAGGTCTTGGTTTATATTTGATGCAAACATTGATGGATGAAGTCGAGGTGCAAGCAAACTCCGGAGTTACCGTTGCGATGACAAAGTTTTTAAACAGGGAGCGAGTTGACCATGACACAACCATCCAAAACTATGAAACTAACTAAAGATGAAGTAGATCGCCTCATCCAAAGCTATCAAACCAATCAAGACGAGCAGGCGCAGCTCACGCTTGTCGAATGTTATACAAATCTGGTCGATATGCTGGCGAAAAAATATTCCAAAGGGAAAAGTTTTCATGAGGATCTCAGACAAGTTGGAATGATTGGTTTACTCGGCGCTATTAAGCGATATGACCCGCTCGTCGGTAAATCATTTGAAGCCTTTGCCATTCCAACCATCATCGGGGAAATCAAACGCTTTTTACGTGATAAGACATGGAGTGTCCATGTACCAAGGCGGATCAAAGAGCTTGGACCAAGAATCAAGATGGCAGTTGATCATCTGACAACGGAGACGCAAAAGTCACCTAAAGTTCAAGAAATTGCAGAATACCTAGATGTGACAGAAGAAGAAGTACTTGAAACAATGGAGATGGGCAAAAGCTATCAAGCACTGTCTGTTGACCAAGGCGTAGAGGCTGATTCTGAAGGAAGTACAGTCACCATTTTAGACGTTGTCGGCTCACAAGAAGAGGGCTACGAACGTGTAAACCAAAAAATGATGCTTGAGAGTGTGCTCCATGTTCTGACAGATCGAGAAAAAGAGATTATCGATCTGACTTATTTACAAAATAAGAGTCAGAAAGAAACAGGCGATTTACTCGGGATATCCCAAATGCATGTATCGAGACTGCAACGGAAGGCAGTTAAAAAGCTACGAGATGCATTATCAGAAGATGCGTCTATGGAGCTAGGGTAATGAAGCAGATTGAACAGCATGAGCATGTGAATGCCATTATCTATCAATCGAATAAAGAAGGGAAATCTTGCTGCGGGGACAGTTTTTTTATTAAAGCAGATGATGAAGAACTAATTTGTGCTGTGGCAGACGGATTAGGCAGCGGTCAGTTCGCCAATGAATCATCTTCTTTAGTCAGCGAAATTGTCGAAGAATATGGACATGAGGATATGACGACCCTCATCGACAGATGCAATCAGGCTATGAAAAATAAACGCGGGGCCACAGTTGCGATCTTAAAGGTGAATTTTTCCCAGCAGCAATTTACCTATTGTTCGGTTGGTAATATTCGGTTTATCTTGAATGCCCCTTCTGGCGACTATATTTATCCACTTCCGACATCAGGATACTTATCAGGGAAACCTAGAAAATATAAAACTTACACCTATTCCTACGAAAAAGGATCGACATTCATTATGTATTCAGACGGACTGAATGTGCCAAACATGAGAATGTGTTTAAAGCATAGTCATTCAGTTGCAGACATTGCCAAACAGCTTGAAACATACACACAAGACAAGAAAGACGATCTCACCTATGTACTTGGTCAGCTCATGTAAAATAGCTGACCTTTTTTCTGTTTTGCCGGTTTTTTTGATACACTAAAAGAGAAGACACAGTGAGAGGATGCAAAGTATGAAGACATCTGACTTTTTATTGAAACAAATTGCAACAGAATTAAAGCTTTCAACAAAACAAATTGAAAGTGTCATCAAGCTCTTAGAGGATGGCAACACCGTCCCGTTTATTGCCCGTTACCGGAAAGAGCAGACAGGCTCACTGGATGAGGTGCAAATTCAAACCATTTCAGAGCGCTATACATATATCCAAAATGTCATGAACCGAAAAGAAGAAGTCATTCGCTTAATCGCTGAACAAGACAAACTGACGGATGAATTAAAACAAAAAATTGAACAAGCTCATAAACTGCAAGAGGTCGAAGATTTATACCGGCCATTCAAACAAAAACGTAAAACAAAGGCGAATGTAGCCAAAGCAAAAGGGCTCGAGCCGCTGGCGGAATATGTACTCGCGCTGCCAAGCGATGAGATCGAGAAGAAGGCTGCTTCTTTTATCAACGAAGAAAAGGAAGTAAGAAGTGTAGACGAGGCACTTGAAGGCGCGCAGCACATCATTGCTGAACAGCTGGCTGATGATCCTGATATGCGGAAATGGATTCGCAGTGAAACGTACCAAAAGGGCAGTCTGGTCACATCAGGAAAAGACATCGAGAGCGATGAGAAAAACGTCTATGAAATGTATTACGATTATCAAGAGCCCATCAAAAAGATAGTGCCCCACCGTGTACTAGCGGTCAATCGTGGAGAGAAAGAAGGCATCTTAAAGGCAGCCATCGAACCACCTGCTGAAAATATTCGTTTCTATCTCGACAAGCAAGTCATAAAAGGCAAGCAGACGACGGCGAGACCGTTTATTGAAGCGGCAATTGATGATGCCTATAAGCGCCTCATTCAGCCTTCAATCGAACGAGAAATACGCAAAGAGCTGACAGAAAAGGCAGAAGAGCAAGCGATTCATATTTTTGCTGAAAACTTAAGAAAACTGCTTCTTCAGCCGCCGATGAAAGGGAAGCGTGTACTAGGAGTCGACCCTGCATTTCGTACAGGCTGTAAGTTAGCCGTCGTGGATGATACGGGCAAAGTCCATCATATTGGCGTCATTTACCCGCACCCGCCTGTGCAGAAAAAAGCGGAAGCCAAACAAAAAGTGAAAGAGATCATTCAATCATCAAATATTGAAGTCATTGCGATTGGAAATGGAACAGCCTCAAGAGAGACCGAACAATTCATCGCAGACCTGATTCAAGAGCTGGATCAGCCGGTGTCCTATTTAATCGTGAATGAAGCAGGGGCAAGTGTATACTCTGCGTCTGCACTGGCGCGAGAAGAGTTTCCAGACCTGCAAGTCGAAGAACGAAGTGCCATATCAATTGCTAGAAGATTACAAGATCCTTTAGCAGAGCTTGTGAAAATTGATCCGAAGTCTGTCGGGGTGGGCCAATACCAGCATGACGTGAGCCAAAAGCAATTAAACAGCTCGTTAACCTTCGTGGTGGAGACTGTCGTCAACCAAGTCGGTGTGAACGTCAATACGGCCTCACAGGCGCTGCTGCAATATGTGTCAGGCCTTTCAAAAGCCGTCGCAGGAAATATCATCAAGCGCCGCGAAGAGATTGGGAGATTCACAAGCAGAAAAGAGCTCAAGGATATTCCAAGACTTGGTGCTAAGACTTATGAGCAGTGTATCGGCTTCCTGCGCATCGCAGACGGACAAGATCCACTTGATCGTACAGGCATTCACCCAGAGAGCTATAAAGAAACAAAACAATTCTTACGCATGATCAAGATGACGCCTGACGATCTTGGCACAGAGCTGTTAAAGGAGAAAATTGCAGAGGTCAAACTGGACGAAGCAGCAGAGCAGCTTGATATTGGTATCATTACACTTCAGGATATCATCGATCAGCTGACAAGACCTGAGCGTGATCCGCGCGATGAAGTCCCAAAACCTCTTTTGAAAACAGATGTGTTGAAATTGGAGGACTTGAAGCAAGGAATGGAGCTGCAAGGAACGGTGCGAAACGTCGTAGACTTCGGCGCATTCGTTGATATTGGTGTAAAGCAGGACGGGCTTGTACATATTTCAAAGCTAAGCAACCGTTTTGTGAAGCATCCGCTTGACGTTGTATCAGTTGGTGACATTGTAACTGTATGGGTGGACTCCGTTGACCAGTCAAAAGGCCGCGTTGCCCTCTCCATGCTGAAACCAGAGTAAACAAAAAACGAGGCGCACCTTAGGATGGGGTGTGCCTTGATGTGACTGAATGTTTTTTTCTGTAGAAGTACCAGCATTGATTCAGCAATTTGATTTGGTAATGATTTTTTTCAAAAAATGCCTTCTGCATCTGATTTTTCAGCCAGTTGGGCATCGCCCATTCCTCCTTTGATCGAAACAGTGGGTGTACCTTCAATGTATGCAAAGGGGAAATTGTCCCGTTCGAGGTTTTTATAGAAAGGAACGATCTTGATTGAAGGAGAGAGAGTTACAGCAGTTAACAGAGCATATTTCTGAGCAGTTCTTTGGTAAGGCATTCCGCCATCAAGCTGTTTTTAATGACCGTCTCAAAACGACAGGCGGAAGATATTTGCTTGGTACACACAATATTGAGTTAAATCGCCGATATTTAGAGGAGCATGGAAGAGCTGAATTGATTGGGATCATCAAGCATGAACTGTGTCATTATCATCTGCACCTTGAGGGGAAGGGCTATCAGCATCGTGACCGGGATTTTAAAGAGTTATTAAAACAAGTAGGAGCCCCGCGTTTTTGTACACCGCTAAAGACCGTACAAAATAAACGGCGTGTACAGAAACGGCATGAATATGTCTGCACAGGATGCGGTCAGTATTTTATCAGGAAAAGACGATTTGATACCTCTCGTTATGTGTGCGGCGTCTGCAAAGGAAAATTAAAATGGCGGCGTACAATCGATTCAGAGTGAAAAGCATTCCTTTATGGGATGCTTTTTTTTTGTGGCCAATGGAACTGATCATCGTGATATGTAGGAGATGAAGTAGACATATTGAGACAAATAGAGACGCAAATCTCATTTTGTCTCTTTTTTGATCGGTGTGAATCGTTCAAAACCTAAGTTTTCAAGTGCCATGATGTTGGCACGTTTTTTGCTTGTATATAAGTGCAAGCAAAAAAAGATAGGAGGTTTTACCATATGGAAATGGCACTCACAAAAGAAAAAGCCGTTTGGATGTATCAAAAAATGCAGGAAATCCGCCAATTTGAAGATCAAGTACACACGCTTTTTACAAAAGGGATCTTGCCGGGCTTTGTCCATCTTTATGCTGGCGAAGAAGCTGTTGCTGTAGGAGTCTGTGCTCACCTGAATGAACAAGACAGTATTACAAGTACACACCGCGGCCACGGCCATTGTATCGCTAAGGGCTGTGATCTAAAAGGAATGATGGCAGAAATCTATGGAAAAGCCACAGGTCTTTGTAAAGGAAAAGGTGGATCCATGCACATTGCAGATTTTGATAAAGGAATGCTCGGTGCTAACGGAATTGTTGGAGGCGGCTTTCCACTTGCGTGCGGGGCAGCCCTCACGGCTAAATATAAAAAGACAAATAATGTAAGCGTTTGCTTTTTTGGGGATGGTGCAAACAATCAAGGGACTTTTCACGAAGGAATCAATCTCGCCGCCATCTGGAAACTGCCTGTCATTTTCATCGCAGAAAACAATGGTTACGGGGAAGCGACGCCATTTTCCTATGCTTCAAGCTGCAAATCGATCGTGGATCGAGCCGCCAGTTATGGCATTCCGGGTATTCAAGTAGATGGAAAAGATGTGACAGCCGTTTATCAAGCAGCAGAACAAGCGATAGAACGAGCAAAAAATGGAGAAGGTCCGACATTGATTGAATGCATGACATATCGGAATTATGGTCATTTTGAAGGAGACGCTCAGCGCTACAAAACAAATCAAGAAAAAACAGAACACCAAGAAGAGAAAGATGCCATCGCTCTTTTTAAAAATGAATTATTAAAGAAGCAGCTGCTGACGAATCAGGAGATATCAAGTATTGAAGCGGCTGTAGCAGAAGCGATAGATGAAGCCGTTAGATTCAGTGAAGAAAGTGAATATCCAGATCATACCGAATTACTGACCGATGTGTATGTTTCGTATCAATAAATCAGAAAGGGGAGAGGAAAATGACAAGAGAAATCAGCATGTCTAGTGCTTTGAATGAAGCGATTAAACTGGCAATGAGAAGAGACGAAGATGTCATTTTAATGGGGGAAGATGTTGCGGGAGGCGCTCATGTAGATCACTTACAGGATGATGAAGCATGGGGCGGAGTTCTTGGAGTAACAAAAGGAATCGTACAGGAGTTTGGACGTGAGCGTGTCCTAGACACACCGATTAGTGAAGCTGGCTATGTAGGCGCGGCCATGGCAGCTGCTTCAACAGGGCTAAGACCAATTGCGGAGCTCATGTTTAATGATTTTATCGGTACTTGTCTGGACCAAGTGCTGAATCAAGGCGCAAAATTTCGATACATGTTTGGCGGAAAAGCAGAGGTGCCGATCACGATTAGAACGACACATGGGGCGGGTTTTAGAGCAGCTGCCCAGCATTCGCAAAGTTTGTATGCGCTATTTACAAGCATCCCTGGATTGAAAGTAGTTGTGCCTTCTTCACCTTATGATGCCAAAGGGCTGCTGCTGGCAGCCATCGAGGATCAGGACCCTGTCATCTTTTTTGAAGACAAGACGCTTTACAATATCACAGGAGATGTGCCGGAGAGGTATTACACACTGCCGCTTGGTAAAGCAGATGTGAAGAGAGAAGGCTCAGACGTGACCATCTTTGCAGTAGGCAAACAAGTGTATACAGCACTCGAAGCGGCAGAAGAGTTAGCTGCACGTGGTATTGAAGCTGAGGTGATTGATCCAAGAAGCTTGTCGCCGCTCGATGAAGAGGCCATTATGACTTCGGTAGAAAAAACAAATCGGCTTGTCATTGTGGATGAAGCAAATCCAAGGTGCGGAATTGCCGCAGATATCTCTTCTTTGATTGCAGATAAAGGATTCGATTTACTTGACGCTCCAATCAAAAAAGTGACGGCTCCTCATACACCAGTACCATTTTCACCACCTCTTGAAGATATATATCTGCCGACACCTGATAAGGTTGTGAACACCGTATTAGAGATGATTGGCAAGAGTCATGACAAGATCTTGAACTAAAGAAAGGAGAGAGGGAGATGGCTGTCGAAGTTGTGATGCCTAAATTGGGCATGTCGATGAAAGAAGGAACGGTATCTGTCTGGAATAAGGAGGTCGGTGAGACCGTAAATAAAGGGGAAAGCATTGCAAGCATCAACTCCGAAAAAATTGAAATGGAGATCGAATCACCTGCTGAAGGAACCATATTGGATATAAAAGTGTCTGAGGGAGAAGGTGTACCGCCTGGCACGGTCATTTGCTATATCGGTGAAGGAAATGAACAGGTGGAGGAAAAGAAAGAAAGAGACGTCCAGTCAAAACCAAAGAAAGAGAGAAAGAAAATCTCCCCTGTTGCTCGTAAAATTGCGAATAGCGCAAACCTAGACATTAATACGCTGGTGGGGACAGGACCGGGGGGAAGAATTACGAAAGCGGATGTGCTTCATGCGCTTCCTGAACGGGCAGAGAAAAAACAAAATGAGACAGAGCATCAACCTGTTAACACGATGCGGAAAACAATTGCCTCAAGAATGATGGAAAGCCTGCAAACAAGTGCACAATTAACCATTACGATGAAAGCGGACGTGACAAAACTTACAAACTTACAACAACAGCTGAATGAAACAGCCATAGCCCGTCACGATACAAAATTGACCATGACCGATTTTGTAGCCAAAGCAACGATCCTTTCATTACTCGAACACCCTGCGATGAACAGTCAATATCAAAATGAAAGAGTGGAAACTTTTGAGTATGTTCATCTTGGGATAGCTGCTGCTTTAGAAAACGGCTTAGCTGTGCCAGTTATTCGACATGCGGAGAGACTAGCGCTCATTGAGCTAACGAAGACCATCAAATTGTATGGCAAAAAAGCACGTGAAGGCAAACTTCTTCACGATGAAATCGAAGGCTCTACCTTTACGATCACCAACCTAGGTGCATATGGTGTAGAGCATTTCACTCCGATTTTGAATCCGCCGGAAGCCGGTATCCTTGGCGTCGGAACAATGTATGAAACCCCTGTTTATCGAGAGGATGAATTGTGCAAAGGGACCATCCTGCCACTCAGTCTTACGTTTGATCACCGCGTGCTGGACGGAGCGCCGGCATCCGCATTTTTATCAACGGTCAAAGCATATTTAGAAGAACCAATATCCATTCTTTTATAGGAAGAAGGTGAACGTATCATGACACTGGTCATTATAGGAGGCGGACCAGCAGGTTATGTGGCGGCCATAACAGCCGCCCGTTTTGGCAGGAAGGTTGTGTTAATTGATCAAGGTCAGCTGGGGGGTACCTGCCTCAATGAAGGCTGTATTCCGACGAAAGCACTTTTGCAAAGCGCCGATATGTATGAGCATGTGAAATCGGCTGTACATTTTGGAATTGAGCTCCCAGAACATGAGCCTATCATCCAATGGGATGCCGTTCAAAAACGGAAACAGTCTGTCGTCAAACAGCTGACTGATGGCGTTCGCTACTTGATGAATAAAAACAAAATCAGCGTGTTGAATGGGAAGGCGTCATTTCTATCGGCACATGAGCTATTGATAGAAAGTGAAGGGAAGTCTGAAATCATTCAAGCAAAACAAATCATTATTGCATCAGGGGCAGCGCCTGCTGCTTTACCTTTTGCACCTTTTGATGGGGAATGGATCATTCACAGCAAGGATGCCATGTCACTTTCTTCGATACCAGATTCGCTTTGTATTATTGGGGGAGGGGTGATCGGCTGTGAGTTTGCAAGCATATTTAGCAGAATGGGGACAAGAGTTGTCATGGTTGAGCGGGCAGTGCACATTTTACCTGAAGAAGATTGTGATATAGCACAATGTCTTCACGAGCAACTCGAAGAAACGGGTGTAGACATTTTGACGTCCGCCGCAGTCAAACAGCTTGATTCTTCTTCAAGAAAAGTAGTGGTAGAGAAAAATCAAGGAGAGCAGTGTGAAATCCAGTCTGATCTTTGCTTAGTGGCAATTGGCAGAACTCCGCAGCTTGGAGAGTTGAATCTTGATCAGGTCGGCATTGAATTTGACAGAAACGGAATCTACGTCAATGAACATATGCAAACCAATCTCCCGCATATCTATGCGTGCGGTGATGTGACAGGTGGGGTCCAGCTTGCTCATACTGCTTTTCATGAAGGAACGGTTGCGGCATCCCATGCATCAGGTGAACATGTAAAAGTCAATGAACAAGTGATTCCAAGATGCCTCTACACCTCTCCAGAAATTGCCAGTGTTGGTTTAAATGAAGAGAGTGCTAGAAAACAATATGAGGAGATTCGGATAGGGACATGTGCATTTTCTGCAAATGGAAAAGCGTTAATATTAAATCAACCAGCCGGTCAAGTAAAGGTCATTGTAGAACCGCAATATCAAGAAATTTTAGGTGTATCAATCATTGGACCGAATGCAACAGAACTGATTGGACAAGCGGCGGTGATGATGCATACAGAGCTGACCGCTGATACATTAGAGCAGTTTATTGCGGCACATCCGACACTTTCAGAGGCGATACACGAAGCCTTGCTGCAAACAATGGGACGAGCGGTGCACTGCTGAAAAAGACTCTTTTTCTATCCGATTGACTTCTTGGGTTAGCCAATGTTAATTGAAAGCGCTTTTATAATTATCTATAATGAATAAAAAGCCCCCAGAGGAGAGGATGGAATGAATCCGACGCCTTGTTATTTAAATACGTGGAAACGTTTTGTTCGTGAAGGTTTGCTTGATAAGTCTCGTCTGAATAAGAGAGTGATGGAATCATGGCACAGGTGTAAACAGGCAAATGTTAATCCGTATTTAGATAAAGGACAGTCGTTGTTAGAAAAGGAATTATTCAGTGCCCAAAAAAAGAAATACTCATTATTCCTCAATGCTGCTCTTCCTTACTTAAATAAAATCAGTCAGCAATTAAAAGAATCTGACATGCTGGCCTTACTTATCGATGCAGACGGTTATGTGCTAAGTCTGACAGGAAGCCAAAGAACGATGGTGGAAGCAAGAAAAATTAATTTTATGGAGGGGTCGCGCTGGACCGAAACAGATGTAGGGACGAACGCTATTGGAACGGCACTCGTCATCGGGGAAGCTGTGACGATCAACGGAACTGAGCATTTTTCTGTCGCCTCTCACCATTGGAGTTGTTCAGCCGCTCCTATTCGTGATGCAGACGGTACGATCATAGGGGTGATTGATATCTCCTGTATGGCGGATAACAAGCACCCTTTTATGCTTGGAATGGCTTCAACAGTTGCTTATGCCATAGAGAGAGAAATTCAAGTCCAGCAAAAAAGGAGAGAGATGGAGCTGATCACTCATTGTCTCCAGCAGGTGGAAGCAGACGAACCGTATGTGGTCTGTAATGAAAAAAAGCAAATTGTTTCTGCAAGCAGGTCAATTAGAGAACGATTTTCTGACTGGTACGGAATGGATGTCGAGCGGCTTAAGGGTCATCCATTTGTTATCCGGGGAACGCAGATCATTCAATCAGAGCAAGATGGAAAGATGCTGGGCATGTCCCTTTCCCTTGAAGAAGCAGCGAAAAGCAACATCACCGTTTCTTTTGCTCAATTTCCCGGGGAATCTGGAACAAGTAAGGTGTTTCAACAGACGCTCAGTGAGATGAAGAGAGCGGCACAAACAGATGCCAATGTATATATTTGGGGCGAAACAGGTACAGGGAAGGAACTGGCCGCTAGAGCTATTCACTCAGCCAGTGAGAGGCATAGAGGACCGTTTATTGCTGTTAATTGCGGATCCATTCCTGAAAGCCTGTTAGAAAGCGAATTATTTGGCTATGCTGAAGGGGCTTTTACAGGAGCAAAACGTCACGGAGCTAAAGGGAAGTTTGAACAAGCTCATAAAGGAACACTCTTTTTAGACGAAATTGGCGAAATCCCATATGCGATGCAAGTAGCGCTTCTTCGGGTGATAGAAGAAAGGAAAGTCGTACCGCTCGGCGGGACACACGAAATCCCTTTGGATATTAGAATTATTACAGCGACACACCGAAATATGAACGAACTGCTGAAGGAAGGAAAAATACGAGAAGACTTGTATTACCGTCTTCATGTCTATCCAATCAACATCCCGCCGCTTAGAGAAAGAAAAGAAGACATTCATGATTTATATCGTTATTACCAAAAGAAGTACCACTGGAATGCGGTATTTCCTGAATCATTTTTTCAGACATTGCAGGAATACCACTGGCCGGGAAACATACGAGAGCTTTTTAATCTGTTTGAACATCTAAGGGTCCTCTTTCCTAAAGGCGGATGGATTGGTGAATCGCAATATGCTTCAGTATTAGAGACGATTGATCAGAAAAAGCAGAAGCTGCATCCAGCAGAGTGTACCGAGATTCCAAAAGAACTCACGTTTAGGGAGCGCATTCAAAAGCAAACAGTGATAGAAGCACTGCATAAAACAAAAGGTCATGTGTCAGAAGCAGCGAAGTTAGCAGGGGTGCCAAGAAGTACTTTTTATAAGTGGATGCGAAAGTTTAAGCTGTCTTAGTCTCCTGAGGAAGGCTGCATCAAGGCCCTTGGTCTACATGAAGAGGTCGGGGGCTTTCTGCCAAGTTAAACAAATGGCATGGAAAAAGGCTTGACTGTTATATTAGTATATGTTAAATTATAAAAGCCGTCGCAAATGGGCCAGGAATGAAACGCTTTAAAATTCTTGACACATTTTTCTGGCATATATATAATGAAACATGTCTTATTATTCCGCAGTAGCTCAGTGGTAGAGCTATCGGCTGTTAACCGATCGGTCGTAGGTTCGAGTCCTACCTGCGGAGCCATAATGGAGAAGTACTCAAGTGGCTGAAGAGGCGCCCCTGCTAAGGGTGTAGGTCGCGTAAGCGGCGCGAGGGTTCAAATCCCTCCTTCTCCGCCATTATTTTATGGCCCGTTGGTCAAGCGGTTAAGACACCGCCCTTTCACGGCGGTAACACGGGTTCGAATCCCGTACGGGTCATGTTTTGTTTTTTGATTCGTTGGGCTATAGCCAAGCGGTAAGGCAACGGACTTTGACTCCGTCATGCGTTGGTTCGAATCCAGCTAGCCCAGCCATTTTTTATATATGTTTTTCTGCATAGCAGATGAGCCATTAGCTCAGTTGGTAGAGCATCTGACTTTTAATCAGAGGGTCGAAGGTTCGAGTCCTTCATGGCTCACCATTGTCACGCGGGTGTGGCGGAATTGGCAGACGCGCTAGACTTAGGATCTAGTGTCTTTATGACGTGGGGGTTCAAGTCCCTTCACCCGCATTGTTTTTTCAAACAGTGCACTTATGAATATAAGAGCACATCATACACGCGGTCGTGGCGGAATGGCAGACGCGCTAGGTTGAGGGCCTAGTGGGTGAATAACCCGTGGAGGTTCAAGTCCTCTCGGCCGCATCCCAATAATACCAAGGGTTTAACCACCTTTGGTATTATTTTTTTATGCGGAAATTACAGCTATGGGAGAAGACTTGCTTACCAAAACCATGCACCTTTTACAGCAGAAATATTGAATATTGCTAGTAAAGTAGTAACGGTTTTTTTTCATAATATCTTTTAGCATAATCAAACGCTATGTCATAGGATTTAGATCTAGTATATCCTACTGAAAGAGTTATAGTCTCTGATTAATTTGGAAACAAACTTATATGTACCTCCAATAGCTAGTCTTGGTACTGGTGAAAAGACGATCTATATTTTAGCGGCTAAAGTCCTGAATGCATCAGCAAATTGAGTTGATCTCAATCCATCTAAAGCCCCGCCTAATAACGCCGCAAATGGAGCAACGCCTTTTACAAGAAACGAGCGTCCATTTTATCCTAAAATGATGGTTTATTTTTTATCGAGTAAATTTATGATACGTTTTCCTCGTCCACCTCCAGCTTCTAAGGAATGATGAGCTTTGGCAACATCAGATAAAAAATAAATGCTATCAATAACTGGTCTGACCTTGTTGGAATCTACATAAGATGCTAATTCTTTTAGAAGTTCATTTTTGGGATTTGCACTGAATGTGCGAACTCTACGAGAACCGAAAGTAGTTGAAGCTAATATATATATTAAGGACGAAAAACTAGGAAATCCAATAGTAACCATTCTACCGTTCTTTGCAAGCAAGCGCCTATAATGTTTGAGGTCAGTTCCCACTGTGTCCATGACTACATCAAACTTTTTAAGATCAGTAGGAGATGTTTTTTTATAATCAAATACTTCGTCTGCACCTAGCTCTTGAAGAAAAGTAAGATGTTTTTCGTTTGCAAGAGCAGTTACATGAGCACCCAACATTTTGCCAATTTGAATCGCAATGCTTCCGACTCCTCCACTTGCACCACGTACAAGTAACTTTTCGCCTTTTCTAAGTTTAGTTTTATATTTTAAAGCAATAATTGCAGTAGCACCTACGCCAGGCAATGCCGCAGCTTGTAAGAGATCAACCTTTGTAGGAATTTTAGATATTTTCTCAGGTGATATAGCTACATATTCAGCGGCACTACCAATTTGGCTCCTTAATTTCATAGGAAGAACTCCCCACACTCTATCACCTAATTGATAATTTTTTACGTTCGATCCTACCTCAACAACCTCACCAGAAAAGTCTGCCCCTGTTCCTTTAGGGAATTGATTACCCGTTAATAGTTTCATCTTGCCTGATCGAAATAGCGTATCCATAGAGTTTACACTCGACCCATGTACACGAATGAGTACTTCTCCAGTTTCTATAACAGGTTTTGATATAGAATCTTCAAAAAGAACATTCGGTGATCCATATTTAGTATATTGTGCAGCACGCATCTTTTCATTTTTCATTTACTCACTCCATTTCCTAGAAAAAGTATGAACTTGAAGGGTTTTAAAATCAATTTAGCTCTCTAATACATGGGTGACATGGTTTACATATTTGATTATAATAAATGGAATTGATTTAACAAGTACTCAATATAAACTGACTAAGTAAGGAAAAACTGACTAAGGAGTGGATAAAATATGACTGAAAGTGAGCTAAATAAAGCGATAGCTCCAGCAAGTTATGCCTTAAATATATTAGCGGGAAAATGGAATTTAAAAATCTTAGCTGTACTATGTAGTTACAATGATATTCGATATAATGAGTTAAAGCGTAAAGTGTATGGAATTACAGGAACAATGCTCAATCAATCATTAAAGGATCTGATTGAAAACGGAATTGTTCAACGAGTTCAGTATAATGAAGTTCCATCAAGAGTAGAATATTCATTGACTGGGGCAGGACTAGAGCTGATCCCTATATTTGAACAACTTCTTTTATGGGGCGAAAACCAATTAGAAAAATCAAAATCAAAATAAAATGAATATAAAAAGAAAACTAGATTATCCAAGGGTAACTTTTGCAGTGCTTGATATGGCTGGCCACAACCTGCAAATTGAACAACCCGATGTATTTAACTCATTAGTCCATAACTGGTTAAACAGACTTGAGGCGGAAAATGTTAAGTAGTTTTTCTCTAAATGACTGTCCACTCATCTTAAGTAAGTGGACGTTTTTGTTTGAGAATAATATTTTTATATAATGCAGTCCAATCATCCCCATACCGTTTGAAAGGTTTTTTTGCTATCCATCGAAATGCTTCAACTATTAGTAAGATTTATATGTTTTCTACCGATTTGACCTATGTTAAAAAAGTCTACCTAAACAATCATAAGGCGGGTTGAGTAAATGCTTGGATTACCAAGAGGGGTGGTTTTTTTAGTTCCTTGGTCTGTTGAATGGGTCAAAGAATTTGAAATGGAAAAGAAACGAATAGTAGAGGTTATCGGTCAGTACACAGTGAATGTCCACCATATTGGAAGTACAGCAGTAAAGGGTTTAAGTGCGAAGCCAATTATTGATATTGCAATTGAAATAGATGATTTTCTTGACGGAGAACAGTGCGTAACAGCTTTGGAAGGGCTAGGTTATTCATATAAAGGAACCAATGTTTTACCTGAAAGACACTATTTCAACAAAGGAGAACCACGTACACACCAAATCCATATGTATCAAACAGGCAATAGGTATTTACTCGAACAGTTAAATTTCAGGGATTATTTAAGAAGTAACGAACTAGTAAGAAGTGAGTACGAGCAGCTCAAACTGAACCTATCAATTTTAAATAAAAATGAAAAACACAAATATGCAGAGGGGAAAACTGACTTTGTTCAGTCGATTTTAGAGAGAATTTAGAAAAGATTCTCTCTTTTGGTGATCAAACTAACTGATTTTATGCACAAGTGGACTCGCTACAAAGGGGAGTTTCTTCTTTTTAACCAAAATCAACATTATTCTTTAACATAGCTAAATTAACAAGGGTGAGGGATATGAAATTTGTTTATTCGTTTCATCATTAAACCCCCTGTCTTATTTGTGTCACTATAGCACGTTTGGTGCTCTTTTAAATCCTAAATTGCAATTATTTCCGATTCATGTTACAATAAGAATAATTATTTTTGTTCGGCGTAAAGGATAGCATGAAGAAAGACTTTTCGTCTTGAGGATACTTTGGGCAAGGATAGTATAATACATTGTGTGGTAAACGCACTAGGAGGCAACAAACATGGAACAAGGTACAGTAAAATGGTTTAACGCAGAAAAAGGTTTTGGATTTATCGAACGTGAAGAAGGCGACGATGTATTCGTACATTTCTCAGCTATCCAAGGTGACGGATTCAAATCTTTAGACGAAGGTCAAAAAGTAACATTTGACGTAGAGCAAGGTTCTCGTGGAGCTCAAGCTGCTAACGTTCAAAAAACTGCTTAATCTTCATTTTTAAAAACAGGTTCTCTGTAGAGAGCCTGTTTTTTTGTGTTTTCATTTATTTCTTCAATAAAAAACCCTACTCAGCGTACAAGTAGGGAGATGTTACAAGGTAATCGTAAAAAAATTCATGCTTCAAAGGTTTATCAACAGTATAGCATATTGGATTTACAATATGCGGAATTTGCCTAAATAAATTCTTTTTTCTTTCATAAGTTGAAGGGTGGATAGGTTCTTAGAGAACATGTAATCAAAAATGGTGAGGGGTGCCCAAAAGAGCGGCAGAGTTCTTAACAGAAACTTTTTATTTGCTTTTCTGTAATCCCTTTGATGACTTCTAATTCACTTAGCAAAAATTCATGGGCATCATCTAGCATTTTCTTTTCACTTGCATTTAGTGCTTTCTCTTTCTTCATACGCATCAGGTCACGTACAACTTCAGCACCGTCTTGGATGCTACCCGTTTTTATTTTGTTTGTATTAATTGTATGCCGTTCTTTCCATGTCAGTATTTGATCTGATTTGCCATGCTGGAAAATGTGTATCACACTGTTTAATGCCAGTATATCTGTAACAGGTCTAATACGTGAACCCGACATTTTCCGTGTTGGAATCATCACTTTCATATGACTGATTGACATATTAATCACATAATACTGTTGTTTTTCATCAGAAAATTCTTTTTCTTCTATGGCTTCAATTATACCTGCTCCATGCATTGGATACACAATGTTATCACCAATTTGAAACATATCATCCACCTCCATATTAAGTACCTACTATAAGGGTACCACAAATCGATCCGAAATAATCAAATTTTTAATAATAACATGTTTATTTATTTTTTGTCAATAAATTTAGTTCTAAAAAAGAGAGATTATTTTGAAGGAATTTTGGGTGTGATTTTTTATTATTATCCATGATTTTTGAACATATCCTCTAGAATCCTCGCTATAAGAAAAACAGGATATCCACCATTAAAAAAGACCAGCCATTGAGCTAGTCTTTCAAAATAGAATCCGATCATAATGTCGAAATATCAATGACAAACCGATAACGCACATCACTTTTCAGCACACGTTCATACGCTTCATCAACTTGACTTGCGTTGATCACTTCAATTTGTGGTGCGATATTGTGAGCAGCTGCGAAATCGAGCATTTCTTGTGTTTCTTGTATGCCTCCAACGAGTGAACCGGCAATGCTGCGGCGGCCAGTAATCAATGAAAAGACGTGGAATTGATCTGGCTCAGGTGGTGCACCGACGTTCACCAAGGTTCCATCCACACGAAGTAGGGACAAATAGGCGTCTATATTGATATTGGCAGAAACTGTGTTGAGAATGAGGTCATACTGACCGGCTAGTGACTGAAAGGTATGAGGATCACTTGTAGCAAAATAATCTTTTGCACCAAATGACAGCGCCTCTTCTTTTTTATTCAAAGAGCGGCTCAATACCGTGACTTCAGCGCCAAGTGCACGTGCGAATTGAATGGCCACGTGACCGAGTCCGCCCATCCCGACGATGGCAACTTTTTTACCTGGCCCTGCTTTCCAGTGCTTTAACGGTGAATAAGTTGTGATTCCAGCGCAGAGAAGAGGACTTGCGGCATCAAGGGATAGTTGATCTGGAATGCTGACGACAAAGCGCTCTGTCACGACAATCTTCTGACTATAGCCGCCGTAAGTCGGTTCCCCGTCATAATCGAGGTTATTATAGGTTTGGACGACCCCTTTCGTGCAATATTGCTCGTCTCCATTTTGGCAATATTCACAGGTGCCGCAGGAATCAACAAAGCAGCCAACACCTACACGGTCTCCGATCTGAAATTTCGTCACATCATCACCAACAGCGGCAACGACTCCAGTGATCTCATGACCCGGAACCATTGGGAAAATACCGCCGCCCCATTCATCAAAGGCACTGTGGATATCTGAATGACAGATCCCGCTAAATTGAATATCGATTAAAATATCATGTGGACGAAGCGCTCTTCGTTCAATGGTTGTCCGTTCAAAGCTCGCTTTTGCATGTGAAACACTTAAAACGTTTGAATGGTGCGTCTGACACATTCTTGATCATCCTTTCAAAAGTAAGATTCTTTACTTCTATACTGTACGTCTTAAAGTGAACTCTAAGTCAATAGAGAACCCTCTTCAAGCTTTTCAACATCCTTAAATAAAGAATTGAGCCAAAAGCATCTTGCGTTCTCTATCAAATTGGAGATGATGAGAAGAAGGAATTTCATTTTTCATAAGGTGAGAGAAGAAGAGAAGGGTGAAAACAATGAAAATAGCACAAGCCGCCAAGCAGCTCGATTTATCTACTGCCACGCTCAGATACTACGAGAATATTGGTTTAATTCGACCGATCCGGCGTGATGAAAACGGTGTTCGTGATTATGCAGAAGAAGATATTCAGTGGATTGAATTTATCAAATGTATGAGAAATGCGGGTCTCTCAATTGATGCACTTAGAGAATATACGGCTTTATTTATCGAGGGCGAGGATCGTACCCTGTCCTCGCGGAAAAGTATTTTGGTCAATGAGAGAGAAAGACTTGTAGAAAAACAAAAGGAAATCGAAGAGACGATTAAGCGGTTAGATTACAAGATAGAAAGTTATGAAGATATTATCCACAGCTATGAACAAAAGCTGGTTCATCAACTAAAAACCAGCTTAATTTAAATGAAGAAAAACCTGTGACTTTTCACAGGTTTTGTGATGTGGTTATCTTTTTGTGTAACGCACCCAGTTATAATGTGCGTGGAGCGGTGTAACACCGTTATAGGAGCCGAGCCATTCATCGACACCTGCACCATTCCAGAGGTTCATCATAATCTTTCCTGGAGTTTGAGGGATTTGAGTAGTGGCAGTATGTTTTAATTGTCCATCTACATACCATTTAATCGAGTTAGGCTGCCAGTCAAATGCATACGTGTGATAAGAGTTTGCTGCATCAAAACCAAGGTTGACGATCTTTTCATGATTTCCTACACCATTGGTATAGTAGTTAAACTGAACCTTTGTCGTATCTTTTCCTAGAAATTCGATATCAATTTCATCCCAAGGCGTACCATCAGTCGGTCCCGTATAAGTAAAGAACGAAGACACGATCCCTACATTTTTGGCTGGTTTCATGCTGACTTCATATAGACCGTAGCCATATGTTTGAGTGGAGCGGTTTTCTCCGCAGTCAAACTTATTATAGGAGGGACTTGTGAGCGATAATCGCATTTCACCTAATGACGTCATGGAGACATTATTTGCACGCCACGTACAGTTAAACATGTTTCCATTCGAGTACCCATCGGCTTTTTGCCATAACCCCGTATTATAGTTGTTAAAAGGCTCGTAAAACGACCCGCCTGTTTGTGCCGAGGCACCCGCAGTAAATGTGGACAAACTCAAGACTATTCCAGTGACAAGCAGCATCAACATTCGTTTCACACGGTAAGACATGTAGGCATTCCCCTCTCCTTTTTTGAAAGCGTTTTCTTAATTGATCATACATGATTCTCTCAAAATGGAAAATCGGTCTAATATATGATATTAAAGAGGATTTTTTGCTAGATTCTTCTCTTATTTCATAGGAAGTTACTAAAGAAAATGGTATAAACAGCAAAAGATCATCAAAAACTCATTCGTTAAAATTGAGTTTTTGATCTTTTTCATGCCATTTAATAAAGAATGATTGACAAAGCGGACAGTTGTCCGTAAGATAATATCGGGACAATTGTCCTAATGAGAATCAAAAGAGATGAGATTTAACACATAGAGATAAGTGCAATATGGATGAAGGTAAAGAAGGTGAGGCATCATGGAAAAGGATATTGGAAAGGAAATTGAAGAGGTCGCTTTTTCTTTGTTTCAGGAATTTGGCGTGGAAAATGTCAGCATGCATAAAATTGCCAAAACAGCTGGTGTTGGGCAGGGCACTCTTTACCGCCGCTATGCCAATAAAAGTGATTTGTGCCTTTCTATCCTTGGAGAAAGATTTGAACAGCTGATCCCTGCTTTGCATCTTTACTTGAGCAAAATCAGTGACCAGCCGGTTCGTGAACGTTTGCGTTATGTGCTCGAAGAAATTCATCTCATCGTCGGTCATCATTTAGACTGGATTCGGATGCTTACAATCTCTGGAAATTTAGAGCAGACAAGTAAAGTGTATGATTGTCATTACAGTCAATCGCTTAAACAAATCATTCGTGATTTGCTGGAGGAAGCAGAAGAAAAAGGGGAAGCGAACATACAGGATATTGAGCTGACGACATTATGTATGTCCTCTCCGATGACGCCTGAACTGATGTTTTATATTTGTGAATCTGGTTATTCAATCGAAAAAATCGCTCAATTCGCTGCAGAGAAACAGATTTTATCTGTTTTCAATAGACATTGAAGTGGCTCATTTCTGACCAGCCTGACTTCCTATGATTGATCTAAATTGAAAAAGAAAAGGAGCCAACCTACTATGAACAAACAGCAAGCAGCAGCTTCTCATATTCGAACGCTGCCCATTATTATCTCATTTATTACAGCTGGTTTTATTGGCTTGTTCAGTGAAACAGCACTAAATATGGCGCTGAGAAGCTTAACGTTAGACTTTGGTATTGAAGCAACGACAGCTCAGTGGCTGACAACAGGATATTTATTAACACTTGGTATTCTCGTACCAATTTCAGGACTCATTCTTCAGTGGTTTACAACAAGACAGCTTTTCATTACGTCGCTCATCTTTTCGATCATTGGAACATTTATTGCGGCGGTTGCGCCAGTCTTTAGTATTTTAATGGTGGCACGTGTCGTACAGGCAGTCGGTACAGCATTGCTTCTTCCATTGATGTTCAATACGATTTTGGTGATCATCCCGCCTCATAAACGAGGCAGATCAATGGGGATTATAGGTCTTGTGATCATGTTTGCACCAGCTGTTGGTCCAACAGTCTCTGGTCTTATTTTGAAATCGCTGACTTGGCATTGGATTTTCTGGATTTCACTTCCGTTATTAATAGCTGCACTCGTCTTTGGTTTTATCTTTATGCAAAATATTACGGAGCCAACAAGACCAAAAATCGACATTTTATCGATTGTGCTTTCAACCATTGGTTTCGGAGGAATTGTGTATGGCTTTAGCAGTGCCGGTGAAGGCGGTGGCTGGAGCAGTATGCATGTTATCGTTGCAATTGTAGTAGGTGTCATTGGGATTCTTGTATTCTCTCTCAGACAGTTGAATATGAAGGAACCGATGTTGAACTTAAGTCCGTTTAAATATCCGATGTTTGTCATTGGGTTACTGCTGATCTTAGTGTGTATGATGGTGATGCTGTCTGCTATGATGATTTTGCCATTGTATCTGCAAACATCCTTGGCACTAACGACATTTACAGCAGGTTTAATGCTATTGCCTGGTGGAATTATCAACGGTCTGCTATCTCCAATCATGGGTGGGCTATTTGATAAGTTTGGACCAAAATGGCTTGTGATTCCAGGGCTTGTCATTGTCGCAGCGACGATGTTTGGCTTCACGAATTTAAGTGTGAATACATCGATTGGATACATTGTGACCCTTCATATTACGTTAATGGTCGGAATCGCGATGATCATGATGCCTGCACAAACAAATGGATTAAATCAGCTGCCGCCAGAGCTATATCCGCATGGTACAGCGATTATGAATACATTGCAGCAGGTGTCAGGAGCTATTGGTACTGCGGTCGGTATTTCGATCCTTTCATCAGGGACCCGCAGCTTTATGGAAAATGTGGCTGATCCCGCAAATCCGATGAACCAGCTGCTCGCCTTTACAAATGGCGTCCAGCATGCATTTATCTTTGCTGTGATCATGACCGTCATTGGTTTGATCATCGCTTTCTTCATTAAACGAGTGAAAGTAGAACAGCAAGTTTCATAAAATAGATGAAAAGCACTGAGGACCTAGCGCCGCAGTGCTTTTTTGATTTGCCCAATGCTTGTTTCAAAGAGAGCGAAAATGGGGAGATAGATAAAAAGTGAACCAATGAGAATGTGCTGCTGATTCAGTAGAAGGAAAAGAGGAAAAAGGAACGAATGAGTTAGAAGAAATGAATAAGATAGGAGACTGAGATCATGAACTTAGAAGAACAAATCAAAATCGCTGCGTCATTACGTCAACCAGCTGAAGGTTCATTACCGAGTCAATCGGAACTAAAACCAGTCCATCCTCCTGAAGTAAACAAAATGGAATATGACATTCCAACAAGTGCTGGCGAAACAAAGGTATGGGTATTTAAGCCGGTCAACACATCAAAGCAGCCGCTTCCTGTTTTTGTGAATTTACATGGCGGAGGATTTATCCTAGGCAGTGCTGAAATGGATAACCACTGGTGTCCGGTCATTGCAGACCGAGCGCAATGTATCGTCGTCAATGTGGAGTATCAGCTTGCCCCAGAGCACCCTTTCCCGGCCGCTCTTCATGAATGCTACGATGTGCTGAAGTGGCTGTATGAACACCCTGATGAGCTTCAAATAGATCCCAAAGCAATAGCCATTGGCGGACATAGCGCAGGAGGAAACTTGGCAACGGCTGCTTGTCTCTTAAATATTCAAAAAGGGAACAAACTCCCGATTGTCTATCAAGTGCTTGATTATCCGCCGCTTGATTTAGCCACTGATCCAGCACAAAAACCAGCGTTTGAAGAAGCGATCCCAGTTGAAATGGCGAGACTCTTTAATGCCTTCTATCTGCAAGGCCAAGATCCGCACAATCCGCTCGTTTCTCCGATCTTTGCCGATCGTTCATCCTTGGCACAAATGCCACCAGCTCTCGTTATCACAGCTGAAAGAGATTCGCTAGCTCAAGAAGCCGAACAATATGCGGAGAAGTTAAAAGAAGCAGGGGTAGATGTCACGTACAGACAGTTTAAAGGAGTCCCTCACGCCTTCACGCATGCCGGAGATTTAGCAATAGCTGAAGAGGCTTGGCATCTGATGAGTGATCAATTGAAGAAGGCATTTGAATAAGATAAGAACAGTGATGTAAAAGCACAGAACCCAGCGGGTCTGTGCTTTTATTGTTGTTAAGTGAATGAAAAAGATCAGATATCTGCCTTCATTGTCGATATAATAGAAAGAATAGAAGACGACTTAAAAAAGGAGCGAATCTAATGGAAAAAGAGAAACTACAGGCATTTTGTCTTTCTTTAAAAGGAGTAACCCATGATTATCAGCCAGAATGGCATGCAGATCGTTATCATATTGGTGGAAAGATGTTTGCTATGATGGGCGGAGATGCGAATCGAAAACCTGTCATCACTTTAAAATGTGACCCTCAACGAGCTGAAGAACTAAGAGAGGCGCATGAGGGGATTATTCCGGGCTATTATATGAATAAGACTCATTGGAATTCGATTTACCTTGATGCGGACATTCCATCTTCATTTGTAGAGGAGTTAATCGAACATTCCTACCAATTGGTTTTTCACAAATTAACAAAAAAATCTCAACATGACATCCTCCAACATGATGAATGAAGTGAGACAAGTTAATAAACCGTGTGATTCTCTTCAAAATTGACTAGAGCGAAGTGCTGTCGTTATAATTTAACCAGTTAGAAGACGTTAATAGGGGGATATAATTGAGCTATACAGTCATTACAGGAGCAAGTTCAGGTATTGGGGTATGAGGCGGCGCTAGCCTTTGCAGCACGAGGCAAAAACCTTATTTTAGCTGCACGCCGGCTCGAGAAACTCCACGAACTGAAGAAAGAGATTCTTGATCAATATCCCGAGATCAAAGTAAACATACAGTCTGTCGATTTAACCGACATGGAGCAAGTGTATTCATTTTATGAATCGTTGGCTGAATATGAGCTTGACACCTTCATTAATAATGCAGGGTTTGGCCATTTCGGTTCAATAGGAGAACAGGACGTAAGTAAAATTGGGGATATGCTTCATCTGAATATCGAAGCCTTAACGATTTTATCCACTTTATTTGTTCGTGATTATGAGCAAGTAGAAGGGGCTCAGCTGATCAACATTTCTTCAAGAGCGGGCTATACAGTCGTCGGCAATGCCGTCACCTATTCAGCCACGAAGTTTTACGTGAGTGCCTTTACAGAAGGACTGCACTAGAGTTGAAAGAAAAAGGAGCTAACTTACAGGCAAAAGTATTAGCGCCTTCCGCGACAGAATCAGAATTTGCAAAGCGTTCATTAGATGTAGACCAATTTGAATATGAAGGCAATATCAAGAAATATCATACATCAAAAGAAATGGCAGCTTGTCTGCTCGAGCTTTATGATCATGAAAAAACAGTCGGTATTGTTGACGGCAGGACATTCGACTTTGAATTGAAAGACCCGATTTTACACATGCTGGTCCAAGTATGAAATAGAAATGACACATCACTGAGGGCAGATTTCCTCGGTGATTTTTTTATGGCATGATTGACTGTGTGGTAACCACATGGTTTAGAATGTGTACAAAAGGAGGGAATCTAGTGACGTATGTAACAAGTGGAGAAGTATGTAAGCTACTAAACATCACAAAGTATACGCTTCGTCATTATATAGAACAGGATCTCGTACGCCCTGCGAAGGTTGCTCAAAATGGATACCAATTATTTGATGAAAAAGAGATTTACACCCTTTATCAAATCCTTTTCTTAAAAAAGGCGGGCTTCTCTTTAAAAGATATAAGCGAGACCTTTTCGAATGAACAAAGTATCACTCTGTCCTACCAAGAAATGCTGGATCAGGTCGAGAAGCAAATACAGGAACTAAGCGAAGTGAAACAGCGTCTGGAGCATATGCTGTCGATTCAAAACAGCCTTCAGCTTAATAAAACAACCATCCAAGATCGGCCAATTCGGTATTTAAAACAGATCCCGCATCATCTTCTAAAGGGTGAAACAGAGCTGGACTTTAAACAAATCGTTCATCAAAAGGAGCTGGATCTGTCTCTTTTTGAGGAGAGATATTATGTGATCAATCTGCAAGATGACACAACAATTTCTTATTATGTATCAAATGAACGTGATTATGATGTGAGACTGGATGCAGGTTCTTACGCGGTCAAAAGCTTTTTAGCTGGAGATGAAGAGAAGGTCATTGAAGAAATTGAGGCTTTTCTACATGAAGTACCTTTTACACAAGAGAGTGCACAACCTTCTTCTATCATCTTATATGAGAATGTACCAGTCTCTGTCACGTACCAAAATTCAATGGTGTACACAGTTGAACAAGGAGCGGGGAATAGAAGATGAAAAAAAGGATTTGGCTGATCATCGCAGCAGCAGTACTCATTTTCATCGCAGCATTTGTAGTTTATGAAAACAGCTTTGCTATGAATGAAAAGGAAGTCGTCATGGAGACTGAAAATGGGACATTATCAGGTATCGTGACCACGCCTAAGAAAGCGCCAATCAAAGGAGTTGTGCTTTTTATACACGGAGATGGTCCTCAAAATGCCACATATGACGGAGGATACAGACCCTTAATGGAACGCTTTGCAAAGCAAGGCTATGCATCTATATCATGGGATAAGCCCGGGGTGGGTCAATCAGAAGGAAACTGGCTCCATCAATCCATGGAGGATCGTGCAAAAGAAGTAGACAATGTGATCAAATGGGCGAAAAAAGAGCCTGATCTTCAATCAAAACAAATCATCTTATGGGGAGCAAGCCAAGCAGGCTGGGTGATCCCAAAAGTAATGGCTGATCGAACAGATATCACAGCCTCCATTCTTGTCGGGCCTGCTGTCAATTGGATGAGACAGGGAAGGTACTATACACTTCAAACATTAAAAGAAGCGGATGCATCTAAAGAACAAATTCAAAAAACACTCAAAAAAGAAGATGAGCAAAACAAATTATTAGTAGAAGGCGCAGCATTTCGCACATATCAAAAGAAAACGGACGATCAAGAGATGACAAAAGATCGATTTGAATTCATTCAAAAGAACATGAAAGCCGATGCCACTTCAGATATCAAGTGCATCCAATCACCGACCTATTTGGTTTTGGCGCAGAATGACCGAAATGTAGATTCTGCTGAAACAAAAAGGATCTACGAAAAAGAAGTAGCACCTAAATGGTTGCATGTTCAAACAATTAGAGGCGTAGAGCATTCAATGCTGAATCCGCTCATTCATCATTCAAATACCCTGGTCACATTAGCAGCGATCGCCGCACCGAAAGACTTCCTGCTTAGCCAAGCGTACTTGGATCACTGTGAAAACATACTAGAGCAGCTAAAAACACCTTTGCATTAGGTGTTTTTTTCATGCGTTCTTTGATAAAACAAAGAATCAAAGATCCAGTAGATGAGACTGCTCATGATGACGATAGGCACAGATGCCGAGCTCCCAATACCATCAATGACAAAAAGCATGACAACCATTGCAATCAGTAAATAAGCGGCTAAATAAAGAGGATGGAAAGCCTTTGGCTGCAAAGAAAACAACAACTGCAAAGGAACCGCAAAAACGAAATAATAAACGAAAAAGATGGGAATGTAAAATACCAGGAACGCAGGCTCTCCCTGAATCGGTGGATAGAAGCATACGAACAGACTGAGTAAAATCGAACTAAGGAATAGTGTTATTAGGATTTTGTGAAATGATTGAAGCATTTGCAATACGTATACTTCTTTTTTGTAAAATTTACTATATTTTATCATAAATTGATGATCTAGTATTGTTTACTTTTTTTGATTGAACAACCTCAATATCTCCTCTTTTAAAAGTAAAGTTAGGTATTTAGATGTAAATAAATGATTGTGATAATGACCATTTTTCCTTTATTTGGTTCTGTATCTTTCGCCTCATGCCGATGAATGAAGGAATGGTATAAAGTAAACCCTATAGAAAAAGATCTAGCTTTGAATCCATCACATTTAAGAAGAGAGATGATCGAATGAACGTAACAAAATGGTTAGGTGCTGTCCTTCTTTCTGTTTTATTACTGTCGACAGCAGCTTGTGCCAATACAAGTACCCAAGAGAAAAATCAAAGCGAAAAAGAAAGCGCAACTAATCAATCAAAGGACAAAACGACAGCCGTAGAAACAGGGAATAAGTCCTTATCTAATATTAAGGTATTAGCGACAGGCGGGACGATTGCTGGCAGTTCGGACAGTGATACAGATACGACAGGATATAAATCCGGTTCACTTGGCATCGATAAAGTCATTGCTTCAGTTCCTCAGCTAAAGGATATTGCAAACGTTACCGGTGAGCAGGTAGCGAATGTTGGCAGTGAAAATGTTGATAATGCCCTTCTTTTAAAATTAGCCAAACGAGTGAATCAACTCTTAAATGATGATCAGGTGGATGGCATAGTCATCACGCATGGAACAGACACACTTGAAGAAACAGCTTACTTTCTACATCTGGTTGTCAAAAGTGATAAGCCAGTTGTGGTCGTTGGCTCAATGAGACCAGCGTCTGCTATCAGTGCGGATGGACCGTTGAACTTGTATCATGCTGTCAAAATTGCCTCTATAAAAGAAGCAAAGGGCAAAGGTGTCATGGTCACGTTAAATGACCGAATTGCATCAGCTCGATTTATTTCAAAGACAAACACGACCACAACCGATTCCTTCAAGTCTCTTGAGCATGGCTACATTGGAGAAATTGCTGGTGAAGTGGTTTCCTTCTATAACGAATCAACAAGAAAACATACGACTGAAAGTGAATTTGATGTATCAAAAATAAAAGAATTACCGCAAGTTGATATTTTATACGGCTATCAAAATGATCATAAATACATGTATGATGCAGCAGTAAAAGCAGGAGCGAAAGGCATTGTCGTTGCCGCAGCAGGAAATGGAACGATGTCAACAGAAGCCATCAAAGGGGCAACAGATGCAGTGAAGAAAGATGTGGTCCTCGTGAGATCAAGCCGTGCGGGAAATGGGATTGTGACCCACGAAAAAATGGATGATGAACATCACTTTGTGTCATCGGATTCATTAAATCCACAAAAAGCACGCATTCTGCTTATGCTCGCTCTAACGAAGACAAAAGATCCAGATAAAGTACAGACATATTATGAAAAATATTAATGAAGAAAGGGACCCGAAGCTTCGGGTCTTTTTTTATGCATGTTCCTGATGATACTTTTCAGCACGTGTTTTTAAAGAGAGTAAAATATCTCGCCATATATCGTCTACATCTGTAAGAAAATGTCCCGCTTGATCTATATAATAGGTTTTGACGTTTGGAATCGTTGGAGCCATTTTTTCTATTTCTACAAATGGAGCCATCGTATCTTCTTTTCCATGCCATACATCAACAGGGATTTGTATATCTTTCATATCGAATGCCCATGGCTGCGAGAGCAAATATGGTTCATGAATACATTCATCCACCGATTGACGAGTGGCTTCGTGTAAATGCATCATCATCATCTCGAGCTGCTCATCGGTTTGAAGGAATTGACGGTCCCATGGATGTAAATGTTTGTTCCCATTTTTGGCCAGCTTCTTAAATTTCTCTGGTTTTTTCTCAATCATTTTTTTCTGGGAACGATAGCTTGCTTTCAATAGCCAAGGGAACTTCTTACTGAGGAAAAAAGCCAATTTGTTCTCTTTCAGCATACTTTTAGGCGGTTTTCCGTCCTGAAATGGCGTTGTACTTGAGATCAAAGCGGCTGAAAGGACTCGATTCGGCAATTGATAAGCACAGCCAGCAGCGAATGCGCCGCCTCCAGATACACCCATCACTGAAAAATGCTGAATGCCTAAATGATCTGCTACTTCCAGCACGTCTTTTGCCCAGTCTAAAATCGTACGGTCAGGTTGAGGGGTAGATAAACCAAATCCAGGTCTGTCTAGACAGATGAGGCGAACACCGAGCTCTTTAGAGATTGGGTCATCATCTAAAAACATGACTCTTGATCCAGGAGTTCCGTGAAAAAAGAATACTGGAAATCCTTCAAGATCACCGTATTCACACAAACCAATATGACGTCCATCTTGTAAATGAATCCTACCCATATTTTCATCCCCTTAATAGTTTATCTAGCTTAAATGTTGATGAGAGAAACACCGAATTAAGGCGCTTCTTTCGCAATCTGATAGATTTTTTCGTATAGAGATAATAATGTTTTTAAATCTTCTTTTGGAAGCTTTGCATAGTATTTTTGAATAAGGTGCAATTGAATTTCTTCCGTATTCTTGTGATAGTCATGACCCTTTTGAGCAAAATCAACAATGATTTCTCTTCGGTTATGTGGATTAATTTCTCGTTTGACATAGCCAAGCTGCTCAAGCTTTGATACAAGCTGGCTAGCGGCACTTGCCGAAATTGAAAAGTAATCAGCTAGTTCGTTGATTGTTCTCGTTTTTGTCCGTAATAATTCAAGTGTCAGCTCTTGTTTGGCTGATAAATCTGCATACTCATGTTTTAAAAATCGTTGATACTCTTCTACATAGATAGAGCCTAGTGCATTTGAGTATTCAATGATTTTTTTACCGTAATGAATGATTTCCTCATCCAATGACATCACCTCTATTCTATTATAGGCAATCCTTATTGTTAAGTGAAGTTAAATATTAAGAATTATTAAATGATGAGAGGGCATAAATGACCGTATTGTTTGTTTTCACATGATTCACTCCTTATGAATTCGATGACTTTTTCATTGTATTTTGAAAAAGATCCATTTATAATAAAAAAATAAACCAACTGGTCGGTTTTGATTTGTCCTTGCAAAGAAAAGCAAGGTAGAAGGGATTGTGAAAGATGACAAGTACACAAAGCGGGGCTGGAAAGAGCGAGAAGACGAAGCAAAAAATCGTCACCGCTTCTCGTGATTTATTTGCGAAAAAAGGATATTCAGAAACATCCGTGCGGGATATTCTAGAGGCTGCTGAGGTTAGTAAAGGCAATCTCTATCACCATTTTAAAGGAAAAGAGTTCTTGTTCCTTCATATCATGGAAGAGGATCACCGTTTGATGATGGAGACGTGGCATCAGGAGAAACAAACGATGCACCGGGCCATTGATAAGCTCGCCGGATTTGCAGAGCTGCTCAGTCAAATGGGGATTAACTACCCATTAATGAGAGCGAGTGAGGAATTCTGTGCAAGTGCCTTTACATCAGACGAGGTCATGGAACGGCTGAACAAGATTGATGCCGATTTTGATGATGTGATGAGAGACATCTTACTTGAAGGAAACGAAGATGGCAGCTGGTCAATTCAGCATGTGGAGTCAAAAGTGAAAATATTACTTTCCGTTTTTTACGGATTAGACGTGTTATATAAAAGTGACACCATCCAACAGAAGAAAGAGTTACAAAAAGAGGCGATCTCATTGTTTATTCACGGAATCAACCATCATGAGTAACAAGTGAGTCAGTAAAGGAGAAACAAACATCATGCAAAAACCGATTCGTGAGCAAAAAGCTGTACTCGTTATTTTATTAAGTAATATATTTATTGCGTTTTTAGGCATCGGTCTCATCATTCCTGTCATGCCGCTATTCATGAATGTAATGCATCTAACAGGGAGTACGATGGGATACCTTGTGGCGGCGTTTGCCGTGGCTCAGCTCATTGCTTCACCTATTGCAGGGAGATGGGTAGACCGCTACGGAAGAAAGATTATGATTGTGTCAGGACTGTTTCTATTTGCGTTATCAGAACTCGTCTTCGGTCTTGGGACACACGTGTATGTGCTGTATTTTGCAAGGCTGCTAGGCGGCATTAGTGCGGCATTTATCATGCCGGCTGTCACTGCTTATGTCGCAGATATCACGACCGTTCAAGAAAGATCAAAGGCAATGGGCTATGTGTCAGCGGCCATTAGTACCGGTTTTATTATTGGCCCGGGCATTGGCGGATTTATCGCAGAATATGGCGTACGCCTGCCATTCTTCTTTGCAGCAGGGATTGCGTTTATTGCCGTCATTTCGTCTATGTTTATGCTGAAGGAGCCATTAACAAAAGAAGAGCGAGCGAAACAAATGGGTCAAGTGAAGGAATCTACTTTCTTTAAAGATTTGAAAAAATCGATTCATCCAAGCTATCTCATCGCCTTTATCATTGTGTTTGTCCTCGCTTTTGGACTATCTGCGTATGAAACAGTCTTTAGCTTGTTTACAAATCATAAGTTTGGATTTGGACCAAAAGATATTGCCGTCATCATTACCGTCAGCTCGATTGTGGCGGTCATCATCCAAGTACTTGTGTTTGGTAAACTGGTTAATGCCCTAGGGGAGAAAAGAGTCATTCAGCTATGCCTGATTGTCGGAGCGGTCCTTGCTTTCGTTTCGACAGTCGTTTCAGGCTTTTTGGTTGTACTGATTGTCACATGTGTCATTTTCCTTGCGTTTGATTTATTGCGACCAGCATTAACGACCTTCTTATCCAAAATCGCTGGAAACCAGCAAGGATTTGTCGCAGGGATGAACTCCACCTACACAAGCCTAGGTACGATTTTCGGCCCAGCACTTGGCGGCATTTTATTCGATCAAAATATACATTTCCCATTTCTATTCGCAGGTGTTGTCTTATTTCTCGGATTAGGCTTAACCCTTATTTGGAAGGGGAAGGCAGAAGAGCCTGCGGCAGAATAACAGACAAGAGACCTTTATTGAGGTCTCTTTTTTTATGACTGTGGCTTCAGACGATTCAATGCCTGTGCCATTTTTTGATTTTGATGCTTTTTGTAAAACAGAAAGGCGATGATATGACCAGTCAGTGTCAGAAAGGCAATGCCGTTGAAATAAGGCATAATCAATTGCAGTAAAGCAGTCGAATATAACGCGGCCGCCCCTAATTGAAAGGCTAAATTGATGGCGGTGGAGATGAGAATGTTGACAGGTGCAGGGATGGTAAAGTAGTTCCACGGTAAAGGGTAAAAAGAGTCACTGCATGCGCGCAGCTTTTTATTTATAATGGAAGGAAAGAACATGTTCGTGAAAGGAGGGAGCACTGTGCATCTCTTGGAGAAGCAAAGGTCACCATCGATGAAAGAAGGAATTCGCCAGATCGACCCGGCATATCCAGTGTTTGTAGATGCGGTCATGGATGGTTTCATACAAGGGCATCTTTATGTAGATGATGTAGAGCACCCTCTTGTTTTTTTTCTTGAAGCTGCATGCGGCATTTATTATGTTGCAGGCAAGAGAGAAGCGGAGCTGTCACGCTGCTTGGCCTTCATTGTGGATGTTTACGAAAGACAGAGAAGACAAAACGGCCGGTTTACCGTATTTTCAGCGAATCAATCAACAGATGTGATGATGAAAAAATGTCTTGGTTCACATCTAAATGAGATGGAAAGACATGCGTACGTTTTTCCGCAGGCACATTCTTATGTCCATGTGCCTCATCCGGGCTATAGAGTAGAGCGGACAAATGAACAGGTGATCAATGCAAGCAGGGCTTTTCCTCCTAGCTATTACGAAGCCTATTGGGGGAGAGCGGCGCGCTTTCTATCAAAAGGAATCGGAGTTGCCATCTTAGATGGAGAGAACGTGGTGAGTGAATGTGTCTCCATTTTTTCAAGTGAAGATCGTGTGGAGATCGATATTTGGACAGAAGAAGCCTGCCGGGGGAAAGGTTTGGCGCAGCTGGCAGGTCAGCAGATGATCAGGAGCTGTCTTGAAAATAAGAGGACACCGCATTGGGATTGCGATGTCCATCACCTAGCTTCGATCAAACTGGCAGAGAAGCTAGGCTTTCAGCGGACAAAAACCTATCGAGTGTTTTATGGCTCATGATGAGAAGGTTTTGAGATACCAAGCATCCATCGCAGAATGCTCAGAGCCATCAATCGGTTCAGAGAGAAGAGAAAAGCCATATCGCTGATAAAGGCCGGTGGCTGCAGTTAATTCCTGGCGGGTTTCTAAATAACATGCTTCGTAGTATGTAGAGGCATATTGCAGCGCCGTATCCATCAGTTTTTTGCCCGCACCTTTTCCTTGTGCCTTTGGACTTAAATAAAGCTTTTGTAATTCACAGATGTCGTTTGTAAATGGAGCAATGCCTACGCCGCCTACAATGTCACCATTCTCTTCAGCAATCCAATAGGCTGCATGAGTCAATGATTGATAGTATTCGAAAAGCTGGTCAAGGTGGGGATCAGTGTAGGCGGTTCCTTCAATCGCCAAATTCGCCGATTCTAGTGACTGGCGGATAATCGCTGCGATATACGGATTGTCTTTTTGCTCAATGGGTCTAATGTTCATTGGAAGTACCTCCATTGTTATAAGATAAAAAAGAGAATGGGAGTTGAAACAACATGTTTTGGCTGCAAACCGCTATTTTTACAATCGTTGTATTGTGTCTCTCATGGTGGGCAGGGAAAAGACGCAGACACCGTCATGCGGGGCTAATCCTCCCTATATGCTTCATTCTATTTGGATTGGTTTTATTGATATCCAGTTTCTTCATTGGCAGATGGGAAGGCATGGCGCTTAGTATATCAAGCGTCTCTATCGTTCTCTCTTCCATGATTTGTTTGACCATCGTCACAGCGATTCAATTTTTTAAAAAAGATGACCCTTCTTAAGCGGGGGCATCTCCACTGTTCATCTGATTGTATTCTTCACGAAGGATGCCCATGATGATCACATCTGAGTAGGTTCCATTGAAATAGAGTGCTTGGCGTCTTTTCCCTTCATATTGAAATCCGGCTTTCTCATAGCTTCTGAAGGCTCTTGGATTATGGGAAAAGACTTCGAGCTCAAGACGATTGAGTTCTAATGTATCAAAGGCGAATGCTTGAACCATCCGGACAGCTTCTGTACCATAGCCCTTTTGGAAATGTTCTGGTCCATGAAGCGCAATGCGGAAGCTTGCCGTATGATTAATTGGATCAATGTCCACAATCGCCGCATCCCCAATCATTTCTTTCGTGTCTAGCAGACAAATGGCGAAATCTCGTCTGCTGTCATCTTGTAAAAATCGGGTATAGGCTGAACGAATCTCTTCTAGTGTGAACGTTTTGCGTGTGCCAGTCATATAAAGAGTTTCTGCATGCTGGCATCCTCTTTGAATACCAGGATAATCCTGCTCTTCGATCGGTCTCAAAAATAAGCGGGTCATGACGGATCACCCTCCTCTATATATCGAGAAATTTCAATTAAATTCAGATCAGGATCACGGATATAAACAGATTCAATCGGACCTAATGTACCTGTGCGCCTGACTGGCCCTTCTTCAATAGGAACCACTTGCTTGCGAAGGTGCAGCAGCAGACTATCCATATCTAAATCGGTGATAAAGCACAAATCACTAGAGCCAGGAAGTGGGTGAGCCGCTGCCCGCTCAAATTCATGACCAGCTTCATGAAGGTTGATCTTCTGTAAACCAAAACGAAGCGCTTTACGGCCTTCTCCAAAGGTTTCTTCCTTCATTCCTAATACGTTTGTATAAAAGCGAATGGTGTCCTCCATATGTTGTACAGTCAACACGATATGATCAAGTCGTCGTATCATCAGTCTCTCCTCCAAGTATGATCATTGATTGAACTGACTTTATTATATCATTACCTGAAGAGGATACCTTATTGAATCACGGTGTTGAAGACATGAAAATGGAAGATGGCAAACCCTTGTATCCTTTGTCTTTCCTTTCTGATACAATGAGGATAGAATATATGTTCTTATTTAGGGTAAGGAGTGATGGGATTGAGTCAGAAAAGGAAGCTGCTTTTTTATGGGGCGATGAGTATCGATGGCTATTTAGCGAGAGAGGATCACCGGCTCGATTGGCTAATAGGGACAGAGGGTGAAGAAGATACGAACTATGATGACTTTTATGCGTCAGTTGATACGCTGATCATGGGGCGCAATACATATGAACAGGTTCTTCAGCTGTCACCAGATGAGTTTCCGTATGAAGGAAAGACTTGTTATATCATGTCACGTACTTTACAAGACAGTCTGAAAGGAACTCATATCATTCGAGAAGATATCTTATCATTTGTGAAAAAATTAAAAGATGTACCAGGTCAGCATATCTGGATTGTCGGCGGCGGGGAACTGCTTCAGTCTTTCATAAAAGCAGGATTGGTTGATGAGCTTTACCTTCAAATCGCACCTGTCATGATTGGGAGAGGCATTCCTCTGTTTTCCCCAGCGGATATGGAATCCAGGTTTTCATTAAAAGAAGTACGACAATACAAGCAGATAGCTGAAATGCATTTTGTCTTAAAAGAAGAGGATCACTGACCTGAGGTGGTCTTTTTTTTATGAAACAAACTCGTTGACAATAAAATATCCTAGTGTTAGGATAAATTTATCCTAGTTTTAGGATTTCTTGAAAAAAGGAGTAGTTGCCATGGTGCAGCATGAATATGAATTAGACTTAAGGCTATTCCGCGTGTGGATGAAAGCCTATCAAGCTCTTTTTACAAATATCCAAACAGACATTGAACGTTATGATATCGGATTTGAAAACTTTCAGATCCTTGAATTGCTCTATAGTAAGGGGCCGCATCCTGTCCAAAAAATCAGCGACATCCTGTCAATCCCAAGTGGAAGCATGACATATGTCGTGAACAAACTAGAAAAACAAGAGCTGGTGAAAAGGCAATGTGCACCCTCTGATAAACGTGTATTTCATGTATTGCTGACGGAAAAAGGAAAGCAATTGTTTGACGACATTTTTCCTAAACACACTGCTGTCATTTCGCAAAATCTATCCTTTATTGAAAAAGAAGAAAAAGAACGGCTCATTGAATTACTAAAAAAAATCGGTTTAGGTGCAAAACAACTTCACGAAAAGGGGAAACAAGATGACACTCAGCTTTGATACATTGGTACGTGAAAGACGATCCGCATCAAACTTTTTGCCAAATATCTCGATTTCGAGAGAAGAGCTTAACAGCATTTTTGAAGAGGTCAAAATGGCACCATCTGCTTTTAACTTACAGCACACACAATATGTCGTCGTCCAAACAGAAGGTCTCAAAGAACAAGTAAGAGAAGCTGCATTTGGACAATATAAAGTGCATTCCGCCTCAGCAGCAATTATTGTACTTGGAGACCCAAATGCTTATCAGCAAGCGGGGAACATCTATGAAGGTCTGAAAATGCTTGGCATTTTAAACACGCAGCAATACGAAGAAATGGTCAGAGAGACGATGAGCTTTTATGAACAGAGAGGAGCGGATTTTCAGAAAGAAGAGGCGATCCGCAATGCTTCATTATCTGCGATGCTGTTTATGCTCGCCGCCAAAAACAAGGGATGGGACACGTGCCCAATGATCGGTTTTGACCCTGATGTCATGAAAAAGGTGTTAAATATCGAGTCGGATTTGGTTCCTGTATTAATGATCACACTCGGAAAAGAAAAAGTAGAGAGCAGACAAGCGAGAGGCTACAGAAAACCAGTCTCTGAATTCGTAACATACTTATAAGATAGGGGGTTCCATTCATGGAACTAGGAATTAGTACATTTGTAGAAACAACACCTGATTTTCAAACAGGAAAAACAGTCAGTCACGCACAGCGTATTCGAGAAGTAGTCGAAGAAATTATTTTAGCAGATCAAGTCGGCCTTGATGTATTTGGAGTAGGTGAGCATCATCGACAAGATTTCGCTGCATCGAATCCTGCTGTCGTCTTAGCGGCTGCGGCAACACAGACAAAGAATATCCGTCTGACAAGTGCAGTGACAGTCCTTTCATCAGCAGATCCTGTTCGTGTCTTTCAGGATTTTGCAACATTAGATGGACTATCCAACGGGCGTGCAGAGATCATGGCAGGCCGTGGTTCATTTATTGAATCATTCCCGCTCTTTGGCTATGACCTGAATGATTATGAAGAATTATTTGAAGAAAAGCTTGATTTGCTGCTCAAATTACAGCAGTCCGAGCGTGTCAAATGGAGCGGAAAGCATCGCCCATCTATTCAAGATGTTGGGGTATATCCAAGACCCGTTCAAGATCCGCTTCCAATTTGGATCGGCAGTGGGGGAAACCGTGAATCTGTCGTACGTGCTGGATTATTGGGACTGCCTTTAGTACTTGCCATCATTGGCGGAAGTCCTAGACAGTTCGCACCACTTGTTCAGCTGTACAAGCAAGCGGCAGTGCACGCTGGACATGACCCAGAGAAATTAACCGTAGCGTCACATTCGCATGGATTTGTTGCGGAAGAAACAGAGCTTGCAGCAGACCAATTCTTCCCTTCCACACAGCATGTGATGAACACATTAGCAAGAGAGCGAGGCTGGGGTCCATATACTCGTTCTACATTTGATGCAGCGAGAACGTTAGAAGGCGCCCTGTATGTAGGAGATCCAGATGCAGTGGCAGAGAAAGTGATTCACCTTAGAAAAAATGTAGGAATCACGCGTTTTATGCTTCATGTACCGGTTGGTTCCATGCCGCATGATCAAGTATTAAAAGCCATTGAGTTATTTGGAAAAGAAGTCGCTCCTAAAGTAAGAGAAGAGATTGCCCGCTGGGAAGCAGAGCAAGCATAACGAAAAAGGTCGATCAAGCCTATGCACTTGATCGACCTTTTTGATGCTTAAGGATCAATAACACAAGGTTTCACTGTAGGACATGAAGCAGCAGAAGCAAGTGGTGTGGTCGTCAAGGTGAAGAGGAAAACAAGTTGAAAACAGATGAGCCATTTTTTCATGAAATCACCTCCGTTCACAATTGTTTGACGGAATGAGATGAGGATAAAAGCATAGAAGTATAGAACACTCTCTATCCAACATAAGACAATCATATCATAATTTTCAAAAAAATGAAAAAATAACTTATAAAAGGACTAAATTATGGTATGGTTAATATGTTCAACAAAAAAAGGGAGGGATTTTTTTTATGAAAAAGGTCATGTCTTCAGTTTTGGTTGGAGCAATTGTCTTAACAGGTGCCGGGGTCACAGCTGCTCCAGTGGAAGCAAAGGAGCAAACAAAAAGTGAAATAACCGTTCAGGCGAGTCGAACTGTCTCAGAAACAAGAACGTATACGACCTCGAACATCCCAGAAAGTATTGTCTATGCAAAGGATGGCTGGGTCGGTATTTTAAAACAAACCTCTATTGAAGAATTAGGATTAGGAAAATACAGAGTCACATTTACTGGAACGGTTGTACGTGATCCGGGATTTAATTAAATAAAACGCAAAGCTGACAGGTGGACAAGCCTGTCAGCTTTTTTCATGAGGATAATAAAGAATCATTTGCAGCCGTACCATTTGTTCTCCGGTTTGTTTATATGCATGCGAACGGTCCGCTTTAAAACGAATGGAGTCGCCGGCCTTTAAGCTGTATTGCTCATCACCAATGGATATATCAAGCGCTCCCTCAAAAACAGTGATCAATTCCTCTGTTCCGCCAATATGTTCATTCGCATGCAGCGACCCGCCAGGATCAATTTCTACTCGGTACACTTCAAATTTTCCCCGGTCATCAAAGGGAAAAGTCGTATACACGCGATATCTCCCGTCATCTTCCGTTAAAATCTGTGCATCTTCCTTGCGTACCACCTTGATTTCAGGCTGTGGTGCGTAAATGAGCTCACTAAAAGACACCTTTAATCCGTTGGCGATTTTCCACAAAGTCGTGATGGTAGGGGTTGATTCTCCTCTTTCAATTTGTCCAATCATGGTTTTACTGACACCAGTTAATTCTGCCATCTTTTCTAGGCTTAATTTTTTTTGATCTCTAAGAAGCCTCACATTTTTAGAAATAATCGATTGTACATCTTCCATGAAAAAACTCCTTTCTCTATTTACTTTATAAAGACCGAACGTTACAATAAAACGTAACATACGCAATAAAGTAATTAAAGTCTTAATAACGCACGAGGGAGGCGGCAACTTGATTCTTTCTATGTTGATCTATGCTTTTGTGAGCAGCTTTACCCCGGGGCCAAACAACATCATGGCCATGGTCTTTACGAATAAGTATGGGGTCAAGCAAACATTTCGATTTTGTTTAGGTGTGGGTATCGGATTTCTCGTCATTTTGTGTTTGAGTTGCTTCTTTAATATCATTCTTTATCAAGTGATGCCGAAAATAGGCTGGGTCATGGCGTTCATCGGAGCCGCATACATGATTTATTTAGCTGTCAAAATCATGAAAAGTAAAGGCGGGGATGACGAAACCCTTGACCGCTACAATCATTTTGTTCCTGGTATGATGCTGCAATTTATCAACCCAAAAGCGATCTTGTATGGGTTGACCGTGATTTCAACCTTTGTTTTGCCATATGGACAATCTAATATGCAGTATGTGATATGGACATTGATTCTCGCACTTATTGGCTTTCTCGGTACATTCAGCTGGAGCCTATTTGGCTCTTTATATAAGCGCTTTTTGACTGCTTACGAAAAACCGTTCCAGTTTGTCATGGGGCTGCTTCTGATATACAGTGCGATTTCAATGGTATGGGGCTATGTGATGTAAGTAGTCAGAAGCTTGGCCTCTGCCTGCCCATCACAACAGTATTGTAATAAAGTCCATCTGCCAGCCGTTTATCATTTTTTAATAACCCTTCAATCAGAAAGCCATGGCGCTCATATAACCGAATGGCTTTTTGGTTGGTTTCCAGCACGTGAAGTGACATCTTCTGGATGCCTTGCTGATCAGCCCAGTCAATAGAAGCGGCTAAAAGCTCTTTGCCAATGTGATAGCCCCAGGCATCCTTTTGTATGGCGATGCCAAATGTCACTTTGTGAGCAGAGCGCTTGAGTGAATGTCCCTCACATCTAGAGAAACCGACAATCTCTCCTTCAATATCAGCGACCAAAAATAAATGCCTGCTTTGTTTGGCATCCTCTTGAATCAAAACCTCAAAATCTTTTTCATGAAGAAAGGCTTCGCCTGGTTCACGGTCTAAATATTCTGTTTCACCATCAATTTTCAGTCTGAGAGCTGATAACTGCTTGGCATCGCCAATTGCAGCAGACCGAATACGATAGGTCAAACCACGAACGGTGAATATGTTTTCAGAGATGATCATTGAACAGAGCACCAACCTTTCTTTCCATTATGTCTATCATACCTGAAACGTGTACATTGCAGGTTAAAGCTTTTAAGCCTGTCTTATAGATAAGTATTTTTTAATCCAGCTGACCCTGTCTGGATCTTCATGATTTAGACTGAGAACTTAAATAAGCTTCTCTCACAACTGTTAAAAAGTGGTCAGCGACGGTTGATGTATCATCTTGTCTCCATGAAACATATAAATTTACTTTTGGTGTAGTTTCTTGGATTTTTCTATAAACAACCCCTGCGCGTTTTACGCTTTCTACTGAGGATGGAACCACAGAGATTCCCATTCCTGCAGCAACTAAATTAACAATCGTATGCATTTGAATAGCTTCCTGAACTACGTTTAAACTTATGCTATTTTCCCAAAAGTAGCTGATAATTAAATCATAAAATGCTGCACCTAGATGACGTGGAAACATGATAAATGGTTCATTGGCTAATAAATGAATTGGAACTTTGGGAAATGAAGCTAAAGGATGATTTTCTGGCAAAACCAAGCTTAATGATTCCTCACAACAAATTTCTGAGGTAAGTATCTTATTATTTTGGTTAGAACGAATAAATCCTATTTGAATTTCTTTCTTATATAGTGCTTTTAACTGCTGTTCTGTAGCCATTTCACATAAGACAAGATGGATGTTAGGAAAATTTTCTCGAAACCTTTTAATAATATCGATCACAATATCAGTAGAATCTACGAAACCGATCGTTAACTGACCTATCCTTCCGTCATCTGCAAGTTGTGTTGCTTTAATCGTTCTATCTACTTGAAGAAGCGTACGGCGGGCTTCTTCTAAAAATACTCTCCCCGAATCTGAAAGTTTAACCTGTCTTTTCGTTCTATGAAAAAGCGTAACACCTAACTCTTCTTCTAATTTACGAATTTCTTGACTTAATGGAGGCTGTGCCATTTTAAGACGTTCAGCTGCCCGGCTAAAATTTAGTTCTTCAGCAACCATTATAAAATAACGTATTTGTCTCAGATCCATTTTTTATGCCCCCCTATAAATTTCATACTTGCTTATTGTGTAAAATGATTACAAAGGATTGTTATTAAACAGTTTTGCGCTTTTTTAATGGAAATATTTTTAATTATATAAAATATATATGTATTTATCTGAATATATATATTATACATATTAACGACCTCTTTTTATAATGAAAGTATTCTTTCAAAAGGAGGGCATTGTTATGGAGTATAGTAAACTTGGATCTAGTGGATTAACAATTAGTAAACTTGCTTACGGAAACTGGATTAATCATGGTGGTAAGATAAATGAAGAAACTGCCCATGATTGTGTGAAAGCTGCTCTTGATGTTGGTATTACGACGTTTGATACTGCTGATGTTTATTCAGACACCAAGGCTGAAGAGATACTAGGCAGGTCTTTAAAAGGGATCCGGCGGGAGAGTATTGAACTTTGTACAAAAGTATGTCATCCAACTGGTACTGGGAAAAACGATAGAGGATTATCACGCAAGCATATTTTGGAAAACTGTAATGCCTCTTTGCGACGTTTACAAACGGATTATATTGATATTTACTATGCACACAGGTTTGATCCAACTACACCTCTGGAAGAAACGATGTTAGCTTTCGCAGATCTAGTAAGACAGGGTAAAGTGAACTATATTGGTGTAAGTGAGTGGACAGCAGAACAAATTACTCGAGGGGCAGCGCTTGCACGAGAACTAAATGTCCCCCTTATCGCCAGCCAACCTCAATACTCCATGTTATGGAGAATCATTGAAAGTGATGTAATACCGACCTGCCAGCGTGAAGGACTTGGCCAGGTAGTATGGTCGCCTTTGGCGCAGGGGATCCTTACTGGAAAGTATCTCCCAGGAAAATCACTTCCGACTAATTCGCGTGCTAACTCATCTGCTGGAAAACCTTTTTTTAAAAACCTTGCTCAACGCTGGATGAATAATAACACCTTAGAGGCGATCCAAAAGCTTAAGCCCGTCGCACAAGAGGTTGATCTTACTCTCGCTCAGCTTGCGATAGCATGGGTACTGCAAAACCAGAACGTTTCTGCAGCAATTATTGGTGCTTCTAGTCCAGAACAGGTGAGGGAGAATGCTTTAGCATCTGAGGTGAAAATTGAAACTGAGATGATGAATCAGATTGACGAAATTCTAGGTGATCTGGTTGAATACGATCAGAGTAAAACAGGTTAAAGCTTTTAAGTCTATCTTATAGATCATTATTTTTAATCCAGCCGACCTTGGCTGGATTTTCATGTTGCTGTAGTTTCTTGGATCGCACACTCAGATGTTTTGTATTTCTCAAAAAGGCTAAATGAATAGTATCAAACGTGGAGGTGGAACAAATGAGTGAAGAAAAAGGACATATGGATAAAGCGAAAGGAAAAACAAATCAAGCCAAAGGTCAAGTGAAAGAAAAGCTTGGCGAAGCAACAGATCATCAAAATCTGAAATCAGAAGGGAAAAAGGATCAGGCAAAAGGAAAGCTTCAAGATAAAAAAGGGGATTTGAAAAATCACCTCAACCAGTAAATCCGAAAACATGGCACTGCTTCATGTCTCCATCATGACATGTCTTTCATCAATAAAATGAATAGATGTGTGAAAAGAATTGATTATACGCGCTCGCTATCATCATGTAGACTTGAAACAGAAGACATGATTAAGGGAGATGGTTGAGATGAAGCAAGTGTGGGAGAAAGTTGACGAGTATCTCACAGACAAGTTGATTCCTAAAGATGATGTTTTGGAGCAAGCTCTTACTATTAATAAGCAAGCAGGCCTGCCAGAAATTGATGTGTCACCAGCTCAAGGGAAAATGCTTTATTTATTAGCAAAAACCAAGAATGCAAAGCGCATTTTAGAGATCGGGACACTCGGTGGATACAGTACCATTTGGTTGGCGCGTGCTCTTGAAGAGGATGGAGAACTCATCACATTAGAGGCTGTCAGCCACCATGTACAGATTGCGCAGCAAAACATCAGCAGAGCGGGCTTATCGGAACGGGTGAGCATTTTGCTAGGAGAAGCATTGGATACGCTATCTCAGTTAAAAGAGAGGGATGTGCTTCCATTCGATTTGATTTTCATTGATGCAGATAAACCGAACAACCCGAAATATCTAAAGTGGGCGTTACATTTCTCGAAAAAGGGAACAGTCATTATTGCAGACAATGTCGTCAGAAATGGAGCAGTCCTTCATGACTGTGATGGGGATGAACGAGTGCAAGGAACTCGTGAATTTTTCAATTTACTCAAACAAGAGTCAAGAATAGAGGCTACAGCCATTCAAACTGTTGGTGAAAAGGGTTACGATGGATTTGTATACGGAATCGTAAAATGAAACAAAGCTTAACCACATGCGGTTAAGCTTTTTCTTTTAGAAAAACCATCTAGCAGTTCCCATCAGCATGACGCCTACAAGAACAGTAAGTGACAAGCTTTTTGTCCAAATAGCGATCAGTACGGTCGGAACTAAGACAGCAAAGTACATCCAGTGAATGGTGACGCCTGTTGTGGTATGAATGAACAGATGCTCTGCAATCAAAGCTGTAAAGATACAAATGGGAATAAACGATAACCACTTAAGCACCACTTCAGGCAGCTCGATACTTCGTACAAATAAAAAGGGAACGACCCTTGGAATGACGGTTACAATCATACAGCCGAGAATCAGCCATATCATAAAACTGCTGATCATTTATCTGTCACCACCCCAATGGTTGCGACAATCATGGTGGCTAACAGAACAGCCACGTGTGAGGGAACAAAATGAAGCAGAACAAACATTGCAACGACCATATACAAAACAAGTGACAGGCGATGGGTTAACTTACTTTTAGGCACAGTTTGCAAAGAAAGAACCAACAGCGCAGCAAACATAGCGGAAAGGGCAAAATCAAGACCAAGGGCTTCAGGATTTGAAATCCAGTGTCCAAAAATGCCGCCAAGTATACAGGCAGCAATCCAGCACAAATAAGCCGTTATGTTCAGCCCATGCATCCACCGATTATTCAGCTTGCCATGCTGAGCTAATTTATTCATGGCTACGCCAAAGGATTCATCAGTCAGCAATAGACCGAATCCAATGTTTTGTTTCACAGAGTAGCGTGTAAAATGAGGAGCCAGCGTCAGGCTGAGCAATAAATGACGCAGATTCACAATAAATGTAGTGAGAATAATAGCGGAAAGGGGACTTCCAGTGACAAGCAGTGCACAGATAATAAACTGTGAAGCACCTGCATAAATAAAGATTGATAGAAGCGCAATGTCCCATAAGCTCAACTGTGCGCTAATTCCAACAATTCCGAAGGCAAACCCAATACTCATATAACCAAGCAGGGTTGGCACACAATCTTTTATTCCCTCGAGAAATGGTTCATGCTCCGTGCTGGGAATGTGTTTTCTAGCTTCAATATCCAACGACCTCTACTCCTTTTCTGCGTGACCACCTATAGTTTTACTTACTATATGAAAACGAATTCAGCATGTCAATAGCCGCTTATCTTCTATTATATGAAGAAAAAAGGTGACAAAAAAGGATTGAAGTCAACCAGAATTTGTTATAAAGTATCAGAAAATAAAAATAATTGGAGTGACGGCAATGCTATGGAAGCCTTTGTTTGAACATGATGTTCCAAATGCCCTCCGTCCATAACGGAGAGTGATCTCCGTTTGTGGATATGGTCATCAAAATATCCAGTAACGGAGGGAAAAAGATGAATGAAAAATATATAGGCGCCCTTTACCTAGCAATCGCTGCAAGTATTTGGGGCGGCATGTACGTTGTTGTCAAAGTAACAGTAGCGGTTGTTCCGCCACTTGAGCTCGTTTGGATGAGATATGCTGTAGCAGGAGTCGTTTTGGTGTTCACCATTTGGCGCTTGGGCTATTCCTTTCGATTAGATAAAAAAGATATCCCACTTATAGTGGTGATTGGGCTGATCGGAAATTTTCTTTCCATCGTGACCCAAGAAATCGGGACGATGTATACGTCTGCACAAATGGGGGCCGTTATCACATCTGCAACACCTGCGTTTATGGTGCTGTTTGCGTTCTTTCTATTAAAAGAAGCCATGACTGTTCGAAAGTGCGCATCCATCCTGCTTGCTACAGCAGGTGTATTGCTCATGATTGGACCAGTCGCAGTGCAAACAGATGAATTTGTTGGCGGTCTTTCATTGGTCATCGCTGCTTTAACATGGGCGCTTATGTCTGTTTTGCTAAAACGAGTTCCAGGAAAATACCCTCAGGTGGTGACAACCACATATGCGATCATCATTGCATTCATTGTTTTAACACCGCCAGTATTATTTCGTTTACCTCACCTAGATGTGGAGCAGATGGCAAGGCCAGAGATTTGGGGCGGTATTCTTTATCTAGGCATCATTTCAACAGCTTTAGCATTCTTTTTGTGGAATAGAGGGCTTCAATTGATGGATGCCTCAAGCGGAGGTCTATTCTTTTTCTTTCAACCGATCGTAGGTGCCATTCTTGGCTGGCTGCTTTTGGGAGAAGAAATGGGATTACGCTCATTCATTGGAATTCTATGTATATTTGCAGGGGTCTATACTGTGCTGCGTCAAAAGGAATAAGAGGAGATGTCCCTTGTAAAAGGGGCATTTTCTTTAAAATGGGTAGGTTTGAGAGATTGAGAGAGGATGGGGGAAACAGGATGATACAATTTCCGCATTTACAAAAAGGACAAACGATTGGTGTCACAGCACCTTCCTCAGGTGTACAGCCATCTTTGCATGACATGTTTCAGCTCTCATGCGAACGAATGAAAAAAAGAGGCTATGATGTCACATGTGGAGAGACGGTATGGCACCAGGAAAAGGCAAAATCAGCGCCTGCCATAGAACGAGCAAACGAGCTTCAGTATATGATGACGTGCGAAGAGATTGACCACATCATCCCGCCATGGGGAGGAGAGCTTCTTATGGAAGTGCTAGAGCACCTTGATTTCTCAACGATGCACAAAAAGTGGATTCTTGGTTACTCAGATACGAGTGCATTCTTGCTGGCATTTACATTAAAAACAGGCATTGCTACAGCACATGGCCCAAACTTAGTGGATTTACGAGGGGAAGAGTCTGATCAAACGACTGCTATGTGGGAAAAAGTGCTTTCCACAGAAGAGGAGATGGACATTACTCAGTTTTCTTCATATAAGTATCAAAAGGAATGGCAGCATGACACCCCGAGTCAACATGTCTTTCATTTAACAGAGCCTACAAGATGGCGCACGGTTCATCCGCAGGAGATGGCGGTGAAGGGGAGACTGATGGGAGGCTGCATTGATATCATACGTCACTTAGCGGGGACACCTTTTGGAGACGTTAAAGCTTTTCAGGAAACATTCATAAAAGGTGAACCGATTCTCTGGTACTTCGAAAACTGCGCATTAAATGCTACCAGCATGAAGAGATCACTTGTTCAATTAAAACTAGCCGGGTGGTTTGACCACTGTTCAGGTATCATGTTTGGGCGAAGTGCAGTTGATGTGCCTGTAGAAGGGTATCATTATCGGGATGTATATGAAGAATTACAAAAGGAATTACAAATCCCCATTTTCTACGATATAGATTGTGGGCATGTCCCGCCACAAATGACGCTGATTAATGGCGCATATGCAGAAGTGCAGCTGCAACCTCAAGGCAAAGCGGTCCTAAAGCAAGCATTTTTATTATAAGAAAAGGAAAGGGGAACCCCTTTCCTTCATATAACATTACATCCCTTTTGTTTCCTCACCTGCTTTTGGAACTTCCCATGCGGACTCACGGAATACTTTTTCCCATTTCGATACGACAATACATGCAACGGCATGCCCTGGAACATTCACACCTGTTCGTGCCATATCCATAATTCGATCAACACCGGCGATAATGGCGACGCCTTCTGCTGGAAGACCTACTGCATGGGCGGTTGCCAAAAGAACGACGAGTGAACCGGATGGCACTGCTGCAATCCCTTTACTTGTTAACACAAGAACAAGCATCATCAAAAGCTGCTGTGACAAACTCATGTCGACACCAAACGCTTGTGCAAGAAACACACAGGAAACCGATAAATATAAACTTGATCCATCACAATTGAGAGAGAGACCAGATGGAATGACAAAGGAAACGATTCTTTTTGGACACCCGTATTTCTCCATTCGTGACATAAGCTGAGGAAGGACAGTTTCTGTACTTGTAGTAGAGAAGGCAACTAAGAACAAATCCCAAATCATTTTTAAAACTTCGAAGTAGTTAAAACGGAAGATCAGTGCGACCAGAGGGAACAAAGCAAAGAGAATAATGAATAATCCTAAAAATACAGTCCCGACAAGCTTCATCATTGGGATTAATAAAACAATGCCATATTGGCCAACGGAAGCAGCCATTAATGCAAGAACTCCAATAGGTGCTGTCACCATGACCATCTGCGTTAGCTTAAACATAATTTGTGCCACTGATTCAAAGAAGGTGAGAACAGGAGCGGATGCTTTACCGATGCCGCTTGCGGCTACACCAAATAATATGGCGAAGAAAATGACAGCAAGTAAATCATTCTGAGCCATGACATCGACGATATTCGTTGGAATGATATCGAGTACCATTTGTTTAAAGTCGACGACTTTCTGCGTATAGCCATCTAATTCACCAATATCTTTCTTAGCTAATTTAGAGAAATCAAGGCCAACGCCAGGCTTTAGAACATTAGCCAGCAATAGACCAATTCCTAGAACGATGGTTGTGATGACCTCAAACCAAATGATCGTCTTTAATCCTAGGCTGCCCATTTTCTTCATACCGCCACTGCCAGCTGCACCAATAACAATGGTAGAGAAAACGATAGGAACAACGATCATTTTAATCAATCTGATGAATCCATCTCCAATTGGCCGCAGTGCCATCCCGAAGTCAGGAAAGAAATGGCCGATAAGAGCTCCTATCACCAAAGCGATCATGATTTGAAAAGCGACGAACTTTTTCATCATCTCCTACCTCCTTTAAATGCTTGGAAAATATTAAGAATTTTCCAATAAATAAAAATTCTATGTGACCATGTTTTGTCCTCCTTTAGATTTAGAAAGATTTTATTTAAGAATCATTAGAATTATGAAGAAAGAGAAGAAAATAGGGCTATTGCATCTCTATTTATCTAAGAAAAAACCACTTCTTAAAAAATATGAAACTTTTTTAGAAAAATGTATTGACCCATTTATGTGATCCATGGTATATTTTTATTCGTCGCTGATGACGTATTTGAAACAAAGACATTCAAACACATGCGACAAACAAATTTTAAAAAGATGTTGACTTGATAAAAACGATATGTTAAGATAATTAAGTCGCCTGATTAAGCGCCCGTAGCTCAATTGGATAGAGCGTTTGACTACGGATCAAAAGGTTAGGGGTTCGACTCCTCTCGGGCGCGCCAATACAAATCACGCGGGTGTAGTTTAGTGGTAAAACCTCAGCCTTCCAAGCTGATGTCGTGAGTTCGATTCTCATCACCCGCTCCATTTTGAAACGTGATCTTTGAAAACTAAACAAGACAAAACGTACCTGTTAATTCGAGTTTTTATAAAAAAATCCTATGAAACATCATAGGTAGTCAGTCAAACGCTGACGAGGCAGGAAATGATCACATGCTAAGTTCGCTACATCGTGTAGCAACGCATGTGTGATATGCATCCTGCATACCTCGGAGAGTTTGATCCTGGCTCAGGACGAACGCTGGCGGCGTGCCTAATACATGCAAGTCGAGCGGACAGAAGGGAGCTTGCTCCCGGATGTTAGCGGCGGACGGGTGAGTAACACGTGGGTAACCT